>NZ_JARQPL010000027.1:0-33716 GCF_046032535.1 Streptococcus suis | reverse complement strand
ACTACTCTCTCCCGTCGGAGATTTCCTCACTACTAATCTTAGTATGTTTTTGACTAGTTGAGTTCTTTCCCACTCCCAAGGCGAGTTAACGAAGTAATAAAAGATAAGCTGAATAACTATATTAGATAGCTTTTTCATCCAATCCCAACTTACGTTGAACAAATTTAACAATTTCTACAACGACAACCATGAGGCCTGAACCAATAATGGTTACCAACCACTGGGTTGGAGAGAGAACGGATACATGGAAGAAATTGCTAAATCCTGGAACAACGATTGTCGCCATTAACAAAAGGAAAGCAAATGGAATTGACCAGTTGAAGAGTTTATTTTTGAACAAACCAACTGTGAAAACGGACTGATAAACAGACTTAACATTGTATGCATGAACCAGTTGGATCAAACCTAATGTCACGTAAGCCATTGTCAAAGCATCTGCATGGATTTCTTCATAAATGCTGTGTTCTGGGTAAAGCAGGGCAAATCCATAGACACCCAATACCAAAGCGGTCTGTAGGATACCTTGATAGATAATCGAACTCAAGACACCACCTGAGAAAAAGCTTGAATTGCGTCCACGAGGTTTGTGTGTCATAATACCTGGTTCAGCAGGTTCAACACCAAGGGCAATCGCTGGAAGAGTATCTGTTACCAAGTTGATCCAAAGAAGATGAACTGGCTCCAACACGTCCCAACCGAAGAGGGTTGCAAGGAAGATACACAATACCTCAGCAGTGTTAGCTGACAAGAGATACTGGATGGTTTTTTGGATGTTTGAGAAGACCTTACGTCCTTCTTCCACCGCCACAATGATAGTTGCAAAGTTATCATCTGCAAGGACCATATCAGAAGCACCTTTCGAAACTTCCGTACCTGTAATCCCCATACCGATACCGATGTCGGCAGTCTTAAGTGATGGCGCATCGTTAACACCGTCACCAGTCATAGCAACAACCTTACCATCATTTTGCCAAGCCTTAACGATACGAACCTTATGTTCTGGAGATACACGAGCGTATACAGAATATTGCTTGAAGACTTTTTGGAACTCTTCATCTGTCAATTCATTGAGTTCTGCACCAGTGAAGACATGGTCTTCGGTGTCATTTTCATCGATGATACCAAGACGTTTGGCAATCGCCTCAGCAGTATCTTGGTGGTCACCCGTAATCATGATTGGACGGATACCCGCTTCCTTAGCAACACGAACTGCTTCCGCTGCTTCAGGACGCTCAGGGTCAATCATACCTACCAAACCTGAGAAGACAAGATCATTTTCAACAACGTCAGATTCCAATTCAGGAATAGCATCAACATACTTGTATGCCATCATCAAGACACGAAGGGCTTGTTTAGCCAAGTCCTTGTTAGTGGCAAGAATGGCTTGTTTATCCGCATCGGTAATCGGACGGATTGTACCGTTTTCTTCAATTTGCGTTACACGTTTGAGCAATTGGTCTGGGGCACCTTTAACAGCTACAAAGAAGTTTCCAGCAGCTTGTTGGTGAACAGTTGACATCAATTTACGTGTTGAGTCAAATGGCAATTCAGCCACACGAGGCTCAGATACCAAGACTTCACGAACGTCAAAGTTTTGATCCAAACCAAATTGAACAAGTGCCGTTTCCGTTGGGTCACCGATCAATTTACCAGTTGGGTCAACTTTTGTATCATTGGCAAAGTTCATAACACGAAGCGTTGTATTGCTTGCATCCAAAGCTTCTTTAGCATCCACCAATTGACCGTTTGTATAGACTTTTTCAACAGTCATCTGGTTCATAGTCAAAGTACCAGTTTTATCTGAAGCTATGATTTCTGTTGAACCAAGAGTCTCAACAGCAGGCAACTTACGGATGATAGAATTACGCTTAGCCAATACTTGAGTACCAAGTGAAAGGACAACCGTTACAATAGCTGGCAAACCTTCTGGAATGGCAGCAACCGCAAGAGCTACAGAAGTCATAAGAGCAGGCAAGATACCTTCTCCACGTACGAAGACTGAAACAGCCATCGTTACCGCTGCAATGACAAGAACTGCGTATGTCAAGACTTTTGATAACTGGTGCAAGTTTTGTTTCAATGGTGTATCAGTCTCGTCAGCATTAGCAAGCATGCCAGCGATGTGCCCAACCTCTGTGTACATACCTGTATTTGTAACCACACCAAGACCACGGCCGTAAGTAACGTTTGAGTTCTGGTAGGCCATGTTGACACGGTCACCAATCGGTGCATCTTCAGCCAAAACTGCTGACAAATCTTTATCAACTGGTACAGACTCACCTGTAAGAGCAGCTTCTTCGATTTTGAGGGAGTTAGCTTCCAACAAACGCATATCAGCAGGGACAACATCACCTGCTTCAAGCAAGACGATGTCACCTGGTACCAAGTCTTTAGAATCAACTTCGACTACATGATTGTCACGAAGCGCACGCGCAACTGGGCTTGACATGTTTTTTAGCGCCTCAATGGCTGCCTCAGCTTGACCCTCTTGATAAACACCAAAGGCAGCGTTCAAGATAACCACGGCCAAGATGATAATGGCATCTGTCAAACCGTGTGAACCTTCTGTAATCACCGTCAAGATTGCTGCTGCAATCAAAATAATAATCATCAAGTCTTTGAACTGATCCAAGAATTTAGCTAAGAGTGTGCGTTTTTCACCCTCATCCAATTCGTTACGACCGTAGTCTGCTAGACGTTTGCTTGCCTCATCACTAGACAAACCGTCCAAAGAAGACCCCATGCTTGACAATACTTGCTCTTCGCTCTGTGTATAAAACAAATCGCGTTTTTGTTCTTTTGACAATTTCCTTCTCCTTCTCGGTCCCTTTTTTACCTAACAAATAAAAAAGAGACCTGTTTAATGAGAACCTCTCTTCACAGCTCGGCACTTCTATCTAGGGCTAGTTTTCTGTCACTCATCTTTATACTCTTCGAAAATCAAACTCAGGCGTTGTTGACTTGAATTGATGAACCTTAGTTCAATCCGCATCGGCATCGCCTAGCCTGACTTTGATTTTCATTGAGTATTAGTTTTTTTAGAAATACAGTCAGTATTCCTTCAAAAAACTGCCTTGATAGACAAAAAACTATCTCTTATCTAAAAATACCTTACTTGCGAAGACAGGTTCTAAAACAAGTCTCGCTATTTAATATATTGCCGGAAACAAGTCGGATTGACGACAATATCACGGAATTTTCCGCTAGCTACTCCCTCGATTTGTTAACTATTATATCAAAAATCCCGAGAAATTCAAGAATATTTTTCTGGAAATAAGAGATTATTTCCACGAGATTTCCAAATTATAGGAAGCAAAAAGCTGCTGGTTCTCCAATCCCTTTAATTCATATTGCAACTGGACACTTTGATCCGAACGGTTTAATTGGTAACGTTTTGTATCGGTCACAAAATGCTGGATTCCTAACGGTGTAGGAATGGTCACAATAGCTTCTTTACCAGAAATGAATCGCATAATAGACTTCGGAGTGGAAAAACGTGTCATCACTAACTCTTCTTCGTCACATTTTATGACAACTTTTTCAGCTTCATCGTTACTATAAATGAGATAGAGATTCCCATCTTTTTCCTTAACTTCCACTTGAAATTGCTGATCCACTACCTCAATCTGCCCGTCCAGATCAATTTCATTTCGTAAATGAATATCCATAGTTCCTCCTACTATTTTTTAATCCTAGTAACAAAGGATGAACGAAGCAGAGTAAAGCCTGTATACGCTGCAACGAAGACAACTAAAATTTTCAAATTATTAATATCCAAATTTGATAGGAAGAAAGCGGCTGTCAAAACACCTAGCACCCCACCGACAATGATTCCTGGAACTCCTGGCCAGTTTACTCGTCCTGATTGGATAAACTGCTTGGCACCAGCAGTCATGATCATCGCAGCGTTCAGCATCATAACTGGAAGAGCGACCGCAGGACTGATCCCCATCAAGGAGAAGAAAATTAACTCAGGAGCATAGTTACCCAGTCCCATACTCATCAGCATCCCCACCATAAAATCAAAGGCAATACCAACAGCCAGTTTCCAACCAGTTAAGCCCTTTACTTCATTAGTAAGATCTGCGCCAGGGTTAGTAATCATGCGATAGACCATGAAACAGGCTGCAATAATTAGTAAAATCCCAAGAATTCGTTGAACTTTCTTTGTATCCCATTTTTGAGTTACCTTGGCACCAACAAAGGCACCCGTGAATGCCGCTGCTGCCATAGCAATCAGAGTGACCATATCAACCTCAACTATCGTAATAAACAATAGCGCCTCTACTAAGACTGGTATGATGTGCGCCGTTGTCATGGTCGCAGGAATTTTACGATCGTCTTCCACCAACTTTGTCAGTTTAAACATAGTGGTTGTCGTTGCAAAGGTTCCAATCCCCAAGGTGTCTAGCAAATCAGTAACATAACCTATACCAAATCCTGTCCAAAATTTCTCTTTTAGAGAAATATCGTGCTTTTTAGCATAGGATAGAATTGTGTAAAGCATCCAAAGAATTAGGGCTACAATAAAGACCTGAATAGTTAATAAGATAATTTGATTATTCATCTCTTCATTATACCAAAAGATTCTATTTGGTACATAGCAATATCCTTGTGTTTTAGAAAAATCAGGAATTTATCTCCCTTTTTTGTTATAATGAAACTATGATAGAAAAAGTATTTCGCGATCCAGTTCATAACTATGTACATGTTGATCATGAGCTGATTTATAAACTTATCAATACAAAAGAATTTCAGCGACTACGCCGCATCAAGCAACTAGGGACTACTTCCTATACCTTCCATGGTGGCGAGCATAGTCGCTTTTCGCACTGCCTTGGCGCCTACGAAATCGCCAGACGGATTACTCAAAAATTTGAAGACAAGTATCCACAAATCTGGGATACAAATGAGTCCCTACTGACCATGGTTGCTGCGCTACTCCATGATGTCGGACACGGAGCCTATTCTCATACTTTCGAGCGTCTATTTGATACAGACCATGAGGAAATGACCTGTGCTATTATTACTAGTCCAGAAACGGAAATCAATGCTCTGTTGAAACAAGTTTCACCTGAGTTTCCAGACAAGGTTGCTAGTGTTATCAAACACACCTATCCAAATAAACAGGTCGTTCAACTCATTTCGAGCCAGATTGATGTTGACCGGATGGATTATCTATTACGAGATTCCTACTTCACAGGTGCGAACTATGGTGAATTTGACCTAACTAGAATATTACGTGTCATTCGCCCGACAGAAAATGGAATTGCCTTCAAAGAATCTGGTATGCATGCAGTAGAAGACTACGTTCTCAGCCGCTACCAAATGTACATGCAAGTCTATTTTCATCCAGCAAGCCGCTCTATGGAAGTCCTATTGCAGAATTTACTCAATCGTGCCAAACTACTATATACTAGTGAACAGGAGTTTTTTGCACGAACTTCACCTCGGCTATTACCCTTTTTTGAGCATCGTATCCGTCTAACCGACTACCTCAGTCTTGATGATGGAGTTATGAATACTTACTTTCAATCATGGATAGATGGACCAGATCGTATATTATCTGACTTAGCCCAGCGCTATATCAATAGGAAAGTGCTCAAATCCATCACTTTCAAGGCCGAAGAAGAGGAAGCTTTGGACCGCCTGCGTAGCCTGGTCGCAGACGTCGGATTCGTTCCAGAATACTATACTGCTATTCACCACAACTTTGATTTGCCGTATGATATTTACCGACCGAATGCAGAAAAGAAACGGACTCAAATTGAGATTTATCGCAAAGATGAAACCTTGGTAGAACTATCCTCTCTATCACCAATTGTCCATTCCTTATCAGGCACAATCCATGGCGATAGTCGCTTCTATTTCCCAAAAGAAATGTTAGAAGAAACAGGAATTTTCGCACCTCAAATAGCTGATTTTAACAGCCACATACATAACGATCATTTTATAATTGGAGAATCAAATGAGCATTAAACTTGTCGCCATCGATATTGATGGTACACTACTAAATAGTCAACACCAAATTACAGCTGAAGTACACTCAGCAATCCAAGAAGCAAAGAAAGCAGGCGTTAAAATTGTTATTGCTACTGGTCGCCCCATTTCCGGTGTTCAAGCAATTTTAGAAGAACTCAATCTTACAGAAGCAGGTGACTACGTCATCACTTTTAACGGTGGCTTAGTCCAAGATGCAGCAACTGGTGAGGATATTGTCAAAGATACCTTGACTTATGAGGATTATCTCGACATCGAATCTGCTGCCCGTAAACTCATGCTCCCAATGCATGCCAGCACCAAGGAAGGCATCTATACTGCTAACCGTAACATCGGTAAATACACCATTTACGAATCCACATTAGTAAGTGCACCCATTTTCTATCGCACTCCTGAAGAAATGGCTGACAAGGAAATCATCAAAACAATGATGGTTGATGAGCCAGAAATTCTTGATGCTGCTATTCCACTTCTACCGACTAGCTTGACTGAGAAGTACAACGTAGCAAAATCAGCACCATTTTATTTGGAAATTACCCCTAAAACTGTTAACAAGGGACAAGCTATCATTCATCTAGCTGAGAAGCTTGGACTAACAATGGATCAAACCATGGCCATCGGTGACCAAGAAAATGACCGTCCAATGTTGGAAGTTGTTGGTAATCCTGTTGTCATGGAAAACGGAAATCCTGAATTGAAGAAAATCGCCAAATACATTACGAAGTCAAATGATGAGAGCGGTGTAGCCCACGCTCTGAGAGAATGGGTACTGAAATAGCCTCTTAAAATATAACAAAAAGCATCGAATTCAAAATCCGATGCTTTTTGTTATAATCTTTTAGTTTACTTTTAGTACTAGGTAACAAGCTGCAGACAGCTTGTACAGTCGAGTGACTGTGCAAGGTTGGAGATAGCACTTGCGGAGCAAGTCACCCCTGCAGAGTGCGGCAAAGCGAGTTCAAACAATCCAGTGGAGTGTTTGAAGTTGGAAATAAGGAAACGGAGTTTCCTCTTACGTCGAAGTAATAAAAGAAAAACTAAATGACTACATTAGAAGTTCAACAAAGCCAAGAAGCTTTCTGCTTCAAGTGATGCACCACCAACAAGCGCACCGTCAACGTCTGGACATGCCATGTATTCAGCAACGTTTGATGGGTTTACAGAACCACCGTATTGAACGCGAACCTTGTCTGCAACTTCTTGACCGAAATCAGCAGCAACAACGTCACGGACAGCTTTACACATGTTTTGTGCATCGTCTTTAGTAGCTGATTTACCAGTACCGATTGCCCAGATTGGCTCGTAAGCAATAACAAGTGATGCTACTTGTTCAGCAGTCAAGTCTTTCAAAGCTGCAGAAACTTGTGCACCTACGAATTCAACTGCTTTGCCAGCTTCGTAAGTTTCAAGTGACTCACCACAACAAATGATTGGAGTCAAACCGTTACGGAAGATTGCATGAGCTTTTTTATTAATATCTTCATCAGTTTCGTGGAAGTAATCACGACGCTCTGAGTGACCGATAACAACATAGTTAACACCCATTTCAGCCAATACTTTTGGAGATGTTTCACCAGTGAAGGCACCAGCATCTTCAAAGTAGCAGTTTTGAGCAGCAACTTTCAATTCAGAATCTTTAGCGAACCACAAAAGAGCGTTCAAATCTACAGCTGGAGCTGCGATAGCTGCTTCAATTTTGTCTCCTGCAGGCAATTTTCCTGCAATAGCCTCAACGAATGCTTGTGCTTCTTGAGGATTTTTGTTCATTTTCCAGTTACCGGCAATGATTGGTTTACGTGACATTTCACTTACCTCTTCTATATTTATTGTACAAGGTACATTATAGCATAAACTTAGCTAAGATTAAAGAATTTCTGTGCATTTTATGAATACTTACAGAAAAACTCTCTACCCGAAAGTAGAGAGTTACAATTAAGTTGTCTGACTATAATTGTTATTTCTGGGAACTCAATCGAATTAAGCTTCGATTTCTGTAACCATACCTGAACCAACAGTACGTCCACCTTCACGGATAGAGAAAGTAGTACCTTGTTCAACGGCGATTGGGTGGATCAATTCAACGTCGATAGTAACGTTATCACCAGGCATTACCATTTCAGTACCTTCTGGCAATTTGATTGAACCAGTTACGTCAGTTGTACGGAAGTAGAACTGTGGACGGTAGTTGTCGAAGAATGGAGTGTGACGTCCACCTTCTTCTTTAGTAAGGATGTAAACTTCACCTTTGAATTTAGTGTGTGGGTTGATAGAACCTGGTTTAGAGATAACTTGACCACGTTCGATTTCATCACGTTGTACACCACGAAGAAGCACACCAACGTTATCGCCGGCAAGACCTTCGTCAAGTTGTTTACGGAACATTTCAACACCAGTAACAACTGCTTTAGATTTTTCTTCTTGAAGACCAACGATTTCGATTTCGTCGTTAACACGAACTGTACCACGGTCGATACGTCCTGATGCTACAGTACCACGACCAGTGATTGAGAATACGTCTTCGACTGGAAGCAGCAATGGTTTGTCAGTGTCGCGTTCTGGTTCTGGAATGTACTCATCAACAGTGTTCATCAATTCCATAACGATGTCTTCGTACTTAGTGTCACCTTCAAGAGCTTTAAGAGCTGAACCTTGGATAACTGGAAGATCATCACCTGGGAAATCGTATTCTGAAAGAAGGTCACGGATTTCCATTTCAACCAACTCAAGCAATTCTTCATCGTCAACCAAGTCAACTTTGTTCATGAAGACGATAAGGTGTTTAACACCAACCTGACGTGAAAGAAGGATGTGCTCACGAGTTTGTGGCATTGGACCGTCAGTTGAAGCTACTACAAGAATCGCACCGTCCATCTGAGCAGCACCAGTGATCATGTTTTTAACGTAGTCCGCGTGTCCTGGAGCGTCGATGTGAGCATAGTGACGTTTTTCAGTTTCGTACTCAACGTGTGCAGTGTTGATAGTGATACCGCGCTCGCGCTCTTCTGGAGCAGCATCGATAGACGCATAGTCTTTAGGTTGGTTAACTGATGAAGGCAAGCGACGTGCCAATACAGTTGTGATAGCTGCTGTCAAAGTAGTTTTACCGTGGTCAACGTGTCCAATTGTACCAATGTTAACGTGGGGTTTACTACGATCGTATTTTTCTTTTGCCATTTTGGTAAAAGCCTCCAATAAAATATATTTTATAGATAGACAGTAGGCAATACGGTCTAACTTTACCTTACTATTCTATCAAATTGTAGCAGAATTGCAAGCATTTTCTACCGTTTTTCTGATTTATTCCACATCTAGCTGATAATAGGGCTGATTTTGGACACTGGCTCCGATGCTGGAAGCGTAGATCCAGTCGGCATTTTCTAGCTCTACAAAGTCTTCTGCTCTGCCTGTGAGAATAATGCCTGCGAATTCTAATCTATCAATCTCTGCTTGCTGGGTGAAGTCGGTGTCGCCGAATTTGTTGACATAAGCTTGTACATCACCCTTGATTTCAGGAGAGAGGGCGTAATCGCCTTGGTAGTCCACCAATTCTTTCATCACAGTAAGGGGGCTTGTATAAGGAACAAGGTCATCTGTGGCTACTTCTGCTGTCACTGCTTGTAGTTGTTCGGAATCCATGCCGAATAGACTGACTAGGGATAAGTATTCTGTTCTCAGCTGAGATTTTTCCGTCCCAATCCAATACCAATTCTTTTTGAGGTTATTTGGGACCATGTTCCTTATCTCTGCTAATGTATATTTCTTATCAAAGGTAATGGCCACTTCTATTAGCTGCCCTTTCATCTCCTTAGTATAGGATAATTCCTGACGGCCAGAAGCTGTTTTAGTATTGTAAAAGATCGGTAACTTGCTGTTGCTATCTTGGTGGTAGTAATATTCTTCAGAACCCTCTGGGAAATACTGACCAAAATTAGCAAAGATTCCATATAAGTTATAATCTACTTCCAGATGCCCAAACGCAAAAGGCACACCTGCCAAATCCTTTGATAAATTATAATCAACATAGCCTGAAACAATTCCTATTTCATTAACATAGAATCGTTCCACATCTACATTTGGATAGGTTACCTGAAGGACACGATTAAAATGCTCCTGTGCCTGCTGACTCCGATAGTTAGAAAACAAACGGAGGGCATAGAGACTGGATAATAGTAAAACAATTCCCACTATACTACTAAGCCCAACGGTCTTCCATAAATTCTTCCGCTTACTCTTTTTTGTCACTTCTTCAAAAGTCTTCATAGTCATATCCTCTCTCTTCTAGTGCTTTCCTCAACTGTTTGCGTCCACGGTAAAGGCTGATTTTCACCCAACTTTGACCAGCACCTAAAATATGCGCAATCTCTTTGACACTCATATCTTGGAAGTAGTATAAGTCAATCACTTGCTGGTATTTTTCTGGCAGGTCTGCAACAGCTTGATAGAGTTCCTCATAATCTTCTTGGTCATAGACCAAAAAATTTTCAGGTGTAAAAAACTCCTTTTGTAAAATTTCATGGTAGCGCTTGTCTCGCCTGTATTTGTCAATGTAAGCCCGAACTGCAGATCGGTAAAGCCAAGCTCTTAGTTTTTCGAAAGGAAGGACAATATCAGATTCAAGCAATTTGACTAGAACATCTTGGGCAATATCCTGACTGTCAGCTGGGCCGGCTCCTGATTTTTGCAAATAGTAGGAAATCTCCTCTGCAATACCAATAATTTCTTTTTCATATTGATCTAGTTTGATACTTATCCCCTCCCTTCACTGATAAAACGAATGAAAATGTGTTTGGTTACACATTTTTTAAAAATATTATATCCTTTACCGTATTAAAAAAGCAACCTCCGAAGAAGTTGCTTAAATAAGATTAACCAGAATTTCGTAAACCTGTTGCCACACCGTTGATGGTGATGTGAATCAAGCTTTCTTGTTCCTTGCTGAGTTCTCCACGACGAAGGCGGTTAATCAACTCAATCTGAATATAGTTAAGTACGTTGAAATACGGCATGCGATGATCAAGACTAGCTTTTAGGAACGGTAGTTCTGCTAAAAGCTCATCATTTTGCTCGATTGACAAAATAATTTCTTTGGTCAACTGCCACTCATCCAAAATGACATGGAAGATATTTCGTACCTCTTCGCTTTCACACATTTTAGCATATTCAAATGCGATATTCATATTGGATTTAGACAATACCATATCCACGTTTGATAGAAGTGAACGGAAGAATGGCCAGGATTCGTACATTTTTTGTAACTTAGACAAATTATCAGGGTTCTTATCAATAAAGCGTTTGAAACTTGAACCAACACCATACCACCCTGGCAACATGACACGGTTTTGTGACCAGGAGAATACCCATGGAATCGCACGCAAACCACCGATTTCTGTGATGGTTTTTCGAGCCGCAGGACGTGAGCCAATGTTCAGGCTTGATACTTCACGAATTGGACTAGCGGCAAAGAAATAATCATAAAAATGTGGATTGTTGAACACAAGATCTCTATAAATACGATAGCTATCTGATACAATTTCATCCATGGTTTCGCGATAGCCATCGATTTCATTTGGATCGGTAATCATTTGTGTAACCATACGGTCAAGCGTTGCAGATACCAGCATTTCTAAATTATAGTAGGCTGCGTCTTTGTTACCGTATTTATTGCCTATCACTTCGCCTTGTTCTGTCAAACGAAGCCGGTCCTTGATAGAACCAAATGGCTGAGATGTAATCGCATCGTAGGAAGGACCACCACCACGACCAACAGTCCCTCCACGACCGTGGAAGAAGGTGATGTTTACTCCGTAGTCTTGACCAATTTGCGTCAATTCATTCTGTGCTTTGTAGAGTGTCCAGCCGGAGGATAGGTAGCCACCATCCTTGTTGGAATCTGAGTAGCCAAGCATGATTTCTTGGTAGTATTTATTGCCTGCAATCCAACGTTTCGCCAAATCTAATTGCAGATATTGACGCATGGTATCAGGTGCATTATCTAAGTCCTCGATTGTCTCAAAAAGTGGAACAATCTGAACACGGGCCTTATCGACATCTACTAGACCAACTTCTTTTAATAGGACAGCTAATTCCAGCAAATCAGAAACACTCTCCGAGTGTGAAATAATATGTTGCTTGATGATTTCCTCACCTAGCTTATCTTTCAATTCACGCGCAGCAGCAAAGATGGCCAATTCTTTTTCTAATTGTTCTGACTTTGGCATGTGCGTTGCAGAAAGAATGCGTGGATCTGTTTCCAACTGTTTCAAAAGAACATGGCATTTAGCTTCCTCAGATAAACTGGAGTAGTCTTCTACGATACGGGCAGAGGCCAATAGCTCCGCAACACTTGCTTCATGAATAGAAGAGTCTTGGCGCATATCGATACTAGCTAGGTAGAAACCAAACGCTTCGACCGCTTCAAGTAATTCTGTAAAATCACCTTTCAATAGCGCCATAGATTTATTTTCGACCAAAGATTGTTTGATGGCTAATAAATCAGCTTTAAACTCGGCTACATTACTATAGCGGACATCTGACGGCTTATTGTGAACTAGATAATCTCTTGTATTTGCAAGTTTCATCTGAATATAGTGAAAAGCACGACGATAAGGCTCATTTTCACGGTAGACAGAACTATCTTCAGATAAATCCGCCAGCATCTTAACCGCTGTAGATACATTTACAATGGAAGTTGAGAGCGAAAAATTCCGATAGAGTTTATAGAGTTGCTCATCGTAATAATTCATAATAACTTCACACTGAGTCAAGGCTGACAGCTTCAAGGTCTCTGCAGTAACAAATGGATTTCCATCACGGTCTCCCCCAATCCACATACCCATTGTAATTGGACGAGGATTATTTAAGACGATTCCTTTCTCAGCAGCCAAACGTTTGTATTCCCGCTGCAACTTAGTGACAGCCTTAATAAAGGAAGAATTGTAATACTCCATAACGTTTGTGATTTCGTTGGTTACCTTCAACTTCTTCTCACGAATCATATCCGTCTGCATGATAATTTCAATGTAACAACGGAGCTCATCTTCCCATTTGTTTTTATTGAGCAAGCCCAATTTTACATCGCGATAACGACGAAGCAACTCATGAATATGCTTGGTTAAATCAAGCATAGACTGGCGTTGAACCTGAGTAGGATGGGCTGTCAAGACTGGAACAACATTCAACTTTTCAAGGATTTCAGCTGCATTTTCTTGTTTGGAAACCATATCAATTGTTGTTGAAATCTTACCAAGATAATCTTGTTCAATATTGTTTTGATGGTTGATTTCATAGGCCAAGTCAACATCTTCTGATATATTAATCAAAAGTGGCAAAACAGCAAAGTATCTAGAAATAACTGCTAGTTCATCATTATTCAACTGACTGATAATAGCAATCAATGCCTGATAATCATCCTGACGAGACAATTGAGATAATTCTACAATTTTAGCAAAGGTCTCTGCAGGCATCATTTGGGCTGCTACTTCTTCCAAAATAGATGTTAGAATCGTTACTTCTTCACGGATTGCTTCCTTGTTGTTATAGTTTTCTAATTTTTGAATAGCCATCTCCTACCTCTTTCCTATCTCTAAATTAGCGTACGCTCTATTTCTTCTTCAATTAATCGACGTTTTTCACTAGCATCAATATTCAAAACAAACCCTATCCCGATGGAAATAATCAAAAGACTCGATCCACCCTGTGACAAGAAGGGGAAAGTTACCCCCGTTGCAGGAATAATTCCTGAGATTCCTCCGATATTGACAAATGTTTGAATCAAAAGCATACCTGCCATTCCAAGTGCCATCATCGCATTAAATGGACTACGAGCACGGACGCCTACAATAATAATTCGAATAATCAAAAAGAACAATAAGGCTAGAATTAAACTAGCTCCGACAAAACCGAGTTCTTCAATGACAATCGAAAACGCAAAGTCGGTGTGGGCCTCTGGTAGATACCCCTTTTTCTCAATCGAATTTCCCAAGCCACGTCCAAGCCATCCACCGTTACTCATCGCATAGTAAGAATGAGTCAATTGAAGACCTGCATTGGTGGCATTACCAAATGGATCAAAATAGGCCGCGAAACGACGAGCAATATAACCAAAGAGCGGAATTTTTTCCACCGTTTCTACACCCAAAATACGAATAGTCCCTAGAATAACTGTTGAGGCGGCCACAATTCCCAAAAACGCTGTTGAAAACCAGCGATAGGCAATCCCACTCACACTAATCATCACGACCATAATCAGCACAATAATCGTCGCATTTCCCAAGTCTGGCAGTGTCGCAACTAGACCTAGGAGGAGCAGACTGACCACCCGCCAATCTGTAAACTCTTTCGGAATCCAACTTCCTTTAATCAACGATACATAGTCATAAGTCCGAATATCCGCCTGTTGTTTTGCAAACTCATGTGCCAGATACCAAATGATAATTAATTTCAAATATTCTGCCGGCTGCAAGGTTCCTGCGATTGGCAGAGGAATCCAGCCATGAGCCCCGTTAATCGGAGTAAACAACCGAGAAATAGCTAACAGAAATACTTCTACCAAAATAACCGAATAGATAACGGCTTTCTTGCGTAAAAAACTTAATTTCATACGATAAATCGTATAGATTGCTACCAAGCTGACAATCCAGAATCCTGCCTGGTTAATCACTGTTTTAAATGGATTTCCACCATTAATAATTTGCGTAGCACTGGTTGTCGAATAGACCATGACCAACCCAATCACCGATAAGATGAGATAGGGAATCAGTATGGAGTAATTCAACAACTGACGTTTGTCAATCTTCATTGCTTATCCAACCTTCTTCGAGTATAGCTCTTATTATAGCATACTTTGTATAAAAATACTTATCACTTTCTAAGTTGCTCTGCAAACATTCGGAACTAACTTTTGTCGACAAGAAAAAGGCCGAAGCCTTTCATATCTATTCAAATGTTTCAAGATAAAATTCAATTTCATCCTCATTCGCAACTGTAAGGTCTTTCGCCCCTTTATCAGCCATTTGGCCATTAACTTTATACATCCAGTATGTATTGGTACTCGTATCTTGGCTAACACCATCAATTTCTGTTATCAAACCATTGTCTTCTACAATATCATGATGTTCTTTAAGTACATCCATGACACTAGCACCTTCTTCCGCAGTGACTCCCTGACGATCCTCTTTGTCCTTGGTTGTAATCTGCAAAGTGACTTCGATAGCCGAGTCACTCTGTTTCTCAGTAGTGTTTGTACAAGCAGCCAAGAAGAGCGAGAAGACAACCATCAACATAATACTAATTTTTTTCATTTATAAAATCTCCTAAAAATATAATCAATAATTGGATAAAACAAAACTGTTGAAGCAGCGTGTAAACCATCAAAGACTAGACCATTAAGCCAAAAGACGATAGGGGAAGTCCCAAACTGTGTAGCAGATAAAAAACTTATCGTTAGCCCATACAAAAAGACAAGAATCCCCGCCAGAAGACTCTGTAGCCACAAGGGAATGTTCTCTTTTTTGATAAAAGGACCGATTACCAACCACCATATAAATTGGATAAAAGCAAAACTAAGAACTTGCCACAAAACAACTGTGCCAAATCCAAAAAGCAAGCCACTCCCTACCATTACTAGTATCATCAATATCCAGCTCTCCAGCAAACTGAAATAGGACAGAACAATGAGGAAAATAGCCGTGAGAGGCTTTATATTGGGAAATGGCCCAAAAACCACCCTTAAAACAATCGTCAAAGAGGACAGAACAACTAGCTGACTAACACGTCTTACTTTTTCACTTTTGTCATGCATACCAATTTAGCCTACCCTATTCCCTTTATTATGTCAAGTTCAGATAATCTTTTAGGGGACCTCTAAAAACTAATTTTCTAAAATTTAAAATGTTGATTTAACAAGGTTTTTGTAACTCCAAATTCGCAATTTTGGGAGTTTTTAGAGGTCCCCTTTACTATTTCTTGAATCGTATTTTTTTGATTTTTTCATGATTTTACGGTAGAATTGATGAGATGAGAAAGAAACTAAATCCGATGATTGTTGTTGTTTTTTTCCTATCCTTCTTTGCTCTTATTTTCATCACTGGGGTGACTGGAAATACTGTGAATAAGACGGAGGTGGCTAATGAACCCGCAGTCAAACAATCAAACACCAGTACAAGTTCTAAAACAACAAATTCTAGTTCAAGTTATTACATTGCAAATGCGCTCGAAATGAAACCTATCGTCGACGTTTCTGCTTGGCAGAGACCGTCTGAAATTGACTACGATACCCTTAGCAAAAACATTTCTGGCGCAATCGTTCGTATTCAAAGTGGCTCACACACTAAAAACGAAAATACAGCGACTGATAAAAATGGGTTAGATAAATCCTTTGATACCCATATTAAAGAATTCCAGGCAAGAAATATTCCTGTTGCTGTCTATGCCTATGTCACGGGAAATAGTATTGAGAGCATGCAGGAGGAAGCTCGAAGCTTTTATAAGGCCGCAAATAAATACAAGCCAACCTTCTATTGGTTAGACGTTGAAGAATATACCATGGATGATATGAATGCTGGAGTGGAGGCTTTTCGAAAAGAGTTAGAAACTCTCGGTGCTAAAAACATTGGAATTTACGTCGGAACCTATTTCATGGAAGACCACAGCATCAATGTGGATAAATTTGATGCAGTCTGGATTCCTACATACGGTGATGATTCTGGCTACTACAATGCCGCTCCAAATACTGACTTGGACTACGATCTTCACCAATATACCTCACGTGGTTATGTAAACGGCTTTGAGCACCACCTAGACCTCAACATTATTACTACCCTGAAGGATCCTAATGAAGTTTATCAGAAACTATTTACAACACCTGAATAAAATGTTATAATCTCACTAATTACATTTACACAAAGGAGTGCTTCGGCTGAGATCGCGACTGCGAAATCCTCGAACCTGATCTAGTTAAAACTAGCGTAGGAATTGTGTGCTTTATAGAATGATACTATACTCTGCTATAAACACTCCTTTGTTGACCATCTACAAAGGAGTCTTTTTATGTCCACATCAAAATTACCCATCCTAGCCGAAGTTGCTATATTTTCTGCCATTGCCCTCGTCTTTGATAAATTCCCACTCTTTACAATGCCCCAAGGTGGATCTGTGTCTTTAGTCATGCTTCCAATCTTACTGCTTGCTCTGCGCCACGGACTAGGGGTGGGAGTTCTTACTGGTGGTATTGTAGGAACCATTCAACTTTTCTACGGTGGCTACTTCCTAAACGTTTTTCAAGTTTTTCTTGACTACGCACTTTCTTACGCCGGAATTGGTTTAGCAGGCTTAGTGGCACCCACCCTATCCAAACAAAAAAATCTAAAAAATGCTACTCTCATCATTACTCTGGCTAGTTTTCTAGGAGGAAGCATCCGATTGGTAGCCACCTTCTTATCAGGAATTATTTTCTACGCAGACTATGCCCCAGCTGGTACCCCTGTCTGGTTCTATTCCTTTACCTACAATATCAGCTATATTCTTCCTTCCACTGCAATTGCCTCTATTCTGCTCATCTTACTCTACAAAGCAAGACCAGGTTTTTACAATCTTTAACCAAAACTGCCTGCTGGATTTTATCTAACAGGCAGTCTTTTTAATTATTTTTACTTGCTTTATGCTATAATAGGAACGTTATAATACATTTTGGAGGAAATTATGGCTTCTTGGATTTCAAGAATTATTAAAGGTATGATTATCGCACTCGGCTTTATCTTACCTGGTGTCTCTGGGGGGGTACTCGCTGCTATCCTCGGAATCTATGAGCGACTAATTGGATTTTTAGCAAATATTCGAAAAGATTTCAAGGAAAACTTTCTTTATTTTGTTCCTGTAGGAATTGGTGGAATTTTGGGAATCGCACTTTTCTCTTTCCCTGTAGAATTTTTATTGCAACATTTCCAAGTCCCAGTTTTGTGGGCCTTTGCGGGAGCAATCGTGGGAACTATTCCTAGCCTACTTAAAGAATCAACTCAAAAGAGCAAACGAGATAGCATTGATTTGGCCTGGTTGATTGGGACATTCATTATTTCTGGCCTCCTACTTTACAATTTGAGCGATCTTGTCGGGACACTTCCAGCTACTTTTGCTAGTTTTGTATTGGCAGGTGCCTTGATTGCTTTAGGGGTACTTGTTCCTGGACTCAGCCCTTCAAACTTACTATTGATTTTGGGTATCTACACACCAATGCTAAATGGTTTCAAATCACTTGATCTATTCGGTACCTTCCTACCAATCGCAATCGGTGGCGTTCTTGCAATGGTTGCCTTTTCAAAAGCAATGGACCATGCATTGAAAACCTATCATTCACGCGTTTATCACTTCATCATTGGCATCGTATCATCTTCTACTCTCCTAATTTTGGTGCCACAAGCAAGCAACAAAGAGTCTATTTCCTATGCTGGAACTAACTTTGTTACATGGATTGCTGCCCTTGTGCTATTTATACTAGGAGCATGGTTGGGACTTTGGATGAGCAAACTAGAGGAAAAATACAAATAATGGCTAAAAAGGTTAAAATCAAAAAAACCTTGGTGGACCAAATATTAGACAAGGCTAAGATCGATCATGATAGCCTTGTTTTAAATGCCCTAGATGGGCAACTGCCACCAGGAATTGAAGAAAAAGATATATACAAAACACTAGCATTGACCGGAGATAAGACAGGACCTGTCATTGGAATCGTACCCATCACCGAGCACCTGTCTGAGAAAAAATTAGCCAAAATTTCTAGCAATAAAAAAGTCAGCATGATTCCACAAAAGGACTTGGAAAAAACAACTGGCTACGTCCACGGTGCCAACAATCCAATCGGAATACGGCAAAAACACAACTTCCCTATCTACATTGACCAGTCTGCACTCGAAAAAGGCCAGATGATTGTGTCTGCTGGAGAAATTGGTCGGTCAATTCGAATTGACAGTCAGGTATTAGCTGATTTTGTAAAAGCTGACTTTGCTGATTTGATTGAGGGGAGGGACTAGACTTGAAAATCTACTTTGTCCGTCACGGTAAAACCGAATGGAATTTGGAGGGGCGCTTTCAAGGCTATTCTGGTGATTCAGCTCTTTTGCCTGAATCTTATCAGGATTTAGAAAAACTAGGCAAATACCTTGCTGAAATCCCCTTTGATGCTATTTATTCTAGTGATTTGCAGCGCGCACATAGCACTGCCGTAGAAATTGCAAAAGCCAATCACCATTGCCAAACCGTTCTAACCACACAACAATTACGTGAATGGAATTTTGGAACGTTAGAAGGAAGCAAGATAGCAATTTTTCGTGCCATCTACCCCAAACAAGCCTGGGCACTCAAACATAATCTAGCACTTTTTAACAATGACTTATTTGAAGCTGAGAGCGTTCGCCAAGTAACTCAACGAATGGTGGACTTTGTCCAATCGCTGAAAGGGCAAGACATGGAAACAGTCCTCATCGTCAGCCATGGTACCTTTCTAACCGCTTCTATCCATCGCCTACTTGGTTTTCCACCAGCCCAGCTCCGTCACCGAGGTGGTTTGGATAATGCATCGGTTACTATTTTAGAAACAAGCGATTTCGAAAACTTTACAGAATTAGCTTGGAATGATACCAGCTATAAAGCAAAACAGTAGAATTTTCTGCTGTTTTTTCCTATCCTATTAGCAATTTATACTGATTTTTTCTCTCTTCTATGATAAAATAGAAATAACAGACTTTGGAGGAATAAAATTTTTATGTCAACTGAACATTTTGAAGAATTAAATGACCAACAGATTGTCCGTCGTGAGAAAATGACGGCTCTTGCTGAACAGGGCATTGACCCATTTGGAAAACGTTTTGAGCGTTCTGCCAACTCAGCTGAATTGAAGGCCCAGTACGAAGACAAATCAAAAGAAGACTTGGAAGAATTGGGCCAAACAGCAATCATTGCAGGTCGTATTATGACCAAGCGTGGTAAGGGTAAGGCAGGTTTTGCTCACATTCAAGACCGCGAAGGCCAGATTCAAATCTACGTTCGTAAGGATGATGTTGGCGAAGAAAACTATGAAATCTTCAAAAAAGCAGACCTTGGTGACTTTATCGGTGTCGAGGGGGATGTTTTCAAGACAAACGTTGGTGAGTTGTCTATCCATGCTCGCAAGTTGACTCACTTGTCTAAAGCGCTCCGCCCATTGCCAGAAAAATTCCACGGTTTGACAGACATCGAGACCCGCTACCGCAAACGTTATTTGGACTTGATTACTAACCGCGAGAGCTTTGATCGCTTTGTGACCCGCTCAAAAATTATCTCAGAAATCCGCCGTTACCTTGACGGACTTGGTTTCTTGGAAGTGGAAACACCTGTCCTTCACAATGAAGCTGGTGGTGCTGCAGCTCGTCCATTCATCACCCACCACAATGCCCAAAACATTGACATGGTCCTTCGTATCGCGACAGAACTCCACCTCAAACGCTTGATTGTCGGCGGTATGGAACGCGTTTATGAAATCGGCCGTATCTTCCGTAACGAAGGTATGGATGCGACCCACAACCCTGAGTTCACTTCCATTGAGGTTTACCAAGCTTATGCAGACTACCAAGACATCATGGACTTGACCGAAAGTATTATCCAGCACACTGCCAAGGCTGTTGTCGGCGATGGTCCTGTGACTTATCAGGGCACTGAAATTGCTATCCATGAGCCATTCAAGCGTATCCACATGGTTGACGCTATTAAGGAACAAACTGGCGTGGACTTCTGGCAAGAAATGAGCTTCGAAGAAGCAAAAGCCCTAGCAGCTGAGCACAAAGTCCCTGTAGAAAAACACCATACAGAAGTTGGTCAAATCATCAACAGCTTCTTTGAAGAGTACGTTGAAGCAACTCTTATCCAACCAACCTTCGTCTATGGTCACCCAGTAGCCGTATCTCCACTGGCTAAGAAAAACGATGAAGACCCACGCTTCACAGACCGCTTCGAGCTCTTCATCATGACCAAGGAATACGGAAACGCCTTTACAGAATTGAACGACCCAATCGACCAATTGGAACGCTTCGAAGCCCAAGCCAAAGCTAAAGAACTCGGTGACGACGAAGCGACAGGCGTTGACTACGATTACATCGAAGCCCTCGAATACGGTATGCCACCAACAGGCGGCCTCGGAATCGGTATCGACCGTCTCTGCATGCTCCTGACAGATACCACTACTATTCGGGATGTACTCCTATTTCCGACGATGAAATAAGCAAGAGTAGCTTACTAGGATTGTTTTCACTAGAATGTACCAATCGCTCTCCAGTTTCTTGGCGATTGGCTGAAAAGGTCTACTAGACCTTTTCACTCCCTACGATGAAATAAAAATTACAAACTGTTTAACACCGATACGTAAAACACTCTTGGAAATTCCAAGAGTGTTTTTGCATGCAAAAAATCCCAACCATATGGTCAGGATTTTCAGGAGATTATGAAAAATATTTAGGATTGACTATAGTATAGCTCATCCTATCAACTATCTCATCAGTCTTGGGACTGATTCTCTTCTTTTTTTGCAAAATAATCTCGGACAATTGGCGCAACTTCTTTTCCGTAGAGTTCGATAGCACGGAGGACATCTTCATGTGGCATTGAGCCGGTTGGGAGATGAAGGAAGAAACGGTCCAAGTCAAGTGTTTCAATAGTCTTGATAATTTTTTCAGCGACTCGTTTTGGATCCCCGACGATGGTTGCTCCTTCGTCTGTCAGAGAGTAGAGATATTGCGCCTTGGTCATCTCGCTCCAATGTGGGCGGTCTTTGGCAATATTGTCCGTAATTACTTTGGTTGGATGATAGTATTCTTCCACAGCCTTGTCATGGTCGTCTGCAATCCAACCCCAGGAATGGGCTGCAACTTTCGTTTTCTTTGGATCATGACCTGAGTTGCGAGCAACCTTGCGATAAGCATCGACTAAAGGTTTAAAGCGATGGACACCTGCACCAATGACTGCATACACGATTGGCAGGCCTTTCTTAGCAATCTTGATGGTAGACTCTACATTGCCCCCAGTTGCAACCCAGATCGGAAAATCTTCCTGAACAGGACGTGGATAGACTGGCTTATTATCGACAGACTGGGTAAAATGCCCATCCCACTTGAGATTGGTTTTCTTGTCGATTTCCAGAAGCATATCTAGCTTTTCATCGAATAACTCCTCATAGTCGGCCAAGTCATAGCCAAACAAGGGAAATGACTCCGTAAAGGAACCACGACCCGCCATGATTTCCGCTCTGCCATTTGACAAAGCATCAATGGTGGTATACTGCTGATATAGCCTTACTGGGTCCATGGAAGAAAGGATAGAAACTGCTGATGTTAGCTTGATATGCTTGGTATTGACGGCACCAGCTGCCAGCACAATCTCAGGTGCAGAAACCGCAAAATCTTCTCGGTGATGTTCACCAATCCCATAAACATCAAGACCCACCGCATCAGCTAGTTCGATTTCTTTGACTAGCTGGCGAATCCGCTCGTCGTGGCTGTAAGTTTCCCCTGTTTTTTCTAGTGGAGTTGTTTCGCCAAATGTTGAAATACCTAATTCTACCATGATGTGTTCTCCTTTACATATTTTACTTATTTAATGGTATTATTTTGTCTCTAACTAGTGATAATATCAAGAGCTTTGCTCACAAAATAAAACGACTAGGAAAACCTAATCGTTTCATCATATTATTCGTAACGCAAGGCCTCAATCGGATCCAACTTAGAAGCCTTGTTGGCTGGTAGGACACCAAAGACAATACCGACCACTGCTGAGAAAGCTAAACTTCCTAATACAACCGGTATTGATATTTCAGCTGTCATCTCTCCCATAACCTTTGTAGCGTTGAGAATAAACACAATGGCTTGAGCGATAGCTAAACCGATTGCTCCACCTAAAGTGGTCAAGACCATAGCTTCAATCAAGAACTGCATCAAGATATTTCCTCGGGTTGCCCCCAGAGCTTTTCGAAGACCAATCTCACGTGTCCGCTCAGTCACAGATACCAACATGATGTTCATAACACCGATACCACCTACAAGAAGTGAAATCCCTGCAACAGCACCGATAAACGTAGTGACACCTGACATTTGGTTCTTAAAATCATCTAACATAGCTGACATATCATAGATATCATAACGGGCTTCCTTTAGACCTGTAATGTTGGTCAAGTATGCTGCGGCAGCCTGACCAACCTCAGCAGCTCTACTCACATCTTCTACATGGACATAGAGCCCACTATTTTCCTTGGTACCCATTTCAGCAGCTAGTTGCGTATTGGTCATAATGGCATTTCCGCCTGAGTTGAAACCATAGAGGGAAGTACCTGCTTTGGGATCTTTGTAAACACCAACTACAAGGTAAGAATTGGCATTGACACTGACGATTTGGTTGAGGGCTGCATCGGTTGAACCAAAAAGCTTCTCAGCCAAGGCAACATCCAACATGATAATACGGGAAAATCGGCTGTAATCGTTAGCAGTAAAACGACGGCCAGCCAAGATTTCTAATGCCTTTATGTCAAAATAGGATTGACTAACACCAGTAATAAAGACATTATCAGCTTGCGCATTGCCCGCTGCTACAGTAGAGGTACTTGAAGCACTAATGTAGTAGCCACTGAGCCCATCGATTTCCAAAAGCCCCTTTAACATTGTGTCCGTTACATCTGGCTCTTCTTCCATTGACATTTCACCACCACCAATACTGCCAAAAATCCCGGTTGTACCTGCACCTTCAACAGGAATATAAGGTGTAAAATAAACCTGAACATTATTCTGATCACCAGCCAGAGACTTTTCAATACTCTTAGACATCCCCGTTCCCATAGCAACGATAATCACAACAGCTGCTACACCGATGATAATACCCAACATGGTCAAGAGAGAACGCATCTTGTGAGCTAGGATAGATTTTAAGGCAAATTTCCAATTTTCCATCTATACCTCCTCCCTTCTACTATCTTCTGTAATGACACCGTCACGCAAAACGATTTTACGTTTGGCATAGGCAGCAATTTCAGGTTCGTGTGTAACCATGATAATGGTCTTTCCTTCATTATTCAACTCTGTCAGAAGTTGCATAATCTGCTCGCCTGTCTTAGTATCCAAGGCACCTGTTGGCTCATCTGCCAAGATAATAGCTGGTGTATTGACCAATGCACGCGCAATGGCAACCCGTTGTTTCTGACCACCTGATAGCTCAGATGGCAGGTGAGTCATCCGCTCAGCCAACTCCACTTTTTCCAAATAACGTTTGGCTAATTTTTTCCGTTGATTGGCTGGAACCCCTGCATAAATCAAAGGTAACTCAACATTTTGAAGGGCATTGAGTTTTGATAGCAGGAAAAATTGTTGAAAGACAAACCCGATTTGGTCATTCCGAACCTGAGCTAATTTTTTCTCAGAAAGTTGACTGACTTCTTCACCTTCTAACCAATAGTTCCCTGAACTGGAACGATCTAAAAGACCGATAATATTCATCAAGGTTGATTTCCCTGAACCAGACGGTCCCATAATAGCAAGAAATTCTCCCTCTTCCACCTCTAAATCAATATCCTTTAGAACTCTGAGCTCTTGATCACCATTTTTATAGGATTTATTGATATTGGTTAATCTAATAAGTTGGTTCTTCATTGGCTTCAACCTCTTTTCCTTCTTCAAGGTCTGGAGTTGGAATAGTAATGACCTGATCTCCTGCTGCAATACCTGCTGTCACCTCTTGATTGAGAGCATCTGCATTTCCAAGGGTAACCTCTACTTTTTTAGCCTTCCCTTCAACAATGGTCCATACAAAGTTTTTATCTTCTTCTGGAACAACTGCTGTTACAGGAATTAAAATATGATTGGTAGTATTGACAACTTCAATATTCACAGTAAAACCTTGTTTCAATTCGCCCAATTCACTGGTCAAGGCAGCCTTGAAAGGATATTTGGCACCTGAGCCACCACCTGCTCCTCCTACTGCACTTGCGGTTTGCTCTGTTGATGGATAGTTAGAAATATAGGTAATCTTACCAGTCCATGACTTATCTGGGTATACCTTGCTGGTTAATTTCACTTCTTGATCAACTGCAATATTTGCCAAATCATACTCTGTTAAGTTACCTGTAACCTGTAAGCTACCTTGGTTAACGATATGAACCACTGTCTGGCTAGATGTTGAACTTTTTGAGACAGATTTATTCACTTCCACAACTGTACCAGCTACTGTACTTGTAACGGTAGCTTCTTGCAAGGCTGTATAAGCTTTATCCACAGCAGCTTGTGCATCTGCGTACGAATCATTCAAGTCTGCCAACTGCATATCTACTGAACGTTGAGCTGCAGCTGTTGCCGCTTCATCTGTTGCAGCATCACCCGTTGTTTGAACAGTCTGACCATTGTTTCTCAAATCATAAATCTGACGTCCAATCTTATCACGCCCACGAACAGCAGTATCCAAAGCAGACTGCAATTCTGTTGCATCATAGCGAATCAATGGTGTTCCTACTTCAACCTGAGTTCCTGGCTCAACCAAGACCTCGCTCAAATCTCCTTTTGAAGGATCATAGTAAACGTATTGTTCATCTGCTGCAGAAATCGTTCCTGTCAATAAGGTCGATGAAGCAATCGATCCCTCTTTAGCTACTGTATAGGTCAAACTGGTCGCAACTTGCTCTGTAGAAATTGGTGAGGAACCGCCTAATACGCCTCCAAATACCAAGGCACCACCAATTAAGGCAATAGCCGCAACACTGAGACCACTGAACAAAGCAATTTTAGCCTTCTTTGTCTTTAACATATGATACTCCTTTTCTAATTCAAAACATATTTATTTTGTATTGTCTTTATAATACACAAATACACGTTTTTTTGCAAGTGTTTTCTTAATTATTTTACAAAAAGTTCGGTATTTTTCCTACTTACAATTTTGTAAGAGAACGTAGCGGATTTTTGATTGATAAGTAAAAAAACGATAGAATGAAGATAATTATCATTTAGAGGAGAAAAACTCATGAAAGAATTTGATATTATTGCCATTGGTGGAGGCAGCGGCGGTATTGCTACTATGAACCGTGCTGCTATCTATGGGGCTAAGGCTGCTGTGATCGAAGGAAGCCACCTTGGCGGGACCTGTGTTAACCTTGGCTGTGTACCCAAAAAAATTATGTGGTACGGTTCTCAGGTAGCAGAAGCCATTCACCACTATGGACCTGAGTATGGTTTTACCAGCCAGGATGTAAAATTTGATTTTGCCACCTTGCGTAAAAATCGCGAAGCCTATATTGAGCGTTCACGCGCATCCTACGGTAATACTTTTAATAATAACGGAGTAGAAGTTATCCAGGGTTTCGCACGTTTTGTGGATAATCAAACGGTTGAAGTCAATGGTGAACTGATTCGTGCAAAACACATTGTCATCGCAACTGGCGCCAAACCGGTAGTCCCTGCTATTCCTGGTAGTGAGCTAGGGATTGTATCTGACGATGTCTTTGCATGGGAAGAATTACCTTCTTCTGTGGCTGTTATTGGTGCTGGTTATATCGCTGTGGAAATGGCCGGTCTCCTACATGGACTCGGTGTCCAAACTGACCTCTTTGTTCGTGGAAATCGCCCTCTTCGTAGCTTTGATACCTACATTGTTGATGCCTTGATGGAAGAAATGGAACGAACCAATCTTCCTCTCCATACAGGTAAAACACCCGTCAGCCTTGAAAAAACAGAGGACGGCCTCATTCAAATTAACTTTGAAGATGGAAGTAGCCATCTTGCCCAAAAAGTTCTCTGGGCAATTGGTCGTAAACCAAATGTGGAGCAGCTCAATCTTGAAGCAGCAGGTGTTCGGTTGACACCGTCTGGCCATATCGCTGTGGATGAATACCAAGAAACAGCTGTACCAGGCATCTATGCCCTCGGTGATGTGACTGGTGAAAAAGAATTAACACCCGTTGCAATCAAGGCAGGTCGCCTTTTGGCAGAACGTTTATTTAACAATAAACCAACCGCAAAAATGGATTACACAACCATCCCAACTGTCGTCTTTTCTCACCCCGCTATCGGAACCGTTGGTCTAACTGAGGACGAAGCGATTGCCCAATACGGTCAGGACAATGTAAAAGTCTATACTTCAGCCTTTACTTCTATGTACACTGCCCTAGCAAACAATCGCCAAATGGCTAAGTTTAAATTAGTAACTGTGGGAGAAAATGAAAAAGTCGTTGGACTGCACGGCATTGGCTATGGTGTCGATGAAATGATTCAAGGATTCTCAGTTGCTATCAAAATGGGAGCTACAAAAGAAGAATTTGATGCCGTTGTCGCCATCCATCCGACAGGTTCTGAAGAATTTGTTACTATGCGTTAACTCAATTGAAAAAGTCCAGACATGAAGGTCAGCACTGTCTGGACTTTTTCTTATGGTAATATAGCAATTGCTCGCACTGGTGAACCCGAAGCCTTCTCCCAATGAGGAAAAGCGATTGAAATCAATGCACCTGTTGGTGGTACCTGATCCAAGTTTGCCAATACTTCCAACTGATAAATATCTTTTGATAGGAGATAGTATTCTTCTGGTAAACTTCCTCCGTGTTTAGCTGCAGATACTCCTGAATCGGTATCCAATGTTTCATGGCCAACTGCTTTCACCTGACGTTCTTCAATCAAATATTCTAGAGCTTCATGACTCCATCCTGGTGTACGTTGAACTCCATCTTCGTCTAGATTACGAATGGCATCTTGACTAGGCCAGCGCTTTGACCAATCCGAACGAAAGGCAACAAAAGATTCTGGCGCAATCGGACCATATTCAGCCTCAAAGTCTAAAATATCCTGCTTAGTTATCTCGTAGTCATTATTTGCTATAACAGCAGCTGATTTATCAATAACGTAGAGTGGCAGGAGTAAATCTTTCAAATCAATCTCATCAAGATAACGAGCTCCTTCTACAAAATGAATCGGAGGATCAATATGGGTTCCATACTGCCCCACAACCGTAAATTGTTCGACAAAGAAGCCATCCTTATGAGTAAATAGGGCTTTCTTTTCGAGAGCTGGTAGCGCAGGGAAATGCGGGCTCTTTTCATTGATTTGGTGAGTCAAGTCTACCCAAGTTTTAGATTTAAGAGTACGGTAAATATCAAGTAATTCTGTCATAGAAATTCTCACTTTCTTTTTTTATTATTCTAGCATAAGTATAGGTTGTTTTACATATAATTTGTTGTTTTTTACTATATAAGTTTCTTATTAGCTGTTATAAAAATCACCTATAGAGTTGTTACATCCGATGAAAGAGCATTGACTTTCTTATCCAATCTCACTATAATTTTTGTTAACCATAAAATTTTAAGAGGATAACAGATGAAAACAACTTCTATCAAATCACTTGTTTATATCGCTATTGGAACAGCCTTAATTTCCACCCTTTCACAAATCAGTCTGTCTATCGGGCCTGTACCATTTACATTACAAACCCTAGCTATCGGCTTAGTAGCTTGTCTATACAAACCCAAGGAGGCAATTACAAGTGTCAGCTTATATCTAGTTCTTGGCGCTATCGGTTTACCTGTTTTTGCTGGTTTTTCTGGTGGCTTTGCTGCACTCACAGGACCGACATCTGGCTTTCTATGGGGGTTTCTACTCTACACTATCATCACTTCTGCCCTCACTAAATCAGACTCCTCACCAGTTACAATTTTTCTAGCCTGCCTACTAGGAACTGCAAGTTGCTTCCTTATAGGCTGTTTTGTATTTAAGCTAGTTTCAGGTTCCAGTTGGACTGACACTATCGGATGGACTGTTCTGCCTTTCATTCTTCCTGATTTAGCTAAAATTACACTAGTCATGATATGTCATCGTTTATTGCAACCTGTTATCAAAAAAGAAGCCTATTTTTCTTAGGCTTCTTTCATTTATTTATTAGCAAAGGCATCCAAGAGGACTTGGAATTCCTCATTGCTGAGCGTGATCCCCTTGCCCATCTTGGTATGGTCAGGGCTCCAGGTACGGATGTCATACTTGGCTGGTGCTCCATTAAAAGATACTCGATTAAGCTCCTTGGTCCATCCTTTATCATTTTCAGATAAGACCAATAATTTTTCTTCAATTTCAAATGTAAATTCTGCCATTTGTTACCTCCTCACTTATCTATTCGAAAAAGCTTGTCATTTTTATAAAAATTAGATAATATAATTATATCAAGTTTGAAAGGATTATGCCATGAAGAGGTTTTTAGAAGTTATTTTCGAGCAGATCACCGTCTTTTTAGAACATGGCAAAACTCCTAAGTCTATTGAGCCAGATAGCAAGGAAGATATCAAGAATAACTTGGAGCTGGCTTTATATAAAAAAGCTGCAGTCCATGTCATCTATGGTGATCGTAGTTTCACAGGTGACATTGTGAAATATGATACCGATCGCCAACGGATTATCATAAAAAATTTCAAACGTCAGGTTACCAGCATTATAAAAATCGAGGACATCAAAAAAGTCACCTTGGTTCCAGATAGCATCAAGACTTCTCAACAACAAACAAAAGGCTGAAATTTCAGCCTTGCAGATTGAAGAAAAAGTCCATTTTGGACAATTTTCTTCAATCTTTTTTCTTTATATTGAAAATTAAAAACTCTCAGAAACACCGAAATATCAATGTTTCTAAGAGTTTAATGACTTGCTATCTTTCGCAAACTTCTTCAATTTTTATATTTTTAAGAGTTTATCTACGTTCTGAAGCTGAAATTTCAGCCTTTTTATGTTTATGCACGAATAGTTAGGGATTGCCCGTCCTCTTGGTAGAGGTTGATGAGGCCAGATTTACAGGCACGAATCATATCGCCAGGATAGATTTCGCGGTCTAGTTTGATCGTCAAGAGTTCCATTGGCTTATTGGCTCGGTCAATCCTCTCACCTGTCGAATCACGAAGCTCTTTAATAGTGGTTTCAAAATGACGGAAACCTGGTCCGTAGAACTCCACTTGGTCACCTTCGTTGATGACATTGCGTTGGCGGATAGTGGCAGTCATGGTTTCCTTATCAAAAGCCACTACTTCGGCGATGAATTTGTATTCTGGAATCTTACGGCGAGCTCCAAAGAGTTGCTCATTTTCACTCGGTGAGCTATAGTAGAAACCTGTCGCCAATTCCCGTTGGGCAACCTTCCACATCTCATCAATCAGGTCTTGCTTGATAGCTTCAAATTTTTCAGGACTTTCAAGATAGGCATCAACCGCAGCCTTGTAGCAGTTGGTTACGGTTGACACGTAGTGGACAGATTTCATTCGGCCTTCGATTTTCAGGCTATCTACCCCGTTTTCAATCATGTCTGGAATATGGTCAATCATACACATATCCACCGCAGACATGGAGAACTCCTCTGGTATTTCCCCCTTAATCGAACGGCGTTCTTCACCAAACGGGAGGTCGTAGAGGTTGTACTTCCAGCGGCAAGACTGAGAGCAACCGCCGCGGTTGGCATCGCGTTTGCTCATGTGGTTGGAGAGAACGCAACGACCTGAGTAGGAGATACACATGGCTCCGTGAACAAAGGCTTCAATCTCAACGTCTGTCCGTTTGCGGATTTCAGCCACCTCTTCCATAGTCACTTCGCGGGCCAGGACAACGCGGGTCAAGCCCAATTCTTTCCAGAATTCAAAGGTTTCATAGTTGGTGGAAGAAGCCTGGGTAGACAGGTGGATTTCAAGGCCTGGCGCTTCAGTAGCACAGATAACGATGAGGGCTGGGTCAGATACGATAACGGCATCCAAGCCCATGTCACGCAATTCGCGGAACCAGGCTCCTGCTCCTTCTTCATTGCCTTCGTGGGTGACCATGTTGGCAGCTACATAGACCTTGGCACCACGGGCATGGGCATATTCAATCCCTTCCCGCATCTCGTCCATGGTAAAGTTACCAGCTCGGCTACGCAGACCGTAGGCCTGACCGCCGACAAAGACAGCATCGGCACCATAATCAATGGCAACCTTCAATTTCTCCAAAGTCCCAGCAGGTGACAATACCTCGGGACGCTTTAATGTTTTTGACATAATAAACTTCTTTCTATTTGCAGGATAGAATACTGTAAACGATGTTGTTTCACTCGGAAACCTAGTGCAGAGTTTAGAAAATCGCCCAAAGGCGTTTTCGTGCTCTGACCTTACATAGTAAGTGACAGAGCTAACTCTGCCAGGTTAAAGTAAATAAATTGTGCTAAAAATATTGTTATTTAACCTTATTACGGTCAAATTCGTAGAAGCCTGTATCCAAGCCACGTTCAGCTGGATGGAGCTTGCGTACCTGTTCATCCAAAAGGAAGGCCTGATCATAAGTGAAGTCGCCTTTTTCAATCAAATCTCTTGCTTGAACAAAAAGCTTAACAATTTCAACAAAGTTCTGACCAGGGCAATAGATACCATCAAGTTTCCAATTATGATAACCATGTTCATCTAATTCTGATAGCTTGGTCATCATATCAATGTCATTGTTGATAAAGATATGGGTACCGTGCTTGTCCTCAAAGATAGAATAGTGGCTATCTGGGTCGCTCGGCTCAGCTAAGAAAAGTCCACGTCCACGCGATAGGTCTGTTTCATCAGCCTTTGTAAAATTGTAGTAATTCTGTAACAAGGTTCGTTTAGAATGGTGAATAACAGAGGCGCCGTAGACCAAGATTTCCGCTGGAATTTCCAAGTTCTTAGCAATATCAAAGAGTTCTTCTGATGGAATCTCTCTTGCCAAAACAGCCTCTACTGCTCCATGATCTTTCCAAAAGTTAATCTGACGGCTGGAAGTCACAAAGACAGATGTGTCATAGATTAGCTTAAAATTGTAGCCATCACGCTTATTGATATAGAAAATTCCAGTATCTCCGACAACCAGATAATCAACCTTGATTTCCCTCATTAGCTCCATAAACGGTTTGATATTGTCCATCATATCTTGGTGCATGAGGGCATTGGCAGCGACCGTCAATTCCTTCCCAGCGCTATGAACTAGCTCTGCTATTTCCCTGAGTTCATCATAGGTAAAATTTGTTGGGATGCGAAGGGCATGGTCCTCTTCCCCAACATAAATACGGTCAACTCCTGCTGCAAGCAGTTCTTTGACCTGCTCAATACTTTCAGCTGTTGCTGTAATGATAATTTTTTCCATAAAGATAATTATATCAAAAAGAGCAATATCTGATAAGTGACTACCTGTGTTTTAATGTTCAGACTTTTCTAATTTTTCTCTTGTAACATTATTGTAATATAAATGACATAAAAATTCAGCAATGTTATGGTATTCTTTAGGGAGCAGAGAAGGAGACGATATGGCATTAAGACACTATCAGTCCCATGAGTACCAGTACGAAGAGTATATCCCGAAAGAGAAAAAGGCTAATTTTCAAACCTATCAGGCAAAAAATACCAATAAAGAACGTCTAAAGGAATTGTTGTTTTTTGTTAATATCGCATTTTTTAGTTTGATAACAGTCATCGCTAGTTATGTCTATCTATCCGTAGGCATTCCTGTTTTTGTTGCCATCATATTGGCAAGTGCGACGGGTTTTCTTGGACTACGTTTGGTTCAAATTGGGCTAAAGAAGAAATTTAAACCCAAACAAGTTATAAGAAAAATGAATAATGAAGTATAAAGGCAGAGAAGTTATCCTCTGCCTTTTTTGAATGAACTACCGCCGTCTGTGAACAATTGATTCTCTGCACCTCTTAATATAGTCTGGTAATTTTCTATTTTATAATCTAAACGATTTAGAGCTTGCTGAATTTCCGACAAGCGTGACCGCAGTTCTTCCTGCTCTTCTTTTAGTAAATCAATCCGAGCTTCCACTGTACTATCTCCTGCCTGCACCAAGCCCATATACTCAATCAAGCGCTCAATAGACATACCAGCACTCCTAAAACAGCGGATAAATTCCAAAATGGCTACATCACTTTCCGAAAAATTCCTTACTCCAGAAGATTTTCTTGCAATTTTGGGAATAAGTCCTATCCGCTCATAGTAGCGAATGGTATCTGCTGATAGGCCTGTTACATCACTAACTTCTTTGATATTCATTCCAGGCTCCTTTCTTTGTTTTCGCTTATTATACACCTTGAAGTCAACTCTAAGTCAAGTCATTATATAAAAAATCTGGGTTTCCCCAGATTTGCCATCCTATAAATACTCGCCCTTGACAACAAAGAAGCTGCCACGGATTTCGCCTGCCAGTTTGGAGCGTTGGCGGGCAAACTTGAATTTGCCTTCAAATTCTTTGGGAATGTCAATGCCGTCTGACAATTTGAAACCGACCGCTCGTTTACCTCCTTCTTCTAGCGTATAGAGGACATTGACAGCCAGGCCATTGTCATAAAAGACAAAAGACCAGAGAATGCCATCTACCTCAAGCTGAGCGACATTGAGTGGACTATAAGGAAAAAACATGTCCCGCTCTGCCAAGACCTTCTCGATGAAGGGCAGGATTTCAGGCTTCTCTTCTGGTGTATAGACCACGAACTCCTGCTTGTATTTGCTCCAGAAATAGCGGGCTTCATTGGCACGCAGACCGGCCAAGACTTCTGCGACTGGACTAGTTTCCAAGCCTGTCGTTTCGACTTCTTTGAAATTTACTGTATAAGACACGATTTTCCTTTCAATAAAGAAAGCACCCGAAGGTGCTCAGACTGAAGACAAAGTCCTTAGAATTGATTTTCTAAGGGCTTTTCTTCGTATTTAGGAGTATAATATAAG
>NZ_JARQPL010000026.1:0-35642 GCF_046032535.1 Streptococcus suis | reverse complement strand
TTTGTCATTGACGATTTATCCTTAGATAAATCACCCTGCACGTTTGGTTCGTCTTCTTTAATTTTCAAAGGTCTTGTTCATCGCTCTCGCGACAACTATCTTAGTTTATCATTTCTTGTGAACTTTGTCAACACTTTTTTGAAACTTTTTTTCGTTCCTCTGTTAACTAACCCCTCAAGAGACAACTCAATTATTCTATCACGACTTATATACTTTGTCAACCGGTTTTTTGAGATTTTTTGGATTTTTTTGAAAAACTGAGAAAAACTGAACAACACTCTCTATTCTTCCAGTTCGTGATTCCCTTCTTGTAGAACCCGTACGGATATGCTCTCTCGTACAATTCCTATTGTCAATCCAAGTTTATATGTTCGATCTTGGAAAAATCTTCCACATCAATACACAGTTTATTTTTGACAACATTCCTTCTTTGTTAACTTTTCAACAGCAATGTGAAGAGCTATATAGCTGATATTCTTTCCTGTTTATTATGTAGTGGTCGAATTTGCTCCTCACCGACTTTATAACTAGGCTATTTTTTCCAAAAACAAAAGTCGCTAGATTTTTCTAACGACTTTGTTATTATACGCGTTCAACTTTGCCTGATTTTAATGCACGTGCTGAAGCCCAAACTTTTTTAGGTTTACCATCAATCAAAACAGTTACTTTTTGAAGGTTTGGTTTAACTGCGCGTTTAGTTTGGTTCATAGCGTGTGAACGGTTGTTACCTGATACAGTCTTACGACCAGTGAAATAACATACTTTAGCCATTGTATCTTCCTCCTCATTTGATCAAATATATCGGATGTGCTAGCACCACATACCATACTATTCTAACAGAAAAGATTGGGCTTGGCAAGAATTATTTTCATTTTTATTTTTTATTTTTTAAAGTATCTATACTCATAGGTAAATATTTTAATACTACAGTTTGCGCCCCATCCATAATTCTTCGTTCTCTAAGTCATTAGAGTCATAAAAACTTTGGAGCGGTTTATATTTTAACTGTTCTCTGCTCACTTCTATCGTAGATTTCTTCATAGCGAGGAACTAGATTAAACTTAATCAACTACATAATAAAAAAAGGATTCTCGAAAGAAAATCCTTTTTGGTTTAATCTAAGAAACTTATGCTTTGTTTGCTTGAAATCTGAGATTTCTTCGCAGTTACATTAAGCTTTGTTCGCTGAACCGAATACGTCGATACGCTCTTCAACAGATGCTTGGATAGCTTTCACGCCGTCTGCCAAGAATTTACGTGGGTCAAAGAGTTTTTTCTTATCGTATTCTGCTTCGTTTGCTTCATAAGCCGCTGCAAACTTACGAGTTGCGTTTGCAAATGCGATTTGGCACTCAGTGTTTACGTTAACTTTAGCAACACCCAATTTGATCGCTTCTTGGATTTGTGCATCTGGAATACCTGAACCACCGTGCAATACGATTGGGAAACCTGGTACAGCTTCAGTCAATTTACGCAAGTGGTCAAGGTCAAGACCTTCCCAGTTTGCTGGGTATGGACCGTGAATGTTACCGATACCTGCTGCCAAGAAGTCAATACCAGTTGCAACCATTGCTACTGCGTCTTCAATTGGAGCCAATTCACCAGTACCTACGATACCATCTTCTTCACCACCGATAGTACCAACTTCAGCTTCAACTGAGATACCTTTAGCGTGCGCCAATTCTACAACTTCTTTTGCTTTTGCAAGGTTTTCTTCTACTGGAAGGTGTGAACCGTCAAACATGATAGAAGTGTAACCAACTTCGATACACTCAAGTGCATCTTCGTAGTGACCGTGGTCAAGGTGAATAGCAACTGGAACTGTGATGTTCATTGACTCGATCAAGTTAGCAATCAAGTTGCGAGCTACTTTGTAACCACCCATGTACTTAGCTGCACCCATAGAAGTTTGGATAAGAACTGGAGCTTGTTTTGCTTCTGCTGCACGCAAGATAGCTTGAGTCCACTCAAGGTTGTTTGTGTTAAATCCACCAACTGCATAACCGTTGTCACGCGCTGCTTGGACAAATTTTTCTGCTGAAACTAATGGCATTTCGATAGCCTCCTAATATTTTTTGAGGTTGCACCTCATACTCTTCTATTCTACCATTTTTATTTTGAAAATGCTAGTTGAAACCGTCTAGTTTTGAGAAAACTTTCACATATCTTTTCATGAAAGCCATAATAATGCCTGTTTCGTATCATTCTTGTAATTTATGAACTAGCATATATCGTGCTCTGCACTTATCTGGACAAAACAAAAGGACTAGCCTTAGCTAGTCCACTATGCGGAGAGTGGGACTTGAACCCACACGACCTAAAGCGGTCACAGGATCCTTAGTCCTGCGCGTCTGCCAATTCCGCCATCCCCGCTTAACACAAGAACTAGTATATCATTAGGAACTATCCTTGTCAACACTTTTTTTGAATTTTATTTTTTATTTTTACTTTTTTGCCAAAACGTATTGATTTAGCTGATTCTTTTGCAATATTCTACTATATATAATGCTTAAAACCATCTAGACAATGATGCCATATGGGGGCGGTATTTCGTATTTTCTTCTATAAATACTGACATCTTTTCCGTTTATTTATATAAAATATAAAAGAAGATTGAATAATACCAATCTTCTTCTATAACAGTTATACTTATTTTTCATTCTCCATAGCTGCTGAAACAAAGGCTGTATACAAACCTTCAGGGTGATTAGGACGAGATTGTAGTTCTGGATGATATTGGCAGGCAACGAAGAATTTATTTTCTGGAATTTCAACAATTTCTACCAAACGGTTGTCTGGTGACACACCTGAGAAAACAAAACCTGCTTTTTCAAATTGTTCACGGAAGTCATTGTTAAACTCATAACGATGACGATGGCGACGTTGTACAACTTCTTGATTATCATAAGCAGCTGCAGCCTTGGAGCCACGTTTGAGCTTGCTTGGATAAAGACCTAAACGGAGAGTTCCTCCTAAATCTTCTACTCCAATTTGATCACGCATGATGTCAATAATTGGATATTTGGTTTCTGGGTCTAATTCAAAGCTGTTAGCACCATCTAAACCGAGAACGTGACGAGCAAATTCTACACAGGTCAGCTGCATTCCCAAGCAGACCCCTAGCATTGGCACGTCATTCTCACGAGCATAACGAATGGCTTGTATTTTCCCTTCTGTACCACGTTGTCCAAAGCCACCAGGAACGATAATTCCTTGTGCTTGTCCTAGACGTTCAGCTACGTTTTCTGCTGTCAAATCATTTGCATTGACCCAATCCAATTCGATAGCAGCATCATTTGCATATCCTGAGTGTTTTAGTGCTTCAACTACAGAAATATAGGCATCTTGTAATTCTACATACTTACCAACTAAAGCGATTTTTACTTTTTTCTGGAGATTAAGAACCTTGTTTACCATCGCTGTCCATTCTGTCATATCTGCTGGAGGTACGTCGAGTTTCAAGTGATCGCAAACAATTTGATCCATGTTCTGCGCTTGCATATTTAATGGGATTTGGTAAAGATGTTCGACATCCAAGGACTCAATGACCGCTTCTGGAGCAACATCACAGAATTGTGCCAGTTTATTTTTAATTCCTTGTCCAGCAGGCTGCTCTGTCCGAATTACCAACATGTTTGGCTGAATACCTAGACCACGCAACTCTTTTACAGAATGTTGTGTTGGTTTAGTTTTCATTTCGCCTGCTGCTTTGAGGTAAGGCAAGAGTGTTGTATGGATATACATAACATTATCTGAGCCAACATCCGCCTTCATCTGACGGAGGGCTTCAAGGAATGGCAAGCTTTCAATATCACCTACTGTACCACCCACTTCCGTGATGATGACATCTGCATCTGTAGTACGAGCTGCACGCTTGATTTTGTCCTTGAGAGCATCCGTGATGTGGGGAATGACCTGAACAGTCGCTCCTAGGTACTCTCCCTTACGTTCTTTGCGAAGGACTTCGCTATAAATTTTACCTGTTGTAACATTTGAATATTTGTTCAGGTTAATGTCGATGAAACGCTCATAGTGCCCAAGGTCCAAGTCGGTTTCTGCACCGTCATCCGTCACAAAAACTTCACCGTGTTGATACGGACTCATTGTTCCCGGGTCAATGTTGATGTATGGATCAAATTTTTGGATTGTTACCTTGAGACCTCGGTTCTTCAATAAACGACCTAGACTGGCTGCTACAATCCCTTTTCCGATAGAGGAAACAACGCCACCTGTTACAAAAATATACTTTGTCATGCAAACTCCTTTTCTACGATTCAAGCTAATAGGAAGCAATTTGTGGGGATACTTCCTGTTAACTTGAAGAAAAAACAAAAATAGCTCCCTATCGCTAGGGAGCTCCGACCTCAAAAGAGGTGCCCGATAATATCTTATCGTAATTTGGTAGTCTTGTCAAATTATTTTTAAGAATCTATTGGTATATAATTCTTATAATTCTTATTCGTCAACGACCTCTTCATCTGAATACTCGTCGTCATCTTCACCTAAATCAACATCCTCTTCGTCCAATTCGTCATCTGGAATAATTTCGTTGATTTCCGAATCATAAGACTCAACTTCATCTTTTTCATCATCTGGATTTTCATCATCGTATTCTGATGATACACTACCTGGATAGTTGTCCTCATCTTCCGGATCATCATGTCCATAGTCAATCGCATCATCATCACCATCCATAAAGGCATTGACGCGTTTCTTCTTGCGTTTTGGTGCATCTTCATCATCTTCTTCAAGAGTGATCACTTCTTCGTCAATCTCATCGATTGCGTACCAAGAACGTAAGCCCCATTTGTTTTCGCCAAGTGGAATGAAGCTTCCATCCACATTCAAATCAGAATAGAAGGTTGGGAGGGCTGCGCGAATCTCGCTGTTTGATTTTTCAAGGTAGTTTTGAATTTCATTGACCAAGTCGTTGAAATACATTTCGTTGTCACGTCCACGTTCTTCCAAAATAGCACGGGCTACTTCAATCATGGAAAGTTCGCTTTTTTCTTGTCCTGCAAATACGTTAAGTTCCAAGGCTGTTCTCCTTTTTTGTCTTTCCTTTCTATTTTACGCTAAAAAAGGCAAATAGTCAAAGATAATCTTTATCGTTTTTCTGTAAAAAAATACCTGCAGAGCTCAGCGCTACAGGTATTTTGTTTACTATACTTGTTCTTCTAAACTTGGAAGGGAGATGGTCCGTTTGACCCCATCCTTATCTACAAGTCGAACAACTTTGCTTGTTGCGTCATATTCGAAAGCTTCAAAAGAAACTTTGTAACGGTCTGAGAGCGTGACCAGACTTTGTTCAAAGGTTTTGAAGTCCATGCCAAACTCTTCTGCTCTTCGTTTTAATTCTTCTGTAAACTCGTCAATTTCCTCAGTTTCTTCAGAAATAATTTCTTCATCACTTTCTTCCGTCTCTGTTTCTTCTGTTGATTCAGATGGTGTACTTGGTGTAAATACTCCCCAGCCATCGTCTGAAACAGGGCGTTCTTGTGGATTAGTCATGTAGTATTTAACCGTTGCTAGGAAATCTTCTAGACTATACCCTTCAGGACTTCTTGCACTGCCTTGGTCAAACCATTTAAAGGATACATAGTGATAGTGATCTTGATGCGGAATTACCAGAGTCCCGTTGCGTACTTCGGTCGCATAGCCAGCATTGTAGGTCAGTGCTTCGAAAGGAACGACTTTCTTCGCTTCAACTCGGTTGTAAATTTCCTCTGCTGTTTCTTTGGCAACTTGTGGCTGTTCTGGCGTTGTTGTCTCGCCTGCAGTTGTTCCTGTTTCAGTTGGTGCAGGTGTTGACGGTGAACTAGAATTAGATTTCTCACGTTGAGCTACCATAGCCTCTGCTGGAATCAGCTCGCTTAAGTAATTCAAATCACTCTTGTTAATCCGACGGTAACCATCTGTAATCACACGTGGGATACGATAGTGATCCGTACCTATTTTCACTTTTGGATCTAATAGGTCTGCTGGGTCAAAAATATAGCCGTCTTTCGTTGTATATTTTCCTGCTGCCTTAGCTTCTGCCAATTCTTCTGCTGTGTGAACAATTTGCCAATTTTTCAAACCTGCACGTTTCTCAATTGGTGTGACATTTTTCGCCAATTCTTCAGCGTCTCGTTTATCAAGAAGAGTTTGTACAGCTTCCAATTCTTCTTTAGATAAATCTTTCTTGGAAATTGAACGCAGAGAACCACCTGTCGCTCTTGGTAGACTGAACGCTTGACTAAAGACAAAACTTGCTGGATCTAGTACGTCTTCCGCCGAGAAGATATAGCCATCATTTGTCGCAAATTTCCCTTTTGCACGTGCATCCATGACTTCTTCTGCTGTGTGAATGATTTGCCAATTTTTCAAGCCTAAGCGGTTTGCTTTAGGTGTTGCATTTAGAATTGGAGGAACAAGATCCGTTGCTTCTCCATCACCATGTCCACTTGTAGTCCAAGCAGATGGACGAATTTCAGGATGTTGCATGATATAGCGAATCGTTGCAATTTGTTCCTTACTCAACCATGTGTAAGGTAGGACGTGGATGTGATCAATGTGTGGAATAATAAAGGATTGTCCAGTATCATAGGTCGCATTCGCTCCCTTCATCGGAATTTGATCCATACCGACCAACATGGCTGGCTTAAGATCTCCTTCTGCAAGCGGTGCAATATCAAAGATATACTGCTTATCTTTTTCTGCCAAGGTCAACTCAGCAAAAGAGATCTTCATCAAATCTAGTTCGTCACGACCATACGTATAAGTTTTTCCACCTACTTCCATTTCATAAACAACTTTTCCAGCCAATTTACGTTTAGCCGTTACTTGTTTATATTCAAATGCAGGGCGGTTTTCTTCTTGAATTGGTTTTACAGGTTTTGAATCATTCCCTTGACTTGGTGTGGTGGGTTTAGCATCGTTTCCTACTTGTTCAGATGTTTTCGACGACACTTGTTTGCCCGCCTTCTCATTAACCCATTCCTCTACTTGCTTGATTTCAAAATCTTCGAGTTCGCCAAAACCAACATAATGGAAATGATCTCCATGACTAGCTATCAGCCCTTGATCATCAACTGAGGTAATAGAGGATTTGCTAAAGATGTATCCATCACTTGTAAAATATGCCCTACCATCTAAACCTTTTCCGTAAGCAGGAATTTGACGTCCCATATAGGAAACCACTTTCCCTGTTGACTGCTTCGGTTGTGTTGGTAATACTGGTTGTGTAGGCGATACCGGTTGCGTTGTAACCGTGCCGATTGGTGTTACTGGACGATTTGGTTGTGTTGGTGTATGTTGGGAGTGACTTGCCTGTGCGCCAGAAGAAACACCTGCTCCATTTACACCAATCATTCTAGAAATCTTCTCTTCTAGAGGAGACATCTGGCTGTATGGAATAAAGTGGTAATGGTCGCCGTGTGGAACGATGACACCTGCTGCGGTTTTCTTCGTAATCGTTCTTGGGTCAAATACCAATCCATCTGCTTCTACATGGCGTTGAGATAGGGGTGTTGCATCCAATTGAGCCAATAAACTAGCCAAATCCTGACCTTGCCCCGCACTAATTGTTGTCTGCTGAGCTCTATTATTTCTATCGCCATATTGACTACCACTAGCCGAGCTCACACTTCCTTTTTGATTCCAGTAATCTTGAGCAGCCTTCAATTCGGCAGCTGATAAATCTTTTTTAGGAATAAAGTGGAAATGGTCGCCGTGCGGAACGATAAAGCCATCTCCCGTGTCTTCAATAACATCTGTCGGATTAAAGACATAGCCATCGTCTGTTCTGTAGCGGCCATCTTTACTATTTCCTGCTGCCTGATTTTTGCTGTCAGCAGAAGAGATTCCTTTTTGCCGCTCCACTTCTTCTTTGCTACGAACATTTTTATGTTTGCTAGGGTCTTTTAGATAGAGATAGTATTTCCCATCAACTTTTATGACGTAGCCATCCTGGACTTCATTGATGATGTGACTGTCTTGTAAGACATAGTTTGGGTCCTTCATGACCAACTCTTCACTAAAAATCGCATCAAAAGGGACTTTGCCATTATAGTAGTGGAAATGGTCACCGTGTGATGTCACATAGCCTTGATCAGTAATTTTAACGACTATCTGCTCAGCGTCAATATTTTCCTTGGCAGAAACTTGATCAGGTGTTAATTGTTCAGCAACGGTAGTTTGTGCACTTTGACCATCTTCAATATAGGACACACGATTTTTTTGCTCTTCCATCGCTTGGAAACGTCCAAGCTGATAGCTACAGAGACTCATCCCTAAAACAAGGGCGGCTACGGAGCCAACAACTGCTTTTTTCTTCATTTTTTCTCCTTTACGTGATTATTATCTCAATTCTTGAGCAAGAGTTTCTAAAACCTGCTCTAAGTTTTCTAAATAGGTCAAGTTATTTTCAGGGTCTGCTTCTAGAGGATCCAAGACCTTTAAGTCCACACCTGTCGAAGTTGCCAGAGCCTTAGCTAATTTATCCGACGTTCCCTTTTCGGTAAAAATCGTTTGTACCTTGTAAGTATCGACAAACTCTTTAATCTCTGCCAACTGCCTTGGGCTAGGTTCTTCCTCAGACACCCCTGCTATCCCCAACTGCTTCAACCCGAAGCGTTGTGCAGTGTAAGAGAAAGCTGTGTGTTGAGTCACGAAGGTTTTTGAACTGGCCTTCGCAAAGATTGGAATATATTTGTCCGCCAACTTTTGAGCATCCCTCTCCAAAGCCTTAGCATTTTCCCTATAATAATCCGCATTCTCTGGATCACTCTCTGCCAAAAGCTCTCCTATTTCAAGGGCTTCTTGACCGACCAAAACAGGATCCAACCAGGTATGAGGATCATATAAACTAGCCTCATCAATCCCCTGACCAACTTCCATATCTTCTAAACCAGGCACTTTTGATAAAGGCAGGCTTGTAGATGCCTCTAAGACCTGGACAGCCGAACCCTGTAAATTTGGATCCAATCGCCCTGCCCAAGACTCTAAAATCCTTGAATGATAAATAAAGACATCTGCATCATAAATGGCCCGTATGTCCGCTGCTGATGGTTCGTAAGAATGGATTCCCGAACGCGAACCAATCATCCGAACATCATTCTTATCTCCTGACACTTCCTTAACCAGTGAATAAATCGGGTAAAATGAGGTGACTATTTTCATTCCTGGCTGCACTTGACTCGCTTCCTTCTGAGCCGAGCAAGCTGCTAAAACAAAGCCGAATAAAGCAACAAAACAGCCTCTTATCACTTTCTTTAACATAACTACCTCCTTTGTTAACCAGTTAACTATATCACAAGAATATTAACCAGTCAAGTGTTTTTTAAAATATATACTAATTTATCAAAAAACAAAAAGAAAACCCGACCAAGTCGAGTTTTCCAAATAATTATTTTACAGTTGCAGTGCTTGTGATGACTTCAACCGCTTTTTTCACTGTGATGTCGTGTTTAAGCATTTCTGGTGAAAGCAAGCTACGAACTTGTGCCACTTCCATGTTGTAAGTTGCTGCCAAGTCTTCGATTTCTTTGTTGATTTCTTCTTCAGTTGCTTCGAAACCTTCTGCTTTAGCTACTGCTTCAACTACCAAGTTTGTCTTAGTACGTTTTTCAGCATCTGCTTCGTATTGTTTATGAAGGTCTTCACGAGTTGTACCAGTGATTTGGAAGTACATATCTGGTGAGATACCTTGTTGTTGCATACCACCCAAGAATTCATTGATTGCACGGTGAACTTCTTCGTGAATCATTTCTTCTGGCAATTCAACGATTTCAGCGTTTTCTACAGCCAATTCAAGAGCTGCTGATTCAACTGCATCGTCAAATGCAACTTCTTTTGCAGCTTCCAATTCTTTACGGTACTTAGCTTTCAACTCATCAAGTGTTTCCACTTCTTCGTCGATGTCTTTTGCCAATTCATCGTCCAAGGCTGGAACTTCTTTTGCTTTTACTTCGTGGATTTTTGTCACGAAGAGAGCTGGTTTACCAGCAAGGTCAGCTGCTTGATAGTCTTCTGGGAAAGTTACTTCAACATTTACTTCTTCACCAGCTGCGTGGCCTACCAATTGTGCTTCAAAGCCTGGGATGAATTGACCTGAACCAAGTCCAAGTGAGAAGTTCTCACCTTTACCGCCGTCAAATTCAACACCGTCGATTGAACCTACAAAGTCGATAACAACTGTATCGCCTTCAGCTGCTGGACCTTCTTTGATGACCAATTCAGCCAAGTTGTTGCGTGCAGCTTCGATTTTTGCGTCAACTTCTTCGTCTGTTACTTCTTTAGTAGCTTCTACTGAAACTGCCAAGTTTTTGTAGTCACCCAATTTTACTTCAGGTTTTGTCACAACTTCAGCAGTGATTGTCCAGTCTTGACCTTTTTCCATAGACACAACGTCGATTTTTGGTTGTGCAACTACTTCAAGACCAGCTTCTGCAACAGCTGCTTCATAAGCTGCTGGTAAAAGAGCGTTTACTACATCTTGGTAAAGTGCTTCTTCACCAAATTTTTGGTTGAAAACGGCACGTGGCAAGTGACCTTTACGGAAACCTGGAAGATTGATATCTTTCTTAACTTTGTTGAAAACGCGGTCCAATTCTGGTTTGATAGCATCTTGACCGATTGTGAAAGTCAAAACGCCGCGGTTTGTTTCTTTTGCTTCAAATGATACAGACATTCTGTCATTCTCCTTAAAATTTTATTGCATACTCTTCATTATAACACAATTGACAGGGATTTCAACGATTTTATAACGTACTTTTGGGAAATGGCAGAGCTGGGACTCATTGTTCTCATTTGGAATTTTTCGGCGTAGACTTTCTAAGTACAAACATGGTTGTCAGAGCGGCAGATTGATTGGGCAAATCCCCATCAGTTTCCAACTTATCAATACTCCGACTATTCCTTGGTTCTATCGTCTATAAAAGTAATCAACCGTTCAAATGCTTTGGCAGATACCGGGTCATTTCGTAAATTCGCCACAAAACCATGAGGCTTTTCAAGCCCTTCTTCTGCTAAAGGATCGACCAATTCATTTTCAACTCCCGCTTGCTTCAAGGCCTTATTGAGCGACATCATATCTGTCCGATACTCACTTCCCAGAAGGAAACTAGCTGGATAGTCTTTATTCACATGGGAAATCGGGTTATAGGCATTGATTTCTTCCTCACTTAGATAAATGGTTTCTGAAACATAATTTCCAACCAACATCTTGGCTGCTAAGCTAAATTTGGCATAATCTAAGGGAGCATCGTCGATGACCAGAGCCTTGACATGTTCTTTTGCAATGCTTGGTTCAATGTTCAATAGCTGAGCGTACTCCTGATTGGCTAAGACACTACCATATTGAGCTACCATGATGGCACCTGCTGATGAACCCATCAAGACGACATTGTCCATGTTCAAATGGTATTCTTCAGCGTGTTCCTTTATGTAAGCGATAGCCTGATTCATCTGAATCACCGGCGTTGGAAAATGATAGTCTGGAACAAGAGCATAGTCAACATTGACCACATTATATCCTTTTGACACGATATCGTCAATGAGATAGGTCGCTTGGCTAGCTGCCAGAGGATCCCCCATATTTTTACTCCCTCCAAAGAATCCACCACCGTGGAAATAGAAGAGGGTTGGACGGTCAGCTTCAAGATTTTGGTCTGGATAGGTTATATCTAAAAAACTGTTGGGATAGTCCTTGCTATAGGCAATCTCACTTTTCAAATACTGACCATTCTCTTTCAGACCATCAATGGGGGCATAAAGAGGACTGTAAGAGTTCGGTGAACTTTCCTTGTACATAAACGATTGAATGACACCGACCATCAACTGCGGATGATTGGTAACCGACACATAAGCAATGATACCGAGACTAGCTACAATCCCAAGGATCCATAAGATGATTTTTTTAAATTTTTTCAAGCTATTCTCCTAATCTAATAGTTCTAACCCGTAACTCTTTACCTCTCCGTTAACCGCATCATCCAGCCATTCTGCCACACTCTTGTCTTGAGACATAGGGGTAAAGAATGTTGAGAAGTTAATGGTGGTGTGCTGAGTAGCGGTAGTTTTTTCATCTTGCCCGTAATTCCAGACAAAAATACCCACGCCATCAATCTGAGATTGCAGTTCTTGAATCATTTTTTTAAGTTCTTTTTGAAAGTGCTCACTGCTCTCTTCTGTTGCATCTGCTAGTTGCCCTTGGTCAATATAAGCCTGATATTGCTGAAGAATTCCATCTCGATAGGAAATGTCAAATAAAATCTTAACGCTATCCCCGCGTTTCTCATGGAGGGCTACTAAGCTATCTAAAACAATATTATCTGAATGCAGGCGGTCACTAATGGAAGTCGGTGTTTTCCAGACATTTTCCGCAATGCTTTTCCAATTATCATGTCTCAAAAAGGAACTGTCAACTGCAACGGTGACATTTTTCGCCGTTGGAAAATGAGAAATGACATCATCCGCTAGCAGTGAGGTCGCAAATCCGCCAGCTGAAAATCCAGTCACCAGAAGCGTATCGGGATTGCCAACGTGCGGTTTGGTTGCTGCTAATATACTTGACAAATTATTATAACCCTGATGATAAATCGTTTGTTCCTTACCTTTATCATCTACGTAAGTAAAATTCTGTGTGCCAGCATGAAAATCTCCTGTCCCATACGGAAGGACAATCATAGTCCAGTCCTTAAATGGATTATCTTCCTGCGAACTACCAATTCCCCATTTTGCGACATAATCTTGGTTAGCAGTTGTGGTCGCATAATATTGAGTCCCTCCACTAGCAGTCTCTTCATTGATACTCACACCACCACCAAAGAAATAGACCATCACCTTATTTTTCTCTTTACCGATACGAAGCAGGCCGTGTGCCTGATTGCCCTGAGAATCTACAACCCCTTCGGGACTGAGGCTGTACCATTCATTCACTTGTGGGGTCTGATGTACAAGCTCTGGAGCGGACCAACCAAAGGTCATTTTATAGGCAATAAAACCAAGCAAAGCTAAGGTGGCTACTACAGCTGATACTATTTTCCAAACTTTTTTCATACTTTCTTTTTTCTGTCCTTTATGGTATATTTTTAGAAACAGGTGTTTCGTTTTTTTATTAGTATAGCAGATGAACAGTGGGAAAACTAGTCCCAGCTCTGCTATTTGCCCAAAAGGAAACAAAGGAAAGGAAGTGTTTCGCATGGAAAGAGTGAAGCGGAAAGAGTCGTTATTTGTGGAGAGTGTCGTGGAGGCTTTGTGGGAGTTGCTGGAAGACAAATCTTTTGAAAAGATTAGTGTGTCTGAGTTGGTGGAGCGAGCTGGCATCGGTCGGGTGACCTTTTATCGTAACTTTTCTAATAAGAAAGAGGTTCTCGAACGGTCATTCAACATGGAGTTGCAAGCCTGGTTGACCGAACGGCAGATTGACTTGTCGGATTGGTCAGATGCTCATCTCTTACTAGCTTTACGGCAATTTTTTGACTTTTGGTATGAACAGCAGGATAAGATTCGCTTATTGACTGCCAACCATTTGGACTACTTGCTCGAGGAGGTCTTGGATCGCTATTTCAAAGAAAGGCTGGGGGACATGACTGATGATTTTCACCTGCAATTTATCGTAGGCGGATTTTTCCGAGTGCTTAAAACCTGGGTTGCTAGAGGCTGTAAGGAAAGCCCTGATGACATCATGCAGTTGATGGGAGAGCAATAGGGCAAGTTTATCAACAATCTTGACCAGACCAAGCAAAAAGACTTAGATAACTGTTTTTCAGTCACTCTAAGTCTTTTTGTGTATAGTGAGGATGGGCAAAAAGCCCAGGACCACTACTCAGAGTTCGTGTCAACATCTCAGCGCAGTGGTTGATTGGGTTTAACAGTCCAGTGTACTGTTAAAGGTTGGAGATAAGATTTGCGAAGCAAATCTCAGCAATTCGTGTTTTACACTCCAAATCTGACCATTACGACTGTGGCGAACAAAGTTCGCTCTATTTCCAACCTCCAAAGGTTCCCCGAACCTTTGGAGCTATGCGGGGGTGGGAGTTTAAAAGGTCTGGGAGACCTTTTAAAGTGGGAGATATAAGCTGACGGCAGTCAGCTCACATAAATTGATGTCTGGGGATAGACTGTTTCAGCTCAACAACTTGAAATAAAGACTTGTTGACGAACTCTTCTATGAATGGTCGAGTTCTTTCCCACTCCCATTTAAGTCCTTTTCACTTTTTCTTCAATGGCTTTTTCTAGGTCAACCAGAACATCAGACATATACATGGTTTTCAATTCTTTCTCCATAGCTGTCTGGACTTGGACGAGTTTGTCGTCCACAGCGGCATGGATATTCCCTCCCACGATACAGTCGGGATGGGGATTTTCATGAAAATTAAACAAGCCTTTCTTATCGATATTGTCAACCGTAACAAAGATGTCATAAAGGCTAATGTCATCAAGTGGCTTTGCCAAACGAAAACCGCCGCTGCCCTGCTTGGCATCTACAATTCCCGCATCCTTCAAACCAGATAGAACCGAGCGAATGATAACGGGATTGGCTTGAATGCTGTTCGCCAAAACCTTGCTGGTGACACGTTGCTGGTCTTGAAAGAGATGGATAAAGGCCAAGGCGTGAATGGCAATGGTAAATTTATTTGAAATCTGCATAAAAACCTTTTACTCGCTGACAAGGCTGATACGTGCTTTGAGATGATCACCTGACGCAATCTCGTCAATCATTCCAACGGCATAATCTGCATAGGAAATAACACTTTCTCCCTTGCTATTCAAGACCAACTCTTCACCGCCAAGAATATAGCGACCTGTCCGTTCACCGTCTGCTTGGAAATCACCTGCCGGACTTACATAGGTCCAGTTGACATCATCTACTTGACGAAGGGCCTCAAGTGCTTCCTTGTGAGCATTTAGCACAGGCAATACCTCCGCTGGAAACTCTGTCACATCTGCCACAGTCAAGGTATGTTCTGGATTAACATAGAGGCTTGCTGCTCCACCAACCACAAGCAAGCGTGTTTGTGAATCTTTTAGAATAGCCGCCAAATGTTTGGCTGCATCAGGAACCATATGCACAGTGTCTGCTGTCCAGGCACCTACTGCATCCACTACCGCATCAAAACCAATCACATCATCAGCTGTCAAGTCAAAAACATCCTTTTGAAGAACCTGCTGTGCGACTGTCTTATTTTCACTACGAACGATAGCCGTTACTTCAAAACCACGTGCTGCCGCTTCTTTTACAATCAAGCTACCTGCTTTACCGTTCGCTGCTATTACTGCTATTTTCATTTTCTTTTCCTCCGAAATGTTTTTGTTGTAAATTTCTTTATTACAACTTTACGTAGACTAGTATATCCTAACTCCCAAAAGTTGTCAAGGGTTTTGTTACAACTTTTTCCGAAAATTGTTGGTAGGTTCATTTATCGTAGAATATCACTGAGGGCTACACGGAGCTTTTCGCTATTTCGCCCGTGCAAGATTACTTCATGACCTTCACTAGCTAGTTTCATGGCTAGGTGTTTGCCAATCCCGTCCGTCGATCCTGTGATTAAAATGGTTTTAGGCATTGCTTTCCTCCAAAAAGGCTAGTAAGGCTTTCGAAAAATCCTCTGCATTTTGGAAGATAGAGCCGTGACCTGCATTTGGATAGATGATCAGTTGGCTATTTTTGATTTTCTCATGCATGGTATAAGAATTTTCTGTTGGAACCTGCATGTCCTTATCACCGTTGACGATCAAAGTTGGTTGGGTGATAAAGGTCATGTCATCTTGTGGCTCTCTTCCCCAGCGTTTGATAGCTTTGAGCTGGGTCAAAAATCCTGGAACATTCATGTCCTTGTCTGCATGAGCAGCACTTCGTTGCCCCATACGACCCAAGACTTTTTCTGCCTCCAAACGACCTGTTTCATCATGATTGTAGAAGATGTAGCGTTTTGGATCCACACGCTCCAAACCAGCCTTCAGCATATAGCGGAAGGTTTTTCCAGTCACCTTATCGACTTCAAAACCACCACGAGGACCTGTACCAGCTAAAATCAAACGGTTAACCAGCTGACTATCCAGACGAACGATTTCTTGAGCAATAAAGCCACCCATAGACAGACCTAGCAAATTGATTTTTTCATGACCCAAAGCCTTGATAATGGCAACAGCCTGCTCAGCCATTCCTGGAATAGTCGGAGCCACCTTGCCTTGACTAGCTCCTACGCCAGGAAGGTCTAGGACAATTACATGGTGTTGTTCAGCCAGCAAATCCAGCAATTTTGGATCCCAGTTGTCCAAGGTCGCCGCTAGGTGAACCAGCATGACCAAAGGGATGTCAGACTTGCCCTTGCTAAGCTCACGATAGGCGATTTTATTGTTTGAAACGGTGATGTATTGGTTTTTAGTTGTAATATATGACATGATTTTTCCCTGTATATTTTGTTTTTTAGTTGAAACGGAGGACGGTTTTTCCGCGTGAACGACCGTTGGCAACCTTATCAAGTGCTGCGTTGACTTCTTCAAATGGATAAACGGTATCGATTGACGGTTTGATTTCGAGCTTACTGAAAATGTCTGCTACTTCTTGCAGCTGGCGACCATTGCTCTCTACGAAAATGAAATGGTAGTGAACACCGTATTTCTTAGCCATTTTGTCAAATGAACGACCAGCTAGGCCAAACAAGATTTGCTTCCATTTTGGCAAATTCATACGTTTGGCAAATTCACCATTTGGCATGGCACGAAGGGAAACTAGCTGTCCACCTTTTTTCATGATTGACATTTGTTTTTCCGTTTCTGCACCGCCAAGTGTGTCCAAGACATAGTCAACATTGCTAAGTGTTTTGGTGTAATCTTCTGTCTTGTAATCGATAAACTGGTCTGCACCCAATGACAACACCCGCTCTGCACTTGCCACATCACCATTAGTAATGACAGTCAAGCCCTTGGCTTTGGCAATCGGAATAGCCATACCGCCGACACCACCAGTTCCACCTGAGATGAAGATGGTCTTGCCTGCCTCAGCACCCATGAGGTCGAGGGCCTGCATGATGGTCAAAGCTGTCAAAGGAACAGCAGCCGCTTCTTCATCTGTCAAGTAGGCAGGAACCTTAGCAAGAGCCTGAGCGTCAACCGCTACATACTCAGCAAAAGCACCGATACTATCAAGTGGAAGACGACCGAAGACACGATCACCTGCTGCAAATGTCGTCACGCTTGAACCTACTTCTTCAACCAGGCCAACTACTTCATTTCCAGCTGTTTGGGGCAATTTGTAAGGGACAATCAATTTCACATCTCCGCGTGAAATCATGTTGTCCAATGGATTAACGCCTGCTGCGGTCACTTTGACAAGGACCTGGTTAGGCTTGATTTGTGGCTTAGCAATTTCTGTAAGGTTAAGGGCGATGTTGTTTTTGTTATAAGATGTGTGTTGTGCTGCTTTCATGTTCTTCTCTTTTCTATTCTTTAATTTGTTCCTGTATCACTTACAGGTCTATGTTTGGGTTTATAAAATCTGACACTTGGTCAGATTCGTTCTTGATTGGCTGATTGATAGAGATTAGTAATCACATTATCTAAGGATTGACGACTGAGTTGATTTTCCAGTTCTTGTTCAACGCTGGAAAAGATGGGAACCATTGCACCTTCTATATGCTGCCCAACTGGACAAGTAAGATTGGCATTCTGGTGTATTTGAAATAGGCGAATATGCTCCACTTCTTGCGTAGCAAGGTAGATTTCCAATAAGCTAATATCCTTAGGGGACTTGCTCAATTGGTAGCCTGAACGACCTTGGTGCGAAGTGATTAAGCCTGCATTTTTCAAAAGTGCAATCACCTTGCGGATGTAACTGGCATTGGTGCCAACGCTCTCAGCCAAGGCTTGCGAGCTAAGTATTTCCTTACTCTCACTGATCATGGTCAGAATATGAAGGGCTACTGAAAACTTTGTATCCATTCGGTCTCCTTTCTGTTCTTGTATCATTTACAAGAACAAGTTTAACATAAGCTAGACTTCTTGGCAAGGATTTGGCTCAAAAGATAAAAAAAGTAACTCTCTTACTAGTCGAAAGTTACTTCCTGATACTCAATGAAAATCAAAAGTCGCCTAGGAAACGACGGCGAAGATTGAACAGGAGTTCTTCAAGGCAAGTTGACAACGGATCTTTTTGATTTTCGAAGAGTATGAGTTTCAACAATTTTTCTGTTACTACTTACCTAAAACTCTTACTATATTTCATCTGGCTCTTGTCCGTCATGGGGCAGCCATTTGCAGTCGCTCAATTCCATATTGGTAAAGCGAGCTGTAAAACTGGAGTTTTCTGGTGAACAGGCATATAGCCCAAAAGCTATTTTCCCCGCCCCTTGATGAAAATGGCAAACCCGCATTTGTTTGAAGTGGATACCGTCTTCGGAATTTTCAAAGCAGTAATCAGCTCCCCTGCGACTGAGCCTAAACCACATAGATTTAACTTGTGAACTGATTTCAGTAGTTGCCCAGTCAGAAAAGCCGTGATTAGTCACCACACTTCCCAAGTGTTGGAAGTCCTCATTTTCATATTCTATCGAACACTTGAGCCAATTCTCCGAATCTTGATAAAGGACAATTCCACACTGGTCAAATCGAGTATGACTACCCGCAAAATCCGTCTTCACAGTAAAGGAAAAATAGTCCTCCTCCGTTTCCATTTGCAAGACAGGAGCATTGTCATTCACAAAATGGTAATAGGTCTTCTGCCACAAATCCGTCTTGGGTTCTGTGGTAATGGTAATTTCTTCATCTGAAATAGTGAATTGTCTCGGTGGACGGGTCCACACTAAATCCTTGACCGTAAATTCTTTCATTATGAACCTTTCCGTATCTTATCTTCCTGATAGGCTGCACGGGCTCCACCGATTAGTTTTGGTCGGCTGGCAAGAGCAGTGACATGGGCCTGACCAATCTCACGCAGGCTAGGTCTAATCGGAACTTGGACGTGCTTGATATGCATGCCGATAGCTGTGTCGCCGATGTCTACACCAGCCTGAGCTGTGATAAATTCGACTTCCACCGGGTCCTTCATATACTTGAAGGCCGCCAACTGACCTGAACCACCTGCATGGAGGGTTGGCAGGACATTGACTATTTCCAGGTCCTTCTGGATTGCCAATTCACGCTCCACCATCAAGGCACGATTGAGGTGTTCACAACCTTGGACAGCTAGATAAATACCTTTTGGCTCCAGAATTTCCAAGATGGTTTCAACAACCACCTCACCGACTTCCAGACTGGAATTTTTGCCAATATGTCCACCAATGACCTCACTAGAAGACAAACCTAGAACAAATATCTGCCCCTTTTGAAGATTGCTGAGGTCTAAAACTTCCTCGACAACCTGCTGGGTCTGTTCCTTAATTTCCTTTAATGACATGATTTACTGCACCAATTCTTTCTATTGCCTGAGCCAAGATGTAACCAACTACCAAACCAACTGTGTTTTGCAGAGTATTACTCATCAGACTTGTAACAGCGTCAGCTACGTTATACATTAAACTAGACGCCACAAAATAGCCCCCAACCATAGAGAGCGTCGCCAAGACTAAACCGAGAATCCGTTTCTTACCTGTCCAACCCGCAAAGTAACCTTGAGCCCCGTGGAAGACTAGACTAAAGAATGCCCACTGGGGATAGCCCAGCAAGAAGTCAATCAATAGCCCTGCCAAACCGCCGACAATCGCTCCTTCTTTCTTGCCCAAGTAAAAGGCGGTAAAGAAGACTCCCACATCCAAGAATGTGACAAAACCTGTCGGTGTCGGCACGTGAACAAAGGCCAAAACCAAACTCAAGGCTGTTAAAATAGCGAGCAAGACCAATTCCTGCGTCTTTTTATTTCTCATATTGAATTACCCCATATTGATCTGATTTTAAGATGGCTGCATGGACAAAGTCCTTGGACAGTCGGACTGCCTCCAAAGAGTCCTGACCTAGCAAAAGCTGACTGGCAATGCTGGACGCAAAGGTACAGCCCGCCCCCACATTGTTTTCTGAGAGCAAGGGCGACTTAAGCACCACCGCTTCCTGCCCGTCATAGTACACATCGACAGCCTGTGAACCTCCCAAGCGATTGCCCCCCTTGATAACCACCGACTTGGCACCCAAGTCATAAAGCGCCACCGCCGCCTGCTCCATCTCTTCCACCGTTTGGATGTCTTTTTGGAGCAATAGCTGAGCTTCTGCCAGATTTGGCGTGATGATGCTGACATAGGGAAGGAATTTCAAGAGTTCATCCCTCAGCTGGCTGACCTCGGTATCATGCGTTTCCTTGCAGACCAAGACCGGATCCAAAACCACTGGAATATCCTGATGGGCCTTGATAAATTCCAAGGCCTGCTCTGCTATTTCCACCGTCGGAAGCAAGCCGATCTTAATAGCTGAAAAGGGCACATCCTTCAAACTAGCCAACTGCTGGGCAAACACCGCTGCATCTGTCGGAATAACCTCAAAACCTTTTTCCGTCATAGCTGTCAAGCAGGTCACCGCCACAAAACCATGCAGCCCATGGACTGTGTAAGTGGTCAGGTCTGCATGGAGGCCACCACCGCTGAAAATATCATTGCCCGAAAGCGCCAAAATATACTTAGTCTTCATAGATAATCTCCTTTAGATAGAGCCCATTGCCTGCCGCAGTCGGACCTGCCAAACCACGATCTTTTTCTGCCAAAATCCGCTTAATCTGCCCCACAGGCATGCGACCATTACCAATTTTCAAGAGGGTCCCCACCATATTCCGCACCTGCTTGTACAAAAAGCCATTGCCTGAAAAGGTAAAAATCAAGAACTGGCGCCGCTGGTCATACTCCATTGTCGCCGCCGTGATGGTCCGCACCTTGTCCTCGACCGAGGTTCCTGAAGCTGTAAAGCCTGTGAAATCATGAGTCCCCACTAGATCCTGAATAGCTTCTTCTATCAAGCCCAAGTCCAAATCATAGGGATAGAAAGTCGCATAGTGGCGCATCATAGGATTCTTGGGCCGGCCAATGTCCACCAGAAATTCATAGGTCTTGCTGTGCTTGGCGTAGCGGCAATGAAAATCATCCGCCACCTGCTCCACCTGGACCACATCAATATCTTCAGGTGTTTGGGTATCCAGGGCAAAGCGGAGCTTCTCAGTGTCTCGACTGCCAGCCAAGTCAAAGTGTATAACCTGACCATAGGCGTGTACTCCTGCATCTGTCCGACCTGCACCATGAACGGTTACCGGCTGGCCACTATTGAGTCTTACTAACGTTTTTTCGATTTCTTCCTGAACCGTACGAGCATGGGGCTGGCGCTGAAAACCAGAAAAATCATGACCGTCGTAGGAAATAATTGCCTTATATCGTGTCATGGTCTGATTGTAGCACAGGAAAAGTATGTAAACAAGTCATGAGACATCAAACTGTCCTATGACAGATTTCCTGTCTCAAAATTGACACAACCTCCCAAATACACTATAATGAAACTGAATATTGTATCTTAGAATTTTTATAAAATAGTAACGAAAGGAGGAAACTATGGAACTCCATTCTCACCTCAATGCAGAAAACCAAACTGCTTTTGAACACGTCATCCAACATCTAAAAGAAAAGGGTGTACGCATTACCGAAACAAGAAAAGCTGTCGTTGCCTATCTAATCGAAAGCGACGACCACCCAAGTGCCGAAATGATTTACAAGGACCTCCTGCCCAACTACCCTAATATGAGTTTGGCAACGGTTTACAATAACCTCAAGGTTCTCTTGGAAGAAGGCTTTATCACCGAACTCAAACGAGCAAATGACACGACGACCTACTATGACTTTATGGGGCATGAACACCTCAATGTTATTTGTGAAAAATGCGGAAAAATCACTGATTTCATGGACGTGGAAATTCCAAGTCTCAAGCGCGAAGCCCATGAACAAACAGGCTATAAGATTACCAAGGAAGTCCTATCCATTTACGGCATCTGTCCTGATTGTCAGGGCTAAAAGACGAATATCAAAGCGGCTTTCTGTCGCTTTTTTTATTTCCCTTTGAATTATCAGAACAATCTTATTTATAATAATTCTAAAAAACTTGACTTTCTTTTTTATAATTGTTATAATTAACTTAGTTAAATAATAATAATTCTAAATAAGGAAACAGAAAACTATGACACTCGTAACCAACCTTAAACAACACAGCCACATCATCACAACCGCTCTCTGCTTGGCGCTCATTCTAATGGGTATCCTTTTGCTACAGACTGGGCAGGGATGGGCACCCATCCTCTTCATTCTAGCCTTTGTCATCGGTGGCTACCAGTCTGCCAAGGAAGGTCTGACTGAGCTGATTTTCGATAAGCACCTGTCTGTCGACCTGCTCATGATTTTGGCTGCTATCGGCTCTGGTCTAATTGGCTACTGGATGGAAGGGGCTCTACTCATCTTCATCTTCTCCCTTTCTTCTACTCTGGAAGAATTAGCCATGGAAAAAAGCAAGAATGCCATCGCAGCTTTGATGAACATGACGCCTCCAACAGCTCGTAAAATCGAGGAAAATGGTGACATTACTGTCTTGGATACAGCCGACATTCGCATCGGCGACCTCCTGCAAGTTCGCAAGGGCGATACGGTCCCACTGGATGCCACTCTCATCAGTGAGCAATCAATCTTTGACGAGTCCATGATTACTGGCGAGCCGCTCCCTGCGGAGAAAATGGCTGGTGCGGCGGTTATTGGTGGTACTATCAACCAAGGACCAACGGTTACCGTTCAAGTTACAGCTGAAAAAGGCGATGCCCTCTTCGATAAAATCGTCCAAATGGTTGAAAATGCCCAAGAATCCAAATCAAAAACGGCGACTTTCATTGAAAATATGGAAGATACCTATGTCAAGGTTGTTTTGGTGGTGGTGCCTCTCTTTATCCTCTTTGCTCATTTTGCTCTGGGCTGGGACTGGTTAACTGCCTTCTACCGTGGCATGATTCTCTTGACCATCGCTTCTCCTTGTGCCCTCGTAGCTTCTTCTTCACCCGCGACACTTTCTGCCATCAGCCGTGCGGCACGTAAGGGCATGATTATCAAGGGCGGTGACATTGCGGATAATATCGCCAACTTAGAAGCCATCGTCTTTGACAAGACGGGTACCCTAACCATTGGTAAACCTGAGGTTGTAGGGGCAAGCTATCTTGGCGATGAGGAGCTTATCAAACAGGTTGTTCAGGCAGTTGAAAAACAATCTAGTCACCCGATCGCTCAAGCTCTGATGACCTATACAGCTGACAGCTCTGCTATTGCCCTCCAAAGCCTAGAAGACGTGACCGGAAAAGGCTTGGTGGCGAGATATGAGGGCGACAGCTGGAAAATCGGTAAGGCGGGATTTGTGGTGGACAGCCTGGTGAGTCCCCTGTCTGCTGGCTTGCTGGCACAGATCGATGAGGCGGAAAGTACTGGGAAAACCCTGGTCTATGTCAGCCAAAATGATGTCCTTGTGGCGATCTTCATGGTGGAAGATAGTTTGAAGCCTGAGAGCAAGCAGCTTATTGCCCAGTTGAAAGAAATGGGAGTGACGCCAATTCTCCTGACGGGCGACCAAGAAAAGACTGCTCATTACGTGGCGAGTCAGGTCGGTATCGAGCGGGTCATTGCCAACTGCTTGCCGACGGATAAGGCTGCTGTTATCCAAGAACTGCAAACCGAGTTTGCGTCTGTCGGTATGGTGGGGGACGGTATCAACGATGCTCCTGCTCTTGCCCAAGCCCATGTCAGCTATGCCATGGGAAGCGGAACGGACATCGCTATGGAGTCAGCTGATATCGTCCTCATGGAAGACCTGACACGGATTCCTTACTCCATCCGTCTCTCTAAGAAAATGCGGGGTATCATCAAGCAAAATATCATCTTTGCCCTGTCTGTCATTGTCCTTCTTATCATTTCTAACCTCTTCCAGTCTATCAACCTACCGATCGGCGTGGTCGGCCACGAAGGATCTACTATTTTGGTGATTTTGAATGGGTTGAGACTCTTGTATTTTAAATAGCTTCAAACCGCCAGTTGCTTGGCGGTTTTCTTATTATTTTTTAAAAAAACGCTTGCATTTCTAGAATTATTGTTTTATAATAATTTTGAAGATGATATTATCATAAAACAATAATAATTGGAGGTTTGCTATGAAAACAAATCTACTCAAAACAGCAGGATTGGTTGCTGCATGTGTTCGCTTTTTCTTCTATTTGTTAATTGCAGGCTATATTCTCTTCAGCTTAGCTGGTTTCGGAGGCGACTCCTTTGCGATAGACTCTTGGGAATATACCTTTAACAAACCCATTGACCAGATTGGTATCTGGCTCATCCTTTTAACAAGTGGATTGATCTTACTCGTCTTGGCGGCACTCAGTCACATTGCCCACTTGCTTCAAAAGTTATGTAAATTGCTTTTGGAAGAAGATTGTTTCGCTTCAGCTAGTCTGGAACTGTATCAGAAACTCTTCATCAGTTTGCTCGTCCTGACTGCTGGGCAATTTTGCCTAACCAGCTTGAACGCCTTGACAAATGCTGCTGGACCAAACAACTTCCTCAATCTGCGTTGGTCAGATTTTATCCTCAATGCTCTCTTTATCTTCCTGACTTATTTTGTCTGGACCTTAGTACAAAAGGGGCAACAACTTGAAACCGAGAACAGCGAGTTTATCTGATATGGAAATGATTCGCGTAAACCTAGACAAGGTCCTCAAAGACCGACAAATGACTTCCAAGGACTTGGCGGAGCAAGTCGGTATCACCGAAGCCAACCTGTCCATTCTCAAAACAGGAAAGGCAAAAGGCATTCGTTTCAACACCCTGATGAGCATCTGCCGAATCCTAGACTGCCAACCAGGAGATATTTTGGAATATGTGAGTGAGGAAGAATAGTATGAACAAAAAGATATTTTTCAACATCGTCATACAATTGCTAACGTTTATTCGTTATGGATTGATTGCCTTAACAGGACTGATAATTTTGGCACTTCTTATTCTACTTATAGGCGGGAAACCTATTCAAAATAGTTTACAACTAACTGTCCCCTTGCCTATCATTGTTATTATTCTAATCATAAGTATCATATTGGTAGCTTGCTTCATCTACCTAGCTACCGTACTCAAAAAATTGATTATCAACTTTCAGAAAGGAACTATCTTCTCAACTGAAAATGTAGTCTATACAAAGATAATTTTAGGAACTCTGATCGTATGGACTAGCATACAATTTGCAAGTGCTTTTTTCCTATCTTACCTAGATTTAAAGAATGTGAGTGATCTATATGATTTTTCACTTAGTGACTACTTCATAAATGGTGTGCTGATTATTATTGCACTACTAGCAAAAATGGTATTGGAAAAAGGTGTACTTTTACAAGCTGAAAACGATGAAATTATATAAAGGAGCCCATGATGAAAAAGTATATTTCCCTCATTGCACTCTGCATGATGATACCTTGCTTAAGTGCTTGTCACTCTGTCACTTCAGAAGTTAATAAAGAAATGCAAAACGAGCTAACAGCAGCTTCCATCGAAACAGAAAAAGCTCTAAAAACAGACGAAAGTCTGGCTAAGATTGAGAACTTTCAACAAATTGTCGAAATCGCGGCATCCAAAGGAGAGTTCTCTCTTAAATCTCCTTTCTCTGGCAAAATCTATTTAATGGCATCAAAAGAAAATCTCGAGAAACTCTCAAAAGAAGAGTTTACTCTGAATGAAAAGAGCTTCTCACCTATCGATGTTGGTAGTAGCAGTGATTTTAATATCCGCTACAAAAATCAAACTTACTTCACTGTTCAAAGCTTATCCGTGCAAGAGCTGGAAGATTTTGAATACACCAAATCCTCTTCTACTTCCGCTATTCTTGTGTTCTATCCAAACTAGCAAAAATTCCTCGATTCAAAAGAACCGAGGAATTTTTTAATAAGTCGCTAAGTGTTTTTCTAGTTGTAACTGACCAAATGCATAAAGGGTACAGATAACCCAATAAATAAGAGCCACACAGATGTAAACGGTCATATAGTCCGACTTGGCTCCGCCGACTATCTTGGCCTTATTGAAAATCTCTGGCACAGTAATCATAGCTGTCAGAGAGGTACTTTTGACCATGTCTAAGAGGACGTTGCTAAGGGGGGGAAGGGCAATGCGAAAGGCTTGAGGAATGATGATTTTTCGATAAATCACATTGGTCCGCAAACCCAGGGAACGTGCCGCTTCCCATTGCCCCTTATCAATGGCTGAAAGAGATGCACGAATAATTTCAGAAATGTAGGCACTGGACATGGAGGTAAAGGCGATGATAGAGGCTGTTATGGCATCTAACTGCAAGCCCATAAAGGGCAGACCAAAATAGATGAAGAAAAGAAGAACCATGAGAGGAATACCACGCATGAGAGAAATATGGGCCATAGCCAACCAACGCAAGGGTCCAAACTTAGACATCCGCATGAGGGCTACAAAAAATCCACAGAAAGTCCCCAAGGCAAAACCAATTAGGGATAGGGATAAAGTGTAGGGAAGCCCCTCCAAAATCTGTGGTATAGCCTCTCTTGCAATATCTGCATTAAAAACTGCCTGCCAGTTAATATCCATATCTTCTCCTCTTTCCTAAAAACCAGATAGACCTTGCCAGTCTGGGACTGACAAAGTCTATACAAGATGCATTTATCGTCATTTAGTTTTTCTTTTATTACTTCGACGTAAGAGGAAACTCTGTTTCCTTATTTCCAACTTCAAACACTCCACTGGAGTGTTTGAACTCACCTTGCCTGATTGAAACAGTCTGGGGGATACGAATAGTCCGGTGGACTATTCGTACCTGAGCCTGAAAACAAAAAAGCGAAGTACCTCAGCTGGTCAATGCCAGGAAACAAGAAAGCATTGAGATATGCCTGCGGCAGTTGATGCGAACTTTGTTCGCTTTATTTGCAACCTCCAACTATCTCCCAGATAGTTGGAGCGAGTACTAAAAGTAAACTAAAAGACTATAATTTTATACTAATTCTTATTCAACTTCGATAACTGGCAATTTATCAGCATTTTCAACAGGGATTGTCAAATCTTGTCCTGCATAGTATTTCTCAGAAATTGCCTTCAAAGTTCCGTCAGCTTTCATCGCTTCAAGAGCTTCGTCAATTTTTTCTTTCAAGCTTGTGTCAGCCTTGCTCATGACAATCCCTTGTTCAGTTGGATTGTATTTTGCATCACCCATTTTGACCTTGATGTCTGGGAAGTTGGCATTGGCCCATTTGATGGCCATGACTTGTGTGTAGTAGTCGTTTGGAATGAAGTCTGTACGACCTGTTGATACATCACGCAAATAGACATCGTTGGTTACGTTGTCATAGATAACTGGCTCTGCACCTTGCTTTTCAGCAATTTTCATGTACTGAGTACCTGCACCACCACCAGCTTTTTTACCAGTCCAGTCGCTCAAGTCAGCTGCTTCGATTCCTGATGAACCATCTTCACGGACGATGTAGCCACCAACTGAATACTTGTAAGGGATAGAAAAGTTGTACTTTTCCTTACGTGCTGCTGTCATGTCAAAGTTGTTCACAGAAATATCAACCTTGCCACTGTCCACAGCTGTAAAGGCTTCTGCTACACCAATTTCTTGGTATTCGATTTCCAATTTCAAACGTTTACCGATTTCATTGATCATGTCAATTTCATAACCGACCAATTCTTTAGCATCGTTGTAGTAAGAAGTTGGGAAGAGGGTACCTGGTGTTGCAACCTTCAAGACACCTGCTTCTTGTACCTTTTCCCATTGAGTCTGTTCAGCTGAAGAACTGCTTGTATTAGAACTTGAGCTAGAACATGCTGCCAAGGTCAAGGTAGAAACCAAGAGAGCTGAGGCCAAAACTTTTTTCAACATAAAACAATCTCCTTTGGAAGCCATAGCTTCCCTATTACTTTTTCGGTGTTAACCCACCAACTTTTATAGGTTAACATTTTGAAAACGTTTTGGCAAATAATTGAACTGAAAAAATGAATTCCCTTACAAGTTAAGTAAACCTGCTGCCTCCATTTGGTCTGCCAACTGCAAGAGTAAATCCTCTCGTCCCTTGGCTGCTGTCAATTGGATGCCGATTGGCAAGCCGTCAGCCCGCACATAAGTTGGCAGACTAATCGAAGGTTGTCCTGTGATATTTGCCTGCTGGGTAAAGGGTGTCCAGGCCAGACTTTCTGCAAACATCTCCCAAATCAAACTCTGCTGCTCTGCCATTGTCAACTCCTGCGTGTGCAACAAGCGGTCCAGCATCTCTTGCGAGTGAGTGAACTGGTCTAGCTTGGGAGCCACATCTGCCACGGTCGGTGTAAGAAGGAGGTCGTAGCGCTGGTGGAAGTCCGCCATTCTGGCACTGTAGCGGTCCCAATCCTGCAAGACCTTAGAATAGAGTTTAGCTGGGATGGTCTGCCCGCTCTGGTAAATGGCCCAGGTCATGATCTCTATGTCATCAGGGGTCATGGGACGACCCAGCCCCGCTTCAATCTCGTCAAACATCTGAGCTGTTTCAACACTGTTCATCAGGTAATAGGCCTGCATGACTTCAAGGCCGTCTAAAATAGGACTTGCTAGCTCGGTAATCTGGTGCCCCAGTGCTTCTAACTGAGGCAGAAGGGACAAGACAGCTTGCTTGGCATCAGCGGAAACCGAACTGCCAATCGGCGATGCCAGACTGTAGGCAATTTTCAGAGGTTGATCTTGCGGTGCAAGGAGACTCTGCTCAGACAGGAGAGCCAGAGGAAAGGGAGCTTCCACCTGATAGGTCTGCAAGTGATAAAGAAGGTGTTTGGTATCGCGGACTGACTTAGTCAGAGCAAAGTTGCTGGAAGCGCCCTGCCAACCTCGATAAGAAATTGGTCCAACTGGAATCCGACCCCGACTGGGCTTGAGCCCAATCAAACCATTGAAGGAGGCGGGAATACGGATAGAACCGCCACCATCTGAAGCTGCTGCTAAAGGTACCATACCAGAAGCAACTGCCGCTGCTGCACCACCACTGGACCCACCTGCATTTCGGCTCAAATCTAGCGGCAACTTGACTGGCCCATGTAGGCTGGAGTCAGATATGTTCTTAAAACCAAACTCTGGCGTATTGGTCCGGCCCAAGATGATGAACCCCATATCCTTGAAAGCCTGTACCAATTTATCTGTATGCCCCGCTCGGTAATTCTGGAATAGACGAGAGCCCGCTGTTGACAAGTGCCCTTCTTCATTTTGCCCCAAATCTTTCAACAAAAGAGGAACACCACCAAAGGGCTTATCTTGAAAGTCCCCTGTTTCTGCTTCTTGCAGGGCTTGCTCATATTGCTTGCTGACGACAGCATTGAGAGCAGGATTTTCCTCTTCTATTCGTTCAATAGCGTCCGCTACCAATTCTCTGGCAGAAACCTGACCTGTTCGTACAGCCAAGGCCATTTCCGTCGCATCTTTCCACATAGGCATCTCCTTGTATTTTTTATTAGCTTATCATGAAAGTAAAAAATCAGCAAGCCACGCTTACTGATTTTAAGTATGCCGATAAAAGCAATTTACAGCTCATCAAAAGCATCTTTTACCTTATCAAAAAATCCTTTTTTATGGGGTTTGACATCAATATTTCCTGCTGCCGCAAATTCTTTAAGAGCTGCTTTTTGGCGGTCATTCAAACCTGTCGGAGTGACAATATTTACTGTGACATATTGATCACCAATAGCTCCACCACGAACACTTGGTGCACCTTTTCCTTTGAGTCGGAAGGTCTTACCAGTCTGGGTACCTTCAGGAATGACCATATCCACATCACCGTGAACCGTTGGCACATGAACTGTATCTCCAAGTGCGGCTTGGACAAAGTTGAGGTTCAGTTTATAGTGAATAGTGGTTCCTTCACGTTCAAACTTGTCTGAAGGTTGGACCTGAATGACAACGTAGAGATCTCCGTAAGGACCTCCATTGAAACCAGCTTCACCTTGACCTGCCAAGCGAATACGTTGACCGGTTTCCACACCAGCTGGTACCTTAACCGTTACCGTATGAGCTTGTTTTTCATGACCAGTTCCATGACAGGTTGCACATGGATCTTTGATTTGTTTCCCACGACCGTGACAGACATCACAAGTCATTTGACGACGCATGGTTCCAAGTGGAGTTTGGGTATCCACATTGATCACTCCAGAACCATGACAACGCCCACAGGTTACCGGACTTGTTCCAGGTTTGGCACCTGAACCTGTACAGGTTCGACAAGTTGCTTCACGATGGTAAGAAACCTCTTTTTCTGCACCGAAAATAGCTTCTTCAAACTTGAGATTGACACGGTATTGAAGGTCATCCCCTTGACGTGGTGCATTTGGATTACGGGTCGTACCACCTCCGCCAAAGAAACTTGAGAAGATGTCTTCAAAGCCACCGAAACCTGCTCCGTCGAAACCACCAAAGCCACCTGCTCCTCCGCCGAAGCCTCCATTGGCACCAGCTGGACCAAATTGGTCATAGGCAGAACGTTTTTGAGGATCACTAAGAGTTTCATAAGCCTCTTGAACTTCCTTGTATTTATCCTCCGCGCCCGGATCCTTGTTAATATCTGGATGGTATTTCTTTGAAAGCTTCCGATAAGCCTTTTTAATCTCATCTGGCGATGCATTCTTAGAAACCCCCAGACGATCGTAAAATTCAGTATTGTTCATAATGTAAGATATTAAGCCGTTAAGCGACTCAAAGAAAAATAGGAAACTGTCCGACGATGCCTCGCATCTAGGCAAAGTTTATCTTTTTTCAAAGAGTCGTAGGCGTATTCAATTACACCAAAATAGTCATGCATGAATACTACATATTAAACGACTGTGTTCGAATAAACGAACTTGTATTCCTTTCTTTGAAATTTTGAAAGTAGCCCGTGTTCAGTTACGAACACTTTTCTTTCTATGAAGATATTAAGCCGTTAAGCGACTCAAAGAAAAATAGGAAACTGTCCGACGATGCCTCGCATCTAGGTAAAGTTTATCTTTTTTCAAAGAGTCGTAGGCGTATTCAATTCTGTAAAAGTTAGAAGGGTATTTACCTAAAAACAGAGGCTGGGTTGCAACCTCTGTGATTGGAAATTTTATTGACGAATGATTTCAATTTTCTAGAAGATGAGAACTGAGTTCGATCTAAGAACTTCGGGAAAAAGATAACTTTCCAAATTCTAGATACTCAAAGAAATTCAAGACTAGGCTAGGCAACTGGACGAAGATTGAACTAGAGTTCATCAAGGAGAGCTAACGAAGCCCAGTGAAGAATTTCGTGGCTCGGGATAAAACAATCCCCAGACCAACTGCTCGTTTCTGAATTCCCATTCTCGATAGGATAAGAACTGAGTTCGAGCTAAGAACTTCGGAAAAAAGATAACTTTCCTTGAATGCAAGCATTCAGCATCAAGTTCCTATTTTTCTGTCGTTCTCTTAACGCTCTCACATCTTAACTTACTTCTCCGTAAACTCGCCGTCTACCACATCATCGCCTGCGTTGCCAGCAGTTTGGGCACCTTCTTGGCCTGCAGCTGCTTGTTGTGCTGCTGCGGCTTGCTCGTAGAGTTTCACTGCAAGGGCTTGGGCTTTTTCGTTGAGGTTTTCAAGTTTGGCTTTCATGTCGTCCAAGTTGTTAGCTTCTTGGGCTGCTTTCAACTCATCAAGAGCTGCTTGAGCTTGGTCGCGTTCTGCGTCGAAGCCTTTGCCTTCCGTTTCTTTCAGAGTTTTCTCAGTCGCAAAGATTGCTTGGTCAACATCGTTACGAAGGTCCACTTCTTCCTTACGTTTCTTGTCTGCTTCGGCGTTTGCTTCTGCATCTTTCATCATGCGGTCGATTTCTTCATCTGTCAAACCTGAGTTAGACTGGATAACGATGGTTTGTTCTTTTTGCGTACCAAGGTCTTTGGCTTTTACAGAAACGATACCGTTCTTGTCAATGTCAAATGTTACTTCGATTTGTGGAATACCACGAGGTGCTGCAGGGATGTCTGTCAATTGGAAACGACCAAGAGTCTTGTTGTCTGCTGCCATTGGACGCTCACCTTGAAGCACGTGGATGTCAACAGCTGGCTGGTTGTCTGCCGCGGTTGAGAAGACTTGTGATTTAGAAGTTGGGATAGTTGTGTTACGGTCGATGAGTTTTGTAAAGACACCACCCATTGTTTCGATACCAAGTGACAATGGTGTTACGTCAAGAAGTACAACGTCTTTGACATCACCAGTGATGACACCACCTTGGATTGCTGCACCCATAGCAACAACTTCATCAGGGTTTACAGATTTGTTTGGCTCTTTACCAGTTTCAGCCTTAACAGCTTCTACAACGGCTGGGATACGAGTTGAACCGCCGACAAGGATAACTTCGTCGATTTCTGACAAGCTAAGTCCTGCATCTGAAAGGGCTTGACGAACAGGAACTTTTGTACGTTCTACAAGGTCGTAAGTCAATTCGTCAAATTTCGCACGTGTCAAAGTCATTTCTAAGTGAAGTGGACCTGCTGCACCTGCAGTGATGAACGGCAAGCTGATTTGAGTTGATGTTACACCTGACAAGTCTTTCTTCGCTTTTTCAGCTGCATCTTTCAAACGTTGAAGGGCCATCTTGTCAGCTGACAAGTCGATGCCATTTTCTTTCTTGAATTCTGCTACCATGTGGTCGATAATCTTTTGGTCAAAATCGTCACCACCGAGCTTGTTGTCACCTGCTGTTGCAAGTACGTCGAAGACACCGTCACCAAGTTCAAGGATAGATACGTCGAAAGTACCTCCACCAAGGTCGAATACCAAGATTTTTTCGTCTTTGTCAGTCTTGTCCAAACCGTAAGCAAGGGCTGCTGCAGTTGGTTCGTTGACGATACGTTCTACTTCAAGACCAGCGATTTTACCAGCGTCTTTGGTTGCTTGACGCTGTGCATCGTTAAAGTAAGCAGGAACCGTGATAACGGCTTTAGTTACTTTTTCACCAAGGTACTCTTCAGCGTAGCCTTTCAAGTATTGAAGAATCATAGCTGAGATTTCTTGTGGTGTGTATTCTTTGCCATTTGCTGAAACTTTTTCAGAAGTTCCCATTTTTGATTTGATAGAAATGATAGTGTCTGGGTTAGTCACTGCTTGGCGTTTTGCCGCATCACCAACGATGATTTCACCATTTTTGAAAGACACAACAGACGGAGTTGTGCGGTTTCCTTCTGGGTTTGCGATGATTTTTGATTCAGTTCCTTCAAGAACTGCAACTGCTGAGTTTGTTGTACCTAAGTCAATACCGATAATTTTAGACATATGTGTTACCTCTTATTAATTTCTTTTAGTGATACTCTCCTTAAGTGGCAACGCCGTCAGAGCCCGCTTTTGCGGTCTCTTTGACTAAAGTTTGAGCCTCTAGTCTCAAACTTTGCGTATTTACCGCCACGGCGGAGAGTATCGAATGAGCTCACGATGTTCGCCAGCCCACAAGCACAAGGCTTGTCTTTTTTTACAATTTCATAGTTTTGTGACATTTCGGTCAAGTTTTCTTTTTTGGAAAATAGCAGAGCGACTATTCTGATACAACTACCATAGCCGGTCTCAGCAAGCGTTCATGTAACTTGTAGCCTTTTTGGAAGACTTGTGCGATGTGTTCTGCTGGGCAGTCGTCTGTGGCTGGAACTGTTTGAATGGCCATGTGAAGATTTGGGTCAAAGACATCTGTTGCGACTTCTTCCACCCCTTCTTCTTTGAGGGCTTGGATCAAGCTTTCCTGTACCATTTCCAAACCTTTTTTAACATCTTCTGTCAAGCCTTCGACTTGAAGGGCACGCTCCAAGTTATCCAAACTCGGCAAGATTTTCTTGGCCAAGTCTTGCGAACGGTAACGCTGAATGGTTTGGCGTTCCTCATTGGCACGGCGTTGGATATTTTGCATTTCAGCGTGGGCACGGAGGTACTTGTTTTCAAATTCCTCTGCACGCTCATTTGCCAAATCCAATTCTGATTTTTCAGGTGTCTCCACAACTTCTTCTGTTGCTTCAACCTCTTCTACGATCTCTTCGTTTTTGATTTCTTCTGACAAAGCATTCTCCTTCTAATTGACTTCATAATGATTACTACTTAAATATCTGTAATAATCGGTTAATTTCATAAATAGGACGCGACTGATGATATTGATCAAACTCATCTGCCTGCGGTAGTTCATGTTAACAGGACCGAGCAAGCTCATCTGGGCCATGCCCCGATAGGGGATTGGAAAGCGATGATGAATGACTGTCACATCTGCAAGAGCAGGTTCTCTATGTTCCGCCACGGAAATACTGGTCTGCTGGTTGGGAGCCAAGCCCTGCCGCAACTCACTAGCAAGCACCTGCGGATTATCCAAGAGCTGATAGGTGGCCAGATTGCCGTAGGTCAGCGAGGCAACTTTTCCACCGATAAAGACAGATTCTTGGAAAAGATTGGAAAAGATGTAGTCCATGAGATCCAAGACATTGTCCGTCGTGGCAAAGTAACGCTGCACCACTTGGGGAATCTCCGTCCGCAGCTTGTAGTGGATGGATAAGACCGTCTGTCCAACGAAGCGTTCATCCACCAGGCGTTTGAGCACTTCCAAGTCCCTAGTCAAAAAATTCTTGGGAATGGCAAACTGAACGGTGACAGGTTTAGACTGGTCCAGAGTCAAGACTGCCAGAGCATCGTGGCTACTGAGTTGCACGATGTCAAAGGAAGTCAGTTGCTGACTGGTCGGCTCCACATCTAAAATGACCGAGGTGTAGCCTGTCAAATCCGCTAGGACTGTACTTGCCCGCTCCAAGATGTCCTCCAGCTTGAAGGCTTCAAAGTCGAAGGCCTTAACCACCTGATAAACATCTTCTTCATCAATGTGTTCCAGATTGAGCGAGTGATTGACAAAGTATTGAAAACCAGCCCGACTGGGCATCCGTCCACTTGATGTGTGGGCCTTTTCTAGCAAGCCCAACTGCTCCAGCTTGGCCATGTCATTGCGAATGGTAGCAGAACTAGAAGCAATCATCTCCTGCAAGGCCTTAGAACCAACTGGCTCATGATGACGCGTAAACAATTCAACAATCAGATTCAAAATATCATTTTGACGTTGGGTAATCATCTTCGCTCCTTTCATGAACATGGTTGAGTTCTTAGCGTTAGCACTCTTGTATGTCGAGTGCTAAACTTTATACTCTCATTATACGCCGAAAAAATGGATTGTCAAGAGAAAAAGACAAAAAATTAGCACTCTTTTGCTTAGAGTGCTAAAAATCAGTCTGAGGACCTAGAATGGTGGATTGTCCAAATGATAAAAGTTCTTTTCCACAAATATTTTCGAATTACTTTTCTTCCTTCATATCAATTAAATTCCAAAAATTTAAAATCATTATCAGCGTTATTGCAATCAAGCTGATAAAACTATTTCGATTTAGAAAAATCACTGCGAAGATTGCAAGTGCATTGATGAGGGTTGCTATACGTTTTTGTTTTGTCATTTTCCAACCTCCTCGTAAAATAAGTTTATGGGGATTTTTCAACCCCAAATTTTTAACAATTGTAATAACATTAACTTGACTATTGCAAGGTTTTCCAGAACAATAGAGTCATGGAATGGACTCACGGTTGTTTCTTTTCCTCCTTGTTGCTTAGACTTCATTTTAAAGTCTGTTACCCAAGCGTTGTTCCTACTTCCAACAC
>NZ_JARQPL010000025.1:0-36600 GCF_046032535.1 Streptococcus suis | reverse complement strand
AAAAAACCTCCTTTTTGTGCGCCCTAAATACAAAAACTATTCCCGTTTGGTCATCAATTGCTCGGACGGGAATAGTTTTAAATGCTTAACTTAATGACATTGGGCGTAAAACCGTTTGTTTTTTTTTGTTATGGCTTCGAGCCAGTTTTTCTCGTAGAGAAAAACAAAAGAAAACCACCAGCTATGCTGGTGGCTGCCAAGGCTTTGAGCCTCCATTTCTTTTTCCTGTTATAATCTAATTGTTCAGGTTAGATAAGGAGGAGTAAACTAGTCCAGTGGACTAGTTTAGCATGGCTAAAACCAGTTACAGTTTATCACATACCAAATGGATGTGCAAATATCACATAGTTTTCACACCTAAGTACCGTAGAAAATCCATTTACTACAAAATAAGGCAGGACTTAATTGATATTTTCCGTCATCTATGTCGATACAAAGGCGTGGAAATCATTGAGGGACACATGATGCCAGACCATGTTCATATGCTTGTCTTGATACCCCAAAAACTTTCGATTTCCGATTTTATGGGATATTTGAAAAGTAAAAGTGCTCTAATGATATTTGATAAACACGCTAATTTGAAATATAAGTACGGAAATCGAAAGTTTTTGGCTAGAGGCTACTATGTTAGTACGGTTGGGCTGAACGAAAATACAGTTGCGAAATATATTCGCGAGTAAACAACTAATCTGGGAGATTAGTTGTTCAATGACATTGCACTTGATAAATTGAGTGTCAAAGAGTATGAAAATCCATTTTCAGATGGCAGTTTTAGAACAAGATAAAAGCCCGTTGTTACGGGCATTAGTCAAGTAATTATAGCACTAACCTGAACGAAGTTCAGCGAACGTCTTTAGACGTCGATGGGGAGAAACGACTTATAGCCGGTGTACAAGCCACCCGTTTTCACGGGTGGTTATGACTTTGGTTAGATAGTATGGAGTTTGTATAAGTTTTTTGCTATAATTGATAAAAGTATATTCGGAGGTATTTTATGAACGATAAGGAATTTGGACAACGTGTACGTCAACTTCGAGAAACCGCTAGTCTGACACGTGAACAGTTTTGCGATGACGAACTTGAGCTCTCCGTCCGCCAATTAACCCGTATCGAAGCAGGCACTTCCAAGCCGACTTTTTCAAAAATCCAATATATCGCAACCCGCTTAGGCATGGGGCTCTACGAGCTTATGCCAGATTACGTGTCGCTACCTGAACGATATTCCAAACTGAAGTTTGATGTACTTCGTACACCGACTTATGAAAATGAGGAATTGATGGAAAAACGGGCAGATATGATGACAGAAATCTATGATGACTATTATGATGACTTGCCTGAAGAAGAGAAAATAGCGATAGATGCTATTCAATCTACAATTGATGTACTTGAAACGAGGACTGCAGAATTTGGTCAAGATATTCTAAATGACTATTTTGAGCAGATACAAAGAAAAAAACAATTTTCAGCCAATGATTTATTAATCATTCGACTATTTTTAATGAATTTAAGGATGGAAGTCAAACAGGAGAATGACTTTCAACGCTTTTTAGAGTTGGTTGAAAAATTTCCAGGTCAAATAGAATTAGTTGAGTCTGGTGATTTATTTATTTTAAGGGATGTGATGATAACTTCTGTTGGACTTTTAGGACAAAATGAGGAATATCGTTACATTCCATCCCTCTTTGATGCACTTGATAAGTTAATGCAGAAGACCCAAGATTTTCAAAAGAAACCCATTCTCAATCTGCTTAAGTGGAAATATGAGTTGTTAATAAATAAAGATAAGGTTGCAGCTACTGCCTTGTATGAAGAAGCGCTTCTTTTTGCAAGATTAATTGGCAATGCGCACCTAATTGATAAATTAGAAGAGGATTGGAGGAAAGATAGTCAATTATAGGACTTTTTTGTCCTGTTGGAAAAAGTTTTCAAGTTGTAAAATTGTCTTATCAAATAAAGGAGATAGAACAATGTTTGCAATTTTTACAAAAATTTTTCCACTTGGAGATTTTTCAACACACTGGTGGAACCAATAATTTTCTGATTATTATCAAAAGCCAACATCTGTTAGGCTTTTTTGCTATACTAGACAATATATAGGAGGTGGCTATGTTAGAAAATTGGTTAAACACCAAGCAAGGTCAAGTGTTTCATTATAAGATGGAAAAGATTGAGTATGCCTTAGAACTGCTAGGAAATCCCCAGTTTGCAGTGCCAGTCATTCACGTAGCTGGAACCAACGGCAAGGGGTCGACCATTGCCTTTCTGCGCCAGCTATTTCAGGCACATGGCTTGCGTGTCGGTAGTTTTGTATCTCCCCATATGGTGAGCGTACACGACAGGATTTGTATTGACAGCCAGCCCATTTCAGACCATGATTTTCAGTGCTATTTACAGAAAGTCTACGATTTGGAGCAGGAAGTTGCCGCTCGCTATGAGCCTTTTCGCTATTTTGAGGTCATGGTGCTCATTATGTTCCTCTATTTCCAGGACCAGCAGCCAGATTTGGCGCTAGTAGAGGTAGGTATCGGCGGACTTTTGGATACGACCAACGTCGTGGCACCAGCTCTAAGCCTTATCACCTCCATCGGCATGGACCATCAGGATTTATTAGGCTCGACTTTAGGGGAAATAGCAGAGCAGAAAGCAGGGATTATCAAGGAAAACGTACCTGTCGTCTTAGGACCACTTTCTCCAGACACCACAGCCATCTGTCGCCAAATTGCCCAAGACAAACAAGCCTCTGTCCACCAATTTGGTCAGGAGTTCACCTATAAAGCAGGACAGTTCAGCAATGCGGACTTGGAACTGTCAGAATTGGTTCTAGGCTTGGCAGGCCATCACCAAGAAGAGAATGCGGCCGTAGCCCTACAAACTTTTCTACTCTATATGACCAATATCCAAAAAGACATTCAACCTCAGTTGATTCAACAAGCCCTTGCCCAAACCAACTGGCCAGGTCGTTTGGAATTGGTAGTTCAAGAGCCAAAAATCTATTTGGACGGGGCCCACAATGTCCCCGCTATCGAACGTTTGGTTGAATTTATTCAGGTACAAGATGAACCTGTCACCATTCTCTTTTCAGCCCTTAGGCGCAAGGATTTTCAAGAAATGCTTGAATTATTAGAAGAAAAATTGCCACATACTCCCCTTGTACTAACCAGCTTTGCCTATGATGGTGCCTTGTCTGAGGAAAACCGACAAGGACGAGATTATGTTGAGAATTATCAGCAGTTTATAGAAGACTGGCAATCTAGCGAGCAAGGTATGTTGATTGTCACAGGCTCTCTCTACTTTATCTCAGAAGTTCGTCGGATTTTTAAAAAATGAATATCTTTTTGCGAATAAATAGGTATGACACATGCAGAAACAGTAGCCTTTTTAAAGGAATTTGAAAAAACCAAACGCCATACCTTCCGTCAATTAGAGCAGTTTGCAAAAATTTCCAGAACTCCCGATAGGAAATGACATCGGGAGTGCTTTTTGATATAATAAGGAAAGCAAATCTAAGGAGAAGAAAATGACAGAATTAGATGTAGTTTCGGACGTAGTTACTCATCCTGAGGAAACTTATCGGCGTAGTCGTAGAGCATCACGCAGACAGCAAGTGCAACTGAATGGTGAATTTCATGAAAGAGTATTAAAGACAAAGTATTGGCCAGCTCTTGTTTGGAGCTTAGTTTTAAGTATTTTTAGCGTAGCCAATCCACTGCTAATGCCATTTGCAACCAATATACAAACTCAAAATTTATATGCAGGGATGGCAATGGCAAATGGACAAATCCCTTATGGTGATTTCTTTGGTACAAGCGGGTTATTATTCTACTTACTTGCTTTCTTAGGTCATCTGGGAGGGACTTTCATTATCTTTGGAATCCTCCAGTTTATAGCATTACTGATAGCGGGAATCTATTTCTATAAGATTGTAGCTTATTTTAGTCAGTCAGAACACCTAGCGACAAGTTCTAGTCATTGGTTCTATGTATTTATTTTTGCACTTGGTTTTGGAGGGATGTATGCAGAAATGTTTGCTCTTCCGTTTCTTTTGACTAGTGTGTGGTTTCTGGTCCGCTATTTTGAAAATGCAGTGCGTGATGAGGCATTTATCCTCTACGGAATCGATGCGGCATTGGTATTTTTAATTTACCCAAAAAGTCTGATCCTTTGGTTAGTTGCAGGTCTAGTTTTATTTATTTTTAATATCCAACACCGCCAAGTTACTCGAGGAATCTATCAATTATTAGCGACCATTTTTGGTTTTCTTCTGATTCTATATGCGGTAGGTTATTATGCTTTTGAGGCGCAGATTCTGGGGACAGCTATTCAACAAACTTTCCTTTATAACTTACAGTTAGACTTTCACCATTCCTATCTATATTTAGACTTGGCGATTGTGTCTGTATTTTTACTCTTATCTGGATTCTTTAAAAGTTTCATCCAAATGCTGTTTTCTTTCAAACAAGGAAGACATACCTATATCAAAGTTCTCCTATTATTGACTTTCTTAGTTCAATGTGTCTTTATTATTGGGAATGCTAATTTTCAATGGAGCCAACTCATTCTTCTTTTACCGTATGGTTTTGCGATGTCAGTCGTTTACCTGCGTGATGAGGATGTAGAAGATTATCGTGGGTATTTGCGTCGTCAATTCTTTCTTCCGTTAGCTATTTGCTTGGGTATTATCGCTCAACCTGCTTATCTTTATTTGGTACAGGGAGATTTGAGAACTGACCGTGAACAAGTTGCCAATTACATTGGTGAACAAACAAAAGATTCGGATAAGATTTATGTTTGGGATAATAGCGCAAGCATCTATCTTTCAAGTCAACGTTTATCTGCCGCAACGATTACTACAGCAGAACCCTATCTGAATACTGACGACAATAAAAATAGCTTGCTGTATGACATCAATAAAAATGAGGCAAAATTTGTAGTCGTCAATAAGACTTTGCCAATTCTAGATGAAATCAAGACAAATTTAGAATCACAGTACCAGTCTGTTCAGACAACGGACTACTTTACGATTTATCAAAAGAATGAATGATTGCTCAGGCAGTCATTTTTTCTTTAGCCTATCTGGGAAAAGGAGGGAAAGTGGATATGTGGTATAATGGAAAAATAAGCATTCGGGAAAAATTATTAAAGAAATGTAGGAGAAATGATGTCACATATTATTGAACTACCAGAAATACTAGCCAACCAGATTGCGGCTGGTGAGGTCATTGAGCGACCAGCCAGTGTGGTTAAGGAGTTGGTGGAAAATTCCATTGACGCAGGGGCTAGTCAGATTGAAATTAGTGTTGAAGAGGCTGGCCTTAAAATGATTCAAATTACGGATAACGGTGAGGGGATTGCCCCTGATGAAGTAGCGCTTGCCCTCCGCCGTCACGCTACTAGTAAGATAAAAAATCAATCGGATTTGTTTCGTATTCGCACCCTCGGTTTTCGTGGAGAAGCTCTGCCCTCCATTGCTTCTGTCAGTCATATGATCATTGAGACAGCTACGGCAGACTCTGCACACGGACTTCATTTGGAGGCCAAAGGTGGTGTCATCGAGAAAGAGGAGCCAGTTAGTCGTCCAGTTGGTACGCAGATTACTGTTTCGGATTTATTTTACAATACCCCTGCTCGTCTCAAATACGTTCGCAGTCAACAGGCTGAATTATCACATATTGTTGATGTTGTAAATCGATTGAGTCTAGCTCATCCGGAAATAGCTTTTGCTTTAGTAAACGAAGGACGAGAATTAATTAGAACTGCAGGAACGGGCAAGCTTCGTCAAGCTATTTCAGGGATTTACGGTATCGCGTCTGCCAAAAAAATGGTGGAGATAGAAGCCGAAGACTTGGATTTTCACGTTTCAGGTTACGTTTCCTTGCCAGAATTGACCCGTGCCAACCGCAACTACATTTCCATTTTCATCAATGGTCGCTACATCAAGAACTTTCTGCTAAACCGTGCTATTTTGGAAGGTTACGGTAGTAAATTGATGGTAGGTCGTTTTCCGCTGGCTGTGATTTCCATTGAGATTGACCCCTATCTTGCTGATGTCAATGTCCATCCGACCAAGCAAGAGGTCCGTATTTCCAAGGAAAAGGAACTGATGACCCTGATTCGCGAGGCTATTATTAAGGCTCTCAAGGAACAGGATTTAATTCCCGATGCCCTTGAAAACCTAGCTCAGTCTAGCACCCGTCCGAGGGTAAAGGTCAAGGCAGAGCAAGGAACCTTGCCTCTCAAGGAAAGTAATCTTTACTATGATACTGTCAAACAGGATTTTTTCCTCAAACCGGAAGTGGTGTCCGAAGACATCAAGCCTTTGGAGGAAGACAAACAGACTCCTCAAGAAGTACCTGAGGAGAATGCGGTCAAGTCTGTCCAATTTGCAGAACGCCAATCAGCTGAAAGTGAGGACCAAGAACACCCTAACCTAAGTGCTAAAGAATTGGCTAAATTAGCAGATAAATTAGACCAAGAAGAAACCTCAACCTTCCCAGAGCTAGAGTATTTTGGTCAAATGCATGGGACGTATTTATTTGCGCAAGGTAAGACAGGACTTTATATCATTGACCAGCATGCCGCACAAGAGAGGGTCAAATACGAATACTACCGTGAGAAAATTGGACAAGTTGACAATTCAGCTCAACAGTTATTGGTGCCGTATATTTTTGAATTTCCGCAGAATGATGCCCTTGACCTCGTCCACAAAATGGATGCCCTTCGTCAAGTTGGTGTCAACTTGGAAGAATATGGATCTAATCAATTTATTCTGCGTGAACATCCTATTTGGATGAAGGAAGAGGAGATTGAGTCTGGCATTTATGAGATGTGCGACATGTTGCTCTTGACGGATCAGGTGTCAATCAAGCAGTATCGGGCAGAACTGGCTATCATGATGTCTTGTAAACGGTCGATCAAGGCTAATCATGCCTTGGATGATTATTCGGCGCGTGATTTATTGAGACAATTGTCTTACTGCCAAAATCCCTATAACTGCCCGCACGGTCGCCCAGTCTTAGTACATTTTAGCAAATCGGATATGGAAAAAATGTTCCGTCGCATTCAAGAAAATCACACGAGTTTGCGAGAGTTGGGCAAGTATTAAGGATTTTAACACCCCTGTAAAAGCATTTGGACTAGCTATTTTTACTGCCAGCTTGTAAAGTAAAGGAGGAAACATGACCAATCTTGGACAGCTCATTCACATGGAGCGAACAAAACGACAGGAATCGCAAGAAACCTTGGCAAAAGCAATCGGAGTGTCACGGCAAACAGTCTTGAACTGGGAAAAAGGTCGCACTCTACCAGATAGTGCCAGTTTAGTCAACATTGCCCGCCGTTATCACCTGTCTTTTGACCAGCTAATCGGCCTACAAGTTAAGGAGAAGAAAAGACGAGTTTGGATAAACTACCTCTTTCTCTTAATCCTATTCAGTCTGGGTATCTTTGTTGGTGGTAACGCCACTCTCTTGCTTCCTTTCCTTATCGTTTTTTTCCTCATCGGCTTCCTTATCCAAGAACTCATGTTAACCAAATCTTTATAAAGCGAGGTCATCGTATGGTCCGAAAGGATAGACTATTTATTGCATTTATTGTTCTTTGTTTGCTTAATCTGCTGATCAAATTTCACCGTTATTTAGGTCTTAGCCCGACCTATAGTCTTTATTACCAGCTTGCTAGTTTTGTCTTGCTATTTGCACTCGGCATATACCACTATAGAAAGTTGCTTTGGACTGATTTTGGAAAAATGTGGAGCTGGAAACTGCTTTATCAATTCCCTTTGTTTTATCTTGCAGATTTTTTGGTCATGTATGGAGGAAGTTTTCTCCAATACTTGATAGTGAAATCATTCCATATCTCAGAAGGTATAGGTAATGTCACAGCAGTTAATAAGATAAGCCAAATCGTCCCACTTCCAATCTTTTTGCTGATAGTGGGGATCGTCGGTCCGATTGTTGAAGAACTTTTTTATCGAAAATTTTTACAGGATAGTCTGAAAAATGTTTTAAATCCATGGTTTGCTATTGTCTTGCAAGGTTTCATTTTTGGCTTAGGGCATGCTAAATCTTTGGATAGTTCAGAAATTATCAACACGATTCCCCAGATTTGTTCGGGTATTTACTTGGGTTATCTCTATCACAGAACAGGCAATCTTTGTTATCCGATGCTCGTTCATTGTGTAGGAAACCTCTCCGTCGGATACTGAAACACGGCTTCGCTATCAATAGCGAGGCTTTTATGATACAATAATGGGACTAAATTAATATTGATTAGGAAAAAATATGTACGACTATATTAAAGGAATTTTAACAAAAATAACTGCAAAATATATTGTGGTAGAAACGCAAGGAGTAGGCTATATCTTGCAGGTTGCTAACCCCTACGCCTATTCAGGACAAGTCCAGCAAGAAGTGACTGTCTATACTCATCAGGTGATTCGTGAAGATACTCATTTGCTCTACGGATTTGCTACAGAAAATGAAAAATCTGTCTTTCTGAGTCTGATTTCAGTATCAGGTATTGGTCCAACAACGGCTCTGGCTATTATTGCTGTTGATGACAATGACGGTCTGGTGCGTGCTATTGAGCAGAAAAACATTACCTACCTGACCAAGTTTCCAAAGGTTGGCAAGAAAACAGCCCAGCAGATGATTTTGGACCTGGAAGGCAAGTTTGTCATGAGCGAAGAAGCGGGTCCTGTTCAACAAGTAGCACCATCCAGTGAAAATATCGCCCTCGAAGAAGCCATGGAAGCCATGGAAGCCCTTGGCTACCGACCAGCCGAACTCAAGAAAATCAAGAAATTCTTTGACGGCACCAACGACACCGCCGAAAACTACATCAAGTCAGCCCTTAAAATGTTGATGAAGTAATAAGATACAAAGGACGTAAAGGACAAAGAGAAAATAGGAAAACTAACGCAGAGCCTTTAGGCTCTAGGCAGGTTTATCTTTTTCTCACAGTCCTTAGTCCGTGTTCAATTAACGTACCAGTCTGATGGTTACTAAAGTAACTCATCATACTACGGCAATCGCTATTGGCGACTTGTCTAGGTACCTTACTAACTCGCCACAAAAATAATGTCGATTTTTGTGGCTCATGTCGTGACCAGATACAAAGGACGTAAAGGACAAAGAGAAGATAGACGGCCGAACAGAAATTTTGCTAGAAATTTCGTTGTGAGACCTCCGCAATGACAGCTAGGTAAGAGGCGAGTTTTAACGACGCCTTTTGCCAGATGTCAACTGCGTTATTCGGTGATATTTAGGACTTAGAGTTACGTTTTGCAAAGTATCGTAGCCGTGTTCAACTCATCATACTACGGCAATCGCTATTTGCGACTTGCCTAGGTACCTTACTAACTCGCCACAAAAATAATATCGATTTTTGTGGCTCATGTCGTGTCCAGATACTAAGGAGTTAGGTGATACGAAGTAAGTAGTGACTTTCTTTGTTTTTACTGCAACTTTTAGTAGGTGTCCAGTGCATCTTAGTTATTCCCGAAAAGGAGATGTTATGTCCCGCTGTGCTTGGGTCAATCCCAACAATCCACTCTATATTGCTTACCATGATGAAGAATGGGGCAAGCCACTTCACGATGAGCAGTCTTTGTTTGAGTTGCTTTGCTTGGAATCCTACCAAGCAGGACTTTCCTGGGAAATTGTTCTCAATAAACGCCAGGCTTTTCGCTCTGCCTTTTTCAACTACGATGTTCAAAAGGTGGCAGCTATGACAGACAGCGAGTTAGACGGTCTTCTGAGCAATCCAGATATCATTCGCCACAAGGCAAAGCTGTACGCTACCCGCGCCAATGCTCAGGCCTTTCTTCGAGTACAGGAGGAATTCGGTACGTTTGATACGTATCTTTGGGAATGGGTTAACTTTACATCTATCGACAACCCTGTCAAGTCCTTCCGAGAATTGCCGACCAAGAACGACTTGTCTGAGCGAATTTCAAAAGATTTGAAGAAACGAGGTTTCAAGTTTGTAGGACCTGTCTGTATTTACTCCTATTTGCAGGCAGCAGGTCTGTTGAATGAACATGAAGAAACTTGCGAGATTGGAAAGAAATTACGAACTAATTAGATGAGCGAGCAATCGCACCTTAGACAGAGGAGGAATATGAAAGCAGAACTAATCGCCGTTGGGACGGAGATTTTGACAGGCCAAATCGTTAATACAAACGCCAAGTTCCTTTCGGAGAAATGTGCAGAGCTGGGAATTGATGTTTATTTCCACACAGCTGTTGGAGATAATGAACAGAGGCTTTTGTCTGTACTGGAGATAGCCAGCAAGCGTAGTGAGCTAGTCATTCTCTGTGGAGGACTTGGTCCAACAGAAGATGACTTGACCAAGCAGACCCTGGCGACCTTCTTAGGTAGAAATCTTGTGTTTGATGAGTTGGCTATGGCAAAATTAGACCGTTTCTTTGCCAGTCGCCCAGGTCGTGTCCGTACACCAAATAATGAACGTCAGGCACAGATTGTGGAGGGAAGTCAGGCGCTTCAGAATCCAGCTGGTTTAGCTGTTGGTGGTATGATTGAGCAAGATGGTGTAACCTATATTGTTTTGCCTGGCCCACCAAGTGAGCTCAAGGCCATGTTTTCTGAGAGTCTCTTACCTTTACTGTCCCAATCTCAGCAGCAACTTTATTCGCGTGTCCTACGCTTTTTTGGCATTGGTGAAAGCCAGTTAGTGACTGTTTTGGCGGACTTGATTGACAAGCAGACAGACCCAACTCTTGCTCCTTATGCAAAAGTTGGAGAGGTGACTTTACGCTTGTCCACCAAAGCGACCAGCCAAGAAGAAGCAAATCTACGTTTAAATCAGTTGGAAGAAGAAATCTTACAACATGACAAACTGGCAGACTATTTCTATGCCTACGGAGAGGACAATAGTTTGGCTCAAACGGTAGCGACTCGTTTGGCGGAGAAAAGACAAACCATCGCTATCGTCGAACAGGGGACGGGTGGTCTCTTGCAAGCTGAATTGAGTTTGGCTTTGGCTGATCAGCCGTATTTTAGCGGAGGGAAAGTCATCGGTCAGCTAGGAACAGAATCGGGTAGGTTATCAGAGGAAGCTGACTGCATTCGGCAGGAGCTGCAAGCTGATTTGGGTTTGGCTGTGTCTGTGCTTATCAAACCGGAATCAACAGAGGATAACGTACTTGCAAAAGTATACCTCACTTTGGCTACGACCTCGGGTATTTCCCAAAAAGAGATAGATTTAGGTGGTTATTCGTGGCAATACCTTCGCCAGCTTGCTTGTCTGCAGGCCTGGGATTTTGTACGAAACACTTTGTGAAATAGCAGATATTTGCTATAATAGTTTGACTAAGAAAAGAGGAGAAAATCATTGGCTAAGAAACCAGGAAAAAAATTAGAAGATATTACAAAGAAATTTGGCGATGAGCGTAAAAAAGCGTTGGATGATGCCCTAAAATCAATTGAAAAAGATTTTGGTAAGGGCGCTGTCATGCGTCTTGGTGAGCGTGCTGAGCAAAAAGTTCAAGTCATGAGTTCAGGTAGCTTGTCAATCGACATTGCGCTTGGAGCGGGTGGCTATCCGAAAGGTCGTATCATTGAGATTTATGGTCCAGAGAGCTCAGGTAAGACAACTGTTGCCCTTCATGCAGTAGCTCAAGCTCAGAAAGATGGTGGTATTGCTGCCTTTATCGATGCGGAACACGCCTTGGATCCAGCCTATGCAGCAGCTCTTGGTGTCAATATTGATGAGTTACTCTTGTCACAGCCAGACTCAGGGGAGCAAGGTCTTGAAATTGCAGGCAAACTGATCGACTCTGGTGCGGTTGACTTGGTTGTTGTTGACTCGGTTGCAGCCCTTGTACCTCGTGCAGAAATCGACGGTGATATTGGTGATAGTCATGTTGGTTTGCAGGCTCGTATGATGAGTCAGGCCATGCGCAAACTCGGAGCATCTATCAACAAAACTAAGACAGTAGCTATTTTCATCAACCAATTACGTGAAAAAGTCGGTGTCATGTTTGGTAACCCCGAAACAACACCTGGTGGTCGTGCGCTTAAATTCTATGCATCTGTCCGTATGGATGTTCGTGGAAACACACAAATCAAAGGAACAGGCGATAAGAAAGACCAAAATGTTGGTAAGGAAACCAAGGTGAAGATTGTGAAGAACAAGGTGGCTCCACCGTTTAAAGAGGTTGTTGTTGAAATCATGTACGGTGAAGGAATTTCTCGCACAGGAGAATTGATTGAGATTGGTAGCAACCTCGGCATCATCCAAAAAGCAGGTGCTTGGTATTCATATAATGGAGAAAAAATTGGTCAAGGTTCTGAAAATGCTAAGAAATTCTTAGCAGATAATCCAGCAATCTTTGATGAAATTGACCGTAAGATACGTGTTCATTATGGATTGATTGAAGGTGAGGAAGCACCAGAAGTCGTGACAGAGGAAACCCCTGTTGCAACTGAAGAAGTCCAAGATGTTATTTTAGACTTGGATGGCGGCATTGAATTAGAAGAATAAAAGCGAAAAAGTTTGGGGAGACCAAACTTTTTTCTTACCAAAACCCGAATTTTCCCCCAAAAATTTAAAGTTTTTTTAAAAATAGGTCTACAGACGGATGGAATATGTGGTATAATAGACTATAATGTGCTTACTAAGATGTAGCAAAGGAGTGACTACATGATTAAAATTTATACAGTATCTAGTTGTACTTCTTGTAAGAAAGCAAAGAACTGGTTGAATGCCCATCAATTGTCCTATAACGAACATAATCTGGCTAAAGAGGCAATCACCAAGGAAGAAATTTTAAATATTTTAACCAAGACGGAAAATGGCATTGCAAGTATTGTATCGTCAAAAAATCGCTATGCTAAGAGTTTGGATTTTGATATAGAAGATTTAAGTGTCAATGAAGTGATCGACTTGATTGCCTCTAATCCACGTATTTTGAAAAGTCCAATTCTGATTGACGAGAAACGATTGCAGGTTGGATATAAAGAAGATGACATTCGCGCCTTCTTACCGCGAGCGGTTCGAAATGTTGAAAATGCCCAAGCTCGTATGCGAGCAGCCCTATAAAGAGTAGGAAGAACTCTATTTATGGAGTTCTTTTTGCACTTTCTTTGTGCTTGTTCTAGAAATATGATATAATGAAAATGAATAAAAATTGAAAGAAGGTGTAAGTATGGGATTCACGGAAGAAACAGTTCGTTTTCGTCTGGATGACACAGATAAACAAGAAATCAGCAAGACATTGACTGGTGTTTATCGTTCGCTAGAGGAAAAGGGCTATAATCCGATTAACCAAATCATTGGCTATGTATTAAGTGGGGACCCTGCTTATATTCCTCGCTATAATGATGCCCGCAATCAGATTCGTAAGCATGAACGAGATGAAATCATTGAAGAATTGGTGCGCTACTATTTGAAAGGAAATGGGATTGACCTCTAATGAGAATAATGGGATTAGACGTCGGTTCTAAGACAGTTGGTGTAGCTATTTCAGACCCCTTAGGATTCACAGCTCAAGGTTTGGAAATCATCCCAATCGATGAAGAAAAGGGCGAATTCGGTCTGGAGCGTTTGACCGAACTTGTTGAACAATATAAGGTTGATAAATTTGTTGTCGGTTTACCTAAGAACATGAACAATACTAGCGGACCTCGTGTTGAGGCTAGTCAAGCCTATGGAAATTTATTGATTGAGCAATTCAAACTACCGGTTGATTACCAGGATGAACGTTTGACGACCGTTGCGGTAGAACGCATGTTGATTGAGCAAGCGGATATCAGCCGAGGAAAACGCAAGAAAGTTATCGATAAATTAGCAGCTCAGCTGATTTTACAAAATTATTTAGATAGAACATTTTAAAGGAGATTCTAATGGCACATCATCATGACCATGAACACGACCACAATCACGACGAGCGTGAATTGATTACTTTGGTAGACGACCAAGGTAACGAAACACTTTTTGAAATCTTATTGACGATTGACGGTCAAGAAGAGTTTGGTAAGAACTATGTTCTCTTGATTCCTGCAAGTGCAGAAGAAGATGAGAACGGAGAAGTTGAAATCCAAGCCTACTCATACATCGAAAATGAGAACGGCACAGAAGGTGACCTCCAACCAATCCCAGAAGACGCAACAGCAGAATGGGATATGATTGAAGAAGTCTTCAACAGCTTTATGGAGGAATAAAAAGGTCCAGTGGACCTTTTTATCATGAGTTTGAAAACCAAAGAACGAATTAAGGTCCAGTGGACCTTTTTATCTTTTGCTTGAAAACCAAAGAACGAATTAAGGTCCAGTGGACCTTTTTATCTTTTGCTTGAAAACAAGAGGGCCAAACTAGGTCCGGTGGACCTTTTTATCATGAGTTTGCAAATCAAAGAACGAATTAAGGTCCGGTGAATATTTTGATTTGCTCCCGTCGTTAGAATGATATTTCTAACGATTTTTTCTTATGGAAGCTCGTAAAAATAACATTATGAACAACTTGAAGGTAGAGGATTGTATGGAAGATGAGTTAGAAAGATATTTGTTAAAAGACCCTGATATCATTGAGATTTTGGGGATTGTAAAGGATTTAGACTTAGCGGATTCATGGATTTGTGCAGGAACAATTCGAAATTTTATCTGGAATCACTATCGTTTTGATAAAAATACGGATGTTGATTTTATCTTTTACGATGAAAAAATATCGCATCAAGAAACGAAAGAAATAGAAGCAAATTTGCATCAAAGATATTCGGACTATCAGTGGGAAGTTAAGAATCAAGTATTTATGCACATCCATAGCCCTGACACACCTCCATATCAATCGTCAAAAGATGCAATAGAAAAATTTCCCGAAAGGTGTACCGCAATCGGTGTCCGTCAGACAAAAAACGGGAATCTCGAAATTTTTGCACCTTATGGATTAGATGATATCTATCATTATTTAGTACGACCAACTCCTCATTTTATTGGTAATTCTAAACGTATGGACATATATAAGAAACGAATGAAAAAGAAAAACTGGAAAGAACAATGGCCTGTAATAACTATAAAATACGAATGATAAACCATATTTACTAATTAGTAGACAAAAATGTCCTGTTGGAAATCGTGCCTTTTCGATAAACTAAAACCATCAATCGACAACCAAAGGAGATGACGAGATGGAATTTGAAAAGGTCTATGATAGCGTAAAAGGGATTGTCAACAAGGCTCGAAAAGAGTACTATATTAAATTATGGGAAAAGGAAGATTGGGATCAAGAGGGCATGATGACCTTATTTGAATTATTGGAAGATCAACCGTGGTTAGCTGATGAGCAAGAACAGTTGTATTGCTATTTTAAAGTGAAATTTAGAAATCGGGTCAAAGACCGCGTACGCAGACAAGAAAGTCAGAAGCGTAAGTTTGATCGTATGCCGCATGAAGATATTCATGATTTATCTCACGTTATACAATCGCCAGGTTTAGTCAATGATGAGCTGTTAATGTTGAGAAGTGCCTTAAGAGATTATCGTAAGAATCTCAGCGATGACCAGCTTGCAAATTACGAAAAACTAATTAGTGGTCAGAGTTTCAATGGTCGTCGAAAAATGATACGCGATCTACAAATCCATTTGAAGGATTTTCGATGATAATTTGCTAAATAAAAATAAGTAAGCAAGGGAACTCCCTATAAGTATGAGCCACTCTTTGTTAATTGACTGAAACATTAAAAACCATAACAGATAAGCAGGTTTGAAAGTAGATTAAAAACCTGTTTTTTTTTTAACTTTTATTGAAAAACCTCTTGACAAAAGGAATCGGGGGGGGGGGGGGTAAAATAGTATAGCATAGTTTTATTTGGGAGGAGATTATGGCTCAAGAAAAGCATACTTTTACTTATCTAGATGAATATTTAATAAGAGAGTATTTTGACTTGAAATTAAGTAAAGAGCATCTACACCCTACCTATCCTCTGAAGCTCAAGGTCAGTACTAAAGAAATCGTGATTCAAGCAGAGACCAAGGGAGACAAGCGAACGATTCATGTTGAGAATGATACAGACGAATCTTTATTGAAAAAGTTGAGAGAATTGGATGACACCATAAAAGAGAATCAACTAGAAATTTTTGTCGTATATGGTCGTGGAAACAATGGCAGTGAACGTGATGAACTGGAGGAGCTACTAGAAAAGTGGAATTGCAAACCAATCTATCTTGATAAGCAGAAAAATGGTGGGGCAACTCTCATTGAAAAGTTAGAAAGCAACATCAATAGTAGGGAAGTTGGAATAGTGTTAGCAACACCAGATGATATTGGCTACCATGACTCAGTTGAAGGGAGGCTCAGTCCGAAGTATCGATTAAGACAGAATGTACTTTTAGAATTAGGGTGGCTAATCGGTAAATTCGGAAGACAAAATATTATCTTACTTCAAAGAAACCATAGAGACTATCCGATAGAAATCGCTAGTGACATCTATGGTGTGGTATATGTCGATTTCAAAGATTCGGTGAATGAAATTCAGACGAAGCAAGCATTAGCCAAAGAGTTGTTCCCAATACTTGTTGGCAAAGATAGTCACCTTAAAGGAAATAAAATATTTAGTAATTGGAGATTAACATGAAAAATAAAGCATTAAAAACCTTGACCTTAACCACCGTGACAGCGACTGCTTTGGTAACCCAGCAGGCTTATGCTGATGAAGTAGTAGAAGTGGCAACCTCCTCTTCCTCAAATACTGCTAATGTAGAAGTCTCATCGTCTGTAACAGCAGAGCAAGTAGCAGCCGCCAAAGCGGCCGCAGATGCAGCAGCAAATCCAGTAGCCTACCAGCAAGATTCTTTGGTGAATGCAGAAGCAGCAGCTAAGACAGCTCAAACAAATCTTGATCAAGCGGAACAGGCCTTGACCAGTGCACAAGACTTGGCGACAAATGCAACGGAAGAAACGATTGCCGCAGCAGAAAAAGCAATCGTTAGTGCAGAACAAACAGTAGTAGAGGCACAAAATCAAGTGACTAGTGCAGAGCAGGCTACGGCAATTGCTCAAGAACAAGTAGACAAGGCTCAAGCAGAGGCCAACAAGGCGAAGACCGATGCTGATTTAGCAAAATCGCAAGCTGATACTTCTAAATCAGAATTAGAGGCACTTCAAAATAGTCAAGAAGGACAAGCATTTAGTCAAGCCCAAGCAGAACTCAAAACAGCTCAAGAGGACGTCGCCAACAAAACAACTGCAGTCACAACAGCAAAGCAGAACCTTGAGCAAGCTCAAGCAGCCGATACGAAGTTGGAGACTGATAGAACTAGTGCTAATACAGTCTTAGCTGAACAGACACAAAAGGTGAAGGCAGCCCAAGACCTAGTAACGGAAAAAGAAGTGGATTTAGAGACAGCCAAGCAAAATCTAGTGGTGGCTAATGAAAAAGTGGAGGCCGTTAAACCCAAGGCGACCTATAAATTTTCAATCAATTTGCCAGACTATTTAAGAGATGCTTATGCTAATCTGGTTAAAACGGACTTTTCTAAAGACAGTATAGATGCAGCAATTCAGGCTGAAAAACGCTATTATGGTGATGTCAGGTCTTTTGATGAAAGAGATAAATTGTCATATGCGACCATCGAATCAACAGACCCGACTCTTTATGATGTTGAAAATCTAGATATAGAACAACTATTGTTGCTCAACCAGTTTGCTATTGACTACACGAACGCCTACAGACAAGTTTTAGGGATTGATAAAAAAATAGTGGGCAATGAATGGTTAATACACGTAGCAGATGTGCGTGCCCGCCTATATGAAGAAAAGTATCCAGAAGGATTTTACGGACATGATAGAGAAATCATTGCAGCAGCAAATGATGAAGTATTTGGAGAAGGCTCCTCAATGGCCTCTAATAGTAGTGAGATTCTAGCCTATCCTAACATTAGTTCATCTGGTGGACTGTATGAACAGAATACCAAATACTATACGATGTCAGAAATTCTTCATGTCATCGCCCAAGGAATTAACAGTTTTATGTTAAATGATTCCGGATCTGCTTATGGACACTTTGCCCAATTGATGACCTTTGAGGCGATGGGATTTGGCCTTTGTTTCACTTATGACTATTCTGAGGAATATCGATCAGGTGTTGGTAATTTTGTTGTTGTAGGGGCTGGAAAACGTACTACCGAGGAGTATAAGAACTGGGATATATTTGAAGAAACGGATTCTGAAATTACGCTTGGTGACCCGAAGACAAAATATATTGGTCTTGAGGGCGAAGTTCTCTATGGTTGGTCAGTAAATTTATCCAAGAAGAGTTATGAAATCTATAATCGTTTAGTTGAAAGAAATATTAGCTCGCAAGACTATAGTGCCTATGAGTCCGCACTAAAAGACCAGAATGCAGCACAGTCATCCTATAACAATGTTCAAGCTGAGTATGAAAGGGCGGCTAAAGAGTTAGCGAAAGCACAAAATGATCTATCTTCTGCTCAATCCACCTACAATGAACTTGTCAATACTGCTCTTCAAACTCCGGAAGCGAAAAAAGCTCTGGAACTAGCACAGACAGACTTAGCGTCGGCTCAAGAAGTCTTAGTAACTGCTCAAAACCAATGGCAAGCAGCAGATGTCAAGGCGAAGGCTCTCGCTACAAAGATAGCAAAAGCTCAAGCTGACTACGATAAACTATTGGCGACAGCAACTACGCTTAAAGCTCAAGCAGATGATAGAAAAGCTGAGGTAGCAACTGCCCAATCTGTCTTAACACAAGCTCAAAACAAATTGACAGAGGCACGTCAAGCGGTCGAAGGAGCTGAGCAAGGAGTAGTTTCAGCCAAGACCAATCTTTCAACGCTTAAAGAAGCACAGGTAACTCTTGCCAAAGCTCAAGCAGCCTATGCAGTAGCACAGAAGAATGCACAAGCAGCCAATCAAAGTCTTTCAGAGACTAGAGCAAAATTGGCGGACTTAAAACTAGTCTACGAAAAGGCTTATACTGACTACCTTAATCTTAAAAAACTTTATGACCTACAAACGATGGTAATCCCACAACCAACGGTTGATAGTGACAACTCTAAAGAAAACTTGGGACAAGGAGACTCTTCTCAAAACGATGTTAAGACTTCGTCTAATACCAAGGTGAAACTAGCGACAAATAAAGATTTTTCAAAAACGGATCTCAATGAGATAAGCATTGCGGCTGCGACAACAGAACATAAGTTTGCTAAAGAACAAACTCTCCCAGCTACTGGCGAGAAGGAAACTAGCTTGCTCTCTCTTTTAGGCTTAACAGCACTAGCAACAGGTCTCGGTCTGGCAGCACGTCGCCGTCAAAATGGATAAAATTTTTGAATTTTTAAGTAAAAACTCTTGCACATGCAGGAGTTTTTTGATATCATGTTCTAGTGCCGTAAAAATTACGGCTGTAGCTTTGATGCAAGAGGTTGCGACACGCTCGGTTGCATTGCCACGCAACACGTGTTGGTTTTCTTGTGGAGCTAGCCTATTATGTTAAATAGACGAAAAGGAGAAAAAGATGGCAAACAAAAAAATTCGCATCCGCTTGAAAGCGTACGAACACCGTACACTTGATACAGCAGCTGCAAAAATCGTTGAAACTGCAACACGTACAGGTGCTCAAGTAGCTGGTCCAGTTCCGCTTCCAACAGAACGTAGCCTCTACACAATCATCCGTGCGACTCACAAGTACAAAGACTCTCGTGAGCAGTTCGAAATGCGTACACACAAACGTTTGATCGACATCATCAACCCAACTCAAAAAACAGTTGATGCTTTGATGAAATTGGATCTTCCAAGTGGTGTAAACGTAGAAATTAAATTGTAATCAAGTAGCAAGGTAGACAAGCAAGTGTTCGTCAAGTAATCGAACACGGGCTAAACTCCGTGTGAAAAAGATAAAATTGTCTAGGCTCTCGGAGCCGTCGCCGAATTTTCCTATTTTCACGTTGAGTTTGACGCCCTTTGTATCTTGATTTGAGCATGAAAAACGCTCGTTAAAAACTTTTTAACTATAAAATAAGAAAAGGAATATTTTTCTCATGACAAAAGGAATCTTAGGGAAAAAAGTGGGAATGACTCAAATCTTCACTGAATCTGGTGAATTTATCCCTGTTACTGTCATCGAAGCAACTCCAAACGTTGTTCTTCAAGTGAAAACAGTTGAAACTGACGGTTATGCGGCAGTTCAAGTTGGTTTTGATGACAAACGTGAAGTATTGAGCAACAAACCTGCCAAAGGCCATGTAGCTAAAGCTAACACAGCTCCTAAGCGCTTCATTCGTGAATTCAAAAACATTGAAGGCTTGGAAGTTGGACAAGAAATTACAGTTGAAACTTTCTCAGCTGGTGATGTTGTTGATGTAACTGGTACATCTAAAGGTAAAGGTTTCCAAGGTGTTATCAAACGCCATGGTCAATCACGTGGTCCTATGGCTCACGGTTCTCGTTACCACCGTCGTCCAGGTTCTATGGGTCCTGTTGCACCTAACCGTGTATTCAAAGGTAAAAACCTTGCAGGTCGCATGGGCGGCAACCGTGTAACAATTCAAAACCTTGAAGTTGTACAAGTTGTTCCAGAAAAGAACGTTATCCTTATCAAAGGTAACGTACCAGGTGCTAAGAAATCTCTTATCACTATCAAGTCAGCAGTTAAAGCTGGTAAATAATAAGGAAAGGGGAAATCAGTCGAAATGGCAAACGTAACATTATTTGACCAAACTGGTAAACAAGCTGGTGAAGTAGTTCTTAACGATGCGATCTTTGGTATCGAGCCAAACCAAGCAGTTGTATTTGATGTAATCATCAGCCAACGTGCTAGCCTTCGTCAAGGTACTCACGCAGTTAAAAACCGTTCAGCAGTCTCAGGTGGCGGACGCAAACCATGGCGTCAAAAAGGAACTGGACGTGCTCGTCAAGGTTCTATCCGTTCACCACAATGGCGTGGCGGTGGCGTAGTCTTCGGACCAACTCCACGTTCATACGCGTACAAACTTCCACAAAAAGTTCGTCGCTTGGCACTTAAATCTGTTTACTCAGAAAAAGTTGCTGAAAACAAATTTGTAGCTGTTAACTCACTTGAATTCACAGCTCCAAAAACTGCTGAATTTGCAAAAGTACTTGCAGCATTGAGCATTGATTCTAAAGTCCTTGTTATTCTTGAAGAAGGCAACGAATTCGCAGCTCTTTCTGCTCGTAACATCCCAGGAGTTAAAGTTGCAACTGCAACAACTGCAAGCGTACTTGACATCGCAAATGCAGACAAACTTCTTGTAACTCAAGCAGCTATCTCTAAAATTGAGGAGGTTCTTGCATAATGAATTTGTATGATGTTATCAAAAAACCTGTCATCACAGAAAGCTCAATGGGCCAACTCGAAGCAGGCAAGTATGTATTTGAAGTTGACACTCGTGCACACAAACTCTTGATCAAGCAAGCTGTTGAAGCTGCATTCGAGGGTGTTAAAGTTGCGAATGTGAACACAATCAACGTGAAACCTAAAACAAAACGCGTAGGTCGTTATGTAGGTCGCACAAACAAAGTGAAAAAAGCAATCATCACATTGACTGCTGATTCAAAAGCGATCGAATTGTTCGCTACAGCTGACGCTGAATAATCAAAGGAGGAATTAACGTGGGTATTAAAGTTTATAAACCAACGACAAATGGCCGTCGTAACATGACTTCTTTGGACTTCGCTGAAATCACAACAAGCACTCCAGAAAAAAGCTTGCTTGTTGCTTTGAAGAGCAAAGCTGGTCGTAACAACAACGGTCGCATCACTGTTCGTCACCAAGGTGGCGGTCACAAACGTTTCTACCGTTTGATTGACTTCAAACGTAACAAAGATGGCGTTGAAGCAATCGTTAAAACGATCGAGTACGATCCAAACCGTTCAGCAAACATCGCTCTTGTACACTACACAGACGGTGTTAAAGCTTACATCATTGCTCCTAAAGGTCTTGAAGTTGGTCAACGCATCGTTTCAGGTCCAGAAGCAGATATCAAAGTTGGTAACGCACTTCCACTTGCAAACATCCCAGTCGGTACTGTTGTTCACAACATCGAGTTGAAACCAGGTCGCGGTGGTGAGTTGGTTCGTGCTGCTGGTGCATCTGCACAGGTTCTTGGTCAAGAAGGTAAATACGTTCTTGTTCGCCTTCAATCAGGTGAAGTTCGTATGATCCTTGGTACTTGCCGTGCTACTGTTGGTACTGTAGGTAACGAACAACATGGCCTTGTTAACCTTGGTAAAGCAGGTCGTAGCCGTTGGAAAGGTATCCGTCCAACAGTTCGCGGTTCTGTAATGAACCCTAACGATCACCCACACGGTGGTGGTGAAGGTAAAGCACCAGTTGGTCGTAAAGCACCATCTACACCATGGGGTAAACCAGCTCTTGGTTTGAAAACTCGTAACAAGAAAGCTAAATCTGACAAACTTATCGTTCGTCGTCGCAACCAAAAATAATCTATTCTTAGTTGCTTAGCATTCTATATCATCCGCCAACTCGGTAGGGTTTGTTATGGACTGACTATTCCAGCACCTCAGTTTGATTGAAATGCCAGTTTGACGCAGTAGTTAATTGCAGTTTCTAGTAGCTTAGCTATGTCGAAACTTCTAATCAACTGTGCGGGGGCAGGACAACGAACACGGGAACTGGGGTTCTGTCCAGCTCCCAAGCCGCTGTGGTACATATTTTAAAGGAGAAAACACTAAAATGGGACGTAGTCTTAAAAAAGGACCTTTCGTCGATGAGCATTTGATGAAAAAAGTTGAAGCTCAAGCAAACGACGAAAAGAAAAAAGTAATTAAAACTTGGTCACGTCGTTCAACGATCTTCCCAAGTTTCATCGGTTATACAATCGCAGTTTACGATGGACGTAAACACGTGCCTGTATACATTCAAGAAGACATGGTAGGTCACAAACTTGGTGAATTTGCACCAACTCGTACTTACAAAGGTCATGCTGCTGACGACAAGAAAACTCGTCGTAAATAATTTAGGAGGAAAACACAATGGCAGAAATTACTTCAGCTAAAGCAACTGCTCGCACAGTACGTGTTTCACCTCGTAAATCACGTCTTGTCTTGGATAACATCCGTGGCAAAAGCGTAGCAGACGCAATCGCAATCTTGAAATTCACACCAAACAAAGCTGCAGGCATTATCGAGGGAGTTTTGAACTCAGCAATCGCTAACGCTGAAAACAACTTTGGTTTGGAAAAAGCTAACTTGGTAGTCAGCGAAGCATTCGCAAACGAAGGGCCAACGTTGAAACGTTTCCGTCCACGTGCGAAAGGTTCTGCTTCACCAATTAACAAACGCACAGCTCACATCACTGTAGTTGTGGCAGAGAAATAAGGAGGTAAAAACGTGGGTCAAAAAGTACATCCAATTGGTATGCGTGTTGGCATCATCCGTGATTGGGATGCTAAATGGTATGCTGAAAAAGAATACGCGGATTACCTTCATGAAGATCTTGCAATCCGCAACTTTATCAAAAAAGAATTGGCTGATGCGTCAACATCAACAATCGAAATCGAACGTGCTGTAAACAAAGTTATCGTTTCTATCCACACTGCTAAACCAGGTATGGTTATCGGTAAAGCTGGTAGCAACGTTGATGCACTTCGTGCTCAATTGAACAAATTGACTGGCAAACAAGTACACATCAACATCATCGAAATCAAACAACCTGATTTGGATGCACACCTTGTTGGTGAGTCAATCGCTCGTCAATTGGAGCAACGTGTGGCATTCCGCCGTGCTCAAAAACAAGCAATCCAACGTGCAATGCGCGCTGGTGCAAAAGGTATCAAAACACAAGTTTCTGGTCGTTTGAACGGTGCTGATATTGCCCGTGCAGAAGGCTACTCAGAAGGAACTGTTCCTCTTCATACACTTCGTGCGGATATCGACTACGCTTGGGAAGAAGCTTTGACAACTTACGGTAAACTTGGTGTTAAAGTATGGATCTACCGTGGTGAAGTTCTTCCAGCTCGTAAAAACACTAAAGGAGGTAAATAACAAATGTTAGTACCTAAACGTGTAAAACACCGTCGTGAATTCCGTGGAAAAATGCGCGGTGAAGCTAAAGGTGGAAAACAAGTAGACTTTGGTCAATACGGTCTTCAAGCAACTACTAGCTCATGGATTACAAACCGCCAAATCGAAGCTGCCCGTATCGCTATGACGCGTTACATGAAACGTGGTGGTAAAGTTTGGATTAAAATCTTCCCACACAAATCATACACTGCTAAAGCTATCGGTGTACGTATGGGTTCTGGTAAAGGTGCTCCTGAAGGTTGGGTAGCTCCAGTTAAACGCGGTAAGGTTATGTTTGAAGTGGCTGGCGTTTCTGAAGAAATCGCACGCGAAGCATTCCGCCTTGCTGGTCACAAATTGCCAGTTAAAGTTAAATTCGTAAAACGTGAAGCAGAATAAGGAGAAGACATGAAACTTCAAGAAATTAAAGATTTTGTAAAAGAACTTCGTGGCCTTTCTCAAGAAGAACTTGCTAAGAAAGAAAACGAATTGAAGAAAGAACTCTTCGAACTTCGTTTCCAAGCTGCTGCTGGTCAACTTGAGCAAACTGCTCGTTTGAACGAAGTGAAGAAACAAATTGCACGTATCAAAACTGTGCAATCTGAAGCTAAATAATAGATTGGGAAAGGAGAATTTCAATGGAACGCAATAATCGTAAAGTTCTTGTTGGACGCGTAGTATCTGACAAAATGGACAAAACAATCACAGTTGTAGTTGAAACTAAACGTAACCACCCAGTCTATGGTAAACGTATTAACTACTCTAAAAAGTACAAAGCTCATGATGAAAACAATGTTGCTAAAGAAGGCGATATCGTTCGTATCATGGAAACTCGCCCACTTTCAGCTACAAAACGTTTCCGTCTTGTAGAAGTTGTGGAAGAGGCAGTTATCATTTAATCAACCTGAAAGGAGAAAATTGACATGATTCAAACAGAGACTCGTTTGAAAGTTGCTGACAACAGTGGCGCACGTGAAATCTTGACAATCAAAGTTCTTGGTGGTTCAGGACGTAAATTCGCGAACATCGGCGACATCATCGTTGCTTCAGTAAAACAAGCTACTCCTGGTGGTGCGGTTAAAAAAGGTGACGTTGTTAAAGCCGTTATCGTTCGTACTAAGACAGGTGCTCGTCGTGCTGATGGTTCATACATCAAATTCGATGAGAATGCTGCAGTTATCATCCGTGAAGATAAAACACCTCGCGGAACTCGTATCTTTGGCCCAGTGGCACGCGAATTGCGTGACGGCGGTTTTATGAAAATCGTTTCATTGGCACCAGAAGTACTTTAATCAAATAGTTTTAGGAAATTTGTTACAGACTAGGCAGTTTGTTGCAGATAGTACTTGAGTACATCAAAACAAACTAACGAAGTCTGTGACGGATTTAGTAAACTAGAAAACAAACTAAGTCCCCTGGTTAACAAACTAACCAGGGTGCCCATTAGGGCGTAAGAAATCATAGGAGAAATCAAATGTTTGTAAAAAAAGGCGATAAAGTTCGCGTAATCGCTGGTAAAGACAAAGGCGTTGAAGCAGTTGTCGTAACAGCACTTCCAAAAGTAAACAAAGTTATTGTTGAAGGTGTTAACATCGTTAAGAAACACCAAAAACCAAATAGCGAAAACCCTCAAGGTGCTATCGTTGAAAAAGAAGCTCCAATCCATGTGTCAAACGTTCAAGTTCTTGACAAAAATGGTGTTGCAGGACGCGTTGGTTACAAGTTTGTAGACGGCAAAAAAGTTCGCTACAACAAAAAATCAGGCGAAGTGCTTGATTAATCACGAAGGAAAGGAGAAGTATAATGGCAAATCGTTTAAAAGAAAAATATCTTAATGAAGTAGTTCCTGCTTTGACTGAACAATTTAACTATTCTTCAGTTATGGCTGTGCCAAAAGTTGATAAGATCGTTTTGAACATGGGTGTTGGTGACGCTGTTTCTAACGCTAAAAACCTTGAGAAAGCTGCTCAAGAATTGGCTTTGATCTCAGGTCAAAAACCACTTATCACTAAAGCTAAGAAATCAATCGCCGGCTTCCGTCTTCGTGAGGGTGTTGCGATCGGTGCGAAAGTAACTCTTCGTGGCGAACGTATGTACGAGTTCTTGGACAAATTGGTTACAGTTTCACTTCCACGTGTACGTGACTTCCACGGTGTACCAACTAAGTCATTTGACGGACGTGGTAACTACACACTTGGTGTGAAAGAGCAATTGATCTTCCCAGAAATCAACTTCGACGATGTTGATAAAACTCGCGGTATGGATATCGTTATCGTTACAACTGCTAACACTGACGAAGAATCACGTGCATTGCTTACTGGCCTTGGTATGCCGTTTGCAAAATAAGAGGGAGAGAATAAATGGCTAAAAAATCAATGATCGCTAAGAACAAACGCCCAGCTAAGTTCTCTACACAAGCTTACACACGCTGTGAAAAATGTGGACGTCCACACTCAGTTTACCGCAAATTCAAATTGTGCCGTGTATGCTTCCGCGACTTGGCTTACCTTGGACAAATTCCGGGTGTAACAAAAGCTTCTTGGTAAGAATAACTTGCTATTCCGTTGCAATTCGTCGTCAGCACTTCTTGCCGTACGCTAGTACTGCCTGCGAAGTGCTTCCTAGACTTGCTTAGGACTAGCAACTTATTCTATATACACTTATCACTAGTCCGCAAGGACATCATTAACTAGCAAGTGATTCAATCAAACTGCTAGTAAGAGGAGAAACAACAAATGGTTATGACTGACCCAATTGCAGATTTTTTGACACGTATTCGTAACGCTAACCAAGCAAAACACGAAGTGCTTGAAGTTCCTGCATCAAACATCAAAAAAGGTATTGCTACAATCCTTAAAAACGAAGGTTTTGTAAAAAACGTTGAATTCATCGAAGATGACAAACAAGGCATCATCCGTGTATTCTTGAAATACGGACCAAACGGTGAAAAAGTTATCACTAACTTGAAACGCGTTTCAAAACCAGGTCTTCGTGTTTACTCAAAACGTGAAGATATTCCAAAAGTTCTTAACGGACTTGGTATCGCAATCATCTCAACATCAGAAGGCCTTTTGACTGACAAACAAGCTCGTCAAAAGAACGTTGGTGGTGAGGTTATCGCATACGTTTGGTAATCTTTTAGCTTCCAATTTCGTCATGTGCCTGTGTTAGAGCGTCTTGACATACTCAAGTATGGTCTGCGTCGCTCTGCCTTGCCACATTTAGAAATTGAAACCTAAAAGCATGATACAAATGCGAGAGGACCAACTCTTCGTGCGCGTTCAAATCAGACGTACTGATTATTTAGTATCATGTAACCTGCTCAATCGAACACGGGCTAAAGTCTGTGTAAAAAAGACAATCCTTCCTCGAAGCTTAGGCTTCTGCGTCAGGATTCCTATTTTTACTTTGACTTCTTAACGCCCTCTGTATCATGAGCCCCCGTGAAAACTAGTCGCTTGACGGCTTGATAATTTAACAGGAGAATTAAAAATATGTCACGTATTGGTAATAAAGTAATTACATTGCCTGCTGGCGTTGAGCTTGCTCAAAACAACGGCGTGGTAACTGTAAAAGGACCTAAAGGGGAATTGACTCGTGAATTCCCAACTGCTATTGAAATCCGTGTGGAAGGTGCAGAAGTAACTCTTCACCGTCCAAACGATTCAAAAGAAATGAAGACTATTCACGGTACTAGCCGTGCTAACCTCAACAACATGGTTGTTGGTGTTTCTGAAGGCTTCAAAAAAGAACTTGAAATGCGTGGTGTCGGTTACCGTGCTCAATTGGCTGGTAACAAATTGACACTTGCTGTTGGTAAATCACATCCAGATGAAGTGGTTGCACCAGAAGGAATCACATTTGAAGTTCCAACACCAACACAAATCGTCGTGTCTGGTATCAACAAAGAAGTTGTTGGTCAAACAGCAGCTTACATCCGTAGCCTTCGCGCTCCTGAGCCATACAAAGGTAAAGGTATCCGCTACGTTGGTGAATTCGTTCGCCGTAAAGAAGGTAAAACAGGTAAATAATAGCTTGCTGAGGTGGCTTAGCCACCTGGCTGACTATTTCTCAAATTGTTTCGTAAGAAACAGAATCATACATTAAGAGGTGAATATTGTGATTTCAAAACCAGATAAAAACAAAATCCGCCAAAAACGCCACCGTCGCGTTCGCGGTAAAATCTCTGGAACTGCTGCTCGCCCACGTTTGAACATTTTCCGTTCTAATACAGGCATCTACGCTCAAGTGATTGATGACGTAGCGGGTGTAACGCTCGCAAGCGCTTCTACTCTTGATAAAGAAGTTTCAAAAGGTACTAAGACAGAACAAGCTGTTGTTGTAGGTAAACTCGTTGCTGAACGCGCGGTAGCTAAAGGTATTTCTGAAGTGGTCTTTGACCGCGGTGGATATCTCTATCACGGACGTGTGAAAGCTTTGGCTGAATCAGCTCGTGAAAACGGATTGAAATTCTAATAGGGAGGACACTAAGAAATGGCATTCAAAGATAACGCAGTTGAAATTGAAGAACGCGTAGTAGCCATCAACCGTGTTACAAAAGTTGTTAAAGGTGGACGTCGTCTTCGTTTTGCAGCTCTTGTGGTTGTTGGTGACCGTAACGGTCGCGTAGGTTTCGGTACTGGTAAAGCTCAAGAAGTACCAGAAGCTATTCGTAAAGCAGTTGAATCTGCTAAGAAAAACATGATTGAAGTACCAATGGTTGGTACAACAATCCCTCACGAAGTTCGCTCAGAATTTGGCGGCGCTCGTGTATTGTTGAAACCTGCTTCAGAAGGTTCTGGGGTTGCTGCCGGTGGTGCAACTCGTGCCGTAATCGAATTGGCAGGTATCGCAGATGTGACTTCTAAGTCACTTGGTTCAAACACACCAATCAACATCGTTCGCGCAACAGTTGAAGGTTTGAAACAATTGAAACGTGCTGAAGAAGTGGCTGCACTTCGTGGCGTCTCAGTTTCTGATTTAGCATAAGAAAGGAGATACTCATGGCTCAAATTAAAATCACTTTGACTAAGTCTCCAATCGGTCGCAAACCAGAACAACGTAAAACAGTTGTTGCACTTGGACTTGGTAAATTGAACTCTTCAGTTGTTAAAGAAGATAACCCAGCTATTCTTGGAATGGTTAACGCTATCTCTCACTTGGTAACTGTAGAAGAAGTTAAATAATCTAACAAATAGACTAAGTCGCATTGAGAAATCTTTGCGACTTCTAGTCCATTTTACATATTTACATACAGCGAGTTTGTGGAGGAAGACTCTTGTACTTCACAGGCGCTAGCATATATAAGAGGAGAAATAATAATGAAACTTCATGAATTACAACCTGCTACAGGTTCTCGTAAAGTCCGCAACCGTGTAGGTCGTGGTACATCATCAGGTAACGGTAAAACATCTGGCCGTGGTCAAAAAGGTCAAAAAGCTCGTAGCGGTGGCGGTGTTCGCCCAGGTTTTGAAGGTGGACAAACTCCATTGTTCCGTCGACTTCCAAAACGTGGATTTACAAATATCAATGCTAAAGAGTACGCAATCGTTAACCTTGATCAATTGAACGCTTTTGAAGATGGTGCAGAAGTAACACCAGTTGTGCTTATCGAAGCTGGAATCGTTAAAGCTGAAAAATCAGGAATTAAAATTCTTGGTAACGGTGAATTGACGAAGAAATTGACAGTTAAAGCTGCTAAATTCTCTAAATCAGCTGAAGAAGCAATCACTTCTAAAGGTGGCTCAGTAGAAGTCATCTAAGAGGTGACCGCCTATGTTTTTTAAACTTTTAAAAGATGCCTTAAAGGTAAAATTGGTACGTAGTAAAATTCTATTTACTATCTTTATCCTTTTTGTCTTCCGTGTAGGAACCCACATTACAGTACCAGGAGTAAACGCAAAGAGTCTTGAAGCCTTGTCAAACGTTCCATTTTTGAACATGTTGAGTTTGGTTTCGGGAAATGCTATGCGTAATTTCTCAGTTTTCGCACTAGGTGTTAGTCCTTATATTACAGCTTCCATCATTGTTCAACTTTTGCAAATGGATATTTTACCTAAATTTGTTGAATGGGGTAAGCAAGGTGAAGTTGGTCGTCGTAAACTGAATCAGGCAACACGCTACATTTCTTTGGTACTGGCATTTGTTCAATCTATTGGTATTACAGCAGGCTTTAATGCCTTGTCTGGTGCAAAGTTGACCAGTATGCCATTAAATTGGCAAACATATTTGTTGATTGGATCCATCTTGACAACAGGTTCGATTATTGTAACCTGGTTGGGGGAACAGATTTCTGAAAAGGGCTATGGTAATGGTACATCAATGATCATCTTCGCGGGTATCATTTCATCACTACCAGGAACTTTTCACGAGATTTACATTGATCGCTTTGTTAATATTGAATCAAGTCGTTTGGGGGAGTCAGCAATCTTTGTTGCTGCACTCGTCGTATTAATATTCTTTGTTGTGTATTTTACAACTTTTGTACAACAAGCAGAATATAAATTACCAATTCAATATACAAAACGTGCACAAGGAGCACCTTCTAGCTCATATTTACCGCTGAAATTGAATCCATCAGGAGTCATTCCCGTAATCTTTGCAGGCTCAATCACCGCAGTTCCAACTTCTTTGATTCAATATTTCGCAAGTCAAAATAAGAGTGCCGGGTGGTTATTGACGGTTCAGGAATACTTTGATTATTCAACTGCTAAAGGTATGATTGTATATGCAGGTTTAATTATTGCCTTTACATTCTTCTACACTTTTGTTCAAGTAAATCCTGAGAAGACTGCAGAAAGCCTTCAGAAAAGTGCAGCCTATATCCATGGAGTTCGTCCTGGTAATGGCACTGAACAGTTTTTGTCAAAATTATTGACAAGATTGGCAGTAATCGGCGCGCTCTTCTTGAGTTTTGTAGCTTTGTTGCCTATCCTTGCGCAAAATCTCTTTGGGCTTTCTTCAAGCATTGCGTTCCTTGGTACAAGTTTGATTATCGTAATCTCTACAAGTATCGAAGGCATCAAGCAATTAGAAGGCTACCTTCTTAAGAGAAAATATGTAGGTTTCTTAGAAATTACAGAATAGAATATAGGTTGACCTAGTCAACCTTCTATTTTGTTTTTAGATAAGTTTGTCAATAATGGCAAATTTATGTGAAAACAAAATAAGGAGTTTGTCATGAATCTTTTAATTATGGGTTTACCAGGTGCTGGTAAAGGGACACAAGCGGCCAAGATTGTTGAGAAATTCAATGTTGCTCATATTTCAACAGGAGATATGTTCCGTGCAGCAATGGCCAATCAGACTGAAATGGGTATTCTTGCCAAGTCGTACATCGATAAGGGGGACCTCGTTCCCGATGAAGTTACTAATGGCATTGTCAAAGAACGTTTGGTTCAGGATGACATCAAGGAAAAAGGCTTTTTGCTAGATGGCTATCCTCGTACGATTGAACAAGCCCATGCCTTGGATGAAAATTTGGCTGACTTAGGAATTGAGTTGCAAGGTGTTATCAATATTGAGATTGATCCTTCAAAATTGGTAGAGCGTCTCAGCGGTCGTATTATTCATAAAGAAACCGGAGAGACTTTCCACAAAGTATTCAATCCACCTGTTGGAGACTACAAAGAGGAAGACTTCTATCAACGTGAAGATGACAAGCCAGAATCTGTCAAACGTCGTTTAGAGGTCAATATCGCACAAGGACAGCCAATCATTGATCATTATCGTGCAAAAGGGCTGGTCCATGATATTGAAGGAGACCAAGACATTGACCTTGTTTTCCAAGCAATTGATACAGTACTATCAAAATTGCAATAAACTAATAGATTTGGCTTGCATTTTTTATACAAAGATGATAAAATAGCCTAGTCTGACTTATAATTGTTACCTCTGTGTTCAGAGGACATCAAATCGATATTTAGAGAGGGGTTACTTTTGCATGGCAAAAGAAGATGTGATTGAAATTGAAGGCAAAGTAGTCGATACAATGCCAAATGCTATGTTTACTGTTGAGTTGGAGAACGGACACCAAGTCCTTGCAACTGTTTCAGGTAAAATCCGTAAAAACTACATTCGTATTTTGGTCGGTGACCGCGTAACTGTTGAGCTTAGTCCATACGACTTGACACGTGGACGTATCACATACCGCTTTAAATAGTCGAAATACTTGGAGGGATTAAACATGAAAGTAAGACCATCGGTCAAACCAATTTGCGAATACTGCAAAGTTATTCGTCGTAATGGTCGTGTTATGGTGATTTGCCCAGCAAACCCTAAACACAAGCAACGTCAAGGTTAAGAAATAGAAAGGAGAAAACATGGCTCGTATTGCTGGAGTTGACATTCCAAATGACAAACGTGTAGTTATTTCATTAACTTATGTTTATGGTATCGGTCTTGCAACATCTAAAAAAATTCTTGCAGCTGCAGGTATTTCAGAAGATGTACGCGTGAAAGATTTGACATCAGATCAAGAAGATGCTATTCGTCGTGAAGTTGATGCAATCAAAGTTGAAGGTGACCTCCGTCGTGAAGTTAACTTGAACATCAAACGTTTGATGGAAATCGGTTCATACCGTGGTATCCGTCACCGTCGTGGACTTCCTGTCCGTGGACAAAACACTAAAAACAATGCCCGCACTCGTAAAGGTAAAGCTGTTGCGATTGCAGGTAAGAAAAAATAATATAGGAGGTAGAAAAATTGGCTAAACCAACACGTAAACGTCGTGTGAAAAAGAATATCGAATCTGGTATTGCTCATATTCACGCTACATTTAATAACACTATTGTTATGATTACTGATGTGCATGGTAACGCTATTGCTTGGTCATCAGCTGGTGCTCTTGGTTTCAAAGGTTCTCGTAAATCTACACCATTCGCAGCTCAAATGGCTTCAGAAGCAGCTGCTAAATCTGCACAAGAACACGGTCTTAAAACAGTTGAAGTTACCGTTAAAGGCCCAGGTTCAGGTCGTGAGTCTGCTATCCGCGCTCTTGCTGCCGCTGGTCTTGAAGTAACAGCAATTCGTGATGTGACTCCTGTACCACACAATGGTGCTCGTCCTCCAAAACGTCGCCGTGTATAATCATACATTCCATACACAGCTTTTCGTTTAAGAGGGAGTAAGAAATGATTGAGTTTGAAAAACCAACAATAACAAAAATTGATGAAAATAAAGATTACGGCAGATTTGTAATCGAACCATTAGAACGTGGTTACGGTACAACTCTTGGTAACTCTCTTCGTCGTGTACTTCTTGCCTCACTTCCAGGTGCTGCAGTAACATCAATTAAAATTGATGGTGTACTCCACGAATTCGACACAGTTCCAGGTGTTCGTGAAGATGTTATGCAAATTATTCTTAACATCAAAGGCATTGCTGTAAAATCTTATGTCGAAGACGAAAAGAAAATTGAACTTGATGTAGTAGGTCCAGCTGAAGTAACAGCAGGAGACATTCTTACAGATAGTGACATTGAAATTGTAAACCCTGACCATTATCTCTTTACCATTGCTGATGGTGCCACTTTTAAAGCTGTTTTGACTGTCAATTCAGGTCGTGGTTATGTACCAGCTGAGGGTAATAAGAAAGATGATGCACCAGTGGGAACACTTGCTGTAGATTCTATCTATACGCCAGTGAAGAAAGTCAATTATCAAGTTGAACCAGCTCGTGTTGGTAGCAACGATGGTTTTGACAAATTAACACTTGAAATCAATACAAATGGCACCATTATTCCAGAAGATGCTTTAGGTCTTTCTGCACGCATTTTGATGGAGCACTTAGGTCTCTTCACTGACTTGACTGAAGTTGCAAAATCTGCAGAAGTGATGAAAGAAGCTGAAGTGGCCTCAGATGATCGTATGCTTGATCGTACGATTGAAGAATTGGATCTATCTGTTCGCTCATATAACTGTCTGAAACGTGCAGGCATTAACACTGTATTCGACTTGACAGAGAAAACTGAGCCAGAAATGATGAAAGTGCGCAATCTTGGTCGCAAGAGTCTTGAAGAAGTTAAAGTTAAATTGGCTGATCTTGGTCTAGGATTGAAAAAAGATAAATAATATAGGAGGAAATCATGGCATACCGTAAACTAGGACGCACTAGCTCACAACGTAAAGCAATGTTGCGCGATTTGACAACTGACCTTTTGATCAACGAATCAATCGTTACAACTGAAGCTCGTGCTAAAGAAATCCGTAAAACAGTTGAAAAAATGATCACACTTGGTAAACGTGGTGATTTGCACGCACGTCGTCAAGCAGCAGCATTTGTTCGTAACGAAATTGCATCTGAAAACTATGATGAAGCAACTGATAAGTACACTTCTACTACAGCACTTCAAAAATTGTTCTCTGAAATTGCACCTCGTTATGCAGAACGTAATGGTGGATATACTCGTATCCTCAAAACTGAACCACGTCGTGGTGATGCTGCACCAATGGCAATTATCGAACTTGTATAAGATCATCAATTTTGTTGAGTGTTATGATGATGGAATCCTATTCTGATTCTTAGTCTAGCTCTGGTCTACCGCTGAGCTTGTCTCAGCGGTAACACTCATCATGTTGATTGGACGCTTGTTTACGAAATTACTCTAAGATAGAATAATTTCGTAAGCAGGCGTTTTTATTTTACTCAAAAATTTTGATATACTTATAAAATGAATAGAGAAGACACGACATCCCTAGGTAATTGTTTTGAAGAATACTATTTTGCTAACATTAAAGAAAAGCCAGATATGTTTATAGGTGTAGAATTAGAATATCCGATAGTTAATATCTCAGGGAAAGCAACTTCTATCCAAGTGGCTACAGATATGATGTGACATATATCTAATCAAAATGGGTTTACCATCGTCAAAAGAGATGATAGAGGAAATCCGATAGAACTCCAGCACGAGTCGGGAGACCTCATACTATTTGAAGTCACGTATAATACACTAGAATTTGCATTCGCAAAAGCCAAAAATATTGGTAGTGTAGAAGAGCGTCATAAAGAATTTCTAGAGCATATTCAATATTATTTGCGCCAAAATGGACACGAATTGCAGGGGTTAGGGATAAATCCCAACTGGGAAAATAATGACAATAGATCGGTAGATACGGGCCGATATAAGATGTTGATGAACTATCTCAAGCTAGGAGAAGGCAAACCTAATATGCATCCCTATACTGGATATGCTGGCTTTATTTGCGGAAATCAAGTGCAGTTTGATGTGAGTCGAAAATCCTTTTTACGAGTCATTAATGCGTTTAATAAAAATGAAGCAGCGAAGGCGTTTTTGTTTGCAAATTCACCATTCGATCATATGGATGATATGGCCCTTACTAGGGATTATTTTTGGGAATATTCAATGCATGGCCTCTTAAAAAATAACGTTGGTATCTACTCAGAGGAATTTCAAACTGAGGCAGAATATTGTCAATACCAAGAAGAGTCCGCAATGTTTTATGTCATCAGGGATAACTGCTATTATTATTTTAAACCAATTACTGTCAAATCTTTTTTTGAGCAAGAAAAATTTGCAGCATATTCAGAAACTGGAGAGATATGTCACTTTGTTCCGAAAGCAGATGATTTCAAAAACCATCGCTCATACCATTATCAAGAGCTTACCAAACGAGGGACTATTGAATTTCGAAGTACATGTACACAACCATTTGAAACAACATTTGCTCCCATAGCCTTTCATTTAGGTCTGCTCGCCAATCTCGTGAAATTGGAAGAAATTTTGGAATGTACAGAGTTTTTTAAAGAATTTGGCAGAGATTATTCGAAGCTACGTAGACAATTTTCGAGAAAAAAACTTTCTGATTTAGAACAAAGAATGGTGAAAGACTTTTCTAAGACATTATTAGATTGTGCACATGAAGCACTCCTTTTGAGAGGATACAGTGAAGAAAAATATTTAACTCCACTGTACAATTTATTAATTGATGACTTCGGGGTATTGTGACAGTCTACTAAAATATGAGTAGGTAGCCATAGACTTTCACCAAAAAACATAAAGACCGGTAAAATTTTGATATACTGGAGGCATACGAAGACAAATATACAATCTCTGATTAGTATGTCTCTCGTTTTTTCGCCAAATTTCATAAAAATATCCAAAAAATCTCAAAAAACCGGTTGACAATTGCCAAAGTAGATGATAGAATAAATGAGTTGTCTCTTGAAGGACTAGTTAATAGAGGAACGAAAAAAAGTTTCGAAAAAGTGTTGACAAGACCATCAGAAGATGATAGAATGAATGAGTTGTCTCTTGCGGGGCTAGTTAACAGAGGGACGAAAAAAAGTTTCAAAAAAGTGTTGACAAAGTTCATAAGAAATGATAAACTAAGATAGTTGTCGCGAGAGCGCGATAACGACAAGACCTTTGAAAATTAAAGAAGACGAACCAAACGTGCAGGGTGATTTATCTAAGGATAAATCGTCAATGACAAAAAACAATAAAACGGAAAGCTAGCAATAGCTTGAGTTTGAATCAAAACTTTTAATGAGAGTTTGATCCTGGCTCAGGACGAACGCTGGCGGCGTGCCTAATACATGCAAGTAGAACGCTGAAGTCTGGTG
>NZ_JARQPL010000024.1:0-38069 GCF_046032535.1 Streptococcus suis | reverse complement strand
TTTTTCTTATATTATACTCCTAAATACGAAGAAAAGCCCTTAGAAAATCAATTCTAAGGACTTTGTCTTCAGTCTGAGCACCAATTAGATTGGTGTTTTCTTGTTTAGAAAAGAATCGAAACCTATCAAGAAAGCATATAAAAATTCAGCCAGTTGACTGAATTTTTGGTATAATCTATTTTATGAAACTTCCACAATTTCTTTTTTTAGCCATTACAACTATTTTAGCTGTTTATTTTATGAATGCATCGATTTTGACAGGAGATTTCTTGATTGCAGGTATCTACGCCTTTATCGCCTATCGGAATCTTCATTTTGCTTACAAGGTGACTAAATTTATTCGTTTGGTGGAGAAGCAGACCAAGAAGTAAGGCTGATTTCTCCGCTGGAGATAATTTTTGCTTTGCCGTTATCTAACTGGATAACTAGGTTTCCTGTATCAGTAACAGCGATGGCAGTCCCCTTAAATTCAACTTGATTTTCTACAAAGCTCACTTGTTGGCCAACGACAAGTGATTTTTCTTTGTAAAGGGCAATTAGTTCCTTCTCATCGGTTTCTAAGAAGGCTTTCCAGATGGCAGTAATGAGTTGATTGCGGGTAAATGGTGGTTGCTCCTCGAAAAGATTTCCTGCAGATTGTTGTAGTTCCTTAGGGAAATCGTCTATGCGGACATTGATGCCGACACCGATAATGACATCGGTTACCCGTTGGTTTTCCATAGAAGAAATAGCCTCAGTGAGGATGCCAGCGACCTTTTTGTGTCCGAGATAGATGTCATTGACCCACTTGATTTGGACGTCCAAGTCGCAAAGGGATTGAATGGCCTTCACAACAGCAGCAGCAGCTAAAATGGTGTAGGGCTTAAATTCTAGAAAAGGAACATTGGGAGAGAGACGAAGCGACATATAAATGCCACCGGACTTGGAGGCATAAAAGGGTCTCCCAAATCGCCCCTTGGCTTTATTCTGATAGGGAGCTAGATAGAGGGCAGGGCTCGCATGACCTGCTTCGATACCTTGCTTGGCATCTAGCTGGGTCGAATCACTATCGGTATTGAGGTGGACAGGGAGTTGGAGCTCCTGCGAAATCAAATCTGGCAGCAGCAAATCCCCCTCGGCCAATTTGTAGCCACGATTGCGGGCTGCCTCAATAGTCAGACCATGTGCTTCCAACTGACGAATGGCTTTCCAAATGGAAGTCCGAGAAATCCCCAATTCCTGCGCTAAGTCTTCTCCGCTGATATAGTCTTCTTTTTCTTTTAAAAATAAATAAATCTTCTGGTAGGTTTTCATGTCTTCATTATAGCAAAAAAATGTTCTAAAACATGATATAATAGTTTATAAATAAGGAGGTTTTCATGAAGACACTTGATTACATCGTTAAACTGACCAATACACCGTCGCCAACTGGTTTTACGACGGATATTATGAATTACATCAAGGCAGAGGTTGAAAGTTTCGGCTATACTGCTAGTAAGACTGCTAAAGGTGGTGTTTTGGTGACAGTTCCTGGGGAAAATGACCAGGAACACCGCATGGTGACTGCTCACCTGGACACATTGGGGGCTATGGTGCGTGCAGTGAAGCCAGATGGCCGACTCAAAATGGATTTGGTGGGAGGATTTGGATATCCTTCTATTGAGGGAGAAAACTGCTTAATTCATTGTGCCAAGAATGGCAAGACCTTTACAGGTACCATTCTCATGCACCAGACCTCTGTCCATGTCTACCGAGATGCCAGCACCGCTGAGCGCAATCAGACCAATATGGAAATTCGTTTGGACGAAAAAGTGACCAATGCAGATGAAACTCGGGCCTTGGGTATTGAAGTCGGAGATTTTATATCATTTGATCCTCGGACTGTTGTGACTGAAACTGGCTTTATCAAGAGTCGTCACTTGGATGATAAGGTATCCGCAGCTATCTTGCTTCATCTTTTGAAAGTCTATAAGGAAGAGGGAGCGACCTTGCCTTATACGACACATTTCTATTTTTCAAACAATGAAGAAATCGGCTACGGTGCTAACTCTAGCATTCCAAGTCAGGTGGTTGAATATCTGGCGGTCGATATGGGGGCAATGGGAGATGATCAGCAAACTGACGAATACACAGTTTCTATCTGCGTAAAGGACGGCTCAGGTCCTTATCATTATGAGCTCCGTCAGCACTTGGTAGCCTTGGCTGAAAGAGATGGAATCCCTTATAAGCTGGACATTTATCCTTACTATGGCTCAGATGCTTCAGCTGCCATGCGGGCGGGTGCGGATGTCAAACATGCCCTGCTTGGTGCAGGAATCGAGTCTAGCCATTCCTACGAGCGGACCCATTTGGATTCGGTCCATGCGACTGAGCGAATGGTGGATGCCTACTTGAAATCAGCAATGGTAGACTAAGATGAATGAAAGCCGTTTTTTAGAGTTATTCAATGACTTGGATAAGGTCTTGCGTAAGGTCTGTGGAGTTGCGGATGGGGAATATGCAGATGTTGGTTCCATGCTAGCCAAAGCCAAGGAATTGACGCGACATAATCCCGTTGAGGCGAACTGGGATAAACTCTATGTAGCTCGTCAGTTGCGTAATCTCATGGTTCATGAGAAACGAACAGGTTTGAAGGAAGTAGCCCAACCTTCGCAGGAATTGATCACTGTTTTGGAAAAAGTGATAGCCCAGTACCAAGAACCGGTTACCATTGCCGACTATTTACAAAAGACCCAGAAAATTAAGCCGATTATTTTTGAGGCCAAGGACAAATTGATAAAGGCTTTAGAAATTGTGGAGCAAGAGCATTTTTCTAAGTTTCCTATTTTTTCTGACAAGGTTTATCAAGGCCTGGTTTCTGACAAGGGATTGACAAATTGGTTGGCCAAGGCAAGCAAGGAAACGGGCTCTATACGTGAAAAATTGGTGGAGGCTAGTCTTGAAGATGTACTAGCTTGTGAGGAAGATAGTATTCAGGTAATTATTCTGCCAATAACAGCCCATCTTTATCAGGTAATTAATCATTTTGAGGGGCGTAAGCGCACAACCGTCCTAGTCAGTCATCAGGTGAGTGGGAAGCTTCATTCGCCAGAGGATCTTGTTGGTATTGTCACAGCCCAGGACTTGGCAGAGATTTATGGAATGGTGGATTGATTGGAAAGGAGAAATCATGTCAACAAATCGTTTAGCCTGGGATGAGTATTTCGCGGCACAGGCGCTCTTGATTGCCAATCGGGCGACTTGTAAACGTGCTAAAGTCGGTGCTGTCTTGGTCAAGGACAACAAGGTTGTGGCAACAGGCTACAATGGATCGGTTTCAGGGACAGAGCATTGTTTGGATCAGGAATGCCTCATGATTGACGGTCATTGTGCTAGGACCTTACATGCGGAAGTCAATGCCATCTTGCAGGGAGCAGAGAGGGGTATTCCACATGGCTTTACAGCCTATGTGACCCATTTTCCATGCCTTAATTGCTCCAAGCAATTGTTACAGGTTGGTTGCCAACGGGTCGTCTATATCAATCAATACAGAATGGACGACTATGCCCAGTACTTGTATAGAGAAAAGGGCTGTGAGTTGGTTCATTTGCCTCTAGAGGTGGTTAAACAGGCAATTGCAGATGCCGAATTTATCTAGTAGTTTACGCAGCAGAGAGGGGTGTTTTGAGCAACCCTCTTTATTTTTAAGAAAATGCTAGGATAGTCGGTCAATCTATGCTATACTAGAAACGTTATTAAGTCCCGAAAAGGTAGTTTATAGACTAGTTAATATTTGCAGAAACACTTGAAACACAATTAAAGAAGCTGGTAACATTGAATAGTAAGCGTAAAAACTTTACTACACTTCAGTCACTATTTTCTTCAAATAAGGCTGATTTCATACAGTTTGGTATTGTCTTTCTCGTTGGGTATCTGGAAATTTTCCCTTGCTCAAGACAGGTGTCTTTCGCAAATAGGATTTCCCTTTGCTTAAGACAGTTGTCTTTTACAAAGAACTAGTCTTCGACTAGTTCTTTGTAACCTTAGTAACCCGCTAGGTTTCTAGCATATATTCTATTTTAAGGGGGACATTTTTATGTCAGAACGTAAGTTGTTTACGTCTGAATCTGTTTCGGAGGGGCATCCGGATAAGATTGCAGACCAGATTTCAGATGCCATTTTGGATGCTATTTTAGCAGAAGATCCAGATGCGCACGTAGCGGCGGAGACGGCTGTTTATACAGGCAGTGTTCATGTCTTTGGTGAAATTTCCACCACTGCCTATGTGGATATTAACCGTGTGGTACGTGATACGATTGCGGAGATTGGCTATACAAAAGGTGAGTATGGTTTTTCAGCCGAGTCGGTTGGGGTTCATCCGTCACTTGTAGAGCAATCGCCAGATATTGCCCAAGGCGTCAATGAAGCCTTGGAAACTCGTCAAGATGCTAGTCAAGATCCATTGGATTTGATTGGTGCAGGTGACCAGGGGCTCATGTTTGGTTTTGCAGTAGATGAAACGCCTGAACTTATGCCGTTGCCAATTTCACTTAGTCACAAATTGGTGCGTCGTTTGGCCGAGTTGAGAAAATCTGGTGAAATTGCTTATCTCCGTCCAGATGCTAAGTCACAGGTAACAGTTGAATACGATGAAGACAATCAACCTGTTCGTGTGGATACAGTCGTTATTTCGACCCAGCATGATCCAGAAGTTAGCCAGGAGCAAATTCGTCAGGATGTCATTGAACGTGTGATTAAGGAAATCATTCCAGCTCATTATCTGGATGACCAAACCAACTACTTTATCAACCCAACTGGTCGCTTTGTCATTGGCGGACCTCAAGGTGACTCTGGTTTGACAGGCCGTAAGATTATCGTTGATACCTATGGTGGTTATTCTCGTCATGGCGGCGGTGCCTTCTCTGGTAAGGATGCGACCAAAGTGGACCGTTCTGCATCTTATGCGGCACGCTACATCGCAAAAAATATCGTAGCTGCTGGTTTGGCTAAAAAGGCTGAGGTTCAATTGGCCTATGCTATCGGTGTTGCTCACCCAGTTTCAGTTCGCATTGATACCTTTGGTACAAGTACAGTAGCGGAAAGCAAACTAGAAGCAGCTGTTCGTCAGATTTTCGATTTGCGCCCAGCTGGTATTATTCAAATGTTAGATCTCAAACGTCCTATTTACAAGCAAACTGCCGCCTATGGACACATGGGACGTACCGATATTGATCTCCCATGGGAGAAATTGGACAAGGTAGAAGCCTTGAAAACTGCGTTACAAAAGATTAAGTAGGAACAGTTGCAAAACAGGAGACAGACTTGCCTCCTGTTTTTTTATATATCAAATAACTAGCATTTTACCACCCATTGTGGTAAAATGAAACGTATGCCTTTTTAGGCAAACTAAGAAAGTGAATGTTAGTATGAGAAAAATTGTAATTAATGGTGGAAAAACACTGAAAGGGTCGGTTACCGTTAGTGGTGCCAAAAACTCAGTTGTTGCTCTTATTCCGGCCATTATTCTTGCAGATGGGATTGTTACTCTGGACGGAGTACCTGCAATCTCGGATGTAGATAGCTTAGTTGATATTATGGAAACAATGGGCGCGACGGTCAAGCGTGATGGTGAAAGCTTGGAGATTGACCCTCGTGGTGTAAAAGACATGCCTATGCCATTTGGTAAAATTAATAGCTTGCGTGCATCCTACTATTTTTACGGTTCCCTCCTTGGTCGCTTTGGTCAAGCTGTTGTTGGCTTGCCAGGTGGTTGTGATTTGGGTCCGCGTCCGATTGATTTGCACTTGAAGGCCTTCGCAGCCATGGGTGCGAAAACAACCTATGAAGGTGAATATATGCGCTTGGCAACTAATGGTCAGCGTATTCAAGGGGCACATATCTTCATGGATGTTGTCAGCGTCGGTGCGACAATTAATACTATCTTAGCAGCTGTCAAAGCAGAAGGCCGTACAGTTATTGAAAATGCGGCGCGTGAACCTGAAATTATTGACGTGGCAACTTTGCTTAACAATATGGGGGCACGTATCCGTGGTGCGGGTACAGATATTATCACCATTGAAGGCGTAGACAGTCTAAAAGGAACACGTCATCAAGTGATTCCAGACCGTATTGAAGCAGGGACTTATATTGCCCTTGCTGCTGCTGTTGGTGAAGGTATTCGTATCGATAATGTCCTTTATGAACACTTAGAGAGTTACATCGCTAAGTTGGAAGAAATGGGTGTTCGCATGACCATTTCTGAAGATAGTATTTTTGTTGAAAAGCAAGAGAAATTGAAGGCGGTAAGTGTGAAAACTTCACCTTATCCAGGTTTTGCGACAGACTTGCAGCAACCCATTACACCTTTACTGCTTAAGGCAGAAGGGACTGGTACGATTGTTGATACGATTTATGAAAAACGTGTTGGTCATGTGCAGGAGCTTGCAAATCTTGGAGCAAAAATCTCTACTCGTAACAACCATATTGCCTTTGAAGGTCCAAATCAACTGACTGGTACATCTGTTAAAGCTACTGATTTGCGTGCGGGAGCCGCAATGGTTATCGCTGGTTTAATGGCTCAAGGGCGTACAGAAATTACAAACATTGAGTTTATTCTACGTGGTTACTCAAATATTATTGATAAGCTGACAGAATTAGGTGCAGATATTCAATTGATTGAGGATTAGAGAGTCTAATTGAGAACTACTTTCTCAAAAGGTAAACGATTTAAAAACAAAACAATCTGGGGCTGGGAGTAATTCTCAGCCCCTTGGGTACACTATGACACTTTGGACAAGACTAGCGAAGTTTGCTTGCTTTGAAACGGACCGTTTGTATTTACGACCATTTTCTTTTGAAGATGGAGAAAGTTTCTATGAAATTGTATCAAATCCTGAAAATCTTCCTTTTATCTTTCCAGCTTTGGAGGACAGAAATATTGCTTTTTCGACAATGGTTGAAAAATTTATGCGTTCACCATTGGGAAACTGGGCCTTAGTTGATAAGCATTCGGAGAGGATGATTGGTGCGCTTTGCTTTGAAAAGGTAGACGAACGTCAACTTTCTGCGGAGCTCAGCTATTTCCTAAAAAAAGACTACTGGAGAAGAGGTTTGATGACGGAAGCAGTGCGGACTTTAGTCTATCTAGCTTTTTATGAGTTTGGTCTGAGGGAGCTGGTTATTGTTACTCATGAGGAAAATGTGGCCAGTCAGATGGTGGCGAAAAAAGCTGGTTTGGTACAGGTTGCGCAGTATCGCGGAAGTGACCGCTATAGCCATAAAACAAGAAATTATCTAAAATTTAGCTTGAAGAAGACAGATTTTAAATTAGAAATGTATGAGGAGAATGAATGATTACCATTAAATCACAACGAGAAATTGATGCAATGAACCGTGCTGGAGATGTTCTGGCTGGTATTCATATTGGTTTGCGAGAGATTATCAAGCCAGGCGTGGACATGTGGGAAGTAGAGGAATATGTCCGTAAAACGTGTAAGGAAAAGAATGTTTTGCCACTCCAAATTGGTGTTGATGGAGAATTGATGGATTATCCTTATGCGACTTGTTGTGGATTAAATGACGAGGTCGCTCATGCCTTTCCGCGTCATTACAAACTTAAAGAAGGTGATTTACTGAAGGTCGATATGGTTTTGAGTGAGCCCTTAGACAAAGCGGTAATTGATGTTTCTAAGCTCAACTTTAATGATGTCAAGGCTATGAAGAAAATCACCCAGACCTATCGTGGTGGTTGTGCGGATTCCTGCTGGGCTTATGCGGTCGGTCAGGTCTCTGAGGAAGTTCAAAACTTGATGGATGTGACTAAGGAATGTTTGTATCGTGGTATCGAGCAAGCCGTTGTTGGTAATCGTATCGGTGATATTGGTGCAGCTATTCAAGAATATGCAGAAGGTTTGGGCTACGGTGTTGTTCGTGACTTGGTGGGTCACGGCGTTGGACCAACTTTCCATGAAGAGCCGATGGTTCCTCACTATGGAACTAAAGGGCGTGGACTCCGTTTGCGTGAGGGCATGGTTTTGACTATCGAGCCTATGATTAATACAGGGACTTGGGAAATCGATACGGATATGAAGACTGGTTGGGCTCACAAAACACTTGATGGTGGCTTATCTTGCCAATATGAGCATCAGTTTGTCATTACTAAGGATGGTCCAGTCATTTTGACGAGTCAAGGTGAAGAAGGGACCTATTAATTCTCGGAGAGGTCGTGAATAATAGGTGAATGAGGAAGGAGGAGAGAATGAAGAAAACCAAAATAGTTGAAGGTTTGAAAACATTCTGCTCAACCTTCTTTTCTTTTTATCGTTCTGCTGATAGCGATGTAACAAGTGTTGCGGTAGCTTACTATTTGTTAATTTCTATTTTCCCTATTCTTCTAACTCTCGCGAATTTACTGCCCTATTATCCATTTGATGTGGATATGATTTTATCGGTTGTAGCTGAATTTGTGCCAGACAAGCTCTATCCTTCGGTTTCATCTTTTATCACTTCCGTATTAACAAAGCCGTCGTCATCATGGTTAGGGATTTCAATTCTGACCACTCTTTGGACCCTGTCACGTAGTATGACCATTTTGCAGAAGACCTTTAATAAGGCTTATGGCATCAATGAACACCGTGATTTTATTATTGGGCACTTGATTGGCATATTTTTAGGAATTGGTCTGCAGGTAATTATCCTCTTAAGTATTACGCTTTTGACTTTCGGGCAGGCAGTTTTTTCTTATATTAATAAGCTGGTTCCTATTGAAGACGCCTGGCTGAAGGGACTTCTTAGTCAAACACAGTTAGTAGGTTTAATGGCTCTGTTTGCCGCTTTGGTTATGCTTTATTTCTTTTTGCCAAATGTTCGGATAAAAAAAGTTCGATATGTTTTTCCAGGAACCTTGTTTGTTCTGTTGACGATGACTTCTATTGGAAAGTTATTTTCGATTTATGTTGATAATTATGCCAATAAGTTGCTGGATTTTACAATAGTAACAGCTGTCGTCTTTCTTGTTTTTATGCTTTGGTTCATTTTTATGGCTCAGGTACTCATCGTTGGTGCAATGATTAATGCTACGGTTCAAAGTATGCAGGTAGAAGAGTTTCATGCCAGAGATGGGGATATTGTTTCTATCTTGAATAGGCTCAAGGCAAGATTTACAGCGATAGATAAAGAATGAGGTAGGAGAACTCCCACCTCATTTCTTATCTTTAAATACAAATAATTTACTTAAAACGTAGTTTAGGACAATAACTAAGACTTGCGAGAAAAGTGTCGCAATGGCATTGACCAGGTTGATGTTGTTATGTACAAATTGTCCAATCAATTGTGGATAGGCAGCTACAAGTATATAGGCTAAAGCCATATCCAAAACAAGAGTGACAATTCGAGCGGTAGTGAATTTGATGAGACGTTGTCCCCAGCCTGCTCTGGCTTGTTTGAAAACGAACCGGTCATTGGTCCAGAAGGCAAAGAGAATAGCGACAGCATTTGCCAGAAGGGTAACAAGGAGAATGGAAGGGATGACTAGAAATAGCCCCATTCGAGTAACCATATAGACAAGGGTAGCTGCAACCCCTGCAATTAAATAGAGGATGACTTCGTTGTTTATGAGTTGATAAAATAGTTTTTTCATAAGAACTAGTCTATCATTTTTTTTGAAAATGTGCTATACTAGACGACGTTGTTGAAAAAATCAATGACCCTTGGGGCTTGCTCACTTTACCCAAGCATATTTCAAGCTTTTTGCTAAAGGAGAATTTTTATGAATACATCTAAATGGACTGCCAGAGATATGGCAGAGATTGCGCTTGTCGCTGCCGTCTATGTAGCTTTGACCTTGACACCGCCCTTGAATGCTATTTCCTTCGGAGCTGTTCAGTTCCGCTTGTCAGAAATGCTCAATTTTTTGGCTTTTTATAATCGCAAGTATATCATCGCTGTGACCATCGGCTGTATGATTTCAAACTTGATAGGATTTGGGGTCATTGACCTTTTTGTAGGAGGCTTTTCAACCCTTGTCTTTGTTACTCTTGGGGTTATCCTCTTTGAAAAATACAAGAATGACTACCTCTTCGGTGGCTTGTTTAATAAGGCATTCTTTTATTTCTCATTCTTTTTTGCGGCGACCATGTTTACCATCGCCTTGGAATTGAAATTCTTGTATCAATCACCATTCTTCTTGACCTGGTTGACAACAGCAGGTGGAGAACTGCTTTCCTTGCTAGTTGGTGCAGTAGTGATTGATAAGCTATCGAAAAAAATCAATTTCGAGAGATAAGTTTCAGAGATAAATGTGAGCAGACACCTTCGGGTGTCTTTTTTACTTAATATTTTGTATTGGCTGACAAATAGGGTATACTGGAACTAGAAAATACAGGAGGTCTTTTTATGAAGACATATCAACTAGCAAATGGTGTGACCATTCCAAAAATTGGTTTTGGGACTTGGCAAATTCCTGACGGTGAAGAGGCTCATCGTTCGGTGCTTTATGCCTTGGAAGCGGGCTACCGTCATATTGACACAGCTCAGATTTATGGCAATGAAGCCAGTGTCGGTCAAGCCATTGCGGACAGTAGTGTGGCACGGGAGGATATTTTCCTAACGACAAAAGTTTGGAATGACAAGGTTGGCTATGAGGACACCTTGGTGTCTGTTGAGGAGTCCATGAAGAAATTGCAGGTGGACTATCTGGACTTGCTTTTAATCCACTGGCCCAATCCACAGGCTATTCGTGACGGCATCGGCTGGAAGGAGCGCAATGCTCAGGTCTGGAAAGCCATGGAAGAGCTCTATCATTCAGGAAAGGTCAAAGCCATCGGAGTTTCGAATTTTATGGAACATCACCTGGAAGGCTTGTTGGAAACGGCTGAAATCACACCCATGGTCAACCAGATTATGTTGGCACCCGGTACTCCACAGTCAGAATTAGTAGCCTACTGCAAAGCCAAAGGCATTCTCTTGGAGGCCTATAGCCCATTTGGTACAGGAACACTTTTCCAAAGTCAAGAAGCAGCAGAACTAGCTAAAGAAGCAGGCTGCAGCGTGGCCCAGCTGGCATTGGCTTGGTCTTTAGATAAGGGCTTTCTACCATTACCAAAATCAACCAGCCCAGAAAATATCCAGGCTAATTTGGACATAGAGGATTTGGTTATCAGTCCAGAAGCCGTGGCCCAGTTGGACAACTTATCAGGCCTAAAAGGACAGTTGGATCCAGACTTGGCAGAGTTTTAAGATGAAAAGTGAAAGTATGTGTAGCTCACATGCTTTTTCTATTGTGGTAATTTACAACGCTTTCATGCTATAATAGTAGCTATGGAAGAAAAATATTTGAAAATTGCTCAGGAATTGGGCGTTAGTTTAAAACAGATTGATACGGTCTTGGCTTTGACAGCTGAAGGCAACACCATTCCCTTTATTGCTCGTTATCGGAAGGATGTGACGGGGAACTTGGACGAGGTGGTCATCAAGTCCATCATCGTTCGGGATAAGGCCTTGACTGCTCTTGCTGACCGTAAGGCTACTGTCCTTGCCAAGATTGAAGAACAAGGTAAATTAACAGACCAGCTCCGTCAGGCTATCGAGGAAGCGGAAAAGTTGGCAGATGTGGAAGAACTCTACCTGCCTTATAAGGAAAAACGTCGGACCAAGGCAACGCTGGCGCGTGAGGCAGGACTTTTCCCACTGGCACGTCTGATTTTGCAGAATGTGGCTGACTTGGAAGAACAGGCTGCAGGTTTTATCTGCGAAGGCTTTGACACTGCCCAGGCTTGTTTGGCTGGGGCTGTGGATATTTTGGTCGAAGCTATCTCAGAAGACAATAAACTTCGGGCCTGGGTCTACCATGAAGTACAGACCAATTCAAGCCTTACTTCAGAGCTAAAAGATCAAGAAGCAGATGAAAAAGAAGTCTTTCAGATTTATTATGATTTCTCTGAGAAGGTGGCAAAAATGCAGGGTTATAAGACTTTGGCCATCAATCGTGGGGAGAAATTAGGCATTCTCAAGGTTTCTTTTGAACACAATGTGGATAAAATGATTCGCTTCTTTGAGCTACGGTTTCCACAGTCCAATAGCTACATCAAGGATGTCATTCAGCAGGCCATCAAGAAGAAAATTTTGCCTGCTATGGAGCGTCGGATTCGGACAGAATTGACGGAAGAAGCAGAAGAAGGAGCTATCCAGCTCTTCTCTAAAAACCTACGAAATCTGCTTCTTGTATCTCCCCTCAAAGGCAAGGTTGTTCTTGGTTTTGACCCTGCCTTTCGAACAGGGGCTAAGCTGGCGGTTGTGGACCAAACAGGCAAACTCTTGACAACCCAGGTCATCTATCCAGTTGAGCCGGCTGGACAGCGTCAAATTGCCCAGGCCAAGAAAGACTTGGCAGACTTGATTGGGCAATACCAAGTGGAAATCATTGCTATCGGAAATGGAACGGCCAGCCGTGAATCGGAGGCTTTCGTCGCTGATTTGCTCAAGGATTTCCCAGAAGTTTCTTACATCATCGTCAATGAAAGCGGAGCTTCTGTCTACTCAGCTTCTGAACTGGCTCGATATGAGTTCCCAGACCTCCCCGTCGAAAAACGCTCTGCCATTTCCATCGCCCGCCGCCTGCAAGACCCTCTGGCTGAGCTGGTCAAAATCGATCCCAAGTCGATCGGTGTCGGCCAGTACCAGCACGATGTCAACCAGAAATCTCTGTCTGAAAGTCTGGATTTTGTGGTTGATACGGTGGTCAACCAAGTCGGGGTCAACGTCAATACGGCCAGTCCTGCCCTTTTGGCTCACGTGGCTGGTCTCAACAAGACCATTTCGGAGAATATCGTCAAGTACCGCGAGGAAAATGGTGCCCTGACCTCGCGCCAGCAGCTCAAAAAGGTGCCTCGTCTGGGTGACAAGGCCTTTGAGCAGGCAGCTGGTTTCTTGCGCATCCCAGATGCGACTAACTTTTTGGACAATACTGGCGTGCACCCCGAGTCTTACAAGGCTGTGGAAAACCTGTTAGAACTTCTAGCTATTGACCACTTAGATGAGGCTGCGCAGGAAAAATTGAAGCAGGTGGCTATCGCAGATACGGCAGAAAAAATCGGTGTCGGTCAGGAAACCTTGAAGGACATCATCGCAGACTTGCTCAAACCAGGTCGTGATTTGCGGGATGACTTTGAAGCACCAGTTCTTCGTCAAGATGTCTTGGATGTTAAGGACCTGGTAGTCGGACAGGAATTGCAGGGTACAGTCCGCAATATTGTGGACTTTGGAGCCTTTGTGGACATCGGTGTCCATGAAGATGGCTTGGTTCACATTTCACGCATGGTCAAACGCAAACGGGATAAGAATGGACGCCAACAAGCTTTACCTCATCCTAGCGAAGTCCTCGCTGTTGGGGAAATCGTTACTGTCTGGGTGGTTGAAGTGGACATCAAACGCAACCGTATCGGTCTTAGCCTTTTGAAACCAAATGGATCTGAATAAGTATGTGCAAGAAGTCTCCCTGCAAGACTTCGGTAAGGAATTTCGGCATGTAGCAATCTGGAACAGGCGATTGCGGTCAACAGGTGGGCGCTTTTTTCCAAAAGATGGTCACTTGGATTTCAATCCCAAGCACTTGGAGGAGCAAGGCTTAGAAGTCTTTCGGAAGATTGTCCGCCACGAGCTCTGCCATTACCATCTCTACTTTGAGAAAAAAGGCTATCGGCACGGAGACAGGGATTTCAAGGAACTGTTAGTTGCGGTGGACGGCCTGCGCTATGCTCCCAAGCTAGAACAAGCTACCAAGCCAAGCCTGCTGTATACCTGTCAGTCCTGTGGACAAGTCTACCAGCGCAAGCGCCGCATTGACCTAAAAAAATACCGATGTGGGAAGTGTAGGGGAAAACTTACTTTGAAAGAATAGAGAATCAGTCTTCGGGCTGATTTTTTTGGTGGGGATTGTGATATACTAGAATAGAATCGAGGTGAGTCTATGACGCAAAAGAGAGAAGAACGCTTAATTGAGTTATATGAAAAAGGTGTCTTGACCAAGGAAGAGGCGCGTGCCTGTTTTAAGGAAATGAACCAAGAACCTGACTTTCTTTTCGTGGAAGAAAAAGAAAAATTGAATTTTACCTTGCCAATTTTTAAAGTATTTGCCTCTTCTAAGTTGAAGCAAGCCTATACATTTGAAGGGATTGAGTCGCTATTTTTAAAACTTTCTGAAGGGCGGCTGACCTTTACAAAATCCAAGAACAATCAGCTTGGTGTGGAAATTTGTTACAATCAGGATGCACCAGAAGATAGACTTCCTCATCTTTATGTAGAAAAAAAATGTCTCTATTTTAGCAGTGGCTTGGCCTGTCATTTGACAATCAGCTTACCACAGGAATGGATGTCCGTATTGGACTTGGAGTTGGGGCAGGCCGATGCTCGCTTGGATTACTTACCATTTGAAGATATTTCTATCCGCAGTTCAAGGGATAAAAAACAACAGGATATTCGCTTGACGACTTGCGGTGGTTATCCCCAACACTTGTATGTGCAACTAGCTCAGGCTCCCTTGACTTTACAAACTGGCAAAGGCCAGGGAATTCGGGGGCAGATTGAGTCGCAATCTGGTCATGTCTTGGTTAACCGGAAAAAGAAAAATAGTCCCTATCAGTTTGAAAAATCTGGCAATGATTTACTTTTCTTGAAGGTACAAACAGGTCAAGGGGGCTTTTACATGAAAGGAATAAAAGATGTCAATTGAATTGTATAAAGTAAGGCAGGGGAAGATAGTATCTGGGGTTCTTGCCGGCATAGCGCATAAATTGGGCTGGGAATCCTGGGTAACACGCGCGATATTTATTGCAGGTCTCCTCTTAGGCAAATCCTTCCTCCTTCTGATTGCTCTCTATATTGCAGCAGCTTATTTTTTACCTTATAAGGAAGATAGAGACGCGGAACGCTATGGAACAGGTCCACGTAAGATAAAAGAAGCGGAAAAGATAAATAAGTCTTGGTTTGAATAATGCAAAAAAACTTGAGTTTAAAGGCTCAAGTTTTTTTGTATGCTTATACTCAATGAAAATCAAAAGTAGCCTAGGAAACGAAGTCGAAGATAGAACTCTGTTACTATCTTATTTCAAGGTAACAGGCTGAAAACCTCCACTGGAGCTTTTCACTCATCAAGGCAAGTTGACAACGGATAATTTTGATTTTCGAAGAGTATTAGTTTGTGTGACTTGCGATGATGTCCATTTGGCCTGTAAATGTCCAGTCTGTCACATTGGCTGGTAAGATAAAGTGGCTTCCTTTTTGAAGTGGGTAGCTGGTTTCACCGACTTGGATGGCACCTTCCCCTTCAATGACACTGACAAGCAGGTAAGGAACTGTCTGTTCCATTTTAATTTCTTGTTGGATATTCCATTTATATACGGTAAAGAAGGGATTGGCAACCAGAAGTGTCGAGTCAAGATTGCCCGCTTTGAGGTGGGCAGGTGTTGAGTTAGCAACAGGTCCGATGGTCAGTACATCAATCGATTTCTCAATGTGTAGTTCACGGAGGTTGCCTGCGTCGTCACGGCGGTCAAAGTCATAGACACGGTAGGTTGTATCACTAGATTGTTGGGTTTCTAAAATAAGGATTCCTTTACCGATGGCGTGCATGGTGCCGCTTGGTACAAAGAAGAAATCACCCTTTTTGACGGGTACATGGGTTAACAACTTGTCCCAATCTCCGGCTTCGATTTGCTGACGGAGTTCTTTTTTGGATTGGGCATTGTGACCATAAATGATTTCAGATCCGTCTTCGGCTTCCAAAATGTACCAACATTCTGTCTTGCCCAGTTCCCCTTCGTGAGCCAAGCCATAGCTATCATCGGGATGAACTTGGACGCTAAGCCAATCGTCTGCATCAAGGATTTTTGTTAATAATGGAAAGACATCATCTGTTGGATTGCCAAATAAATGTTTTTCATTCTTATAGAGGTCATCTAGTCCTCTTCCTTTAAATTGACCGTTTGAGACAGTAGTTACGCCATTTGGATGGGCAGAAATAGCCCAGCATTCACCAGTCTTATCACTAGGAATGTCGTAGTGGTAGTTGGTCCTTAAGCGATTGCCCCCCCAAATTTTTTCGTGCATAACAGGTGTGAGAAATAATGGTTCCATGATGTTCTCCTTAATAGTAAGTATTAATCTATATATAGTATAACAGATTTGTCAAAAATATGTAGCAATGGAAGAGAAGTGCATTTAATCTGTGGAAGTTTTGCTAATTTTGTGAGAAAAAGGAAGAAACTCATTCTTTTTACCAAATCAGCCACTTGTTTTTCCACCAACCCCTAGCTTATGGTATAATATAATAAAACTGAAAGTGAGGGAAGAAATGACCGTTTATGTGAAAGATTTGGTCGATAATCTGCGGATTGAATGTGCTTACAGTACGGAAGAGCTCCTGCAAAAGCAAATTACGACGGCAGATATTACCCGACCAGGATTGGAAATGACTGGCTATTTTGATTACTATGCTCCAGAGCGCATCCAGTTGATGGGGATGAAGGAGTGGTCTTATTTGATGGCCATGACTGCCCATAACCGCTATCAGGTTCTTTCTCAGATGTTCCAGCCAGAAACCCCTGTTGTCATAGTGGCACGTGGCTTGGAAATCCCTGAGGAGATGTACAAGGCTGCAAAAGAAAAACAAATTGCTATCTGCCGAAGCAAGACAGCAACCAGTCGTCTATCGGGAGAATTGTCTTCTTACTTGGATAGTCGCCTGGCTCAGCGGACGAGTGTACACGGTGTCTTGATGGACATTTACGGAATGGGTGTGCTTATCCAGGGTGATTCTGGTATCGGTAAGAGTGAGACTGGTCTTGAGTTGGTTAAACGAGGACACCGATTGGTGGCTGACGACCGTGTTGATGTCTATGCAAAAGACGATGTTACTCTCTGGGGTGAACCTGCGGAAATTCTGCGCCACTTATTAGAGATTCGAGGAGTCGGCATTATCGATATCATGAGTCTATACGGTGCTAGTGCCGTGAAAGATTCATCAGAAGTGCAATTAGCTGTCTATCTTGAAAATTTTGAAACAGGTAAGGTATTTGACCGTTTGGGAAATTCAGGCGATACTATCGAAATAGCAGGAATTGCTATTCCACAAATACGTATTCCTGTAAAAACCGGTCGAAATATTTCTGTCGTAATTGAAGCAGCAGCCATGAACTACCGTGCCAAACAGATGGGGTTTGATGCAACGAAGATCTTCGAAGAACGCTTGTCTAATTTAATTGAACACAATAGAGAAGAGGCTTAATATGGATCCTATTGCAATTAAATTAGGGCCCTTAGAAATTCGTTGGTATGCAATCTGCATTTTGCTTGGTCTGATTCTAGGTGTTTATCTGGCGACAAAAGAGGGTCCGCGAAAGAAAATTCGTCAGGATGATATTTTAGATTTTATCCTAATCGCATTTCCGCTTTCTATTATAGGGGCACGGATTTACTACGTCGCCTTTTCATGGAGTGAATATAAGGATAACATTTTATCTATCTTTGCTATCTGGAACGGTGGTATTGCCATCTATGGTGGTTTGATTACAGGTGCAATCGTCCTTTATTTCTTTACCCAGTATCGCTTTATTAATACCCTGGATTTTTTGGATATTGTAGCGCCATCGGTCATGATTGCTCAGGCAATAGGTCGTTGGGGAAATTTCTTTAACCAAGAGGCCTATGGTAAAGCAGTAGAAAGTTTGAACTACCTGCCAGCCTTTATCCGAGACCAGATGTATATTGATGGTGCCTACCGTCAACCAACCTTCTTGTTTGAGTCTCTCTGGAATTTGCTAGGCTTTGGCTTGGTTTGTGTGTTACGTAGACGGCCAAAATTCCTTAAACAGGGAGAAATTGCAGCTTTCTACCTAGTCTGGTATGGTTGTGGTCGCCTTTTGATAGAAGGCTTGCGGACGGACAGCCTCATGTTCTTGGGAATACGTGTTTCACAATGGCTATCTGGGGTGTTAATCCTCGTTGGTATTGTCATGGTTGTTTTGCGGAGAAGAAAGTCTTCTATTCCATTCTATCAACCCTAAAGGAGAAGATATGATTATTGAAATTTCTGTCTTGATTATTGCCTTGTCGATCGCGGCGGTGGCAGTATATATTGTTTTGTTGTTGAAAAAATTGGGTACGGTGACAGATGAAGCCCAGCAAACGCTTAAGGTCTTGACCAGCGATGTCAATGTGACTCTCTATCAGACCAACGAGCTTTTGGCTAAAACCAATGTTCTGGTGGAAGATGTCAATGGTAAGGTTTCGACCCTTGATCCTCTTTTTGTAGCGGTAGCTGACTTGTCAACTTCTGTATCTGATTTGAATGCTTCAGCGCGTGATTTGACAGTCAAAGCTAAGTCTGCTGGAGCAAGTACTGTAAAAGCCGGCGGAGCTCTTTCAGCTCTGTCAACTCTCTCATCTCTCTTAGGTAAGAAAGGAGAAAAAAATGGTAAAAAAATCTAGTAGCGTATGGACTAGCCTTTTGTTAGGGGCAGCAGGCGGAGCTGCTGCAGCTGCTTTTCTAGCAAGTAAAACTGGTAAAACAGTCAAAGAAAAAGTTGTAAACTTTGCTAATGACTATAAAGAAAACCATGAAGAAATCAATGCTGATTTTGTCACTAAGGCACAAGATTTAGGCAAACAAGCGACTGAACGATTTACCGAAGTAAAAACTCAACTTGAAACTGGTGAATTGACAGTAGAAGATTTGGTCAAGTCTGGTAAGGAAAAATCCTTGGAAACCTTTGAGCAAATCAAGGAAAAAATTGCGGAACAAAACTTGTCAACGGCTGACATTTTGGAAGCTATCAAGGCAAAAACTGCAAAAGCTCCGACAGTAGATTTAACAGAAGAAGATATTGAGGATGCTGTAGTTGTGTCTGAAGATATTGAAATTGATATCGAAGATGTTCAAACTGAAGTGGTATCAGAGACTGTTTCAGAAGTAGCAAGCGAAACTGCTTCAGAAACGATTGTAGGATAAAAAATGGCTCGTTATCAACTGTAATGGATTGATGTTGACTACACTTAGAGAGGATTTATTGATCCTCTCTTTTTTAATATTGAAGGTACTTTGTATATTTATACGATTTTGCGAGAATATGGTACAATAAGGGCAGAATAAATAAAAGTAGGAAGTTTTATGAAATTACCACGTTTTGGCGTTGAGGAATGGCTGAATGTCCATGAAAATAGCGCGATTTATGATATAGCAGGGGTGTCTATTTCTTCATTGACTTTGGAGGAATTGTTTGCCTTGTCGGGCACCAATCCTGAGGATTTTTATAAGAAATTACAAGGCACCAAGCTCAACTATGGCTGGATAGAAGGTTCGCCAGCATTTAAAAAATCAGTTAGTCAACTCTATACAGGCGTCAAGCCAGAACAAATTCTCCAGACCAACGGGGCAACAGGGGCCAACTTACTGGTTCTCTATAGCTTGATTGAGCCAGGGGACCATGTCATTTCTCTCTACCCAACCTACCAACAACTCTACGATATTCCAAAGTCCTTAGGAGCGGAAGTGGATTTGTGGCAGATTGAGGAAGAGCATGGCTGGTTGCCAGACTTGGAAAAACTGCGTCAGCTCATTCGTCCTAACACTAAGATGATTTGCATCAACAATGCCAATAATCCAACTGGCGCTGTCATGGATAGGGCTTATTTGGAAGAATTGGCGGAAATTGCTAGTGAAGTTGGGGCTTACATTCTATCGGATGAAGTCTATCGTTCCTTCTCCGACTTGGATATTCCATCAATCATTGAAGTCAATGACAAGGGTATTGCAGTCAACAGTCTTTCTAAGACCTATTCTCTGCCAGGTATTCGTGTCGGCTGGGTGGCTGCTAATCTTGAAGTAACCGATATTCTGAGAGATTATCGGGATTACACTATGATTTGTGCAGGTGTCTTTGATGACATGGTGGCCCAACTTGCTCTGGCATCTCGCAAAGAGATTTTGAAGAGAAATCGGCGTATTTTAGAAGGAAATCTAGCAATTTTGGACCAATGGATTGAGAATGAACCCCTCGTTTCCTATATTCGTCCAGCGGTTGTTTCGACTAGCTTTGTCAAGATTGCAGTGGATATGCCCATGGAAGATTTTTGCTTGCAGCTTCTGGAGGAATATGGTGTTCTCCTAGTTCCTGGCAATCGGTTTGAACGTGACGGCTATGTCCGTCTAGGTTTTGCCTGTGAACAAGAAACATTAATCAAAGGATTAGAAAAACTATCCCAATTTTTAAGAAGATTTGATAAAGAAAACTAGCTCAGGTGGTTGAGCTAGTTTTCCTTGTTTTCAGGTGTGTTTCTTTGGAACAATTTCCGCCAATCTGGTAGAGAGATTTCAGGGCTTGGAATGGAAGTGCTAATATTGTCCCTCCAAATTTGGTAGCGGGTGTCAAAGAGTTGTCGAATGAGTTTGTCCATCATGTCCGCCTCTTGAGGAGATAATCCTTTTCTCAATCGGTCCATTTCCTGCAATTTCTGTAGGGGATTTACTGTGATGTCGCTAAATCGTTCAATACCTGCTTGGATGAAAATCCCGAAAAAGAGGTCAAAGAAATCTTTCAATTCTTCATCCGTTAGGCTTGCAGTCCAAGCTTTTAAAGTCTGGTCGGTTTGAAGGCTGTCGCTAGTTAGGGCAGGGGCTGACTTGAAATCAGTTCCTTCAATTTCCCAAGAAAATGTGATGTGTTGGAGAAGACCGATGGTGTTGCTCTGAACAATTTGGGCATTTTCAGGTGTTTCCAACATCATACCCACGATGGAATTTTGTGGAATGAGGGGGAAAATCCGATTTTGAATGGCTTGGTAACCAGGAGATTCTAAATGCTTTTTATGGAGCCCTGGCGCGTCAAAGGGATAGACAGCCACAATCCGCTCTTGTAAATCTGAGGACTGCTTACTTGCGGAATAAAGGGCTAAATTACCACCTTTGGAATGCCCTGCGATATAGAAGTTCTCCTTTGGATTAGACATTATTTTTTCCAAATAATCACTTGCAGAACGCTGGGCAGGAATTTCATCCATATAGGTCATTTGGAAGTCTTCCTTCCAACCGATGATAGTGTCATCTGTTCCCCTAAAACAAGTTAGGACAGTCTGTCTGTCCAAGCGGTAGCTAATGGCGGCGAATTGTTGCTCTTGGTCCAACTGATAATCGTCAACGAAGCCAAATGCCTTGATAGACTTGAAGCGTATGGATTTGGCTAGAAGGGCAAATAAGGCTAGGCGGTTTTTGGTCACCATAGAAAAGGGAGGGAAGTCATTCTGATAAGTTACCTCAAAATGCTCAGCCAAATGATCCAGTCGGATGCCATTTTCGGTAAAGGAGGTGGGGACAAGCTTGTCGAAAGGCAGGTAGGAAAGCTCAGTCAGGGCCAAAATGTCCAGTTTGTTCAGGGGCAGGTCGTAAAAACTGTCGTATTGACTGTCTTCTATGTAATTTAATAAATTTGGCATGGTAATCCTTTCCTTTTTCTTCTAGTATAGCGAAATATGTGAGGAATGACAAATCTTGGTTGGAGATTTAGAATAATCCCCCTTTTTTCCTGAATTTTAGGCTATAATATATAGTATATATGAAAAAGGAGAGAGCGATGCAGAAAATACTTCTTGTTGAGGATGATCGGACCATTAGCCAACTAGTTGCCAAAAACCTGATTAACTGGGGCTATCAGGTTCAAGAGGTCAAGGATTTTCAGACGGTTTTGGACCAGATAAGAGATTTTCAGCCCCATTTGATTTTACTGGATATTGGGCTACCTTTTTTTAACGGCTATTACTGGTGTCAGGAAATTCGCAAGACATCCCGTGTGCCCATTATGTTTTTGTCTTCCCATGACCAGCCAATGGATATTGTTATGGCGATCAATATGGGGGCGGATGACTATGTGACCAAGCCCTTTGAAATGACGGTTCTCCTGGCTAAAATACAGGGGCTTCTCAGAAGAACCTATGACTTTGTCGGCGAACAAAGTTTGCTCTGGTTTGAAGAAGTGTCCTTGGACTTGAAGACCATGCAGGTGTCCTATGGTCAGGATGTAGAAGAATTGACCCGAAATGAATTTCAGATTTTACGGGTGCTTTTTGAACATGGCAAGGAAGTGGTCAGCCGTGAGGAGCTGATGAGAGAACTCTGGAACAGTGATATTTTTGTGGATGACAATACCCTGTCGGTAAACATTGCTCGCCTGCGTAAAAAGTTGGCAGAGTTGCGCTTGCCTAACTTGATTATGACCAAGAAAGGAGTAGGCTACGGCCTGGTGTGGACACATGAATAAGGAAATGTTGCCTGATTTTCTAACTTCTTGGCTCCGTCATCGTTGGCTATTTCTGGTCAGCTACTGTCTTTTTGCCACGACCATTTTGGCTTATAGTGGCCTCTTTGACATCCAAAGAAATCTGGTTTTCTACGCCCTCACCCTGCTCACTATCTGCTGGCTCCTCGCCCTCCTCTGGGATTTTTTCAGGGAATTTTCCCGCTTTGGAAAAATCTGGCGTGGTCAGAAAGTGACTACTGGGACAGCCAGTGAACGTTTGTTGCAGGAAAAAGTGGAGCGACTAGAAGTCCAAAACAAGCTCTTGATTGAAAAACAGCGTCAGGAACAGACAGAATTAGATGATTACTATACCCTCTGGGCCCACCAGATGAAAACACCTATTGCAGCCAGTCAGCTCTTGGTTAAGGAAGTAGATAGTAGTCCAGTTCGTCATCAATTAGAATCGGAATTGTTCAAGATTGAGCAATACACAGGCTTGGTCTTGAACTATCTCCGTTTACAGTCCTTTCATGATGATTTGGTTATCGAATCCGTTAATTTGGAAGAGCTGGTCAGAAGTCTGGTCAAGAAATATTCCCTCTTTTTTATTCAGGCCAGTACCAGCTTGGACTTGGGACCGCTGGATAGGACAGTAAAGACCGACAAACGCTGGCTGGGTCTCTTGATTGAGCAAATTTTATCCAATGCCCTCAAATATTGTCAGGGGGGAACCATTTCGATTGCTCTGGACGGCGATGAGTTGGTCATTCGTGATACAGGGATAGGGATTGCAGAGAGTGACTTGGAGCGGGTTTTTGAGCGTGGTTTTTCAGGTTTCAATGGCCGCAGAACCCAGCAGTCTTCGGGTCTGGGACTTTATCTCTCCCGGAAAATCGCTGCGGAGCTGGGCTATTCCCTCAAACTAAGTTCCAAAGTGGGTCAGGGAACAGAAGTGCGAATCGGCATCAAAGAAGTGGAGCTGATTTTTGACTAATCTTACAAAATTGTCACGCAAATGAAAGCTAGGGCTATGGTAGCTTGTCGGAGAATGGGCTAGAATGGGGGTAGAAAAAGAAAAGGAGGCAGTAAGATGACGCTCTTAGATGTGCAACACGTTCAAAAAATTTATAGTTCTCGCTTTAAGGCGGGCCAGGTTGAGGCCTTGAAGGATATTCACTTTGCCGTTGAAGAGGGTGAGTATGTGGCGATCATGGGGGAATCTGGTTCTGGAAAATCCACCTTGCTCAATATTTTGGCAACCCTTGATAAGCCAACGCAGGGCAAGGTTCTGCTCAATGGTGTCAATACAGACACGATTAAGAGCAGGGAAGCGGCAGCCTTTCGTCGGGAGAAATTGGGATTTGTCTTCCAAGATTTCAACCTCTTAGATACCCTCTCGGTCAAGGACAATGTGCTCTTGCCTCTGGTTTTGTCCCGCTATCCGATTGATGAGATGAACAAGCGACTGGTTCATACACTGAATAGTCTAGGAATTGCGACCTTACAAGACAAGATGCCCTACGAGATTTCAGGCGGTCAGCAGCAACGGGTTGCGGTGGCGCGTGCCATCATCACCCAGCCAGAAATCCTTTTGGCAGATGAGCCGACTGGGGCCCTCGATTCCAAATCATCTGCAACCTTATTGGATGTTTTTGAGCAGATTAACCAGCAGGGGCAGACCATTCTGATGGTGACTCACTCGACAGCTGCAGCCAGTCGTGCCAAACGGGTCCTTTTTATCAAGGACGGTATTCTCTACAATCAAATCTACCGTGGTGAACGAACTAGTCAGGAAATGTATCAACTGATTTCAGATACCTTGACAGTCATGGCGAATCGAGGTGAGTAATATGTTTGGACTAACCGTTCGATTGGGCTTAACCAATCTCAAAAAGAACCGCAGGCTCTATTTTCCCTATGCCTTAATGACCATCTTGTCCACAGCCATTGCCTATATTTTTACTTCTTTGGCCTTTCATCCTGATTTAGGTCAGGTCAAGGGAGCCAATGGGGTAACCATGGTTTTGGGCTTCGGTATGATTGTAGTCATGTTGGCAGTTGCCATCATGGTCTTCTATGCCAATAGTTTTGTCATGAAGCAGCGGTCAAAAGAGTTTGGTGTCTATAGTATCCTAGGCTTGGAGAAAAAACACCTTCTCTTGATGACTTTTCTAGAAAATCTGGTCTTCGCAGCCAGTAGTATTTTGACAGGCTTGTTGCTGGGCTTGGCTCTAGATAAACTCTTCTACGCCCTCTTGCTCAAGGTCATGCAAATGCCTGTAGTTCTGGCTTCAACCTTCCAGTTGAAGAGTCTGGTCACTGTACTTATATATCTCTTTGGGATTTTCGCCTTGGTCAGTCTCTTTAATATTGGGAAACTGGGCTTGACCGACTCGCTCAAACTAGTTCAGGGCAAGAAACGTGGGGATAAAAAAACAGGCTTCCTCTGGCTACAAACCCTCTTAGCCCTTATCCTATTGGGGGCAGGCTATGCCATTGCCCAGCTGGTGACCAATCCCTTTCAGGCGGTTCCGAGCTTCTTTGGTGCAACCTTACTGGTTATCCTTGGGACTTATTTGCTTTTCCAAGCAGGTGTTATCAGTCTCTTAAACTGGCTAAAACACCGTCAGACCTATTATTACAAGCCTGAGAATTTTATTTCTGTATCCAACTTGATTTTCCGTATGCGGAAAAATGCTCTAGGCCTTGCGACCATTACCATCCTCTCTAGCATGTTCTTGGTGACCATGGTTGGAGGACTCAATATTTACATCGGTGGTAAGGACTACGTCACCAATCAGAATCCAAATGATTATTCTATTGATGTTGGAATGCAGCCAACCACTTTAAAAAATCAAGTTGAGAAGTGGGAAGAGTGGGCGGATGCTATCTTGGAAAAAGCAGGGATTCCAGTAGAAAACCAAGTTAGTTATCATTACCAGCAGGCTTATTTCTCTAATGTTACGGATAAACAAGTAGAATTTTTGAATAAAGCAGAAGCTTCAGATTTGGCTTTCACTGACCAAGTGGGTGTGGGTTATATTATTGACCTAATCACTTATGAAAAGATGACGGGAGAAAAACTCCAACTAGCTCAACATCAAATAGCTATTTATAACAAGGGAGTTCAATATCAAAAAGGTCAAACCCTTACCATTGATGAAAAGGAGATGGAAGTTGCTCAAGTCTTGCCTAAGAATGTGACCTTGGGGCATCTGCCTGACCATGTGTCTTTCAATGTCAGACAATACTTAATCGTTGTGGTTCAAGATTTGACGATATTTGAAAATCAAGCTGAGGATCACTATTATATGGGCTTTGAAAGCAGTCTATCAGAAGAAGAGCAGGTAGATAGCCAGGAGGTCTTCTTATCGAATAGCTTTGAAAGCGAACTATGGAGTTCAAGCATGTTGCCAGACGGGACCAACTCGATTGGTCTCTCCTACCGTGCCTATGCGATGCGTAGTTTCTTCAGTTTTGCAGGTTCACTTTTCTTCATCGGCCTCTTACTTTCGCTCATCTTTTTGATGGCGGTGGTGCTGGTGATCTACTTCAAACAGATTTCAGAAGGCTATGAAGACAGAGAACGCTTCGTCATTATGACCAAGGTTGGTCTGGATGAGAATCAAGCAAGACAGTCCATCCGTAAGCAGTTGTTGATGGTATTTTTCCTTCCAATCTTCCTGGCTATAGTTCATCTTGGTTTTGCCTATAAGATGTTATCCGCCATCCTTGTCTCAATCGGTGTTGTAAATATGGAATTAATGTTACACGTAACGATAGGAATTTGTGTGGTCTATTTCTTGCTCTACTTGATGGTTTTTGCAATAACAACACGAACTTATAAACAAATTGTTTCCTAAAAACTTGGGGTTTTCCCAAGTTTTTTGATATTTCTAACATAACGTGGAACATTTTTAGAATTTTCAGTCAATTTAATATTTACAGATTAAGAGGATAGTGATATTGTATGTAGCATAACAAAAAAGTTCATTCTATAGTTGCTTAGTGTCATCGTTCTTGCCCTTGATAAAAAATGAAGACAGTAAGATAAGTGCTAACAATTATAGGATAGAAAAGGAGATGTGCTTATGAAAATTGAAGGATCAAGTATTGCCTTTATAGTGATTTGTACAGGTTTGGTATTTTTAATGACGCCAGCCCTTGCTTTCTTCTATGGTGGTCTCGAGAGACGGAAAAATGTCATCTCAACGATGATGATGTCTGTTGTCTCGCTAGCCCTTGCAACGGTGATGTGGTTCGCTGTTGGTTACTCTCTATCATTTTCAGGTGATGGAAATCTTATTGGTGATCTTGGACATGCGTTTTTCCAAGGCGTCAGTGACTCAGAGAGTACAAGGGGCTTGACGATTCCGGATTCACTTTTCGCAGTTTTTCAGATGATGTTTTCTATCATTACTGTTGGTATTTTAACCGGTTCTGTTGCGGGACGGATGCGATTTAAACCTCTCTTAATCTTCATAATTGGTTGGCTTCTTTTAGTTTACTATCCATTTGCCCATATGGTTTGGGATGAAGGGTTACTTGCTCAGTGGGGTACAATTGACTTTGCTGGTGGTGATGTTGTCCATATTACATCAGGGGTAAGTGGCTTGGTTTTGGCTTTGGTAGTTGGCAAGCGCAGAGACTTTAATCGTCTTGAATACCGTCCACATAATGTACCATTTGTCCTATTGGGGGCAGGCTTACTTTGGTTCGGTTGGTTTGGTTTTAACGCAGGTTCTGCCTTAGCAGCCGATGGTTTGGCTGTTCATGCCTTGGTAACGACACATTTGTCAGCTGCAGCGGCCATGTTCTCATGGATTTTGTTAGAATATATAAAGAATGGAAAACCATCACTTGTCGGTGCTTCAACAGGATTAGTAGCTGGATTGGTTGCTATTACGCCCGGGGCTGGTTTTGTATCAACGTGGAGTGCAGTGATTATCGGATTATTGGTTAGTCCAGTTTGTTTCTATGCAATTGCGATTGTGAAACATAAACTTGGTTACGATGATGCCTTAGATGCTTTTGGCTGTCATGGTGTCGGTGGTATTTTTGGCGGTATCGTAACAGGACTGTTTACTACTCCTGAATTGGCTCTCGACCCTGAAAATATTGGCTTGATTTATGGGAATCCACGCCTGTTCTTGGTAACCATCGCAGCGATTGTCTTTACAATTGTTTGGTCTGCAGGCATGACATTTGTTCTCATCAAGGGAATCTCATTCTTCATGCCACTCCGCGTTTCAGATAGAGAAGAAGCAATTGGTTTGGATGATACAGAACATGGTGAGACAGCTTATCCAACATTTATGGGCTTAGATTCATAAGAGAGGTGTTTTTGATGAAAAAAATAGAAGCAATTATTCGTACAGAAAAATTAGAAGATCTTAAGGTTGCCATAACTAGTGCAGGAGTTGCTAAGGGAATGACGATTTCACAAGTTCTGGGTTTTGGTAATCAAAAAGGCTTTGCGGAATTCGTTCGTGGCCAAAAGGTGACTCCAACCATGCTTGCTAAGGTAAAAGCAGAGATTGTAGTTGAAGATGCCGCAGTCGAAGAAGTTGTTGATGTCATCACTACTGTAGTCCGAACAGGGGAAGTCGGTGATGGTAAAATATTTATTCAGCCAATCGATGATGTTGTTCGCATCCGTACAGGGGAACGTGGTCGTGATGCAATTTAGAACTTGGATTCACTGCTCAGCACTTTCATTTAAGTAAGCTTTTCAACACTAGTTCTTTTCAAAATACAGTTAGTGTTCTCTCAAAGACCAGTGTAGATTGCTTTCTTATCTAAAAGTTTGTCATTGGTGAATATTGGTTCTTAGAAATAGATATGAAGAACTTGGGGCAACCCAAGTTCTTTTTTCACAGGTTCTAAGATAGGTTTCTACCGCAACTTTTTATCTTCCCCCTTCAACAGTCTCTCCCCAGACTGTTTGTACACAAATAGCGTTTGTTTATACTCTTCGAAAATCAAAATCAGACGTTGTTGACTTGATTTGATGAGTGAAAGGCTCCAGTGGAGCCTTTCAGCCTGTTACCTTGAAATAAAATAGTAACAGGGTTCTATCTGCTAAGTAGAAACGAACTACGTTCGCTCTATTTCCAACCTCCAAAGGTTCCCCAAACCTTTGGAGCTAGTCTGATTTTGATTTTCATTGAGTATTAATTTCCCACCTCCAACAATCTCCCAGATTGTTGGAGCAATCTATCACTGTGCTGAGATGTTAACGCAAACTTGTAGAAGTGATGTTTTTTTTTTTGAATATTTTTCCACTATTTTGTTTTACATACTAGTCACCTTGTGTTATACTATAGGTACAAAGCTAATAGGTAAAACAAACTAGTGATAAAAGACAAATAAAATCACTTTTATTTTTATCAGACTAGTAGGCATTACAAACTAGATCGGAGTATAACATGAAATTGGACAAGAAGAAACGTGAAAACTGGGAAGTGGTAGCCATCACGCTTGTGACGGCCATTATAACAGGCTGGGCCTTGGATTCTATCTTGATCTTAGGTATCATGTTAGCATCAGGCTTGCTGTTTGGATTTTTTGCAGAGGAAGAGGAGGGCTTATGAAAGAAACCCAGATGCTCAAGGGGGTCCTGGATGGCTGTGTATTGCAAATAATCAGCCAGAAGGAGATTTATGGTTATGAGCTGGTTCAGGAATTGAGAAATCAGGGCTTTGAAAACATGGTCGGAGGGACAGTCTATCCCCTCCTTCAGAAGCTAGAAAAAAATGACCTGATTTTTAGTCAGAATAAGCCCTCGCCAGACGGGCCAGATAGAAAGTATTTTTATCTGACAGACCAGGGAAAGGCTTATTTAGAAGATTTTTGGTCTCAGTGGGCTGAGCTGGTCCAAAAGGTTCAGCGATTGAAAGGAGAGTAGGATGAGCAAACAAATGGAATACCGCAAGCAGATTGAAGTGATTGAAAGCCAATTGACCAAGGAAAACAAGGAGTATATGGGCCGTATCAATGGCTATATGATGATTGCGTCTGTCTTTCACAGGCAGGAAGAAGCAGTGACTGCCCAGCTCTTATCCATTTACCAAGATGTTCTTGAAGCCCAAAAAGACGGGCTTTCGGCGGAGGATTTTCTGGGTAAAGATAGCAAGCAGATGGCGGACGACCTACTCAGCTACCTCCCTCCGATTGGTTTCAGGGAAGTCGCAAACCTGAGTGGCCTCATGCTCATCATTTACCTCGGTAGCCAATGGCTCATGGATTTTGCAGGGACAGGAACCATTTCACTCAACTGGCTGGACTTGATCTGCGACACGCTACTTAGCCTCCTCCTCCCCGCTGGGATTTTCCTCATTATTCGCGGTTTGATTTACCAGACCAGCAAAATCAAGGTTTGGGCAAGTTTTCTCTGTATTCCCCTTCTTTTTCTCGTGATTTGTGGACTTCGTCTCTGGGCAATGCCCAAGGAACCTGACCTAGTCTTGACTGGCTGGGGGCTTCTAGTACCACTCACCTTGCTCGGTCTCGCTCTGCTATTTTTCCAAAAGGAAAAATTAGTCCGCTATGTCTTTTTACCGACCTATCTCTTCATGATTGTTGGCGGTGTGGTAAATATGGTCATGACCGTTCCAGTTTGGCTCAATCTGATGTTGGTCATTCTTCCAGCTATGGCCTTTTGGATTGGAACTGCGGTTTTGTTGGTGAGAAAGGAGAAGTAAGATGAACAAGCAACAGGAACATTTGAATGCTATTAGCAGCTTACAGGGGAAGTTGACCAAGGAAAACAAGGCCTATATGCGTAAGCTCCATGCTTACTTGATGTTGGCATCAGCCTTTCATGAGCAGGAGGAAAAGGCGACCGAACTCTTGCTTTCAATCTACCAAGATGTCTTGGATGCCCAGGCAGACGGTCAGTCAGCAGAGAATTTTTTAGGCAAAGACAGCAAGCAAATGGCGGATGAACTCTTGTCTGACCTGCCGCCCATTCGCTGGTACTATGGTCTGCGGTTAACAGGATTGATTTCCCTTGTCTATATTAGTTGGTTTTTCTTAGGTTTGTTTGGAGTGACTGGTGAAATGGTTCTAGAATGGCGGGGCTTGCTGTGCGATTTGCTTCTGGCACTCATTCTACCCAGCTCTGCTTTTTTCATCCTAAAGAACCTAGTCTATGAACGGTCAAAAATCAAGTCCTATCTGCTGATGGGGACTTGGGGGCTTAGCTTTGTGGTGTTAGTTGTCTTGCGTTTTTGGATTAGTCGGCAGTTTTATGAGGGGATTCCCCTGCCCTTGTGGGCCAGTCTTTTGGTGATTCTAGGAATCGCAGCTGGTCTCTTCTACTATCGCAGTAAGTCAGCAATTGTAGATACCTTAATCCCAGCCTATGTCCTAACGGTGCTCAGCGGCTTTAGTCAGCTGCTGGCTAGCCAGGTTGGCTATGGACCGCAGGACTGGACAGGTTGGCTACCTCTGCTCTTTATGGTTCTTGCCTTTTTCTCAACGCTTGCAGGCACATTTTTCCTATTGAAAAAGGAGAATGTGGGGTAGAAATACGATTAGACAACTCTTTAGAGTGGTCTGATTTTTTGGTATAATGGTTGAAAGATAGAAAGACAACAAAGGAGTAAACCATGACATTTGAAGAGATTTTACCAGGCTTGAAGGCCAAGAAAAAGTACGTTCGCACAGGCTGGGGCGGAGCGGAGAACTACGTCCAGCTCTTTGACACCATAGAGGTCCACGGGCAAAAGCTGGAGGCGACGCCTTATTTCCTCATCAACGTGACAGGCGAGGGCGAAGGTTTCTCCATGTGGAGCCCGACCCCTTGCGATGTCCTTGCGACCGACTGGGTGGAAGTCCATGACTAAGACAGCCCTCATCACCGGCGTTTCCAGCGGCATTGGACTAGCGCAGGCGGAGATTTTTTTGGAAAATGGCTGGCGTGTCCACGGGATTGATCAGGCCGGCAAGCCTGATTTGGCAGGCGATTTCCACTTTCTACAGCTGGACCTGGCTGGCGATTTAAACCCAGTCTTTTCATGGTGCCAGACAGTTGATGTCCTCTGTAACACCGCAGGCATTCTAGACGATTACCGCCCCCACCTTGATATTGAGGAGGATGAATTAGCTCAGGTCTTCGCGGTGAATTTTTTTGCGGTGACAAGACTAACCCGCCCTTATCTGCAGCAAATGGTGAACAGGCAGTCAGGTATTATTATCAATATGTGCTCCATTGCCTCCAGTCTAGCAGGTGGTGGAGGCTCTGCCTACACCGCCTCCAAGCACGCTTTGGCAGGTTTTACCAAGCAGTTGGCACTGGACTATGCCAAGGACAAGGTACAGGTCTTCGGCATCGCTCCTGGTGCCGTCCAGACAGGCATGACCCAGAAAGATTTTGAGCCAGGGGGATTAGCCGATTGGGTGGCAGACCAGACCCCTATCGGCCGTTGGACCCAGCCTAGCGAAATAGCAGAGCTGACCTATATGCTGGCTACTGGCAAACTCGCTTCCATGCAGGGTCAAATTATCACCATTGACGGCGGCTGGAGTTTAAAGTAGGGAGGAATGTTATGATTCTTGAATCTAATCGCCTTTTGCTCCGTCCTTGGAGCGAGTCAGACGCAGCTGACTTATTTTCTCAGGCCAGTCATCCAGATGTGGGACCCGCAGCAGGTTGGCCAGTTCATCAAAGTCTGGAAGTAAGTCGAGAAATTATCAAGACAGTCCTCAGTCAACCAGAAACCTATGCCCTTGTCCTCAAAGAAACAAGTCAGGTCATTGGCAGTATTGGCCTCATGATTGGCAAGCAGAGCGGGCTTGATTTGCCAGATTCAGAAGCAGAACTGGGCTACTGGCTTGGCCAGGGATTTTGGGGACAAAGCCTCATTCCAGAAGCTAGTCAAGTTTTACTGGATTACGGATTTGTCCAGTTGAGTTTAGACAAGATTTGGTGTTGTGCATTTGTAGAAAATAGCAAGTCCCTACGTGTACAAGAAAAGCTGGGCTTTGTTTACCAATACCTCTTGAAAGATGTGCATTTCCCACTCATTGATGAAGTTCGTACCGAACGAGTGAGCCTGTTGACGAGAGGAGAATGGTATTCTAGAAAGGAAAAACCATGACCCCAACACAACTCTGGCAAGAATTTCTTGCCATCAATTCCCAAGCAGGTCCTGAGCCAGAGGCCTGGGCCTTTGGGGCGGAAGCTGATCGACTGGCTGAATTGGTGGCTAGAGGCATCAAAACCTCGACCAGCTCTGCTCATGCCCTTTACGAAGTAGAGGGAGAAGAAATCCCTACAGCTGGCGGCTATGACATCATTCTGGACGGTCAAGGTCAGGCTGTCTGCATTATCCAGACCACCAAGGTCTATGTGACGCCCTTTTGCCAAGTGACAGCGGACCATGCCTATAAAGAAGGCGAGTTCCGTCAGGAAGGTGAATTGTCCGTCGTAAAAGAGAAAAGTTTGGCTCACTGGCGACAGGTCCATGAAGAGCTTTTCACTATTTGGCTGGCAGAAGCAGGTATGTCCTTCTCAGAAGATATGCTGGTCGTCTGTGAAGAATTTGAATTGGTTTACCCTAAAAATTAGGTCCTTGCTTGTTTATTTTAAGTTGTTTATATTATAATAATATAAAATTAAACAAGGAGGTTCCTATGAATAAGGAACGTGTCATCAATTTATTGGACCAGCTTTCTTCTATTCTTGCTGGAAAAGAGGAAACAATCGGCAAAAAACTGACAGAGAAATTGCAGTCAGCCTTGCTTGTGGCCAAGGAAGATGTGGCAAGTAAGGAAGGATTGGCACTTGAGACCAGTTTGTCAGGCTTTGTGCAGACCATTTCTAATGCTAGCTTGCCTGGCACCAATCTCCGTTTTACAGACCAAGAACGCCCTGTTTGGGAAGAGTTTAAAGCCTTGACAGAGAAAGCAAGAGAAGATGGTCAACGAGGCCTCCATTTAACAATCTAAGGAGCTCAGGCTCCTTTTTTTATATCTAAATAGTTTGTTACGCCTGAAGCGAATTATGTTCGAGCCATTTCCGACTTCCAAATTTCCCCAATCCTTAATGTTACGAACGGGTTCGCTTCATTTCCAACCTCCAACTGTTCCCAGACAGTTGGAGCTCTGCTATTTTCCAAAAACATCAAAATTTGCTATAATAGGGTCATATACAAATGAAAAGAGATTTATTATGAGCAATAACTATGCAATTATCCTAGCGGCGGGTAAGGGAACTCGCATGAAGTCTGACTTGCCAAAGGTCTTACACAAAGTGGCAGGGATTTCCATGTTGGAACATGTGAAACGTGCGGTTGATGCTATGGAACCTGCGAAAACTGTGACCATTGTGGGACACAAGGCAGAATTGGTACAGGAAGTTTTAGAAGGTCAGTCAGAGTTTGCCCTTCAATCTGAACAGCTGGGGACAGGCCACGCCGTTATGATGGCTGAGCCAGCTCTTGCAGGTTTGGAAGGTCAGACCCTTGTTATCGCAGGGGATACACCGCTGATTACAGGAGAAAGCTTGAAGAACCTTATTAACTTCCATGTCAGCCACAAGAATGTTGCGACTATCTTGACAGCTCAGGCTGATAACCCATTCGGATATGGTCGGATTATTCGCAATGCTGATGGGGAAGTTTTGAAGATTGTAGAGCAAAAAGATGCCAACGATTTTGAAAAACAAGTGAAAGAAATCAATACAGGAACCTACTTGTTTGATAATAAACGTCTTTTTGAAGCGCTTAAAGATATTAATACGGACAATGCCCAAGGTGAGTACTATCTGACAGATGTTATTTCGATTTTTCGTCAGGCAGGCGAGAAGGTTGGGGCCTATGTATTGCGTGATTTTGATGAAAGTTTGGGTGTCAATGATCGCGTCGCTCTTGCGACTGCAGAAGCTGTTATGCGCAAACGAATCAATGAAAAACACATGGTCAATGGTGTGACATTTATCAACCCAGATGCAACCTATATCGACATCGATGTAGAAATCGGAGCAGAAGCTATTATCGAAGCTAATGTTGTCTTGAAAGGGCAAACGGTGATTGGTGAACGTACTGTTTTAACCAATGGTACTCGTGTACGCGATGCGAAAATTGCAGCAGATGTCGTTATCAGCAACTCAGACATTGAAGAATCTGTCATTGAAGAAGGTGTGACGGTAGGACCATACGCCCATATTCGTCCAGGCAGTCTCTTGAAAAAAGATGTTCACGTTGGAAACTTTGTGGAAATCAAGGCCTCTACACTTGGTCAAGGAACGAAGTCTGGTCATTTGACCTACCTAGGAAATGCAACGATTGGCAATAATGTTAACGTTGGTGCTGGTACCATCACTGTCAATTACGACGGTAAAAATAAATTTAAAACAACCGTTGGAGATAATGCCTTTGTTGGCTCTAACTCAACCATTATCGCACCAGTAATTATTGGGGACAATGCCTTGTTGGCTGCAGGTTCTGTTATTACAAAAGATATTCCAGAGGATGCCATCGGTATTGGTCGTGGTCGTCAAGAAAACAAAGAAGGTTATGCGACTCGTTTTCCGTTCCATCCAAGTCAAAAATAGGTAATCGTATGAATTTTGAAGAAAAAACCATTGAGCGGACAGAAATTTTTAAAGGGCACATTTTTGATGTAGTAGTAGATGATGTTGCCCTGCCAAATGGTGGAACTGGTAAGCGCGAACTGATTTTTCACAAGGGAGCAGTTTGCGTTTTAGCCGTCACTCCAGAAGGTAAAATGATTTTAGTCAAACAATACCGCAAGACTATTGAACGTACTATTTATGAAATTCCGGCGGGGAAATTGGAGCTGGGCGAAGAAGATACGCTTGAAGATGCTGCTTTGCGTGAATTAGAAGAAGAAACAGGCTATACTAGTGACAAACTGACCTTGTTGGCAGATTTCTATTCAGCCATCGGTTTTTGTAATGAACGAATTCGCCTTTATTTAGCAGATAACCTTATCAAGGTTGAAAATCCTCGTCCAATGGATGAAGATGAGGTTATCGAATTACATGAGGTAACCTTGGAAGAGGCTTTGAACTTGGTGGCTACTGGCGATATTTGTGATGCAAAGACCATCATGGCTGTCCAATATTTACAACTCATGAGAAAGTAGGAAACTAGCAATGGGCAAGCCCTTGTTGACGGATGAAATTTTAGAGAAAGCGAAAAAGAAACAGTATTCCGACCAATCTAGCCAGTTTGGACACTATCGTCCAAACCAGGATATATCAATGGATGATGCTCTATTCGATCCATATCTAGAAGAAGATTATCAGGGATATGAAGAGGGACAAACAATCCGAATCCCGGTCAAACCTACTGTAGTAAAAAGTCGCCGTATCGAAACCATCAAGCGAGAAGCTTTCCGCAGTAAGGTAAACAAAATCCTTTTTTGGGTCATCATCTTACTGATAATGTTTATCATTGCAGTATTATTTATTTAGGAGAAGAGATGAAATTTGGAATTATCGCAGCCATGCCTCAGGAATTAAAGATTTTGGTCGAGCATCTACAAGATGCAACTGAAATCGATGTCTTGGGTCGAACTTACTATCAGGGACGAATCGGTCAACATGAAGTCGTTCTTGTTCAGTCAGGTATCGGTAAGGTTATGTCAGCTATGTCCGTGGCTGTTTTGGCAGATCGTTTTTCAGTTGATGTCATTGTTAATACTGGCTCGGCAGGAGCAGTTGCCGAAGGTATTGCCATCGGTGATGTGGTTGTAGCGAATCAATTGGCTTACCACGATGTGGATGTGACGGCTTTTGGCTATGCTTACGGGCAAATGGCAGGGCAGGAATTGTATTATCCAGCAGACCAAGTCTTGTTAGAACAGCTAAGAACCGTTTTAGCAGAGCAGGAAATGATTAGCCATGTGGGTCTGATTGTGACAGGTGACAGTTTTATCGCAGGTCAGGAGAGAATTGCTACGATCAAAACTCATTTTCCAGAAGTTCTGGCTGTGGAGATGGAGGGAGCGGCCATCGCCCAAGCGGCTGTCAATACAGGTAAGCCATTCTTGGTTATCCGTGCCATGAGTGACACAGCTCAGGGAGATGCCAATATCACCTTTGATGAATTTATCATTCAAGCAGGAGAACGTTCTGCCCAGACCCTGATTGCCTTTCTGGAGAAAAATTAAGCAGATTTTGACAACAATACATTGAAATAGGATAACAGTAGCAAAAAGTTGTTACTGTTTTTCTTATGCAGTAATTTGAGCCCGCTATTATAAGGTTTCAGCCATCTGTCCCCATACAATTTCTGATAAGAGTTATTGAAAAGCTCGTGAAAATACTTTACAATTTTGTTTAAGAAAAATAATTTAGGAGGTTGTTATGGTTCAGCGATTATTGCTTGCAAATGATTTGCCTGGTGTGGGTAAGGTTGCCCTAGCCACTAGCATCCCAATTGCAGCAGCCTGTCAGGTAGAAACGATTCTTTTACCAACGGTACTACTTTCTTCTCATACGGGTGGTTTTCCAGATGTTGTCGTTGAAGATATGACTGACTTGAATCGAGCCTATTTTGAACAGTGGAAGAACTTGAATTTGGAATTGGCAGGTATCTTGTCTGGCTACTGTAGAAATCCTCAGCAACTAAGTCAATTGGCTATGTATGCGAAACAAACAGAGACACCATTGATTGTTGATCCGGTCATGGGGGATGGAGGCAAGTTGTATTCAGGTTTCACATCTACCTATGTAGAAGCCATGAAAGAGTTGATCCAGTCGGCCAAGCTCATTCTCCCCAATGTAACAGAGGCAGCTTTTTTGACAGGGAGGGAATATTTGGGAGCTTGCTACGATAGGGCGGCTATTGAGGACTTACTGGAAGCTTTAGCAGAGCAGGTATCCGCAGATATTGTACTGACAGGGATTTCCTTTGATGATAGCCAAATAGGTGTAGCCTATTTTCAGCAGGAAACAGGGGAAATAACTACCTATATGTCTAAAAAATATCCAGCAAATTTCTTTGGAACAGGTGACATTCTATCTACCTTGTTGGCAGTAGCAACCATCCAACAAATCAATCTCCATCAAGCTATCCCTCTAGCTTTAGATTTTATCGACAAGAGTTTAGAGCGTACCCTTGCTTTGGATAGAGACTTGAAATTTGGGATTTACTTCGAACCATTTTTAGCAGAATTACAGCAAGCATTTCAAACATTAAAGGAGAAATTATGAAACAGAGTCAATTGCGTCAATTAACAGAAATTAGCCTATTTGCAGCCCTTATTTGTGTGGTTGTCTTCTTTATTCGTATTCCTTTTGGGAGTCAATTTGTCCATTTAGGCAATGCTCTGGTGGTAGTAGGAGTATTGATCTTTGGTGCCAAAAAAGGGGCGCTGGCAGCCTCACTCGGTCTAGGCATCTTCGATTTACTGTCGGGATATGCTTCCGTTGCTTGGATTACCATTCTAGAATCACTCATCGTCTGCTTCATTTTGCATTTGTTTTACGAGAAATTCCTCAAGGAAAATGATCGCTTAACCAATATTATTTTGGTTGGAATTGTTGCGGCAATTACAAAAATTATCTTGAACCTGTTGAAGTACACATTGACGGGTAGTTTAGTCGGTGGACTAACGCCATCGGCATCATTTTTAGCTGCTTTGGGTCGGATTTTAGGAACCTATGGCACTGCAATTACGACCATCATTGCTGTACCTATTCTTTATCAGGTATGTAAAAGGTTATACGGTAGAAAGTAATTGAGAAATTTGAAAATGCAAAAAAGAGGCTGGACAAAAAGCCCAATGTCATTAAGTTAAGCATTTAAAACTATTCCCGTCCGAGCAATTGATGACCAAACGGGAATAGTTTTTGTA
>NZ_JARQPL010000023.1:0-38847 GCF_046032535.1 Streptococcus suis | reverse complement strand
GTGTTGGAAGTAGGAACAACGCTTGGGTAACAGACTTTAAAATGAAGTCTAAGCAACAAGGAGGAAAAGAAACAACCATGAGTCCATTCCATGACTCTATTGTTCTGGAAAACCTTGCAATAGTCAAGTTAACATTATTACACTCATTAAAAATTTGGGATTGAAAAATCCCCATAAACTTATTTTACGAGGAGGAACATGGAGCCGTATTCGATCTTATTAGCGGTGTGGCGGGAAGAAAATCCTGACCATTTTCGTGAGGCAATAGAAAGTATGCTTTCACAAACTTACCCAGCAGAGGAATGTATCATTGTAAAAGATGGACCTGTTCCAGCTTGTTTACAAGATGTTATCAATGATTGCCGAAAAAAATGCACAAATTCCCATTGTTGAAGTGGCTTTAGAGAAACATTCGGGACTGGCTACGGCTCTGATGGCAGGCTTATCAGTTGCTAAGACAGACTTGATTGCTCGTATGGATGCGGATGACGTCTCACGACAGGAGCGGTGCGAAAAGCAAGTGAGCTGTTTTGAGAGTGACCCGACGCTTTCGATTGTAGGAAGTTATGTATCAGAATTTGAAGAAACGACTAGCGAATCACAGAGTATCCGAAAAGTTCCCCTGAATCACGAGACGATTGTGAATTTTTCGAAACGAAGAAATCCATTCAATCACTCAAGTGTCATGTTTCGCAAATCGGCGGTTGATGCAGTTGGTGGATATAATCCTACCATTCGCTACAATCAAGATTGGGATTTGTGGTTGCGGATGCTTCATCATGGCTATCGTGCAGCCAATATCCCTGAGATTTTGCTTGACTTCCGCTTTAACCGCGATACCTTGAAAAGGCGGAAATCTTGGACGAGTCTCATGCAACTGATACGGTTGCGGTATGCTTCCTATCGACGGCAGGAGATGACAGCTTGGGATTTTCTATCGGTAAATCTTCTTCACTTGATGATGGGGTTTCTTCCTTTACGTGTACAAAGGGCGTTTTATAAGTATATGCTACGAAGATAGAAAAGGAGTTTGTCGCTAGATGATAAGGAATGTCGGTAAATTTATGACTGTATTCAGACAGTCGCCGAGTATGGCTTTGTTTAAAGTTCTGACAAAGTTTGGGGCTGAAGAGGCCATAAAGCCATCTTCCTTTTTGGGAATGCAGCTTTCGCGTCTAAAGTGGCGAGTTCATTCACGTTTTTATGAGAAGACAGTTACTCGTCACTTGTCTCCGTTTTCTGCTTATTTAGAGAATGACAATACAGCTGACTCCCTAACACCAATCATCTGGACCTTGTGGTGGCAGGGTGAGTCGGAGCTTCCCGCAGTCTGTCGCCATGCGATTGAGAGTCAAAAACGCTTTGCACAGAAAAATGGTTACCAGCACATCTTCTTGACAAAGGATAATCTGGCTGATTATCTAGCGATTCCAGAGGTTTTGCTGGATAAGCTGGCACGAAAAAAGATGGCGTTTACCCCTTTTTCAAACTATGTTCGCTATGCTCTGCTTGCCCAGCATGGAGGTGTTTGGATGGATGCGACGCTTTATGTCACTGACCAATTAGACAGTCATTTGTTTGCAAATGATTTTTTTGCCTTTCGACATCAGATTGAAAGTGTCAGAAACTATTATCTATATTGGATAGAGCAAGGGCGGTGGACTTCGTTTTGTTTTTCTGCAAAGAAGGGAAATCCTCATGTTTGCTATATTCGTGATTGTTTGCTTTATTATTTTAGTCAAGTAGATAATCCTATCAACTACACGATTGATTTATTCCAAGATATTCATTACCGGCTTCATCCTGAGTTTCGAGAGGTGATTGATTATCTGCCTATTGTTTCTGGGATTGAAAATAGAGATTTCGTGTCTGTTCATTTTAATGAACCATTTGATGAGAAGCGATGGCAAGAAGTGCTAGAGACAAGTCCCATAGTGAAATTTTCTTGGAAATTTTATCGTAAATCCATTCTCGATGGCAGTTATGCGGATATGATTTATCGTCCATTTTTTCCAAACGTAAAGGAGACCAATGAAGACTAAGCCTTTTTTCTCGATTGTCATGCCAGTCTATAATGCGGAGCTCTATTTAACTGAGGCGATTATGTCTGTTCTAGCTCAGACCTATCAGGATTTTGAGTTGATTTTGGTCAATGATGCCTCGACTGACCAGTCCGAGACGATTTGTCAGGAGTTTGTCGCTTCGCATCAGGACAAAGTCCGCTTCTACTCTCATCCTGAAAATAAGGGCTTACTTCTGACACGTGCGACAGGTATGGAAGAAGTACGAGGTCAGTATTGCCTGTGCATGGATGCGGATGATGTCTTACGGGTAGACTATCTAGAGCTTGTTAAGAAAACGATTGATGAGATGCAGGTAGATGCTGTGGTAATCAATTTTTCGATGGAGGCTAATTTTTCTATCAAGCGGAGAGATTTTAGTCCTTTTCTGAATCGTCAAATGACAGGTTTGGAAGTCATTGAAGAACTACTTCTGGAAAAGTCTCAGTTGACAACTGTATGGCAATTGGTGTTTAAGACTTCTTTTATACCTGATGAAGCTTTTTACCAGCAATTTGGGCACTTTGTTCGGAGTGTGGATCGGATTACCTTGCATCATATTTCGGCAAGGATAGAAAGAGCGATTGTTTTAGATGAAGCTCTCTATTATTACCGTCAGGTGTCTACTAGCTTAAATTTTAATTTTAACGAAATAGATTTTGAAGAATGTGCCCAGACAGATTTGTCTTTGTATCATATCTATTACCAGAAATTTCCAGAAAAAATGGATGCATATTTGGTAAGGAGATTTCTCTGGTATACCAAAAAAGTGTTGCTAAAAAGTAAATCCTTCAAGGAAGTGTGTGATAGAGTAAGGGTGATTCGTCAGTCTCTCGTTTTTAGGAAAGTCATGGGAGTGGAGAAGAACACGCTGTCACAGTATGACCGCCTATTTCTCTTGCTCTTGAACTACCGAATCCTACATTTACTTTTGGCTATCAATTGGTATAGTAAGCGTTTAAGGAGGCTATTATGAAGACCAATCCCTTTTTCTCGATTGTCATGCCAATTTATAATGCGGACCCCTTTTTATCAGAGGCGATTGAGTCTGTATTACATCAGACCTATCAGGATTTTGAGTTGATTTTGGTCAATGATGCCTCGACTGACCAGTCCGAGACGATTTGTCAGGAGTTTGTCGCTTCGCATCAGGATAAAGTCCGCCTCTACTCTCATCCTGAAAACAAGGGCTTACTTTTGACACGTGCGACAGGCATGGCAGAGGTGAGAGGTCAGTATTGCCTGTGCATGGATGCGGATGATGTCTTGAGAGCGGATTATTTAGAAATGGTTAGGCAAACGATTGATGAGACGCAGGCAGAGGCTGTGGTGATTAACTCTTCTCGTCGGATAGATTTTTCACAAAAGCCTGTTGATTACACTCCTTATGTTCATCGTCAGATGACTGGACCAGAGGTTGTGAAAGAGATGATACTGGCAAATCGTGTGCTAATGACCTTGTGGTGTACGGTCTTTCAGTCATGTTTTTTACCAGATGACCACTTTTTTGGGTCTTTTCAGCGATTAGTATGTGGTTCTGACTTAGTGACTATTGAAGCCATTTTTTCAAACATCCATCATGTTGTTGTTCTTGATGAGGCACTCTATTATTATCGATTTGTGCCAAGTAGCCTCAGTAACTCTTACACGGTAAAACATTTTGACTCCGTAGCCTTTTCAGATTGGTATTTTCATGAAAAATATGCGACCGATTTGCCAGTGGAGATGGCGGAACGTTTGATGAGACGTGTTTCTTGGTCAGGAAAACGATTACTGCTCTCAAGTCCTTTAAGTGATATATTAAAAAATACTCAGCATATCAAGGAATCTTTGTTTTTCAAGAGAGCGATAGCAGTTGGGAGTTCCGCAAAATTGCGTTTTAGTGATAAGGTATTCTTGTATCTTGTCGAGCATCGTTTTACACACCCAATGTTATTGTTGTATTTTCCATTGGGACGCATCAGAAAATGGTATCTGCAAAGGGAGGCTAGATGAATAAACTGTTTTTTTCTATTATCATGCCAATCTACAATGCTGAATCCTATCTGGTAGAGGCTTTGGATGCTGTTTTTGGACAGACCCTCCAAGACTTTGAATTGATAGCGGTTGATGATGGCTCACATGATAGCAGTGTGGCGATTGTCAAAGCGTTTCAGAAGCGATATGAGAAGCAACTGACCTTGATTCAAAGTCCTCATCAGGGGTCGTTAGTTGCACGTGCCATAGGAATGGAAAAGGCTAAAGGTGATTATATTCTCTGCATTGATGCAGATGATAAGATGAGACGTGACTATCTTGAGGGGGTCTTCCAGCGGATACAAAAGACTGGTGCTGATTTGGTATTGACTAATTATTCTATCTATGATGATTTTTCCAACAAAGAACGCCCCTGCCTCTTTCCAACGGACGAGCTACTAGATTCGCAAGAAGTGTTGGATACTTTTTTTAGAAGAGGGCATCTGAGGACATTGTGGAGCAAAGTCTTTCACCGTTCTCTTTGTCCACCTGCTGGTTTTTACAAGGACTTGCCTGACTTTCGAACGGGTACGGATGCCGTTGTTTCTGCTTACGTGATTGAGCATGCACAGAAACCACTTTCTATCGATGAAGCCTATTATTTTTATCGTAAGGTTCCAAATAGTTTGAGTAACACTTTGGACGCAAATTTTTTTGATTCAAAAGTGGTACTAGAGCTTTATTTTCAAGAAAAGTACAAGGAACTTGGCGATGTTGTAAAAGTCAGTATGGTTCGTCGTGTAAGTTGGTTTTCCACTCTCTACCTTCGAGCGGCGAAGAATTATCTTGATTTTTTGAAACGATTAAGGCATGTGCGTTCCTCTGCTGTCTTTCAGCAAAGCTTGGTCTACCTGAATTTTGACGAAGTCACTCGCTACCAACGCCGCTGGTTTACCGTTCATCGCTATCCCATCCTAGACCCGTTAGCATATGTTGTTCCCTATCTATTAAAAATTTGGAGAAGGTTATTTTGAAAATGAGTCATACCCCCTTTTTTTCGATTATCATGCCGATTTACAATGCTGAGCCTCATCTGGTAGAGGCTTTGGATGCTGTATTTGGGCAGACCAACCAAGACTTTGAATTGATAGCGGTTGATGATGGGTCAGATGATGGTAGTGTGGCGATTGTCACAGACTTTCAGAAGCGGTATGAGAAGCAGATAACCTTGATTGAAGGCCACCATCAGGGGTCATTGGTTGCGCGTGCTTTAGGGATGGAAAAAGCTAGAGGAAACTACATCCTCTGTATTGACGCTGACGATAAGATGAGACATGACTATCTTGAAGGAGTCTTTCAGCGGATACAGAAGACGGGTGCGGATCTAGTGTTGACAAATTATTCTATCAAAGCTGATTTTTCAAGGAAAAAAAGACCTCGTCACTTTCCAACAGATGAGATTTTAGACCCTAAGCAAGTGTTCGAAGCTTTTTTTAGTAAAGGGAATCTGATGACACTGTGGACTAAAGTCTTTCACCGTTCGCTTTGCCCACCTACTGATTTTTACAAGGACTTGCCTGACTTTCGAACAGGTACGGATGCCGTTGTCTCTGCTTATGTGATGGAGCATGCTCAGAAACCACTTTCTATTGACGAAGCCTATTATTTTTATCGACAGGTTCCAAATAGTTTGAGTAATACACTGGACACATATTTTTTTGACTCAAAAGTGGAACAAGAGCTTTATTTTCAAGAAAAGTATAAAAAACTTGGCGATGTTGTGAAGTCTAGTATGGTTCGTCGTGTGAGCTGGTTTTCCGCTCTCTATCTTTCAGCGGCGAAGAATTATCTTGATTTTTTGAAACGATTAAGGCATGTGCGCTCCTCTGTTGTCTTTCAGCAGAGCTTGGCTTATCTGAATTTTGACGAAGTCACTCCTCAGCAACGTCGCTGGTTTACAGTTCATCGTTACCCTATTTTAGCGTCAGTAGCGTATCTCACTACCTACCTATCAAGAATTTGGAGAAGGTTATTTTGAAAATTAGTCACAGACCTTTTTTTTCGATCAATATTCCTGTTTACAATGGCGAAGTTTATCTGGAACAGGCTCTAGAATCCTGTCGTTATCAGACTTTTCAAGATTTTGAGATTGTTTTGGTAGATGACTGCTCGACAGATAGGACGGTTGCTATCAGTCAAGAGTATCAGGATAAGTTGGATCAGCCCTTGCGTATCCTTTCTCATCTGGTCAATAAAGGGGAGCTGGCATCTCGTTTGACAGGTTATCAAGCTTCAAGAGGTCGCTATATCGTCAGTCTTGACCATGATGACCTCCTTCGCAAGGACTGTCTGGAGCAGATTTATAACTTAGTAGTAGAGACCCATGCCGATATGGTGTTATACAATTTTTCAGAGCAGGCAGATTTTGAGGTGGCCTGTAAGGACTTTCCTTTTACGTCGTCTGAGAGGATTGCTAAAAAAGACTTGCTCTCATGGTATTACAGTCAGTATGGGTCTGCCATGTGGTACAAGGCTTTTAAACGTGAGTTAGCTCCTACAGTAGAGGAATGTGGCGAGCATGATTCAAGTATATTTGGAGATGTCTTGCCTACGATTGTCCTTTTTGAAAAATGTCAATCGCCCTATTATCTGGGGGAAAATCTTTATTTTCATCGGATATACGAGGAGAGCAAGTTTATGTCACTCTCACTAGCGAAGCGTTACCAGATTAGAAGCTACCTCAATGCTCTTCTTTTTGAGCGGTTACAGGCTTATCCTTTGGAAGAGAGAAATGTTTATCAACAATCTCTGAGAGAAGTCGCCCTTCGCAATCAGGTGAAGTTGCTAAAAAAAGGCTTACGAAGCAGTGGAAGTTACACTGAAAAATATCTGTTTTTAAAGCAATTAGGCCAATCTCCTTACTTTCAAGAGAGTGTTGACTATCTAGATACAATGCCCATTTTTCACCGCTATAAAAAGCTGGTGAAGCTCGTTGCCAAACACCACTATCATCTTGCGATAGGATATCATTGGTATGCTAGAAAGATATGGAAGTTGAGAAAACAAAGATGAAAAAAAAGATTTTTAGAACGGTTTTAACCTCCTATCTTTCTCAACTGGTTGGGATTGTATTTGGCTTTATTGCTCCGGGGTTGATTATCAGTCATTTTGGATCAGATTTGAGAGGCTTGGGGGTTACCTTGTCTGCCTATCTGGGTTATTTTGCTGCCTTTGACTCTAGCGTTCCGACCATTGTTCAGGCTCAGCTTTACAAACCTTTGGCGGATAAGGACTATAAGAAAGTCAATACGATTTTGAGTTCTGCGGAGCAGTTTTTCAGGCGGCAGGGGTTGATGTTTGTACTGTATGCTCTTTTGGTTGGGATTGGTTTGCCCTTTGTTATCCAAATGCCGTTTGACCGCTGGACCATACTTGTATTGACTCTTATTTCAGCATTCGGTACGTTTGTAGAGTATATGTTTCGCCGAAAGCATCGGATGTTGCTTCGGGCAGATGGGAAGTCCTATGTATCCATGAGCATAGGTATTGGGATACGGGTCGTGACGCAGCTTTCTGTGATTGTGGCTGTAACAGCAGGAATTTCCTATCTTGGCTATAAGAGCTTGATGGCTGGACTTGGCTTGCTAACTCCTATCCTAATCTGGCTGTATGTGAAGCGACACTATCCTTTTCTCAAGAATGAATCGACAGAAGTTATCCCTTTGAAAAATAACCCTCTGGCGGTCATTGACCATATCCTTTATACCACTCGAAACTCCAGTGCTATTTTTATTATTTCGTATTTCAATGGGCTAGCGCTGGTATCCGTTTTTACGCTCTATACGAGATTTGTCTCCATGTTTAGCAGTCTTGCAATCACGGCTTTTAATAATTTGGACTTTGTTTTGGGGCATCAGTTAGCCACAAAATCAATCGAGGAAACGCGAAAGAGTTACCAGCATCAGGTCTATCTCTGGCATAATTGGTTTGTTTTTATCTATACGGTGGCGGCCTGTCTCTTCATGGCATTTTTATCCCACTATGCGAGAAAATTTTCAGGGGCAGACTATGTACAGCCAGTCTTTGCCTATTTTTACCTTGTGGCTGACTTTTTACAAAATGCACGGACGATGTCTTCCTATGCATTTAAGGCGGCTGGGCATTGGGAAAGGAATCGAAAGAGTTTTATTTTTGAGTCGATAGTGCTCATCGTCTTGTCTCTTGTTTTGTTTTTATCCGTTGGTCTGGTGGGCTTGGCGGTAGCAGCAGTCGTTTCCAATTTATACCGCCTGTTCTACAATAATCACTATCTGAGCCGAGAGATACTCTATATAGATGGGAAAAAATCTTTTTTGATGAGTGTTGGCGGTGCTTTGTTTATCGTGGTGGTAGGCTTGTCTTTTCAATTTCTATATCCATTTCAGGTCTCGAGCTATCTCGATTTTATCCTTCCAGGTCTTGCAGCACTTGTCTATGTAGCCGTACTCTTATTTGTCTGTAACTGGGTCTTGAGTCAGGAATTTCGGAAAATGACGAAAAAACTTGTAGCAAGAGTATTCGGGTGAGGGCGTTCTTAAATGAAACATTTTTGTGAATAAATATCACAATAGATTCACGATTTGATTGTTTTCGTCACAAATAGTATAATAGATTTTATCAATCATGTTAGGAGATAGAAGTGATGAAACAATTTTCATTAGCAGTTTTAGCTAGTACATTACTAAACAAACGTCGTCAAGACAACCTTTCGCAGCAAGATGTAGCTGATAGGACAGGCATCAATCGCTCTGTCATCAGTCGTATTGAGCAGGGAGAACATACTCCCAGTCTTGCTCAGCTGGAGTTGCTGGCTCAGGCATTGGCATGTGATGTGACGGATTTTTATGTGGAGAAAAAGAAAGAGCGAGACATCCCTTCTCGGATGAAGATTGCTGTGGCTGGGACTGGTTATGTCGGCCTCTCCTTGGCTGTTCTGCTGGCACAATACCATGATGTCACCGCAGTAGATGTTGTGGAGGAAAAGGTAGCGCTTTTACAGGCTGGTCGTTCTCCCATCCAGGATGACTATATTAAAGCCTATCTGGCTGAAAAGGACTTGAGTTTGACAGCGACCTTGGATGCTGAGACGGCCTATGCTGAAGCAGATTTTGTCGTGATTGCTGCTCCAACAAACTACGATAGTGCAAAAAACTATTTTGATACAAGTCACGTCGAGGCGGTGATTTCCCTTGTTAGGGCTGTCAACCCACAGGCGGTTATGGTCATCAAGTCAACAGTGCCAGTTGGTTTTACCCAGCGGATGCGCGAACAGTTCCAAACGGATCGTATCCTCTTTAGTCCAGAGTTTTTGAGAGAATCAAAAGCACTATACGATAATCTCTATCCATCACGCATTATCGTATCTTGCGAAGCTACAGACAGTGAAGAGGTTCAGGAGCTTTCTAGCCAGTTTGTTGCTTTACTTGCTCATGCAGCCTTGAATGATGCGCCACTGCTACAGATGGGTGCGACAGAAGCAGAAGCAGTGAAGCTTTTTGCCAATACCTATCTAGCGCTTCGTGTGTCCTATTTTAATGAACTAGATACCTACGCAGAGTTGAAAGGCTTGGATACTCAGGCTATTATTACTGGTATCGGTTTGGATCCACGGATAGGTCAACACTATAACAATCCGTCATTTGGCTATGGTGGTTACTGTTTACCAAAAGATACCAAGCAGTTACTAGCCAATTACAATGACGTACCTCAAAACATGATGTCTGCCATTGTCGAAGCCAATCGGACAAGGAAGGATTTTATCGCAGATCAGGTGTTGAAGATGGCTGGTTACTATGATTATACTGACCATGGAAGCTATAATCAGGAGAATGAGAAAGACTTGGTGATTGGGATTTACCGCTTAACCATGAAGGGTCAGTCGGATAATTTCAGACAGAGTGCCATTCAAGGTGTGATGAAGCGGATAAAAGCCAAGGGGGCACAGGTCATTGTCTACGAGCCGACCTTGGAAAATGGTAGCCGCTTTTTTGGCTCTAAGGTGGTCAATCATCTAGCCAGCTTTAAAAAGAAAAGCCATGCCATCATCGCTAATCGCTACGATGCTGTTTTAGATGATGTAGCAGATAAGGTATACACCAGAGATATTTTTAGGAGAGATTAGATGAAAAAGATAAAAGAATGGGGAGGTAGCTTCTACACCAATCCCTACCCTATTACGTTGTTCTTACTTGCCCTTTTATTATTTGTCTTACAATGGTCCTATCCAGTCATTATGGACGATAAGTGGTGGCTAGATAAGCCATTCAGTCTGGGCTTTATGGTCGAGCGTTATCAGATTTGGTCAAACCGCCTGTTTATTGAAAGTTTTGCCTTGGTGTTTAGTCACCTCCCTAAAGTAGTCTTCCGTTTGTTCAATAGTCTCGTTTTTGTTGGCTTGCTGGATATCATACTAGCCAATAGCTTGGAAAGGAAAGTCAAGTACCTTTTTCTTCTCTTGGGGCTGTTTGCTCTACTTCCTATATCGATGTTTTTAATTCCCGGCTTGATGATGACCAATCTAAACTACCTATGGCCAGTGACAGCAGGTTTAGCCAGTTTTCTTCTCTATCGTAGCAACGAAGAAAGAAAAGTTAACAAACCATATATATATATGGTTTCAAGTATCTTACTGCTCTTTGCTACGAATCACGAGCAAGTAGCAGTTGTTTCTCTAGCCGTTTGGGCCTATGAATGGTGGAGGCAAAAAGGTCTACCGCCACTTGGATGGCTTTTGTTCTTCCTCACAGGGTGTAATCTTATCTTTGCCCTTTTGTCACCGGGGATATCCGTTCGAGCTATTGAGCAAGCAAATAAATACTTTCCTGAGTTTTTTAAATTGACAGTATTAGACAAGGTTTTGCTTGGTTTATCCCATGTTGGAAAGACGCTTTTATATAATATCAATCATCTCTTTGTTGTCTTTTTGTTGCTCTTGGTCTTAAATCTTTTCCTGACACCTCTGGCTAAAAAGCAGTTGTTCCCTTTCTTGATTTTTATACCTTTTATGGCTCTGTTGTCCCTTGGTCAGCTCTTTATGAAGGTCGGTAATTCTTTGGGAATCTTACAAGATTTATTTGCTTACCCTAAATTTTATGCAGGAAAGGTTAAAATGCTTCCTGGTTGGCTGACACAGGAAGTATCTGCTTTGTTTGTAGTAGCTATCATTTGTTTGCTCTGCTTGATTGCCTACGCCCTTTATCTGGTCTTTAGACGGTTGGACTTAGTTTATTTTTGGTTTGTAGCTGTGGCAAGTCTAGCTATGGTTGGTTTTTCTGGAACTATTTTTACATCAGGGGATCGTATCTCCTTTATCTTGGCACTCTACCTCATCTACCTGTCGTGTTTGCTCGTCTCAAGGATGATGGATATGAAAAGAAAACATCTCGATATTCAGAAAGGAAACCCATGATTTTAAAGAACGTTCAGAAAATCATTCCGCCTAGATGGGCGAGTTTGCTATCGCTGTCAGCCTTTTTCATGCTGACAGTCACTCATCGTACCCCTTTGGCCCTATTGGTGATGTTGGGTGCGATAGCGACTGCATATATATATATAACAGAAGAAAACGGGCTTGGGTCAATCTATGATTGGTCTCGCTACGCGACTTACCTCCCTCTAGCCGTCTTGATTGCAGGGGGGATGGTGACAAAACTTTTTAGTGGGATGGGGATTAGCTATATCACCACTAACATTCTTCGGATTCTTGCTATTCCAATTCTTGCTCAGGTTTTGTCACATTTTCATAGACTGCTTGTCAATTGGTGGCAGGGTCTATCATGTGAAGTAGTGACCAAGAAGAAGTGGGTCTTTTCGGCGAAGAAAAGCTTTGCCATCCTGTTTGGCATTTATCTCCTTGGGATTAGTGCTCTTTTGAGGGCAAATATTTACTATAATGATGATCAAGGGCGATATTTTCTAGGTTATCGAGGTTGGCATAATTGGAGTCGCTTTTTTACGAACAGAAGCTCTATTTATCTCTTCGGGGGTAAGTTTTCGGTTGATGTCTCTCCCTATAGTCAGATCCTAGCAGTCGCTATCCTAGCACTTGTTGGTATTCTCATCCTGTGTTTACTTTATAGGAGAAAGGTATTCACCATCTGGGAGCTAGTGGCACTGGCACCTTTGGGATTAAATCCTTTTTTCATCGTCAATCTTAGCTATAAATTTGATGCTCCTTTTATGGCTTTCTCTATTCTTGCGGCAGTCTTTCCGCTAGTGTTTCGCTTTTCAGGGGCTAGATGGTATGTCTTAGCTTGTTTTCTTGGGAGCTTACTTGTCCTGACCTCCTATCAGGCCTCTTTTGGGATATTTCCCATGCTAGTCATCCTATTGCTCCTGAGAATGTGGCAGGAGAAGGGCTGGCATCAGACATTAGTCGACTTCTTCTGGCAGTCGGTCTTAGGATATGGAGCTGGCGCTCTGTATTTCTATCTTGTTATCATGGTACCTAAGACTCATGTTGATATTGATGTTAGTTTGCCCCCTCTGTTGGAGATACCTGCGGTGCTCTTAAACAATTACACGACTTACTTTACCAAGGTATGGGATTCATTTACCCCTCTATGGCTCGTCACTAGTTTTGCCGTCCTAGTCGCTTCCCTAGTGAGTCTTGTCAGTAAAAAGCGAGGTTTTCTTGGATTGAGTCTAGCTCTTGCTTCGCTGGTCTTGATATTACTCTTTTCCTTTGGCTTTTATCCCTTACTGGCAGCCCCTCTAACAGAGTATCGTGCCATGTACGGTCTAGTAGTCGGTGTCGTCCTATGTGCCTTGGTCTCGGTAGAGCAGGGGGAACGACCTGTTCTTCGCTTACCGATTCTTGTTCTTTCCTATAGCTTTTTCGTCTATGCTTTAGTCTATGGGAATGCTCTGGCAGTTTCTGAGGACTATAAAGACTTTCGTTACCGGCTTGCCTTTGAGGACTTAAATCACTTGCCTCAGATGAAAAATCGTGGGATAGAAAAAGTGTATATTAAAAAACTGCCTACTCCACCAAGTTTTAAAAAGCAGTTCACTGCCTACCCAATATTGGAGATTAGTTATGAGGAACGTTGGGATAAAGAAAAGTTTTATGATGGCATAGTTGAGAACACAGTGGAAAACATATCTGATATTCAACTTCCTATGCTAGTAGATACTTACTATCATACGATTTATGGGGATGAGAAGATGATTATTATTAAATGGAAAGAAGATGGCAAGCTGATTGAATGATGCTAAGAACCTGTATTCACTGCTTAGCCTTTCCATGATAAAAAATCACTTCACTTGTGAATACAGGTTCTAAGAAGGAGATTGCATGTTCGCAAAAGAAAACAATAAAAAAATAGTAGCAGGGGGGGTAATCCTGTTCCTGCTACTCGTCCTTGGATTGAGTTTCTATCCGAGTTTTACAGCTGATACGTATATTCATTTTAATCGCACATGGATGGAAACTGCCATCAACATGTCTAGTAAAAATGGGCGTCCCTTTATGTCTTTATTCTTTATCCTGATGGGGAGTCTGCATCAAGCACCAGAACTCTATTTGCTTATTTCAAGTTGTTTAGCGTTTTGTTCTCTGGGCTTGTCTGTGTGGTGTTTAGCGAGATTGTTTGAAAAGACTGAGGTAGCTTCCTCTTTGATGGCTCCTTTTTTGTCATTAATCATCTTGGTCAATCCCTTTATCATCAGCTATTTTTTATTTGTTGAACGTGGTATGATGATGTTTGCTTTATTGATGGCTATTCTTGCCACTTATATACGGATTTGCAAACCGATCACGCATTGGCTCCTGGTTTCTACCGTTTTAGCGACAGTATCCATGCTCACCTACCAGTCCTTTACTTCCTTGTACTTGATGCTTTGTCTGTGTTTTGCGGTGGAAAAACGAGATGTTAAGACTGCTATTCGTAGCTTTCTCCTCTCCTCTATCCCATTTGTCGTGAGTGGTCTTGTTTCACTTTTTTACCTAAAACTCTTTGGCATTGGTCGATTTAATCTTGAAAATTTTGGACTAGTCGCTCGAATGTTACAACTTTTAAAAAGTTTGATCAAATCATATATTTTAGGTTTCAACATTGGTCCCGATGGTTTTCTTTTGTTTTCCCTTTTGCTTGCCATTGGCTATCTACTTTGGAGAGTGAAACGACAACTTAATGGGACAGCAGCTGAGAAGACAAGAGCGAAGCTTATCTTGCTGGCTCTTCCTTTATTGTTTCTTTTGCCATGTGCCCTAAGTTTGGTTACAAAAGCTGGTTCAGGTGCTCGGTCTACGTATTCGGCTGCTTGTTTGGTTGGTCTCTTCTTATTATTGGCTAGACTAGACTTCAAAAAGGCTAAGCTAGTCAAAGGTACACTAGTCACCCTCTATCTAGCAGTCCTTTCGCTGACATTTAACAAAATATTTTTACAACAGATAGTCGTCACCCAGTTGGATCAAAACCGTATGCAGGTGGTACAGCAAATGGTTCGTGACTATGAGGAAAAGACGCAGATAAAAGTAACAAAGCGAGCAATATATACAGATGCACATCCTCGCTTGGATAATCAATATACAGACTTTATAGATAGTCATTCGGGAATACTTAACACGGGGAATTTAGTGAAAAGCCCCGTTACAAATCTCGACCCATTTTCAATCTATAAGTATATGACAGGGGAAAAGCTTGAAAAAACAGAGAAGGATTCCGCTATAAAAGCCTATTTTAAAAGCAAGGACTGGTCAACCTTCTCACCAGACCAAATCATCATCAAAGGTGATACCATTCATATGGCGGTGTATTGAGGGGAAAGGTCCTCTATTTTAGAAAAAAGAAAAAAATTTAGGCTAGAAGATGGAAAAAAGACAAACATCTCGATGAGGTCACTGAAAAAGTCCGAGTAGCAAAAATGGTTACAGTAAAAAACGAATGATAACTCTTAGTTGTTAAAAACTTTTCATTAATCATTCGTTTTTAGTTGTTAATTAATAGGAAACCAAAGTCATTGTTTGTTAAAGTTCTGACAAGAAGCACTTTTTCAGCAGGCTCATCTCGATTGATGTTTGTCTTCATTCTGAAAGTCGTTAGAAATGTCCTTCTAGCGACTTTGTCTTTGATCTGAGAGTACTTCCCACGAGGTGCTTCTCTGCATATGTAGTGTATTTTTGGGTCAACAATTGGTCTACCTTTGAGATTTTTATAGTCTTTTAGTTTACTTTTAGTACTAGGCAACGAGCTGCAGGCTGTACTGGAGTACGGCAAAGCGAGTTAACGAAGTAATAAAAGAAAAACTAAATGACGATATATATCCAAGATGATGACGAAGTCTTGGTTTATCAATAGTCTTGAAACTTATTTTAACGTAAATAAAACTGTAGTGGGTAGATGAAAAGCTAACACCTAGAGGCTGGGCTCAAGCCCAGCTCCACTAGTCAGAGTTCGTGTCAACATCTCAGCGCAGTGGTTGATTGGCTTTAACAGTCTGGGAGACTGTTAAAGGTGGGAGATAGGATTTGCTTTGCAAATCTCAGCACTTCGTGTTTCACACTCCAAATCTGACCTCTACGACTGATGCGAACAGAGTTCGCCTTATTTCCAACCTCTAACTGTCTCCCAGACAGTTGGAGCTGTACGGGGATGGGAGGTCAAACAGTCAGAGTAGTGACTGTTTGAGCGCGGAAATAAAACAAACGAAGTTTGTGTCAAAATAGTCCAGTGGACTATTTTTGCCCGAATCTACATATTTGGAAGTGAAGGGAACTCTTCTATGAATGGTCGAGTTCTTTCCCACTCCCTTTCTTTATCTCTTTCCTATTTTCAGGAGATAAGCTGAAAAGGGCTATCCCCAGCCCTTTTCACTGTTCAAGGCAATCAAAATCGAATAAAGAAGTGGTATAAAACTGAGGAGAGATTCTTTGGTTTTATATGGCTTCTTTTTTTGCAAGATTTTACGAATAGATAGGTGAGGAGGAAATTATGTATCAAATTGAATTTAAAGAAGAGGCCATTTTACCTAGAGAACGTTTAGTAGAAGTTGGAGCTGAGCGTCTCAGTAATCAGGAACTACTAGCAATTTTTATTAGAACTGGGACAAAAAAAGAACCTGTTTCTATTCTCTCCAATAAATTATTGAATCGTTTGGAGAGTTTAGCGGCTCTAAGAGAACTATCAATTGAAGAATTGCAAAGTTTGACTGGAATTGGGCGCGTCAAGGCGATTGAAATTAAGGCTATGATTGAACTTGGAAAACGTATCAATCAATCAGAGCTACTCTTAAATGAGAGAATTTTGGGAAGTGAGAAGTTGGGACGTAAGATGATTCATGAAATCGGGCATAAGAAGCAGGAGCATCTAGTTGCACTTTATCTCAATACACAGAACCAGATTATCAGTCAAAAAACGATTTTTATTGGGAGTGTTAATCGTAGTATTGCAGAACCACGTGAAATTTTGCATTACGCAGTAAAATGTATGGCAACATCGATTATCATCGTTCACAACCACCCGTCGGGTTCAGTACAACCTAGTAGGAATGATTTGCTATTTACGGAGAATTTAAAAGAGTCCTGCGAAAAGCTAGGACTGGTATTATTAGATCATTTAATTGTTGGAAATAAGGATTACTATTCTTTTAGAGAAGAAAGTGAGTTATTTTAAAGTTTATTGACAATATAGTGGAAGAGTTCTTTTTCAATCTCACGTTTACCGTAGAGTAGTTCAGGATGCCATTGAATCCCTAAAAATTTAGTTGGGTAGGCTGAATGAACTGCTTCAATAATCTGTTGATTATCTGATAGTGCAATGATTTCTAAGTCAGGGGCTAAGTCTTTGATAGCCTGATGGTGAAATGAGTTCACACTCGGAGCGGACTTATATATATCGTAAAGTGGACTATTTTGAGTCAGTTGAATCGTTTGACTGACTTCTTGTCCGTCTATGTCTTGCCAATGTTCAGAAATTGATTGATGAAGGCTACCACCTTGAGCTACATTGTAGAGCTGTAGACCTCGGCAGATACCGAAGATAGGTTTCTGATTTTCTTGGGCAGCCCTTATGAGGGCTAATTCAAACTCGTCACGCTTTGGTAGATAATTATCGCTGTCAATAGTCCTTTCTTCGTGATAGTAACTTGGTTGGACATTTTGTCCTCCTGTTAGGATGAGTTTGTCAATAAGATGGATATAATATTTTGCCAAATCAGGCTCTGTAACAGGAAGGATGAGTGGGAGTCCGCCAGCATCTTCAATAGCTTGTACGAGGCAAGTCTGGGTATAAGAAAGCAGGGGGTTCTGTATGATCCCCTGTTTTATATTCATTTCCAGAAATACCAATAACTGGTTTTTTCATTGCTTATCCTTTTCGCATAAAGTAGAGTAGTGTCTGTAATTCACTAGTCAAATCAACATACTGGACAACGACATCTTTTGGGACAGACAAGTTCACTGGTGAAAAGCTCAGAATCCCCTTGACACCAGCTTCAACAAGAATATCAGTCACTTCTTGTGCCTTGATGCTGGGTACCGTTAGAATGGCTGTCTGAGAGTTTGCTTCGCTGATACGTTCCTTGATCTCTGAGATTGCATGGATTGGGATATTTTCATCTGTCGTTCCAACAGCTGGATTATCATCTGCTTCAAAAGCCATGACTATTTTCATTTTATTTCGTTCGTGGAAGCGATAGTGTAGCAAGGCCCGCCCCATATTCCCAACACCAACAAGCATAACATTGGTGATGGAGGTATCATTTAGAATATCCGCAAAGAAATCCATCAACTCTTTGACATTGTAGCCAAAGCCACGACGCCCAAGCTCTCCAAAATAGGAAAAATCTCGGCGGACGGTAGCTGAATCGATTCCGATAGCTTCGGCAATTTCTTTTGAACTAGCTTTTTCAATATTTCCAGCATAGAAACGTTTAAAAATGCGATAATAGAGGGATAGACGTTTGGCAGTAGCGCGTGGAATATCAGATTTTTTATCGTTTTTCACTTTAGACTCCTTTATTTCGATAGAATACGCTTTATCGATTATTTATATATTAAACAGTTCTTTATTCTATTCTAGTCCAAGTTTGTGAAAAAATCAACAGATTGATTTTAAAAAAAGATTAAACAGGAAACTGTCTAATCTAGTGTTTGTAAATAGCGATAGAGATCCCCGATTGTCCCTTTGTAATCCAGAGCTTGTCCGTCTTGTGTAATGCTGGTAACTGGATAATAGTCTGGGAGGGTTAAGCAACCGGAAAAAGCCAGAATGGCTGCATCTTTATTCTCAAATGTTTGGATACGTTCTTGCTTGTAAGCGTCAAGATAGTGAATTTCAATCATACTAACCCTCTTTTGTAAAGATGTCACGGTCAATCAAGCTATCCATGAGGAAATAGAATTTTTCTTGAATAACCTTGTTACTTTCTGGCTTAAAAATGTTTACCAGATGAAGACCAGACTTGTCGGTAATGTTAATTTTAAAACCTGTTAGGTCTTGATTGATAATAATTTTCAAGAGGAATCCTTGGTTTGAATTTGGAATTTCTTCCAGAAGACGTGTAAGCTGATAGTGACCTGCTTTGCTTTGTTCAAAGGTGTTATCACGGAGTGTATATTTTTTGATAGCAGGGCTAATGTGATAAGTAAAATTACAATCTTTTAAGGTAACTGATTGTTGGAATGCCATTTTAACCTCCAAGTATTTTCTTTAGTTCGATGATGAGAGTATCTATCTCTTCTTTTGTATTAATTTCAGATAGGCTGATACGAATGGATTCTTTCAGACGATGGGAGTCTTTTCCATACATAGCTTCTAAAACATGGCTATTTTGGACAACACCTGCCGTACATGCGGAACCGCTAGAAACAGCGATACCTGCCAAATCTAGTTGCATGAGTAGTTGTTCATTAAGTTTATCAGGAAAACCGATATTAAGGATATGAGGGAGATGAGGTCCAGCCTGATTGAGATAATAGTCTAAGCCAGACAATCCCTCGATAATATGTTGTCGCAGTTCACTGACATGCTTATGATGCGTATCTAAGGACTCATATTGTTCTGTTAGGGCAGTCGCCATAGCAGCAATGGCAGGGAGATTCTCAGTACCTGCTCGATGTTGCTGTTCCTGCTTTCCGCCGTGGATCAAGGAATCAAATTTATGAACTTTACTATACAGGAATCCCATCCCCTTTGGACCATGGAATTTATGGGCAGAGGCCGCGAGGAAGTCAATTCCGTAGTCAGAGGGAGAAATTGCGATTTTTCCAATTGCTTGAACAGCATCTACATGAAAGACGGCCTGATGATCGGCTAGGAGCTCTCCAATTTCCTTGATGGGAAGTAGTTGACCGGTCTCATTGTTAGCAAACATGACGCTGACTAAAATAGTATCTGGTCGAAGGACATCCTGAATTTGTTGAGCGGTGATTACTTGATCGACTGGGTGGATATAGGTTACCTCGAACCCAAACCGCTCCTCTAGATATTGCATGGTATGGAGGACAGCATGGTGTTCGATAGCCGTAGTAATCAGGTGTTTTCCTTTGGATTGATGTGCAAGTGCATAGCCTTGAATAGCTAAAGTATCAGCTTCGGAGCCTCCAGATGTGAAAATAATTTGTTCAGGAGAGGCGGAGAGGATCTGAGCAATCTCTTGACGACTTTGTCTAAGATATTGATTGGCTTTCCGACCGCTTTGATGGATACTGGAGGGGTTTCCATAATTTTCTTGAGCCACTTCCATCATCCGTTGAAGTGCAGTAGGAGATAGAGCAGTGGTTGCTGCATTATCTAAATAAATCAAAGAGTTTACTCCTAGTTTTCTTTTTCAGGACTAGTAAATTTGAAAAGTGGGCTGAGTGGCTGATGTTCTTGGATGCGGTGGATGGCATCTGCAATCAAGTCACTAGCTGTTAGGAAGGCGATATTTTTAGGATGCTGTTCTTTGCTTGCAACAGAATCGGTAACTAATATTTCTTTGATTGGTGCTTCATCTAAGAGTTGGGCTGCAGTTCCCGCAAAGAGACCATGGCTGGCAACTGCATAAATTTCAGTAGCACCACCTTCTTGGACAATTTTTGAAGCTTGTGAGAAAGTGCGACCAGTATTGAGAATATCGTCCACCAAAATAGCTTTTTTACCAGCAACATCACCGATAATATAGCCTTCAGAACGTTCAGAATCATCTTGAGCGTAGTCGATAATCGCAATCGGTGCATTTAGAAATTCAGCGATATTACGCGCGCGTTTGATACCAGAATTTTTAGGACTCACAATGACGACATCTTCTCCGCAGAGTCCTTTTTCCATGTAGTAGGCTGCAAAAAGTGGTTCTGTAAGGAGATTGTCTACTGGAATATCAAAGAAACCTTGAATTTGTGAAGCGTGCAAATCAAGAGTCAATACACGGTCGACACCAGCTTTAACCAGCATATTTGCAACTAATTTAGCTGTAATTGGTTCGCGTGGAGAAGCGGTACGGTCTTGACGAGCATAGCCGAAATAAGGAATGACCGCTGTAATGGTGTTGGCACTAGCACGTTTACAAGCATCGATCATAATCAATAATTCCCACAAGTGATTATTGACCGGATAGCTTGTTGATTGGATAATGTAGACGTCTACGCCACGTACAGATTCTTCAATGTTAATTTGAATCTCACCATCAGAAAACTGACGAGAAGACAGTTTTCCAAGAGGAATTCCAGCAGAATCAGCAATTTTTTCAGCAATATCACGGTTGCTATTGAGTGAGAATAATTTAATGTTATGTTCACCGAGTGGTTGTACCATTTTAAAGTAACTCCTTTTACACACTGAGCTTTTATGATGACATAAAAGTATTTTTTACAATAGATAGTTCTATTCTATCAAAAAAATGAAAAATTTTCAGTAGTGAAGCTAAAAAATCAACCTTATTTGGCTGATTTTTTATAGTTATTTCATGTAGGCAGCTGTTCGTGCAACCTTACTACTAGCATATTTGAATTGAATTGATTTCTTCTTAAGGAATTCATCAAAAAGAATCTTCCCTGCATCTGCATCGGTCACTTCGACTTCTAATTCGTAATCTTTTTGTCCCACATAATCATTTTCATCGAGGGCCATAAGACCTATAGATGTCTGTTTCTCATAGCGTTTTGTCGTGAGGCTTCCCCAGACAGCAAGTTTATCAAGTGGAATCTCTGTTGCCGAAATAATATCAGAAATTTGTCCTGCTGGTAGTTGAAAATTTTCCAGTAAATGATGAGCAGTTTGGATGTCTAGAGCTTGGTTATATTCTTGATTTCCGACTTCTTGTGGAATTTTTAAGGTTAGTTCTGCTGAGTCTTCAAATGTACGAATACGGAGTGAAAAGCGGTGATTCTTCATATCTAGGTCTGGGGTATCAATGTAGTGGTTTGTTTGAAGAATTGGGCTCACATCTGAAAAGTCAGTAAGCAGGCGTTTGTATTCGGATTTGGTCAGTAAGGTTTTATACTCAATTTCAAGGTGGTTTTTCATGCAGTAAACCCTTTCAATGTGTTATAATAGATTAGTCTTTGTGTTATTCTAATACAATTTAAAAGTTTTGACAAGAAAGGGGCTGTATGGACTTTAACTGGGAAGAATTTTTAGACCCCTATATTCAGACAGTTGGTGAATTGAAAATCAAACTGCGGGGGATTCGCAAGCAGTATCGCAAGGCTAACCGGCATTCTCCAATTGAGTTTGTCACAGGACGGGTAAAACCGATTGAATCCATTAAAGAAAAAATGGGCCTGCGACATATCAAATTGGAAAATCTTGCTCAAGATATGCAAGATATTGCCGGTCTTCGGATTATGGTTCAATTTGTGGACGACATTGAAGAAGTATTAGCTATTTTGCGGAAACGCAAGGATATGCAAATTGTGCATGAACGGGATTATATCAATAATATGAAAGCCTCTGGCTACCGTTCATATCATGTGGTGATTGAGTATCCTGTGGATACTATAAATGGCAACGAGACGGTGCTGGCAGAAATCCAGATTCGAACCCTTTCCATGAATTTCTGGGCTACAATTGAACATTCTCTGAATTATAAATATAAGGGGAATTTTCCAGAAGAAATCAAGAAACGCTTGGAAGTTACAGCAAAAATTGCCTATGAATTAGATGAGGAGATGCGAAAAATCCGCAACGACATTCAAGAAGCGCAGGCCTTATTTGATCCTGCCTATCGCAAACTGAATGACGGTGTGGGCAACAGTGATGATACAGATGAAGAATACAGGTAGAAAAAAAATCGCTCTGCTCGCTAGTCGAAATCCTAAGAGTGAAGCGGTGTCCAAAGAATTATGGACAAAGTTAAAAGAAGCAAATTTTATTTTGACTCCTAAAAATCCAGATATTGTCATTTCTATCGGTGGAGATGGGATGCTTTTATCTGCTTTTCACAAATATGAAAAGTTGATTGATCGTGTACGTTTTGTAGGAATTCACACGGGTCATTTGGGGTTTTATACAGATTATCGCGATTTTGAAGTGGACAAGCTGATTGAAAATCTTAAGCTTGATACAGGTGCTAGAGTATCGTATCCGATTTTAAATGTTAAGGTCAAGATGACAGATGGTCGCATTGTCGAGGCGCGTGCCTTAAATGAGGCGACAGTAAAACGTCTTTCTAAGACCATGGTCGCAGATATTATTATTAACAATGTGCCCTTCGAACGCTTTAGAGGGGATGGAATTTCGGTTTCAACGCCGACAGGCTCAACAGCCTATAACAAGTCATTAGGTGGTGCTGTTTTACATCCAACAATCGAGGCATTGCAGATTGCAGAAGTGGCAAGTTTGAACAATCGTGTTTACCGCACCTTAGGTTCATCCGTTGTTGTCCCTAAAAAAGACAAGATTGTGATTGAACCCAAGCACAGTGATCGCTATTCAATTGCTGTTGATAATAAGACCTATGTCTATGACAACATTGAAAAAATTGAGTACCAGATTGATCAGTATAAGATTCACTTTGTTGCAACACCGAGTCATACTAGTTTTTGGAATCGGGTTAAGGACGCCTTTATTGGAGAGGTGGAGTAATGCGGTTTGAATTCATTGCTGACCAGCATACGAAAATAAAGACTTTCCTTAAAAAACACGGTGTCTCTAAAGGCCTATTAGCAAAGATTAAGTATACCGGCGGCAATATTTGGGTCAATGATATCGAACGCAATGCAACTTACTTGCTAGATATTGGAGATAGGGTTACAATTGACATACCGGCTGAGGAGGATTTAACAGGAAGTTTGAAACCGATTTCTTATCCGCTGGATATCGTTTATGAAGATGACCATTTTCTAGCGATCAATAAGCCGGTTGGTTATGCTTCTATTCCGTCAGCCCTGCATTCCTCTACTATTGCTAACTTTGTGAAAGGTTACCTAGTCGAACAAGATTATGAAAATAAGCAGGTTCATATCGTAACGAGGTTGGATAGGGATACTTCGGGTGTCATGCTCTTTGCCAAACATGGCTATGCACATGCTCGACTGGATAAGCAGTTGCAGGCCAGGCTGATTCATAAACGTTATTATGCTTTGGTGAAGGGGAATGGGCAGCTAGAAGAGACAGGGGATATTATTGCCCCTATCGGTCGTCCAGCAGATAGCATCATTACCCGTTGTGTGACAAAGAATGGAAAATATGCCCATACTTCCTATCGTGTTGTGCAATCTTGGGGAGATATTCATTTAGTAGATATTCAGTTGCACACTGGTAGGACCCATCAGATTCGTGTTCATTTTTCTCACATTGGATTTCCATTGTTAGGAGATGATATGTATGGCGGAAGTTTGGAATGTGGGATAGAACGTCAAGCCTTACATTGTCATAATTTAGCCTTCGACAATCCTTTTTCAGCCGAAAGGATTGATTTGGAAGCACCGCTTCCTGAGGATTTTCAGGCTGTTATCAATCAGTTAATAAGTAAATAAATTTAAGGAGTTTGTTCATGAAAATTTTTGAGCAATTAGCTACAAAGCTAGAGGGTAAAAAAGTACGTATCGTATTGCCAGAAGGTGAAGAACCACGTATCTTGCAAGCGACAAAACGTTTGGTAAATGAGTCGGATGTAGTACCCGTCTTGCTTGGAAACCCAGATCGTATTAAGATTTACCTTGACATTGAAGGGATTACAGAAGGTTTTGAAATTATTGACCCAGCTCATTATGATAGATATGATGAGATGGTAGCTGCTTTGGTAGAGCGCCGTAAAGGTAAGGTATCAGAAGAGCAGGCACATGAGTTGTTGAAAGATGTTAACTACTTTGGTGTTATGTTGGTATATATGGGCGTAGTAGAAGGTATGGTATCTGGTGCGATTCATTCAACCGCTTCAACAGTTCGTCCAGCTCTTCAAATCATTAAAACAGAGCCAGGTGTATCGAAAACATCAGGTGCCTTCTTGATGGTAAAAGGTGAAGAGCGTTATATTTTTGGTGACTGTGCTATCAACATTGATCCAGATGCTCAAACCTTGGCAGAAATCGCTATCAACTCAGCACGTACCGCTAAAATGTTTGGTATCGATCCAAAAGTTGCAATGCTTAGCTATTCAACAAAAGGCTCTGGCTCAGGTCCTAAAGTAGATAAGGTTGTTGAAGCTACAAAAATTGCTCAAAAATTGCGTCCTGAGTTGGATTTGGACGGTGAATTGCAATTTGATGCTGCCTTTGTTCCTACCACAGGTAAATTAAAAGCCCCAGGTTCGAGTGTTGCTGGTCAAGCGACTGTATTTATCTTCCCAGGTATCTCAGCTGGTAATATTGGTTATAAAATTGCCGAACGTATGGGTGGATTTGCAGCGGTAGGTCCTGTTTTACAAGGTTTGAATCAGCCTGTAAACGACTTGTCTCGTGGTTGTAACCCTGATGATGTTTACAACTTGACCTTGATTACTGCGGTTCAGGCTTTGGAGCACCGTTAATATGAAATTTTTATCACGATATTTTAAGGACTATATTAAGGAATCCATATTAGGTCCAGTTTTCAAACTATTGGAAGCTTGTTTTGAGCTTTTGGTACCATTAATTATCGCCTATATCGTTGATACAATTATTCCAAATGGCAGCCAGGGAAACCTGGTTGCTATGCTTTTTTTACTGGTTGGTCTAGCATGTATTGGAATTATTGTTTCACTAATAGCGCAATATTATTCAGCTAAAGCAGCGGTTGGAGTGACTAAAGAGCTGATGAATGACTTGTATCAGAAGGTTCTTTCCCTTCCCAAGTCTAGCCGAGATATTCTTTCCTCATCCAGCTTGCTGACTCGATTGACCAGCGACACTTTACAAATTCAAACGGGTATTAATACTTTTCTTCGTTTGTTTTTACGTGCTCCAATTGTCGTATTTGGTTCGCTCATCATGGCATTCTATATTAGCCCGAGTCTATCTGCCTATTTTCTAGGAATGATTATCCTATTGATTTTTATAGTGACAGTCATTTCTGTTATGACCAGCCGTATTTATCAATCGATGCGAAAAGAATTAGATGGTTTGGTGGGGCAGGTACGTGAGACAGTGACTGGTTGGCGAGTGATTCGTGCATTTGGACAAAGAGAGCGGGAAATTAAGGCTTTTCAAGGCATAAATCAGATTTATAAGAAGCAACAGTTGCAGGCTGGTTTTTGGTCTAGTCTTTTATCACCATTGACATTTTTAGTGGTCAACGGCACCTTACTCATTCTCATTTGGCAGGGAAATATAGCCATTTCAAACAACCTACTGGAGCAAGGGATGTTGGTCGCACTCATCAACTACCTTCTTCAAATTTTAGTAGAATTGGTCAAGATGATTATGGTCGTGTCTACTCTCAACCAGACCTATATTTCAGCGCAACGTATTCAAGAGGTTTTTGACCAAACATCTGAGGATGTAGAGTCTAGTTTGTCAAAAGTGGTTAGTGAGGATAAGGAGATCATCTTTTCTGTGCGTCATCTTTCCTTTTCTTATCCAAAATCTGCTGAGGAGTCCCTGTCTGACATTGCTTTTGACTTACGTAAGGGACAGTTTATGGGAATTATCGGGGGAACTGGGTCAGGTAAGTCCACTCTAGTAGATTTATTGCAGGCACTCTATTCAGTGCCAACAAATCAGCTCTCTCTCTTCATTGATGGAAAAAGTCCCAAGAATTTAAAAGAATGGCGGCAGCAAATTGCCATAGTTCCGCAACAGGCTCAGCTTTTTGCTGGAACTATTCGTTCTAATCTATCTTTAGGATTGGAAGAAATATCTGATAGTGACCTATGGTCTGCATTAGAAATTGCACAGGCTAAATCTTTCATAGAGGACAAGGGTGGTTTGGATAGCCCAGTCGAAGCCTTTGGGAAGAATTTTTCTGGTGGACAGCGTCAACGTTTGACCATTGCACGCGCTATTTTACAGAAAGCACCGATATTGGTTTTAGATGATGCGACCTCTGCTTTGGATTATCTGACAGAGAGTCGGTTATTAGTGGCGATTCGCCAGGAATTACCAGGTCAGAACTTAATCATGGTGTCACAAAGAACCAATAGTTTACGGACAGCTGATCAGATTTTAGTCTTGGAACAAGGGCGTCAAGTTGGACTTGGTCGCCATGAGGTCTTACTGAGAAGCTCTGCTATTTATCAAGAAATTCACCAATCGCAACAACAAGGAGAGGAGGATAGCTATGAGACAATCTAGTTTTAAGGAACTGGTCAGATTGGTTTTACACCAGCCCCTTCGAATGTCCTTGATGTTGGTGGGAACTTTGGTACAAGTCCTTCTGACAGTTTATCTGCCTATCTTGATTGGTCAGGCAGTCGATGCAGTATTGATAGCAAATAGTCAGGTCTTGCTCGGTATCTTAGGCAAAATGGTGATGGTTATCTTGCTTAATACGCTGGTGCAATGGTACTTACCTTTGGTAACCAATCGCTTGGTTTATGGAATGGTGGCCGACTTGCGTGAACAGGTTTATGTTAAGCTGCACCAGATGCCCCTATCTTATCTTGATCGTCAATCAGTCGGTGACTTGGTGGCTCGTTTTTCAAGTGATAGCGAGCAATTAACAAATGGTCTCTTGATGATTTTTAATCAATTTTTCATTGGTATCTTGACCATTTTCTTAACCATTTTCACTATGGCTAGGCTTGACTTGACCATGATGTTGCTGGTTGTGGCATTGACTCCAGTTTCTCTGCTTGTGGCACGCTATATCGCTAAGAAATCCTATGGTTATTATAGACAACAGACTCAGGCACGTGGGAGGCAATCTCAGCTTTTGGAAGAGTCCATCAGTCAATTGACACTGGTTCAATCTTTCAATGCTCAAGAGCAATTTACGCAAGGTTTTCAAGTTGTGAATGACCGGTATGCGACCTATTCCCAACAGGCCATCTTTGCCTCTTCAACGGTCAATCCAAGCACGCGGTTTATCAATGCTATTATTTATGCCTTACTTGCAGGACTTGGAGCTCTGAGAATTATGGCAGGAAATTTTACAGTGGGGTCTCTGACAACTTTTCTCAATTATGCTAGTCAGTACAGCAAGCCTTTTAATGATATTTCCTCAGTCCTATCGGAATTGCAGAGCGCCTTAGCTTGTGCAGACAGGCTGTTTGCTATCTTGGCTCTAGATAGCATTGACGATCAGGCTGAGCGGAAAATCGATTCAGAGGAGTTGAAGGGAGCTATTTCCTTCGAAAATGTGTCTTTCTCCTATAGCCCTGACCGTTCACTGATAGAACATTTGGATATTACTGTCAAAGCTGGCCAAAAGGTAGCCATTGTTGGGCCGACAGGAGCAGGAAAATCTACCATGATAAACCTTCTCATGCGTTTCTACGATGTAACGGCTGGTCAGATTGTTTTAGATGGAGTTCCGATTAGCCAGTACAGTCGTGAGGATCTTCGCAGACAGATTGGGATGGTTTTACAGGAGACATGGATTAAATCTGGTACCATTCATGATAATATTGCCTATGGCTATCCAAATGCCACGCGGGAATTGGTCATTGAGGCGGCTAAGGCAGCTAATGCAGACTTCTTTATTCGTCAGCTTCCGCAGGGGTACGATACGCTTTTAGCAGATGGAGGTGAAGCCTTATCCCAGGGACAACGTCAGCTTTTGTCTATTGCGCGTGTCTTTGTCAAGATACCTAAAATCCTGATTTTAGATGAGGCGACTTCCTCTATTGATACACGGACAGAAATTTTAGTACAGGAAGCATTTACCAAATTGATGGAAGGACGGACCAGCTTTATTATTGCTCATCGCCTATCAACCATTCAATCAGCTGACTTGATTTTGGTCATGGTGGACGGAAAGATTGTTGAACAAGGGAATCATAGAGAGTTGATGAAGAAGCAGGGCGTATATTACCAAATGCAAACGAGTCAGCAATCAGAGGAGGATGAAAGTGTTAGATAAATTAAACTTACAACCGATTACGGTTTTAGATGACTATCAAGCTACAATGCTCAATGAGAAAGAGGTGCTACTGACTACAAAGGTGACGGAAAAATCTCTCAATCCATACGGCATGGCACATGGAGGTTTTCTTTTCACATTGGCAGATTCAGTTGCAGGTCTGACAACGGTAGCAAGGGGGGCTTATTCTGTTACCCTACAGTCCAATATCCATTATATGAAGGCAGCTAAACTTGGTGATACCTTATCAGTAATAGGCTCTTGCACACATGATGGAAGCAGGACAAAGGTCGTCGAAGTTAAGATAGAAAACCAAGATAAACAGCTACTTGCTTCAGCAAGCTTTACCATGTTTGTAACAGGTAAAGTAGAATAAAATTCTTCGAACATCAAAAACAGACAGTCTTGGCTAGATTTAGAGAGACGAACTTCGTTCGCTCTATTTCCAACCTCCAAAGGTTCCCCAAACCTTTGGAGCTAGTTTGATTTTGATTATAAACGATATAAGGGAGTTGGCAAAAGCTGGCTCCCTTTCTTTGTGTTATACTAGATGTATGTTAGATTTAAAAGATTATGGAATTGATATGTGGCCAGAGGAAAAGATCATCTCTTTCCGAAAAGCTCTTTTAGACTGGTATGATACCAATAAACGCGACTTACCTTGGAGAAGAACAAGGGATCCCTATGCCATTTGGGTGTCAGAAATCATGCTCCAACAGACAAGAGTAGACACGGTCATTCCTTACTATGAACGATTTCTCCATCACTTGCCGACCATTACTGACCTGGCTCAAGCTCCAGAGGAGGTTATTCTCAAACTCTGGGAGGGATTAGGCTATTATTCACGTGTTCGAAATATGCAAAAGGCTGCTCAGCAAATGGTCGAAGATTTTAATGGAAAATTTCCAACCACGCATGCAGAAATTTTTAGTTTAAAAGGCATCGGTCCCTATACCGCTGGGGCGATTTCAAGCATTGCTTTTGATTTGCCAGAGCCAGCAGTAGACGGCAATGTCATGCGGGTTCTTAGTCGATTATTTGAAGTGGATTATGACATCGGCGTGCCAACCAATCGCAAGATTTTTCAAGCAATGATGGAAATCTTGATAGACCCTGACAGACCTGGAGATTTCAACCAAGCCTTAATGGATTTAGGGTCGGATATTGAATCGCCAGTCAATCCTCGTCCTCAAGATAGTCCTGTCAAAGACTTTAGTGCTGCCTATCTAAACGGCACCATGGATAAGTACCCTATCAAAGCACCAAAGAAAAAGCCGATTCCCGTGGCCTACCAGGGATTTCTAATCAGGAATAAAGACAATCAATTTTTATTGGAAAAAAATAATGAAGCAGGTCTTCTATCAGGCTTCTGGTCTTTTCCGCTTTTGGAAAAAGGAGCAATCGTTGAAAAACAAGTCTCTCTCTTTGAAGTTGCAGAAGAAGTTGTTCAGCCAGATATTCGGCAGAGCTTTACGGAACTTTATGGTCTGACTGTTGATTGGCAAGAGCAAGAATTTGGCATCGTCCAGCACATTTTTAGTCACCGCAAATGGCAGATAGAAATGGTAGAAGGTGTGGCAGAAACACTTAACCTTCCAGAATCAAAAGAATTGAAATGGGTTTCTGTAGAAGATTTTCCTACCTACCCATTTGCTAAGCCGCAACAAAAAATGTGGGAAAACTTTATCAAGGAAAAAGAAAAGCAAAAAAGTTGACTTTGGAGCACATAATTATTTGAAAGCGTTTTATAATAGTGGTATAATCTATTTGAAAAAAGGAAATAGTTAGTTAAGATGTTGAACGCCATCTGAATTGCTGAAAGGAGTTCTTTAGCGTTCGTAGAAGTGTATATACTATTAGCCATCTTTCTCTAATAAAAAGAGAGGGATGCTAGTAGGGGAAAAGTCCGTTATCCCTGTTTTATATCTATTTGTGATATCCATTGTCAAATGCATAGCATTAACTCATTATTTAGCCTTGCTACCCGGTTCAATCAGAAGTAGGCTAAGATTATTCGTGTCGTAACTACTATGTGTTCAAGATGTTGTAACTTTTGAACATAACCTTAGAAAATCACAAAAACCTCTAGCGATTTTCATCATAATAAGCAATCTCCACACTTTAGACAAATAGTAAGAGGACAATCAAAGACATAAGGGTAGCAGAATAATTATTTAATCATTAACTTGTTGTCAAATAACTATCTGGTAATGGACTTTTCCAATTTGACATATAAAAGGGAGGCTGTCATAGCCTCCTTTTACTGTGCTTTTCAGTTTGTTTTCAGTAGGAAAAAACGCCAGCTATACGAACAGACTTTCCAAAACTAGATGGATGAATGTAGCCAATATAACTAGTGATTAACTAGGCTTAGAAATCAATCTGGACTATAAATATCTACAACTTGACCAATAGGTCGAATATCGTCTTCTGGGCTAAAATAGATATCATCATAGTCAGAATTGAGTGATTGCAAATAGTCACCTTTGAACTTTTTAACAAAATTTTCCCCATTGACTGAAAAAATTCCAATTGTATTTAGGGGAATATGAGGAGTTAGGCGAATGAAGAGATAGTCTCCATCCTCGATATGCGGAGCCATAGAATCTCCCACAACCTGAGCGATTGTATCATAAGATTGGTTATCTGGAATCTCATCGTTATAGAATGATACAAGATTGTTCATATCTGTATCCTGCCAGTAACCTGTACCGGCAGAAACCTTACCAGGAACAGGTAATTCGATTCGCTCCCGATAGTCATCCAAGTGAAGAATAGAAGCAGAAGGAGTAACTGAGGCAGTTTGCATAGCTGATAACTGTTCTTGACCAAAAGTTAACCATTGTGCATGGAAATCACCTTTTAATTCATTGTCCAAGGTTTGAACCTCTGGATGAATAGGCTGTTGAAAGAGTTTAAATTGGGAAGGAGTAATCGTTAAAGCTATATCCTGATTGGAATCTAGTTGCTCGATTAGCTCACCAACCGATATAGCCATGCCCTTAGCGACTTTTTCTAGCGTATCCATCGTTGGCAGGAGAGCTTTTTTGGTTTTGGGATGCTGGTTCTTTTCCAACATAGAAATATAACCTTTTGTTAAACCAGATAATTCAGCGAATTTATCCATTGATAATTTATTCTTGCTTCGGTATTCTTTTAAAATATCACCTAAAATCATGGTTGTCTCCTTATCTGTTTAACTAATTATACCATTAAAAAATATTTTTTGCAAATTTTGTTTAACATGTTTGACAAAATAAAAAATTGGTAGTAATATATAAGCATAAAGATCAAGTCGAATGAAAAAAATAAATTTATTTGGACTATTTTCTAGAGCTTATTTTAAATTTGGCATTCTATCGACTTTTCAAATTTGATTGATTATTAAAGGAGATTATAAAAATGTTTGGATTAGTAGCTAAAAAAACAGGAGTCAAAGAGGTTGAAGAATATTGGGCAAGTACTTTAGTTGACATGGGAATTTGTGACGTCGAAGATAATTTGAGTGGTTGTTGCTGGAGATGTAAATCTTCTTTTGCTGTATCTGCTTGTCAAATTGTCAATAAAATCTGGCCGTTGTCCTATTCTTTGTCTAATAAAATGGTTCTTTGTCAATCTTGTCAAATTGAGAAACCTTTAGTAAAAAATCCTGATCTGGTTTGGAATTGGCTTGAGAATGAGAGTGGTCAACTGTTTTGGGCGAAGCAGGGGATGTCTGAGTATGAAAGAAGATATGAAAAATCAGTCTTGCAAGAACTATGGGATATGGGGATTCGTAACAGTTCAGAAGTCGAAAGTCTAGTTGAGAGAGTCTTGAAATCTGTGCGAATCAATTGTCAAATCATCAATCAATCCACTTTGGCTAATGTGTTTCATTCCGAAATTATACTTATGCAGAAGAAAATGATGGAGAACTTTGAAGAAAATAATGGGTATGCTAGTTAAGTTTGATTTTCGATATCTTTTTATTTAATAAGTCTAGGATATCACTAATCTTTATTTTGTGTGCCACTGCATTAAATTGATAAAGGACTATTTTATTAGAATACTTCGTTAACCTTTTATTTCATTTTACTGAGATTGGTATTCATATCTTTTAAAGATTGAGACGATATTATCATACTGTGGATGTGCAAATATTCTCTCCAAATACAAATTTGTTCAAAAAACAACTTAGAATTACATTTCCAGAAACGTTGATTCTAAGCTGTTTTCTATTTTATGATTTTTGACCAGGGTCTGAATAACAATAACTTTGGTAATGTGTTTTCTAGACATTGATTCGTAGCAGTTGGATGGGGGGAGTTTGTCAGACCTATAGACAATTCCAAATTGAAATCTGCTAGAATATTTTATCAGTTGTTTTTGCTTTTTGAAGGTAAAATGATGTTCAAGGTTTAAATTGATAATTTTAGGATTCTCTAATTAAACGATTTTCTTTTATTGCAAAATTATGTCCACAAAATCGACAATGGTAATGAGTTTTATCAGCTTCATAAAGAAGGGCAAACATTGCGCCGTTTCTTCCACCAATTGCTTGACCAATAATTGCATCTCGAGGAAAATATTCGCGTTTTTTGGGAGGGTATTTTTGAAGTTTTTCTGACTTACATTTTGGACATTTTGGTACGTTAATAGTGGCTTTGCTATCTTTAAACCTCCGGTGAGACTATAGCTAATGATTGCAGTAATGAAGAGAATCGGACCGATATACTCGAGTAAATTCATCATTTTCCCTCCTCGTAAACATTATTTTACTGAATTTTAAACCATTCATCAAGTAAACGAATTGTTGCGGAGTAGCAGTAAGCTAGATGGTGAATCATTGTCTTGGGCAGGATGAAATTTTTTACGTTAAAAATTTCACAAAACCTTTACACAACTTGCTATTTATAGTATAATAATATAAAAACAAAATGAATAAAGGAGCTTGTCTATGGCAACATTTTACGTCCCAGCAGTCAATTTGATTGGTCGCGGTTGTGTCAACGAAATTGGTAGTTATGTCAAGAATTTGGGCTACAAAAAGGCTCTGCTTGTAACAGATGATTTTATCCGAACAAGTAATATTTTACCTAAAGTTACCAAGCCACTTGATGAAGTAGGTATTGACTACGTAGTCTTTAGTAAGGTTGATCCTAACCCGACTTGTAAAAATGTATTTGATGGTCTAGCAGTTTTGCAGGAAAATGACTGTGATTTCATCATCTCAGTTGGTGGTGGTTCTCCTCAGGATGCGGCAAGCTGTATTTCTATCATGGCAACAAACGGTGGTAAACCACAAGACTATGAAGGATTGCATAAGTCAGAAAAACTTGGTCTGCCAGTTGTAGCAATCAATACAACTGCAGGTACTTCAGCCGAAATCACCATTAACTACGTTATCACCGATGAAGAACGCAAGGTTAAAATGGTTATGGTGGATAAAAACAGTCTAGCTGTTATGTCAGTCAACGATCCTGAGCTTATGTTGTCCAAGCCTTCAGCTTTGACTGCAGCAACAGGTATGGATGCCTTGACTCATGCCATCGAAGCCTTGGTAACTCCTGGAGCATACGGTGTAACCAAAAAATTATCTATGGGTGCCATTGAGTTAATTAAAGAATACCTACCACGAGCAGTTGAAAACGGACAAGATATCGAAGCCCGTGAGGCTATGGTCCATGCTATTTTCCTTGGCGGTATGAGTTTTAACAATGCTGGTTTAGGTTATGTGCACTCGATGGCTCACCAGTTGGGAGCTGTTTACGATCTGCCACACGGCGTCTGCTGTGCTATGATTTTGCCAATCATAGAACGTGAGAATGCCAAACGTGTACCAGCTGCTTTCCGCGATGTTGCAAAAGCTTTAGGTCTTGATATCGCAGGCAAGTCAGACGAAGAATGTGCTGACTATGCCATTGCACAAATCGAAGAATTGTCAGCCAAAGTCGGTATTCCGAAGAAATTAACAGAGTTGGACATCAAAGAAGAAGACTTTGACTTTGAATACCTTTCTAAGAATGCCTTGATTGATGCTTGTGCACCAGGAAATCCATTCATGCCAACATTAGATGAGACAATCTCATATTACAAAGAATTGTTCTAGGATAATATCTGTTTTCTGTTAAGGAAGCTGGGCAAGTGATCCATTATGGTTTGCTCGGCTTCCTCTTTTTCGTGGAAGTATGTCTAACGAACATCAGATAAAATTGAATAAAACTTGTTCTAAAATTTAGTCATTAAGTCTTTTTAGACCTAAATGCATTAATTTTGTAAAATCTTTAACTATTGGCCTACTTTGATGAATCGATTTCGTTGACTACGAAAGATGACCGTAAAACGACAAAGAAATGGGATTTGTCAGCTTCGTAAAGAAGGGAAAAGCTTTTCCTCCAGTAGCTTGTCCATTAATTGCATGTCGAGAAGAAAAGTCACGATTTTTGAAGTGTATTTCTCCGCTTTTACTGACTTACATTTTAGTCATTTAAGTGCTTGTTTAGTATCCATGTAATATGGAAAAATTTTTCTTATAGGATAACTGATTAGTGGCTATAGTTGTTAACTATACATATCTCTAATGTTTAAGTATTAGTCAAGATGGTAAAAATGAGGTAGAATACAGAAAAAGACCAAAGGAGTACCTTTATGACTAGAGAATTTTCATTTGAAACCCTTCAACTCCATGCTGGACAAGAAGTTGATTCTGCTTCAAAATCACGTGCTGTACCCATCTATCAAACCACTTCCTATGTTTTTGAAGATGCTCAAGAAGCAGAAGATTTATTCGCTTTACGTAAACCGGGGAATATCTATACTCGAATTACGAATCCGACGGTCTCTACTTTTGAAAATCGTGTAGCAGCCTTAGAAGGTGGTATTGGTGCCTTGGCCACTTCTTCAGGAATGGCAGCCATCACATACACTATTCTAGCGTTGGCACATGCTGGCGATCACATTGTGGCAGCAACGACACTCTATGGTGGGACTTTTAACCTATTCAAAGAAACCCTTCCTCGCTATGGTATTACAACAAGCTTTGTAGATATCGATGATTTTGAAGCGGTAGAAGCGGCGATTAAAGATAATACAAAACTGGTATTTATTGAAACCTTGGGAAATCCTGTTATCAATATTCCTGATCTTGAAAAATTAGCAGAAATTGCACACAACCACCACATCCCGCTTGTTTCAGATAATACCTTCGCAACTCCATATTTGATTAATGTATTTTCTCATGGTGTTGATATTGCCGTCCATTCAGCAACCAAGTTTATCGGTGGGCATGGTACGACCATTGGCGGTGTGATTGTCGATAGCGGCAAGTTTGACTGGGCAGCATCTGGTAAGTTTCCGCAATTTGTTGAAGAAGATCCAAGCTATCATAACATTAGTTATACTCGTGATATTGGTGCTGCAGCATTTATTGTAGCAGTTCGTGTACAATTGCTTCGCGATACAGGTGCTGCCCTTGCTCCATTCAACGCTTTCTTACTTTTACAAGGGTTAGAAACCTTGTCTCTCCGTGTAGAGCGTCATGTATCTAATGCTGAAAAAATTGTTGACTTTTTACTTAGTCATCCTCAGGTAGAGTCGGTCAATTATCCATCACTCCCAGATAGTCCTTATAAGCCTTTGGCGGATAAGTACCTGCCTAAGGGTGTTGGCTCTATTTTCTCTTTTCAAGTAAAAGGCGGAGCGGAAGAGGCGCGTAAGGTTATTGATAGTTTGGAAATCTTTTCTAATCTAGCAAACGTTGCCGATGCTAAATCACTAGTAGTTCATCCAGCTACAACCACGCACGCTCAGTTAGCTCCGGAAGATTTACTTGCTGCTGGTGTCACACCAAATCAAATCCGCCTATCTGTTGGTCTTGAAAATATCAATGATTTGCTAGAAGATTTGCAACTTGCTCTTGATAAATTATAGGTTGTGAACCGAATAGCATGGCTTCATTCTTTATGAAAAAATAAAAGGAAATTTGGCGTGTGTGCCATTTTTCTTTTTTATATCTGTTCTAGTTCTTCCAGTCCATTTTCAGTTAGTCGATAGATTCTTTGACAAACTTCTTTCAAAAAGCGTCTGTCGTGTGATACGCATACCAAACCACCTGGATAATCGGAAAATAGTTGACGAATATATGGCTGAGAAGTGGGAGAGAAGTTTCGACTGGGTTCATCTAATAAGAGAAAATTGGCTTGTTCAAGAACCATTTTTAACAAGAGTAACTTGGCTTTTTGTCCCCCCGAAAGTTCACTGATCTTGTGATGAACTTCTTGTCGCGTAAACTGAAGACTGGCTAGATGCGTTAAGACAAGTTGTTCCTGCTCACGATTGCCATTTTCTAATAAAAAATCAAGTGGAGTGTTAGACTCATCAAGGACTTCTGTATAGTACTGGGGCATGTAGCCCAAGTTTATATCTGCTCGTTGCCTGAGTTTCTGATAGATGATCTTTAGAAAGCTGGATTTACCTATTCCATTTTGTCCAATGATGCCAATTTTCTCTTGTCCATTTAAGTTGAAATGGATGTTTTGAACGAGTAGTCGCTCGTCAACCTTTAATTGGAAGTTTTCTAAGTGAAGTACTTGCTTTCTAGCTGGTAGTGGTGAAATGTCTGAGAAGAAGAGGGAAATAGCATCTTCATGAAAAGGAACTTGTGTGAGATTTTCCTTCATTCTTTCATATCGTTTTTCACGCGATAAGACATTCTTCATTTTCTTGGCTATAAGCCGTCCTAGTGTGGCATCATGGGTGTTGAGCAAGGTATGACGAACCTGTGATTTTTGACGTAGGTGCTTGTTCATGGCTTTGTCAAATTCTTTTTGGTCATTCCGAGCTTGCTGGACCTGCTTCTGATAAGCTTGATGGCGTTTCAATGCGTAATCCTGGTAGTCCAGTTCTTCAACCTTGGTTTGAGCAAGTGTTTTCTTCTTAACAGATTCTAGGTGAATGATTTTTGTAGCTGTTTTACTGAGGAAGTCTTCATCGTGGGAAACAAATAGAATGGTTTTAGGACTAGTAATGATATAGTTTTCAAGCCAAAGTAAGGTATCTAAATCCAAGTCATTGGACGGCTCATCCAGAAAAATAATATCAGATGGAGTTGCTAGAGATTTGATTAACTGAATTTTTAATTTTTCGCCACCTGACAGACTTCCAATCAATTGTTGACTGGCAAATCGCTCGCTGTTAAACTGGAGTTGCTCAGCATAGAGGTAGAGTAGGCCGTAATCAATGTCAATGTCCAGATCTCCGAAGAAATAGTCGTTCAAGGTTAGCTCTGCCATTTCCAATGGAAGACCTTGGGGAATGTAGACTGGCGAGTGAAAATATCGGTGAATGCTGCCTGATATGAGTAGGTAGTCGGCGACAAGAGTTGAATCCATCAAGGTGAGTAATAGACTGGATTTTCCATTTCCTTCTTCGCCGATGATAGCTATTTTATCGCCAGGGTTGACAATGAGGTTTAGGTCATGAACCAAGGTTCTTAAATCTTTTTGATGGTCGAGAGATAAATGTTGAGTGCTTAGTAGCATAAGGCCTCCTTTACAAGAAAAGACACACTACCTATTTAGTAGTGTGTCGAAGTCTGCTCAAAAAGACCCTATTCATGGAATAGAGGAAACAGAAAAATGGACGCAAGAAAACTACTAAATAAGTATAGAACTTAAATTGAGTTTTACTTGTTATTGTCCATTTCTCCTTACCTCGCAATGCTTTATTTGCTTTAGTATAGCATATCGATAAAATCTTGTCAATCAGCGTGCTATAACATTTATTGATATTGATAGAGATGTATGTTAAAATGAACATATTGTAAATGAGAGAGGATCCGAAATGGCAATCACTGGAATTGAACAAGCAGATATTTTAGAAATAGACAAACAAGTCCGTCTTCGTCGGTATGATGGACAACATGATTTTGCTTTTGAATGGCACCAAGATCTAGAATTGGTCTGGCTGATTGATGGTGATCAAGAACGTTATAGTCTTGACTTACTCAATCGCATGTATGATTATTTGTCTAAAAATGGCGAATGTTACTTTATTGAAATTTTTGAAGACAATCAGTTTATCCCAATTGGTGATGTAACGCTGTTTGCAGATGATTTTGCCATTGCCATTGGAGATAAGCGGTATTGGAAAAAGGGAATCGGGACTAAGGTATTACAGCGAATGATCGAGCGTGCAAGGGAAGTGGGTCTTGAGGAAATACTTGTCGAAGAAATTTATGACTGGAATACGGGCTCCCGTAAACTATTTGAGAAATGTGGCTTTGAAGCTGTTGAAAAGACAAAGAAAGGTTGGTCCTATAAGATGATATTGTAAATTAATTTGGAAATACCAAAAAAACCTTGACGTAAGTCAAGGCTTCAGATTGCAGACAAACATCGTTTTGGTGTTTGTCTTTTTTACTGTTTTTAGAGAAAAATGGCTGTTTTAATGCT
>NZ_JARQPL010000022.1:0-38856 GCF_046032535.1 Streptococcus suis | reverse complement strand
GTTTTTAGTGCACCCTTTTGTCTAGAAAATCATCTAAAAATTAATCAACTTTCTATTGACTTTTTACCACTAGACTTTCTAACCCAATGTCCTGGACTAACTTGAATCAACTGACTATCTTCGGAGTCGGCTAAAACCGCTCCAAGACTGGCTTCCAAACGAGCTGCTCTTAGTAGTGACTGGGTATATGCGTGTAAGGGTTGTGAAAAGATAGAATCAACCGTTCCGTGTTCCACAACCAATCCATTCCTCATGACATAAACCAAGTCGCAGATTCCAGCAATAACACTGAAATCATGACTCACTATCACAACTGTCAACCCCAACTGTTTCTGTAGTTCTTTGAGCAAGGCCAAGATTTGAGCCTGAATGGTTACATCTAAAGCTGTTGTTGGCTCGTCCGCGATTAATAAATCCGGCTTGGTCAACAAGGCCATGGCAATCATGATCCTTTGACGCATACCACCTGAAAATTCAAAAGGAAACTGTTTGAGACGCAGTTCTGGATGTTCAATTCCCACCTTTTCCAACATTTCATGGATAGTTCTGTCCCGTTCTTCCTTAGCCAACTTAGGTTGAAAACGTCTTAGAACTTCCTGCAAATGATAACCTACTGTCCGCAAGGGATTAAGGGAGGTCATTGGATCTTGAAAAATCATAGACAAAGGCAAAACCTTTGGATTACGTACTTGCTTTCCATCCATTTCAAATCGATCATAGCTTGCTTCCAAACCCTTTGGTAAAATGCCCATCAAAGACTTCATCGACAAGCTCTTACCTGAACCAGACTCTCCAACAATACCTACAATTTTTCCTTTAGGAATAGACAGGTCAATCCCCTTCACCAGTATCGATTGTCCTTTTCTCTTTTTATTGACAATGGTGAGGTTACTTATTTCGACTAGCTGTTTTGACATTAGTAGACCTCTCTTTCAAGGCAATCCCGTATCAGATCACCGATATTGTTAAATGAATAAATGGTCAATAGGATAAAAAGTCCAGGCAATATTGCCATATGAGGAGCACTCTGCAAGGTAGACTGGGCATTTTGCAAGAGACTTCCCCAGGATGCTAGAGGTTGTTGAATCCCCATTCCTAAGAAGCTGAGGGCTGATTCCGTCATAATAGCTGATGAAATACTAGTTGAAGCGGTCACAATCAAAGTCGGAAGGATTGCTGGAAAGATATGCCGCCAGACAATCACTGGTTTCTTTAAACCAATAAAGGCAGCATACCCAACATAATCCGCCACTTTGGCTTTCAATGTTTCAGCACGCAACATCCGAGCAATACTCATCCAAGAAAAACCACCTATTACAATGATAATCGTAGTCAAACCTGGTTTCAGAAAGACGCTGAGGACGATAACTAAGACCAACCAAGGTATGGATGATAGGACATCGACAAACCGCATAATAGCATTATCCCATTTTCCTCCAAGATAGCCTGCTGTAATACCAACAAGACTTCCAATCGTAACTGATGCAGTCATTGCCAATAAACCAACTAAGAGTGAGATGCGACCACCATAAATCACTCGAATGAAGTAATCACGTCCCACCTGGTCTGTACCAAACCAATGCGCTGCACTAGGACCCTGGTTCATCTGACTTACGTTGGTCACATTTGGATCTATAGGTATCAGTGGCGCAATTAAGGATAAAAATAGTAGAAAAAGAATGAACAAAATCGAGAATAAATAGAGTGGCGAACTCTTTACAGTCTCCCTAAATTGCTTCAAAATCATTGACCTTCTCCTCCTTTCCAAATACGCGGATCCACCACAGCATAGAGAATATCTGATAAGAGATTCCCTAGAATAACTAAGGTCGCAGACAAAAGCATGACAGCCATAATCACTGGATAGTCCAAACTCTTAGTAGCTGCTGTCAAATAAGGACCTACACCAGGCCATGCAAAAATGGTTTCTGTAATAATAGCACCTGTTACCAGCATCGGCAAGGCCATCCCAATTTGAGTCACAATAGGAATCAAAACATTGCGAGCCACATGTTTCCCAAATATCTCAAATCGGCTGGCTTTGAAAGCCTCTTGAACGGTCACATAATCTTTCTCAACTTCTACAATTGCTGAGGCTCGGATAAATCGAATCAATTCTGGTAGGAATGCCATAGTCAGGGTCACGTAGGGTAAGGTAAAATGTGCCAGAAAATCAAGAAGGTTTCCCTCTTTTCCCAAGGTATACATCCCAATAAATGGAAAAACCTGCCATTTATAACCAAAAAAGTAAATTAATATCATGGCAAACCAGAAAGTCGGGACTGCAATTCCTACAGAAGCAAAGGCATCGATAAACTTGTCCACCCATTTCCCCCTTTGGGACGCCGCAAGCAAACCCAATGTAATCGCTAGGATTAGGGCCGTCACATATGCAGGTAAGACCAATGAAATGGTGTTGGGAATTTTTTCAGCCAAATCAACTCCAATCGAGTGTTGAGTCATTAGTGAAAAACCTAAATCTCCAGTCAGTAACCCCTTCAGCCAGACAGCGTATTGAACAAGGAACGGTTGATCCAAACCATATTTTACCTTTAATAAATCAATTTGTTCTTGACTCATATTTGGCGTTGTCATCGAATCTATGACATCAAACGGTGCCAATTGAATCAAAGAAAAGACAATAAAAGAAATCAGCAGCAAGAGAGGAATTGCCTGCAAGATTCTTTTGACAATATATCGAAACATATATCCTCCAAAAACACGAAAAAGAGGGGAGGAGTTTCCACTTTTTACCACTCCTTCTCCTCTTTGCTGGTCATACCAGCATACAAAGACTATTCAATTGTTAACTTCGACGGATCTTCAAATGTATAAATTGGTATCAAACCCGCTTCTTCTACATTTTTCACACGGTTGTTCACCGCCAACACCTTCTTGTTATCTACGATTGGGTAAATAGCAGCTTGGTCAGCCAGTGTCGCTTGCAAATCATCATAGATTTGTTCGCGTTTTGTTTGATCCAATTCAACAGCTCCTTGTTCAAAGAGGCTATCCACTTCGTTTGAAGACAATTTGAAGTAGTTTGAAGCTCCACCAGTTTTGAATAGGCGGGAATATTGATCAGGGTCATTTCCCATGATATAGCCACCCAAGAATAGGTCATAAGCTGTTGAACCTTCTTTTTTCAACTCTGTAAAGAGTGCTGTAGAGTCCCCACCTGCCAATTCAACTGTCACACCAATAGCTGACAATTGTTGTTGAATTAAGGTAGCCTGTAAGGTTTGAGCTGCATCAGAACCTGCATAACCAAGATTTAAAGTCAAATTGCTAACACCTGCTTCAGATAAGAGTTGTTTTGCTTTTTCCAAATTCTGCTCATATTTCTCAACATCTTCGGTCACATATGGATTAGCAACTGGCAAGAATGAATATGGATTTTCATAGTATTTTTTATCCAAGTAAGCAGCTTGGTTGAACTCTTCTTTGTTCAAGGCATATAGCAAGGCTTGACGAACTTTTACATCCTTCAATTCTTCAGTCGAAGTATTGAGCCCAAGATAACCGACACGATTTTCACTATAGGCATAGGTTGTGATAGTATCCGTACTCAAATCTTGAATATCAGAAGGCAATACAAAGGCCGCATCTACTTCACCTGTTTGTAAGGCTACTTTAGTCGTATCAGCACTTTCAATTATCCTCAAAACAAGGTTATCAATTTCAGCTTCTCCCTTGTAGTAGTACTCATTGGCAGCAAGTTTGATATATTCACCATGCTTGTATTCTACAAACTTGTACGGACCAGTTCCCACTGGTGTCGCTGTCAATTGGCTTGCTGAGAAGTCTGCCTCATCCTTGAAAACGTGCTGTGGAATAATGTATGTTTCCGTAACAATATTGTCCAAGGCTGGTGCAGAAACAGCTGGAAGAACGAATTTAACCGTGTAATCATCCAACTTTTCAAGCTTAACTGGTTGGTCATTTATATAAAGACCATCTGAACCACCATTTTCCTTTTTAATTTTTTGTTCATAAGTAAAGATGACATCATCAGCATTGAAACTTTCCCCATCAGACCACTTGACATCTTGACGGAGTTTAACGGTGATACTTAGACCATCTTCGGCAACTTCATAGGAATCTGCCAATTCATTTACATAAGTACCATCTGCTTCAACACGAATAAGTGGAGAGTAAATAAAGTTAGTCAAGGTTAAGCCCCAACGGTCACTAGTGTTGATTGGGTTTGTCGAACTAGGATCTCCATTAATTGCATAAGTAAAAGTTTCCGAATCGGCAACTGAGTTTGAGCTTGATGATGCAGTTGATGAACCGCTACTAGCACAAGCTGCCAAGGTTAGTACTGCTACTGTAGATAATAAGCCTGTTAGCCACTTCTTCTTCATAACACTTCCTCCAATTTCAAAAAGTAGTACTAGTCTACCAAGGATTTAAAATTTTGACAAATATATAATATTTATCAACACATTAAGAAAAACTATAACGATACAATCTACACTGTTTTATGAAGTGTTGAAAAAGGAAATAGTTGTATTATATAGTAGACATTCTAAACACGAAATCCAAACCAAGGTTGTTATAACTAAAAACTATAGCAACATCTAATTTTTTACAATTATACAAGTGATATTTTTTCTGTTAGGATAAGAGCATAGAAATATTTTGGAGGAAAAACCATGACTACTACTATTATCGGCTTCCCACGTATCGGAGAACACCGTGAGTTAAAATTTATTACTGAAAAATACTTTAGAAATGAAATTCCACAAGAAGAACTTTTGGAAGCAGCTAAAGACCTACGTGCTAAGCACTGGAATATTGTTAAAGAAGCAGGCATTACTGAAATCCCAAGCAACGACTTCTCCCACTATGACAATGTTTTGGATGCAGCTGTTCTCTTCAACATTGTACCTAAAGCAGTACAGAATCTTGACTTGACCGACCTTGAAAAATACTTCGCCCTTGCACGTGGCTATCAAGGAGAAAAAGGGGACGTTCGTGCTAGACCGATGAAAAAATGGTTCAACACCAACTACCACTATATCGTTCCTGCTATTGAAAAAGATACAGAAATCAAACTAGCCGGTCATAAGATTTTCGATGAATTCCAAGAAGCAAAAAACTTGGGTATCACAACTCGTCCAGTTTTGATTGGTCCATTCACACTCTTACAATTAACTGATTTTGAAGAAGGTTTAACTGCTACTGATTTCGCTGATAGCTTAGTTGCAGCCTACGGACAAGTCTTTGAGAAATTGGCAGAACTTGGCGCTGAAAAAATCCAGTTAGACGAGCCTAGCTTGGTCAAGGACTTGACTGCAGAAGAAAAAGCCCTCTTCCTTAACATCTATCAAACACTCTTGGCAGATAAAAAAGGCTTGCAAGTCCTTATCCAAACCTACTTCGGTGATGTTCGTGATATTTACACTGAATTGACAAACCTACCAGTCGATGCCATCGGTCTTGACTTTGTAGAAGGTAAGGAAACTGCTGCACTTGTTGCGACAGGCTTCCCAGCTGACAAGACCCTCTACGCTGGTATCGTCAACGGTAAAAATATCTGGCGCAACAATTATGAAAAGAGCCTGGCTGTTTTGAATGCTATTCCAGCTGAAAATGTCGTGATAACAACTTCTTGCTCCCTTCTTCACGTGCCTTTCACAACAGCAAATGAAGAGTTTGAACCCGCAATTCTCAACCACTTTGCCTTTGCAGTTGAAAAACTGAGCGAATTGCGTGATTTGGATGCCATCCGTAACGGTCAAGGCGAAGCTGCTTTCACAGCTAACAAGGAACTCTTTGCCCTTGAACGTGTCGGTCGTGATGCAGCCCTTGCAGACCGTCTTGCAGGACTGACAGACTCAGACTATACACGCCTGCCTGTTTTTGCAGAGCGTGAAGCCATTCAACGCGAGAAGCTAAACTTACCACTTCTTCCGACAACAACGATTGGCTCTTTCCCTCAAACCAAGGAAGTTCGTAGCACACGCTTGGCTTTCCGCAAAGGCAACATCTCAGAAGAAGAATATGATACATTTGTCAAAGCGCAAACAGACGAATGGATTGCTTGGCAGGAAGAAGTTGACTTCGATGTATTGGTTCACGGTGAATTTGAACGCAACGACATGGTTGAATATTTCGGTGAAAACCTATCTGGCTACCTCTTCAGCAAAAACGGTTGGGTCCAATCTTATGGTCTTCGTGGAGTAAAACCACCAATCATCTGGGGTGATGTGACACGCTTGAACCCAATTACTGTCAAATGGTCTAGCTATGCTCAAAGCCGTACCAATAAACCAGTCAAAGGCATGTTGACAGGTCCTGTAACCATCCTCAACTGGTCATTCCCATGTGAAGATATCTCTATCAAGGAATCAACCCTTCAAATTGCCCTTGCTATCAAGGAAGAAGTTCTCGACCTTGAAGCAGCTGGAATCAAGATTATCCAAATCGATGAAGCTGCTCTCCGTGAAAAATTGCCACTTCGTCGCAGCGACTGGTACAGCGAATATCTTGACTGGGCAATTCCAGCCTTCCGTTTGGTACACTCAACTGTTGCACCAGATACACAAATTCACACTCACATGTGCTATAGCGAATTTACTGACATCATTCCTGCCATCGACAATATGGATGCGGATGTTATCTCCTTTGAAGCCAGCCGTTCAAATCTTGTTATTCTAGATGAACTCAAGGCTAAAAATTTCCAAACTCAGGTAGGTCCTGGTGTCTATGACATCCACTCTCCACGTGTCCCTGCCGTTGATGAAATTGCACACACTATTCAAGCCATCCTTGCTAAAGTACCGAAAGAAAAAGTTTGGATTAACCCAGACTGCGGACTCAAGACTCGTGGCGAATCAGAAACAAAAGCTAGCCTTATCCACTTGACCCAAGCAGCTAAGGCAGCAAGAAAGGAACTCTAATTTATGATTGGTCAAACCCCAAGTCTCTCATTTGAAATTTTTCCTCCAAAACCAGAAGTAGGCAATGAAAAGATTATCCAAACTCTCGATGAGATGCAAGGTTTGGCCCCTCATTTTATCAGTGTTACATGCAGCAATAACAATTTGAACGTAGAAGAGACTACTGTCAAGTTAGCTAACCATGTTCGCAATGAATTGCAGATTCCAACTATCGCACATTTGCCAGCTGCTTACTTGACAAAAGAAAAGGTCCAATCCATTCTTCATTCTCTCGATGAAATTGGTGTACATCAGATTTTAGCACTTCGTGGCGATATTATTGAAGGTCTTCCCCCTAAAGAGGACTTCCAGTATGCAACTGACTTGATTTCCTTTATCAAGGAAGAAGCCCCACATTTTGACATTATTGGAGCCTGTTATCCAGAAGTACATCCAGAATCACCAAATTCTGTCTCAGACATCAAAAATTTGAAAAAGAAAGTTGATGCCGGTTGCTCAACCTTGGTAACTCAACTCTTCTTCGATAACGAAGCGTTCTATAACTTTCAGGAGAAATGTTCTCTAGCAGACATCGAAGTGCCTATTATCGCAGGTATTATGCCTATCATCAACAGGAATCAGGCACTTCGACTCTTGAAAACCTGTGAAAACATTCACCTCCCTCGTAAGTTTAAAGCTATTTTAGAAAAATATGAGCACAATCCTGAATCTCTTCGGGCAGCAGGTCTGGCCTATGCTGTAGATCAGATTGTTGACTTAGTGACCAATGATGTCGCAGGTGTTCATCTTTATACCATGAACAATGCCGAAACGGCCCGCACCATCCATCAGGCAACTCATTCGCTATTCAAACATTATAGTTAGAAAACTCCCCTGAGCCCAAGCTCAGGGGTTATTCTATACCCTGTGACTCCCAAAGACTACATGATAAATTTTTTCACCCCATCATGACATTAATCCAGCAGATGTCTAGGTATGTGACATCTTGCTTACAATAACGAACAGCCATTTAAAATACAGTCATAAGGAGTAAAAATGGCACTAAGAGGAGACAGAGAAGCGACGAAATGGAAAAATATAGTCATTTGAATTAACTTTGATACATCGTCACTTTCGGCTTGCCGTACTCAACGAAAGTGACTTACATCGCAAGTCTTATTTCCAACCTAGAACAGCCTCTAGGCTGTTCTAGCAACCTGCACCTCAGTTCCTTGTCTGAAAGCTAATTCATTCGACTATAAACTCCATCCGTTTGCAATTTACAACGTTCAAGACAGTATTTCATTAACTGAATCACATTGATTCCCATATATTTTAATCGTAAATAAAAAAACTGACCTTCAAATGAAGATCAGTTCAAGGATAATAAACAGATTACAAGATGGCTAGAATGATGAAGTTCAGAATAAATAGAGCTGTAGCTCCCCAAAGGATTGGATGAATTTCTTTAGCCTTACCTGTCGAAACTTTTACCAAGCAATAGAAGATAAAGGCTGCTGCAATACCGTATGAGATTGAGAAGCAAAGTGCCATGAAGAAGGCCGCAAAGAAGGCTGGAAGAGCGTCTTCGAATTGACTCCAATCCACATCTAGGAATGATGAAACCATCATGACACCGACAATAATCAAAGCTGGAGCAGTTGCCGCTGCTGGTACAATACCGATAAATGGCAAGATAAGAATTGAAAGAAGGAAGAGAACGGCAGTTGTAACAGCTGTCAGACCAGTACGACCACCTGCAGAGATACCTGCAGCCGATTCAACATACGTTGTTGTATTTGACGTACCAAACAGAGCACCAATTGAGGTACCAATCGCATCTGCAAAGAGCGCCTTGTCCATCTTAGAGTTAAAGCCTGTACCATTTTCGAGAGCTTTCTCATCTTCTTCTGAGAAAATACCAGTCTTACGACCTGTACCGATAAAGGTACCAAGTGTATCAAAGGTATCTGACAAACTGAATGCAAAGATAGTCATCAAAACAAGTGGTAGACGGCTTGAGTCAGCAAAGAGCGAAGATAGACCATCAAAAGCCGCTAGGAAAGTTGTACCAAGCTCCGCAAAGGCTGTACCGATATTGTTATTTGTAAAATCAATTGTAGACAGGTCCACAACACCTGCTGGAATTCCAGCTACAGTCGTTGCAATAATACCAATCAAGATAGCACCACGTACATTTTTTATAACCAAAACAGCTGTAAGGATCAGACCAAATACAGTAAGAAGTACACTTGGATCAGTGAAGGTTGAGATAGAAGGAACTACACCACCTCCCGCCAAAACAGAGAAGACACCGTTTGAGAATGTCTCTGCTGTTGCATCTGCCGGAGCAACACCATTTACAGTAATAATATCTGAACCAGATGTCAAGAAGGTAATCAAGTTAGAGTTCTTGAAACCAAGGTAGGCAACAAAAACCCCGATACCACCACCGATGGCATGTTGCAAGCTAATCGGAATCGCCTTGATAATGCTCTTACGAACCTTGGTAACGGTGATTAAAACATTAAACAAACCGCAGAGGAAAACCATGGCCAAAGCTTCTTGCCAAGTAAAACCAAGACCAATAACCACTGTATAGGTAAAGAAGGCATTTAACCCCATACCTGGTGCCAAGGCGTAAGGTACGTTAGCAAATAATCCCATAACAAGCGTTGATACAGCACTCGCAATAATAGTCGCTAAAAAGACTGCTTGAGTTGGCATACCTGCCACACTCAATACGCTCGGGTTAACAAACAAGATATATGACATGGCAAAGAAAGTCGTAAGTCCTGCCATAATTTCCGTAGAAACCGTCGTTCCGTGTTCTTTCAATTTAAAAAATTGATCCATTTTTTCATTTCTCCTTTTAATTTACGAACGATAAAAACATTATAATCAAAAAACATTCTAATTTCAAGTTTTTTAATCTCAAAAACGTTATTTTATTGATTTTCAACTTAAAATATCCGTAATTACCGAACATTACAGACTTACAAAAAAATCTATACAAAATTACTCGCTTCTTTGCTTTTATTATCTCCTTTTGTTATACTGGAAGTTATTAGTTCAAGATGTGGCTACCTACAAGTCGTATTCTTTGACGCATAAAACAATTTCTCAGCAATCTAGCTACTAGCTAAACATTATTCACTATTAAAAACTAGTATAACAACTCTAGAAAGGAATGCTATTAAATATGAAGAAAAAAATCATAGCTATCGATTTGGACGGCACATTGCTCAATAATGATAGCCAATTATCTGATTATACCATCTCAACTATAAAGAAGGTCCGCCAAGCAGGACACACCGTTCTTATCGCCACAGGTCGCCCCTATCGAATGGCTGAAAAATTTTACCAACAACTAGAACTGGATACTCCCATGATTAATTTCAACGGTTCTTTAGTCCACATCCCTGGAAAGAAATGGCAATGGGAACAAAATATTTTAATCGACAAAAAATACCTACTCGAATTTCTAAAAGAAGAAGAAACATTCGAGGCAGATTTTATTGCTGGTGAATACAAGAATAAATTCTACATCACTCAAAAGAACTTAGACAAGATCGATCCGGCTCTGATGGGGGTTGAACAGATTACTCCAGATACACTCATCAAACCTGAATTAATCACTAGTGATCCTCATTCCATCCTTATGCAGACTCGTGCAACTGATAAGTATGAACTTGCAAAAGAAATGAATGCCTATTTCAAGGATGAGTTAGAAATCAATACGTGGGGCGGACCATTGAATATCCTCGAAACTTGTGCAAAAGGTGTCAATAAGGCAACCGCTCTGAGCTATGTTCTTAACCTCTACCAAGCCACTCCTAGCGACTTAATTGCCTTCGGCGATGAGCACAACGATGTTGAGATGCTAGACCTAGCAGGCACAGCCTATGCCATGAAAAATTGTAGCGATACACTTCGTCCACATGCCGACAGATTGACAGCATTTGCTAATTTTGAAGATGGTGTCGCACGTGAACTAGAAAACCTATTTTTATAGACATCAAAAAACCTGATAAACTGTCAGGTTTTTATCATATTCATTGCATATTTTTATCACTTTTCTGAAACATGATTATGAAAAGTTTTGGAAACATTTTGCACTTTTAACATAATTTCTCTTGACAAATGCACTGAAAACGTTTTATAATGTTACAGTTCGAACATGAAAGCCCATTCAATGGTTTTTACATGAACAAGAAAAATTTAGGAGGATCAATAATGAGTATTGGAATCATTATTGCAAGTCATGGCGAATTTGCTGCTGGTATTCATCAGTCAGGTTCAATGATCTTTGGCGAACAGGATAAAGTACAGGTTGTTACTTTCATGCCAAGTGAAGGACCAGATGATTTATATGCTAAGCTCAATGCTGCCGTGGACGCATTCGATGCCGATGATGAAATCTTGGTTTTGGCTGACCTTTGGAGTGGTTCTCCATTCAACCAAGCAAGCCGTGTTGCTGGTGAAAATCCAGATCGTAAGTTTGCTATCATCACCGGTCTAAACTTGCCAATGCTTATCCAAGCTTACACAGAGCGTATGATTAACGCTGCTGCTGGCGTGGAGGAAGTTGCGGCAAACATTATTAAGGAAGCCAAGGATGGTGTGAAGGTTCTTCCAGAAGAACTACAACCAACTGAAGCCGCTCCTGTAGCAGATGTAGCAACAACTACTCCACAAGGTGCAATCCCTCCAGGAACTGTTATCGGTGATGGTAAGTTGAAAATCAACTTAGCTCGTATCGATACTCGTCTCTTGCATGGTCAGGTCGCTACTGCTTGGACTCCTGCTTCTAAAGCTGACCGTATCATCGTCGCTTCAGATACAGTGGCACAAGATGACCTTCGTAAACAATTGATCAAGCAAGCAGCTCCAGGAAACGTTAAAGCAAACGTCGTTCCTATCAAGAAACTGATTGAGGTTTCTAAAGATCCTCGTTTCGGTAACACACACGCTTTGATTCTCTTTGAAACACCTCAAGAAGCTCTTGAAGCAATCGAAGGTGGTGTAGAAATCAAGGAATTGAACGTTGGTTCTATGGCTCACTCAACAGGCAAAACAATGGTGAACACTGTTCTTTCTATGGATAAGGACGATGTCGCTACCTTTGAACGCTTGCGTGAACTCGGTGTCAAATTCGATGTTCGTAAAGTTCCAAACGATTCACCAAAAGATTTGTTTGAATTGATTAACAAGGCAGATGTTAAATAAAAACTAATTAACACTGTGTGATTATCAGAAATATGAAAGGATTATAAATATGTCAGATATTTCAATTATTTCTGCAATTTTGGTCGTTGTTGTGGCCTTTCTTGCAGGTATGGAAGGTGTCCTTGACCAATTCCAATTCCATCAACCAATCGTTGCTTGTACCCTCATCGGTCTTGTTACCGGTAACCTTACAGCTGGTGTTATGCTTGGAGGAACTCTCCAACTCGTTGCCCTTGGCTGGTCAAACATCGGTGCTGCCATTGCACCAGATGCTGCCCTTGCTTCTGTTGCCGCTGCTATCATCTTGATCAAGGGTGGTGACTTCTCTGCAACTGCGATCTCAGTTGCTCAAGGTCTTGCTATTCCTCTTGCTGTTGCAGGTCTTTTCCTTACAATGCTTGTTCGTACAGCATCTGTTGCCCTTGTACACGGTGCTGACGCTGCTGCTGAACGTGGTGACTTCGGTGCACTTGAGCGCTACCACTTGATTGCTCTTTCACTTCAAGGACTTCGTATTGCTGTTCCTGCTGCCCTTCTTCTTGCTATCCCAACTGAAGCTGTTCAAGCTGCTCTTGAATCTATGCCAGCTTGGTTGTCAGGTGGTATGAACGTCGGTGGTGGTATGGTTGTTGCCGTAGGTTTCGCTATGGTTATCAACATGATGGCTACTCGCGAAGTATGGCCATTCTTCGCTATCGGTTTCGCACTTGCTGCAGTTAGCCAATTGACACTTATCGCACTTGGTGCTATCGGTGTATCTCTTGCCTTCATCTACCTCAACCTTTCTAAAAAAGGTGGTAACGGTGGCGGAGCTGGTTCTAACGACCCAATCGGCGACATCCTAGAAGACTACTAAGAAGAAAGGAAGAACACAATCATGACAGAAAAAATTCAACTTTCAGTAAAAGATCGTAAAGCGATTTGCTGGCGTTCAACCTTCCTTCAAGCATCATGGAACTTTGAGCGTATGCAAAACTTGGGTTGGGCTTACACAATGGTTCCAGCCATCAAAAAACTCTACACTAAAAAAGAAGATCAAATTGCGGCTCTTAAGCGCCACATGGAGTTCTTTAACACACACCCATACGTTGCTGCACCTATCGTCGGTGTAACACTTGCCCTTGAAGAAGAACGCGCAAACGGTGCTGACATCGATGACGCTGCTATCCAAGGTGTGAAAATCGGTATGATGGGACCTCTTGCTGGTATCGGTGACCCAGTATTCTGGTTTACAGTACGTCCTATCCTTGGTGCCCTTGGTGCTTCACTTGCTGTATCAGGTAACATCCTTGGTCCAATCCTCTTCTTCGGTCTATGGAACGCTATCCGTATGAGCTTCCTCTGGTACACTCAAGAGTTTGGTTACAAATCAGGTAAAGAAATCACTAAAGATATGTCAGGTGGTATCCTCCAAGACATTACTAAAGGTGCTTCTATCCTTGGTATGTTCATCCTTGCCGTACTTGCTCAACGTTGGGTATCTATCGGCTTCAACTTCACAGTTTCTGAAGTTCCACTTTCAGAAGGTGCTTACATCGAGTGGGATAAATTGCCAGAAGGTTCTGAAGGTATTCAAAAAGCCTTTGAATTGGTTGGTCAAGGTTTGTCACAAACACCAACTAAGGTTACTACTTTCCAACAAAACTTGGATGGTTTGATCCCAGGCTTCATGCACTTGCTTCTTACATTCCTATGTATGTGGTTGTTGAAGAAAAAAGTTTCTCCAATCACCATCATCGTTGGCTTGTTCGCGTTCGGTATCGCAGCTCGCCTTCTTGGAATTATGTAATCCATTCACAAACCCCGCTCATGCGGGGTTTTATGGTATAATAAAACAAGAAATGAGGTAACTATGGCACAATCATTAAATAAAAATGTCGAACTATCCACAACAGGTGTTTCCTATCTCAGCATAGCTGGTAGTACTGTCGGCAAGTTTCTTCTGGGTGATCAAGCTTTGGAATTTTATGCAGATAACAACGTGGAAAATTATGTGCAAATTCCTTGGACATCGATTGAACAAATCGGTGCCAATGTGAGCAATAAAAAGGTCAGCCGACACTTCGAAGTCTTTACAGACAGTGGTAAATTTCTCTTTGCTTCTAAGGACTCAGGTAAGATCTTAAAAATTGCCCGTGAGCATATTGGCAATGAGAAAGTGGTCAAACTACCTACCTTGGTTCAAACTATTGGACAAAAAATTTCAAATCTATTTGCCAAAAAATAGAAAATCAAGTATAATAGTAGAAACGGATAAGTAGCTTCTAGCTCCTTTCAGAAAGTCTGCGGTCGTTGCGAGCAGATAGGAAAAAGTTGTGAAATTCTACCGTTGTTAACAAATAAAATAGTCAAAGTGCACACATGTGAAGCTGGATGGAACCGCGGTGAAAGTCGCTCCAGCAGTTTCCCTGTGTGCGTTTTTTTATTAAAATAGAAAGGAAGGTTTGGTTTTACTGCAAGAAAGTTGTGGTAGAATTGAACTCGCCCAATCCGAAGCAGTCCCCAGACTGTTTCAAGGGTCCGGTATCTTATATATGTTAGATATGAAACGCATTCGTTCAGATTTTGACGGAGTGGCTGCTAAACTTGCTACTCGTGGTGTGGCTGCCGAAACATTGGCAACCATCAAGGAATTGGATGCAAAACGTCGTGAAATCCTGGTCACTGTTGAAGAGTTAAAAGCAGAGCGCAACACTGTTTCTGCTGAAATTGCCCAAGCCAAGCGCAACAAGGAAAACGCTGACGAAAAGATTGCTGCCATGCAAAAATTGTCTGCAGACGTGAAAAACTTGGACGCTCAGCTCTTAGAAATCGATGAAGAGTTGAACGCCATCCTTGCAGTTCTTCCAAATACGCCGCACGATTCTGTCCCTGTTGGTGCGGATGAAGAAGAGAACGTGGAAGTTCGTCGTTGGGGAACACCTCGTGAATTTACTTTCGAGCCAAAAGCTCACTGGGATTTGGGCGAAGACCTCGATATTCTGGACTGGGAACGTGGAGCAAAAGTAACTGGTGCCCGCTTCCTCTTCTACAAGAACTTGGGTGCTCGTTTGGAGCGTGCCCTCTACAACTTCATGTTGGACGAGCATATCGCAGAAGGCTACCAAGAAATCATCACACCTTACATGGTCAACCACGACTCTATGTTCGGTACTGGTCAATATCCTAAGTTCAAGGAAGATACCTTTGAGTTGGCAGACACTAACTTCGTCCTCATCCCAACTGCTGAAGTGCCATTGACCAACTACTACCGCAACGAGATTTTGGAAGAAAAAGACCTGCCAATCTACTTCACAGCCATGAGCCCATCTTTCCGTTCTGAAGCTGGTTCTGCTGGTCGTGACACCCGTGGTCTTATCCGCCTTCACCAATTCCACAAGGTTGAAATGGTCAAATTTGCCACACCAGAACAGTCTTACGATGAATTGGAAAAAATGACCGCAAACGCAGAAAATATCCTTCAAAAATTAGGCTTGCCATACCGCGTGTTAGCCCTCTGTACAGGCGATATGGGCTTCTCAGCTGCTAAGACCTATGACTTGGAAGTCTGGATCCCTGCCCAAAATGCCTACCGTGAAATCTCCAGCTGTTCCAACACAGAAGATTTCCAAGCCCGCCGTGCCCAAATCCGCTACCGCGATGCTGCTGACGGCAAGGTCAAATTGCTCCACACCCTCAACGGTTCTGGTCTAGCGGTTGGTCGTACAGTGGCTGCCATCCTTGAAAACTATCAAAATGAAGATGGTTCTGTCACCATTCCAGAAGTTCTCCGTCCATACATGGGTGGGGTTGATGTGATTAAGCCTTAAGATATACAAAGAAAGAGCGAGGAAAAATCCTACTCGCTCTTTTCATTTATCTAAAAATCTACTCCCAAAGTCTTTAATTGTTGACGAATCTTATCTTCTAGAGCCCGAATCTCTAGTCTATCTTGTTCTAGTTGCTGCGTTACTTGTCCGAGATCGATCTCTTCCTCTTCCTCAAAAGTATCAACATAACGAGGAATATTTAGATTGTAGTCGTTTTCTGCAATTTCTTCTATTGATGCCAAATGAGCATATTTGTCAACAGACTGACGATTGTGATAGGTCTCTACAATTTTTTCTACCATGTCATCGGAAAGGTGATTCTGGTTCTTCCCTTTTTCAAACTCCTTGCTCGCATCGATAAAGAATACATCCTTGGTCTGACGATTTTTTTTGAAGACTAGAATAGTGGTTGGAATGCCTGTGCCATAAAACAGGTTAGCTGGCAAGCCAATAACTGCATCCAGGTAATTTTTCTCAATAATCAGTTTGCGAATATGACCTTCTGCTGCTCCCCTAAAGAGCACTCCGTGTGGTAAAACAATGGCCATGGTCCCTGTATTATTCAGATGATAAAGACTGTGTAAGATAAAGGCAAAGTCCGCTTTAGAGGCTGGTGCTAACTTACCGTATTCCATAAACCGTGGATCCTTCAATTTGGACTCACGATTGTCCCATTTAGCAGAGTAGGGTGGGTTTGCGACGACCGCATCAAAACTACGTGGCTGATCGATTCCAAGTTCATCGACCCCGTCCGGCCAGTCACTTTCTAAGGTATCAGCATTATTCAAAATCATATTGCTGTAGCCGACCTGATGCATCATCAGGTTCATCCGCGCCAAGTTATAAGTAGTTGTGTTCATTTCTTGGCCATAGAATTTGATATGCTGGCCCTGAGGTAGTTCATTACGCACTGTTAGTAGCAAAGACCCTGAACCCATGGTTGGATCGTAAACAGAGAAGCTAGTATCTGATTTTTCCAAACCTAAAGTAACAATCTTGGCTAAAATCTTACTCACTTGATGCGGGGTATAAAATTCTCCACCTTTTTTACCTGCCGAAGCAGCAAACTGTCCAATGAGATACTCATAGATTTCTCCCAGAATATCCTTTCCCTCATCATTTTTATACTCAATGCTGTCAATCAGCTTCACAATACTGTTCAAGGATTTTGCACGCGCAACCGTTGAATTGCCCAAACGAGAGTCCCCTAGATTGATGTCATTAAAGACGCCTCTGAAATCTTCCATAGCATCCTGATTGAGTTCTACATTGGCGTTAAAATGATCGAAAATCGTCTGGTAGTCACTCGCTACAATCTCACTGTTATCAATTTTGGCTACCAGTCTTGCCCAGGTATCTTCTGGTGCAATCGCGTATCCAAGGTGAGAAGCTGTATTTTCCAAATACTCCACCAAGTCAGTCCCAACTGCTTCTCGTGCATAGGCATCCTGAACAGTTTCCCCTGGAGCAGGACTGATAATTTCATCTTCCACCAAGAAACGCTCTTGATGCTCAGATAGATAGCGATAGAACATGAAGGCTAGGATATAGTTCTTATATTCCGAAGCATCCATGTTTCCTCGCAATTCATTGGCCATAGACCAAATCTGATTGGTAATGGCTTGAATAGTTTTTGACATGTTTTTGTAATCCTTTCATGTTGTTTCATTTTTTACTCGAAATCTCATTTTCGCTGATGAAGAGTAATAAGCTGATCTAGGTCGGAGAAGAAGCTGCCGATGGCTTCTTGTTCAGGGAGGGAGGGGAGAGGAATCAATGAACTTTTAATATCACCAGAATTTATTGATTCAAAAGTGGAACCAGTACTCAACTTCATCCAATAACCAAACTGCTTCATTCTTATTAAAGTCTGATAGATAAAATCATTTCCCTTAATACCTGCAACTCCACGCCCAAGAACAACCTTATATCTAGTTTTGGCAACATCTCCAACAGGGGCTCTGACCGATACAATGATGTCTCCTTTTTCTGCAATCTTTGTAATTTGCGTTGTCCAAACTCTTGGTTCAACATTCCCATTTTTTAAATCGGCATTTCCTTGAACTAAAATATTGTCTAAAGGATTATTAGTATAGTTTTTTGAATCTGGAGATTGTCCCATCACTACCACCGCCACCTCCCCCAACTTACGCTGTTTCCAAGTAGTTGTGAAAGTAGGGCTTTCATTGTATTTTCAGGCAAAAATAATAGTTCCGATTGAAAGCCGCTTTCTGAAAATTCGACTTAAAACTGGTTTTTTCGTTCTTGTTCAAACTCCAAGGAGCGTTTGAGCAATTGGGATAATCCAGTCACATCTTGTTCCGCTAACAACTCCATATAAAGAGCTCGATCTTCCTTACTAATCAGTACGGGTGCTCCCAACTTGAGCATACTTTGAAACATCAAAATCAGCCGTCCTGTCCGGCCGTTCCCATCACTAAATGGGTGAATACGCTCGAACTGAATATGTACATCTGCCAGCACCTCTAACAGCTCAGCTATTTCCAAAGGCAACCCCAAGCGATAGTTGGCATTATCCACCCACTGTTGCATGAGAAAAGGCGTTTCCTCTGGCGATGCAGTCTTGAAGGTCGCACCAATAATAGCGTTTTGTACCGACTTAAACTGCCCCCGATCATGCTGGAGGCGGTCCATCAACAAGGCATGAATATCCTTAACCAGTCCCAAACTCAGCTCTTCCCCATTATCTAAGGCAAATAGCAGAGCTTGGAAGGCTTGTTTGTGATTTTCAATCTCGTAAAATTCACGGATACTCTTGTGCTTGCCAGGTAGCGTACTTTCCAAAATAATCGAAACCGTCTCAGGCAGTGAAATGGTATTCCCCTCAATCCCGCTGGAATGATAGGCCATTCGTACCAGAAGGTCATCTAAATAATCCTGCGAATATGTCATACTGACCTCTTTCTATATAAACATCTGCTGTAACAAGGCTTTTTTCAACAGTTTCAGATGATCCAACTGACGCTGATGAAGAGTAATAAGCTGATCTAGGTCGGAGAAGAAGTTACCGATGGCTTCTTGTTCGGGGAGCGCGGGGAGGGGAATAGGTAGACCTTTGAAAACTGAATCTTTAATGGCAAATCTATCTGAGCGAGCTCCACTATCCCCATTCAGCTCCATATATCTATGCCAAATTGTTGTGTCAAAATACTTCTCTACAAAATCCAAATGTATATCTGAAAATCTAAATATAGTATAAAGAGGCGACATAACCCCCACTCTTCCCAATTTATTCCGCTTTATTGGACCAACTGGAGCTAAATTTGAAATCCTTGGATTATATACAAAATCATCAGGACTCACAATATAGTATCCACTTATATTATCCAAACTAGAGATATTTTTTTCAAAGAAATCCCTCTGAGAAATGATACCGAATTCAGCAGAATTTGTAAAAGTTTCTACATACTGTCTATCTAGATTTTTTTGACTAATTTTTTCCGCAACCTCCCCCAACTTACGCTGTTTCCAAGCGTCCGTAAATTCTGGGAATCTTAGCTCAGGAAAATCGTTTCCATTCCCTTTCGGAAACATTTTCTGTAACAAAGCCTTCTTCAATTCTTTAACATCATCTAATTTTCGCTGATGAAGAGTAATAAGCTGATCTAGGTCGGAGAAGAAGGAACCGATGGCTTCTTGTTCGGGGAGGGTGGGGAGGGGAATTTCGCTCCTGAGCAAATCAAAAGATTTAACTGCCATTCTCTCGTAAACTGTCCCTTCTTGATAACGTAATGCTCGTTGTATGAAATTGGTAGAAGTCACAATCAACTCAACAAAGAGTGGATGAGCTTCTGACAACACTCCATAGGTAACATATATCGGTGAAAATACAGCAGCTCCATATTTGTTTCTCGCAATAGCTCCAAATTTCAAATTTGCCGGATTATATACAATATCATCCAATTGGGTAAATTTATACTTCTTATCCTCATCTCTAACTAAAAATTCTCGATTATAGCGTTCCGTTTTTGGGGTAACCCCGTTCTCTACTGTAAATGATACTAGGGGCACATCAGCACTTGGAGACCTACTTTCATTCCTTTCTTTCAAAACCTCCCCCAACTTACGCTGTTTCCAAGCGTCCGTGAATCCGGGGAAGCGCAATCGTGGTACTGTTGATTTTTCTTTTGTCATAGTCCCTCCTTTTCTACTTTCTTTTTGTTTCATTTTTGAAAGTTATTTTTGCAATTTTTCGGACGATTTCCATTCTATTATACGCTATCATCCAACAAAATCGCAACCTATTGACCAACCAAGTCGTCAGCCAAATCATATAGTGCTTGTCTCAACTGATTGCGGTACTGAATTTTGCTCAAGCCTTTAACGGCATCACCTTCTGCCCAGGTCTGGTAATCGCGACTAGCTTCTTTTATCAAGGTACGTAAGTGTCCGGTATCATCCAAGTCATTCTGACCATATCGATGTCTCGCCAACAACTCTCGTAGTTCTTTGTTGCGGATATGCTCCGTCAAGCCCCATTGGATTCGGAAAGCAAAGAGCTTCTTGTCAATGTAAACATGCGAAGCTTCTTGGATAATCTTCTGACTATCAATCCCCTTAACTGGATAAGCAAAGTTCATATCTTGTGTCGGAAAATCACCTCGATAGATTGCATCCCCTGTTTGACGGATCTGGTCAGCATAGTTGAGGTCTTCCAAACCGCTTGCAAATCTATCCAATTCATCCCTGGTAGCTGCGGCTTCTACCATCTTCTCTTCGTGAACCTGATTCAGCAAGAGCTCAACCAGTTCGGTCAATTTATCGTAGTCAATTGTCACTTCCTTAATGTGAGTCATCTTGAGTTCAATTTGGTGAATGCTAACTTTTTGCTCTTTCGCCAAGGTCCGTTTCAATTCGTTGGCCAAGACTGTCGTCAAAAGTTTTTCTTCCTCTACAGACATTCCCAAACTTTCAATAAAGCGGTCCGGCTGATTGTAATCAAATCCTTCAATCACCCCATCAACCTCCTCTGGCTGATACTGTTTCAGCTTAGACAATCCTTGATTGTAAGCACGGAGCAATTCTAACATAGCCTCACGCTTTTTCTCAGACTTCGGAATATCATTGAAATCACCCGTCAACTCTCTCAATTGGTCGACCGTTTGTTTGACTTCAGCAAATACATCTTTGAAAGGCTTAGCCACCAGTCCATTTTTTTCATTGTTATTTTTTTGTTCCGCATCTGATAAATCGGCAGCACTATCATCTGCATAGATGGCCAAGGCCTGATTCATCAATTTCTCATTATGAGCTGGCCAGCGGTAATTGACCACCCGTCCAAAAGGTTTTTTATCCATATCCTCCACACGATTGGTACGAGAATAGGCCTGGATAAGACTGGCTCCTTTTAGGGTTCGGTCAACATAAAGAGTATTGAGCTCAGGAGCATTGAAACCTGTCAACAACTGATCCACGACAATCACCAAATCTAAGTAGTTCTTGTCCTTGGCTGTTCTATTAAGGCGACTAACCAGGTCCTCTGTATAAGAGGCAACATCTGACAAGCCAAAGGATGTCCCAAATTCTGTGTTATAGATCGTAATAGCTTCAAGCAAACCAGTATTTGACTCGACCATACTATCATTATTTTGAGTATTCAAGGCAAAGGTCACTCCCACCTTCAAGACCAGACCTCCTTGCTCTCGATGCAGTTGATTGATTCGTTGAAACTCTCGGAAATACATCATCGCCATGGGTGTGGAGGCCCTGCCTCCACCTACGTGGGTGGTGAATAAGGCATTGTAACGGCCACTGCCAGAGCGATTTGCCCAGTGTTTGAAGACATCTTCGACTACCAATCGAACATGCTCTGGATTTTCGTCATAGATGCTAGAAGTCACCGCATCATCCATATCATCCGGACTTAGATTGGCAATCTTTTCTTCAATCTGTGCACTTGTCCACTTCGGATATTTTTGCCGATAAAAATCTGGTAAGTAAGTTGTTTTTAGTTTTTCCTGATCAATGGTTGTCTCAAAATCCACCTTAAACCCTAGCACATTGCGGTCACTAATGGCATTTTTAATAGTGTAGGCATGAAGAAGAGGGCCAAAAATATCTTGCGTCCGCAGACTAGCACCTGTATCATCTAAGTTGGGAGTTCCTGTATAGCCAATCCAAGCCGCTTTCTTAAAAGCCTTTTGAATCCCTGCAAAACTATCTCCACCAGTTGAGCGATGAGCTTCGTCAACGATAAACACGATATGCTTATCTGGTGATTTGAAGGATTTTCTCTTCACCAGTGTATCCAATTTTTGCACAGAAGTAACGATAATCCCACTATCCTTACTAGTCAACTGCCGTGCCAAGGCTGTGGTATTTTGAGTTTCTCGAATACTGCCAAAACTATTCTCCCCAGCTTCTGGATCATAAGCCAGATAATCATCCTTAGTCTGATTGGTCAAAGCAATACGATCCACTAGAAAGACAACCTTGTCTACCTTGGGCATTCGACTTGCCAGCCAAGCTGTTTTAAAACTAGTAATCGTCTTCCCTGAGCCTGTCGTATGCCAAATGTAGCCAACCTTGTTACAGCCTAGTTCAAAATCGACTTTTTTTATCCCCTCAATGACCGCCTGAGTGGCATAAACTTGATAGGGACGCATGACTTTCAGCATTTGTTTCTGCGGTGTCCCATCTAAGATCATGTAGTTGGTCGCCATCTGATGGGCCATCGGAATGCTGAGCATGGAATCCGCAAATTCTTTCCAATTCCGAACCTTACTACCGTCAGATTTACGCTGCCAGTGGAAAGCAAAGTCCTTATTAAATTTTTCCGCAGTGGTATTGGCCATATAGCGAACATTGTTGGGGGCGATAGCGACTAGAATCTGCAAGGTAGAAAAAATATCCGTATATTGCCGTTCCTGGATATATTGATGCATTTGGTTCAATGCCTTGTCCACATCTACCGTATCCTTTTTCTCTTCAATCTGAATAATAGGTAAGCCATTAATCAACAAGGTTGTATCGAATATACATTCTCGTCGTCCAGGGATTTTAGGAGCCCTACGGATTTGGTTCACCACTTGGTAGACAGTGTCCCCACCGCCTATCTTACGTTGGTCGAATACTGTCAAAAATGTATGCCGTCCATCATCAAGTGTAATTTCCAATTCGGAAACACCGCTAATCCCATATAAAAACTGACCAGCCTCATAAGGTGTTTTCAGATCTGAAATAATCTGCTTGACCTGAGCAAACTCGGTATCGCTCAAGGGTTTGTCCAATCGATGTTGGTTGTGTTGCCAGAGAATATTACGAAAATTTTCCCATAATTGCTCCGTTGTCTTGATACTCGGCTCATAAGTCCACAGTTTAGATTTGACTGCATACAGGGTCGAAGAATCACTAACAGACCATTCTAGACCTTCTAGGTGCTCCGGCTGTGTAATAGTCCCTGTCGTAATATATTGAATCAATTCTGTTTCAAATGCTAATTCATTCATGTGCGTAAACCTCCTTTAACAAATATGTTAGCCGTAAAAAATCTCCTTGCGCATAAGCTTGCCGCTTCTGCCGTAAGGCTAATCCATCTAAATAAATTTTTCCTAATTTCTGCTGACTATCTAAAGGAGGCAAGGCGCCTAGCTGTAAACTTTTCAGTTGCTTGACTGTATATTTCATTACCTCACTCCCCTGTAAGCTTTGGTAAAACTGCCGTCTAATAGCCGAGGATTCATTAATCAAATACAGTAAGAAGGCCTTATCCAGCTTTGCAATGGGCTCAATTTTGATATAGTTCTGTGTATAGAGTAAGCCTGCGTGCTCCGCTCTCACTAAAACAGCCTTCCCCGATAGTAAACTAAAGAGTAAGTCGCCCTCCTCGAGCAAGGTCACTTCTCTATCTGTCGTCACGGTCCGACTATCTATCACTTCTTCTATCACCTCATAACCATCCAATTGATGATGTTGCTGATTGTAGAGGATATAGTCTCTAGCATCTTCCCAGCTGGTAGTATCCAAGCGAACCTGTAAACTACCTCCCGTAAAGAGAGCCAATTCTTCTAGTTTCATAACTTTCCTTTCTTTGAAATTTTTCATAATTACATTTTTTCGCTAAAATAAGTATAGCATCTCCTCGGAAATCTGTCAACAAATTATGTAATTTTTAAAAATTAAAAAGGAGGTTCTGCCATGAACTTATCAAAAGAAAAACAGCTTTTCCATCACTATTATGCAAATTGGCTTCGGATTTACAAGGAAGGAGCCATTCGAGAAGTCACTCTCAAGAAATATAGAATGACATTGCAGTGGCTTATCAGGCTTGCTCCTAGTCTGTTGTTGGAAGATTTGAATCGGGTTCGTTACCAAGAATTGATTAACAGCTATGCTAAAACACATGAACGACAGACAACCATGGATTTTCATCACCAGTTGAAAGGAGCTATTTTAGATGCTGTAGATGAAGGAATTATTGAACGAGACCCGACACGTAAGGTGATTATCAAAGGAAGACTTCCTCGAAAGAAAAAGACAAAATACCTCAACCAATTTGAACTTCATCAGTTGATACAAGAATTACGTCTCGGAGAGGAGCTGAATTGGGATTGGCTCATCTTATTAATTGCTAAAACAGGTATTCGATTCTCAGAAGCCCTTGCTCTCACTACTCAAGATTTTGATTTTCACAGACAACTATTGACCATTGATAAAACATGGAATTATAAAGGAGACGGCGGATTTTTACCTACAAAAAATAAATCTTCAATTCGAAAAATCCAACTCGACTGGCAAACCAGCACCCAATTCGCCAACTTATTGCAGCACGCCCAACCCGATGACCTACTTTTCGTGAAGAAAGAGCGGATTTACAACTCTACCATCAATGCCATTCTTGAAAAGCGTTGTCTAAGTGCAAATCTTCCTGTCATCACCATTCACGCCCTGCGACACACCCATGCATCTATTTTATTATTTGCCGGGGTTTCTATCGCAAGTGTTGCTAGACGACTTGGTCATGCAAGCATAACAACGACCCAAAAAACCTATCTTCATATCATTCGTGAGTTGGAAAACCAAGATGTTGATTTAATTATGCGGTCACTATCAGGACTTTGTTGACATTCCTATCTCTATCGTAACAAGGCTTGTACTGACAATAGCAAAAGACGACTCCAAACGGAATCGTCTTTTTTCTTACTTATTGAAAATAGTAAAATGCCACTACCGACCAGGCATTATTGATAAAATGAACTGCTATTGGGTAAATCAGATAATCTGTTTTATAGTAGAGGTAAGCCAGCAAGAAACCTGGGCTGGCATAAATAATCCAAGAGCCCAAATCTGTTGGTCCATGCAGGAAAGCAAAAATCAAACCAGATACTACAATTCCTAGAATCTTGTACTTTTCAAATAACTTTTTGAACAGATAACCTCTGACAATAATCTCCTCTGAAATAGCAGGCAAACAAGCCATATTGATAAGAGCTAACCAAAATGGAATGTTTTCTAATAACTTTATTAATTCAAGCTCATTGCCGGTTTCTTCAATCCCCTGAAGTTCCATAATGTAATAACCAAGGTGTTTAAACAGCTGAGCTACCGCGAATGTTAAGACAACTAAGCCAAGACCTTTCCAGGTTAAAAAACTTCTATCCCATATTGTAATACCATTCTTCTCAGCTCTCCAGTACATAAGGACAAGGATCCCAACGATCAACAAGGCTGCTCCCCACTGAGCTAATTGCGAAGTAGATACCTCTAAAATTGCATCTGGAAGAACTATCATCATCATGAAGCCAAAAACTCTTAGTAAAATCCAAAGTTTTTGACCAAGCCAATTCACACCATTACTAAATTTTCCCAAACTAATCTCCTTTTCTACACCAGACAATAGAATACATACTATCTATTATAGGTTATTTACGAGTTCTGTATCATTTGCATAAAACAATTTTACAATAATACAACTCTTTTGTCAATAAGAACCTAGAAAAAATACTAGGTCTTCCTAGTATTTTCTAAAGCGTTGATTAATTATCCAATAGGAAAATCTGATAATTCCTAACAAGGTTAGTTAAGAGGGCATTCTTCCAGCTTTCAAGAGCTATATTTTATTGCAGTTTTATAAATAGTAGAAAGCCACCACAGACCAGGCATTATTGATAAAATGCACTGCCATGGGATAGATGAGGTAATCTGTCTTGTAGTAGAGGTAAGCCATTAAAAATCCTGGGCTAGCATAAATAATCCATGAACCCAAATCTGTTGGTCCATGCAGGAAAGCAAAAATCAAACCAGATACTACAATTCCTAGAATCTTGTGCTTTTCAAAAAACTTTTTGAATAGATAGCCTCTGACAATGATCTCCTCGGTAATGGCTGCCTGACAGGCTACTCGTACAAAGGCTAACCCAAAGGGAATCGTTCGCAACAGCTTGTCAATACCAATCTGATTAGCCGTATCTTCAATCCCTTGAAGGTCCATGATAAACTGTCCGAGATACTTGAATAACTGGGCCACAATATAGGTTAAAAGAACAATACTCAGACCCTTCCAAGTTAAGATTTTTCTATCCCAAATGGTGAGCCCTTTCCTTTCTGCCAACCAACACATAAAGACCATAATTCCAATAGAAAATAGGCCTGCAGTCCATTGAGCGACTGGCGAGGTTGATTGCTCCAATATGGAAATTGGAATATGATCGAGTAGCAACAATAGAAAGGCCAGCAGTAAAATCCAGATTTTCCGACAAAGCCATTCTAACTTTTGACTGAATGTTTCTAGCATTTCTAACCTCCTATCCTATCCACTTCTCCATATAGACCATATCCATATCCTCCTGCTCAGGCTCAGTTTTAATGGCCTTGTAGCCTAGACTCTCATAGAAAGTAACTAACTTTGCTTCCTGTAAGACCGTGCAGAGCACCCACCTCTTAACCGTTGGATAAAGTTGTTCTAACTCTAACATAGCCTTGTGACCATAGCCTTTTCCTCTGTGGTCTGGATCAATACCAATCAAGCCTAGCCAGCCCTGTTCAGCTTCTTCAGCGACCGTCGTTCGCACTAAACCGACTGTATGACCTTCTTCCACAATCTTATAGTAGGTGCAATTTGGTCGTGCAAAGCGTGACTGGAAATAGTCCATGGTTTCAATGGCAGGGTTGTACTGGTCCTGATAGGTTTCATACAAAGCTGCAAATGCTCGGTGCTGAATAGGTAACAATTCTTCTGCGTTTGATAGATCTGCTTTTACTAACATGGAAAACCTCCTGGAAACTATTTTATTTATTATATCAAATATCACAAAAAAATACTAGGTCTTCCTAGTATTTTCTAAATCGTTGATAGCGTTTTTCGAGTAGTTGTTCAAGTGGTAAGGCTTGTAAGAAAGCCAACTGGTTGACCAGGTTTTCCTTGATATCAGACAAGACTTGCTTGGTCGCTCTGCCATTTTCCAAAACAACCCGATCGACCACTTGAAGCTTCTCCAACTCATAAGAAGTGATCTTCATGAGTTCTGCCGCTTCCATGGCCCGACTGCCGTCTTTCCAGAGGATAGAGGCGAAACCTTCAGGGCTGAGGACGGCGTACATGGAGTTTTCCAGCATCCAGACCTGGTCTGCGACTGCCAGGGCAAGTGCTCCACCAGAGCCTCCCTCGCCGATGATGATGGCGATAATGGGTACCTTGAGGTCGCTCATCTCCATGAGGTTACGGGCAATGGCCTCGCCCTGCCCACGCTCCTCGGCACCGACACCGGGATAGGCTCCAGCAGTGTTGATAAAGGTGACAACGGGACGGCCGAACTTCTCCGCCTGTTTCATAAGACGAAGAGCCTTGCGGTAGCCTTCTGGGTGGGGCTGACCGAAGTTACGCTTGAGATTATCCTGGAGGTTCTTACCCTTTTGGATACCGATAACTGTCACAGGCTGACCTGCTAAAAAGCCAATCCCACCGACAACCGCTTCGTCATCACGGAAATTCCGATCGCCGTGCAGTTCGATAAAGTCATCAAAGAGTTGTGTGGCAAAGTCCAAGGTCGTCAGGCGAGCCTGGTCACGTGCCAAACGGAGCATACGTGCTACATCACTGGTCATCTGACACCTCCATGCATTCTCAACAAGCGACTAATGGTCGCTGGCAGGTCTTGGCGTTTGACAATAGCATCAACAAAGCCATGTTCTTGTAAAAATTCAGCCTTCTGGAAATCGTCAGGCAGATTTTCCCGAACGGTTGATTCAATAACCCGTCGTCCTGCAAAACCTACCAAGGTCTGCGGCTCAGCCAGGATAATATCGCCTTCCATAGCAAAGCTAGCCGTCACACCTCCTGTTGTGGGATCTGTCAAGACCGTCAGGTAAAAGAGGCCAGCATTGGAATGGCGTTTCACTGCTGCCGAAATCTTGGCCATCTGCATCAGACTCATAATGCCTTCCTGCATGCGAGCACCACCAGATGCGGTAAAGAGGACAACTGGCAGTTTCTCTTCAGTAGCCAGCTCAAAGAGGCAAGTGATTTTCTCACCGACCACTGTGCCCATTGAAGCCATGATAAAGTGAGAATCCATGATTCCAAGGGCAACTGGTTGTCCGCCGATGGTCGCCTTGCCTGTCAAAACTGCTTCATCCAAGCCCGTTTTTTGACGGGTGGCTGCTAATTTCTCTAAATAATTGGGGAAGTCCAAGGGATTTTTAGTTTCAATCCCTGTAAACAATTCCTCAAACGAACCGTCATCCACTGTCAAAGCCAAGCGTTCCTGGGCCGTAATCCGAAAATTATAGGAACAGTGTTGACAGGTTTTCTCTGGTCCCAAGTCCTTCTTGTAGAGGATTTCCTTACAAGCTGGGCATTTGGAAAAGAGTTCATCTGGCACCTCTGGCTTTGCTTGAGGTGCTGACTCTATCCGCGAACGATTGGGATTGATGCGGATATATTTGTCCTTTTTGCGAAACAAAGCCATAGCATTCTCCTAGTTTACTTTTTTAATTCTTCCTGATAGCGGGGTAAAAATTCTTCCATGAGATAGGCAGTATCGTAGTCACCTGCCACCACTCGCTTGTCGGAAATCAAGTCCAGCTGGAAGTCTGTATTGGTCACCACTCCGTCAATTTCCAATTCGTAGAGGGCTCGTTGCATCTTCATCAGGGCTTCAAAACGATTTTCCCCGTGCACGATGACCTTGGCTATCATCGAATCATAGTATGGCGGAATGGTGTAGCCTGGGTAAACAGCTGAATCTACACGCAGACCAACGCCACCACTTGGCAGGTAGAGATTGGAAATCTTACCTGGACTTGGGGCAAAATTGAAGGCTGGATTTTCAGCATTGATGCGGCATTCAATGGCATGGCCTGTAATCCGCACATCTTCTTGGCGGACGCTGAGTTCCTGACCAGCCGCGATCTTGATTTGCTCCTTGACAATATCCACACCGGTGACAAATTCGGTAACTGGATGCTCTACCTGCACCCGTGTGTTCATCTCCATGAAGTAAAATTCGCTCTTGGCTTCGTCCAAAAGGAACTCAATGGTCCCTGCATTTTCATAGCCAACTGACTGGGCAGCTCGAACAGCTGCCTGACCGATACGGTCCCGCATGGTTTGGCCAATGGCGATAGACGGAGCTTCTTCCAAAACCTTCTGGTTGTTGCGTTGAAGGGAGCAATCCCGTTCTCCCAAATGAATGACATGACCGAACTGGTCCGCCAAAATCTGTACTTCGATGTGGCGGGCTGGATAGACGACACGCTCCATATACATGGCACCGTTGCCAAAAGCTGCCTTGGCTTCGCTGGAAGCTGACTCAAAGGCAGGCACTAGATCTTCGGCTTTTTCTACCTTACGAATCCCCTTACCGCCACCACCTGCCGATGCCTTGAGCATGACAGGGTAGCCAATCTTTTCAGCGATTTCAAGAGCTTCTTGGCTTGTTAAGACTTCACCGTCTGATCCTGGAATAACAGGCACTTGAGCCTTAATCATCTCCGACCGAGCATTGATTTTATCGCCCATGGTATCCATGACCGTCCCAGAAGGTCCGATAAACTTGATACCGACCTCTTCACAGAGGGTGGCGAATTTGGAGTTTTCACTCAAAAATCCAAAGCCGGGATGAATGGCCTGGGCACCTGTCACAACAGCCGCCGAGATGACCGCCTGCATATTGAGATAGGAGTCTGTCGAACGAGCAGGTCCGATACAGACAGCCTCATCTGCCAACATAGTGTGGAGGGCTTCCTTGTCAGCTTCTGAATAGACAGCCACCGTCGCAATCCCCAACTCCCTGGCCGCACGAATAATCCGCACCGCAATCTCACCACGATTGGCAATCAAAATCTTCTCAAACATGATGAATCCTATCTCCTTTTAGATATTATTTTCCAATAGCAAAAGTCAACACCCCCGACGCAGCCAGTTTTCCATCCACCTCTGCCTTTGCCTCAACGACCGCAATGGTTCCACGGCGTTTGACAAATTTAGCAGTCATTATCAACTGGTCACCAGGTACAACTTGCTTCTTAAATTTAACCTTATCCATGCCGGCATAAAAGACCAGCTTGCCCTTGTTTTCTTCCTTGGACAACTCCAAGATACCTGCGGTTTGTGCCAAAGCCTCCATGATGAGAACACCTGGCATGACAGGATAATCTGGGAAATGCCCGTTGAAGAAGGGCTCGTTAATGGTCACATTTTTGAGGGCGACAATCTCATCTTCCGATACTTCAAGGACACGATCGACCAAGAGCATAGGGTAGCGATGAGGAAGAGCCTCTTTAATTTTCAAAATATCAATCATTTGATGCGTACCAATCCTTGTCCAAATTCTACAACGTCCTGGTTGCCCACCAAAATCTCTGTGACCACACCGTCACGGTCAGCAGGCACTTCGTTCATGACCTTCATGGCTTCGATAATCATGAGAGTCTGCCCTTTTTTGACCGTATCGCCAACTGCTACAAAGGCTGGCTTGTCAGGGGCTGGTGACAAATAAGCCACGCCGACCAAGGGACTTTCCACTACCGTACCTTCTGCCACAGGGCTGGCACCTGCTTCTACTGGAGCTGGCTCACTGGTTTCAACTGCCAGCACAGGTGCTGGGCTAGCTGTAACTACTGGAGCAAGCGGAGCTTCTACGATTGCACTCGGAGCCACTGTCGCCTGCTGGTTTTTACTGAAATGCAAGGTTTCCCCAGCATTGCTATATGAAAATTCTCGTAAACTTGACTGGTCAAACTGACTCATCAAGTCCTTCATTTCTGTAATATTCACTTAAGCCTCCCAACGCTTGAAGGCAATCACCGAGTTGTGACCTCCAAAGCCAAATGTATTTGAAATGGCATGGCGGATTTCCATGTCACGACCTTGACCGAAGATGACATCCGCCTCAATGTAGTCAGACAATTCTGTCGTACCAGCTGTCTTCGGTGCATAGGAATGACGCATCGCCTCAATAACAGCTGCTGCTTCAACGGCACCTGCCGCCCCCAACAAGTGACCTGTGAAGGACTTGGTGGAAGAAACTGGCGTGTTCTTGCCGAAGACGGATACGATAGCTTGGCTTTCCCCTTTTTCATTAGCCGGTGTCGAAGTACCATGGGCATTGATGTAGTCAATATCAGCTGGCTCTAAACCTGCTTCTGAAATGGCCAACTTCATAGCCTTAATAGCACCCAGACCTTCTGGATGTGGAGAAGTCATGTGGTGGGCATCGCAGGTATTTCCATAACCAACGATTTCAGCCAAGATAGTTGCCCCACGTGCTTCTGCGTGCTCCAAACTTTCCAAGACCAAGACCGCAGCCCCTTCTCCCATGACAAAACCATTGCGGTCCTTGTCAAATGGAATAGACGCACGTTCTGGCTCCTCAGTAGTCGACATAGCTGTCAAAGCTTGGAAACCACCGATTGCAAACGGAGTAATGGCTGCCTCTGCTCCGCCAGCCAGCATCACATCTTGGAAGCCAAACTTGATTTCACGGAAGGCTTCTCCTAAGGCATCATTTGACGAAGCGCAGGCTGTGATGACACACTTACAGACACCATTTGCACCGACCTGCATGGCAATATTTCCGGCCGCCATGTTTGGAAGAGCTTTTGGAAGAGCCATCGGACGAATGCGTTTTGGACCTTTTTCGTTCATCCGAGCCACTTGCTCTTCAATTTCCAAAATACCACCGATACCTGTTGATAAGATAACGCCAAAACGATCACTGTCAACTGCTTCTGTATCAAGACCAGCATTGGCTACTGCCTCACGAGCCGCATAGAGAGCATAGAGGGAATAGTTGTCGTAACGGTTGGTATCTTTCTTAACGAAATATTTGTCAAAAGGAAAATCCTTGATTTCCGCTGCATTATGGACAGTATAGTCACTAGTATTAAACTTGGTAATCTTTCCGATCCCAATCTTGCCATTGACCAAGCTATCCCAGAATTCTTCTGGTGTATTTCCAATTGGAGATGTCAGACCGTAGCCTGTCACCACTACACGATTTAATTTTGTCATTTTCAAACCTCTCTTAAAACAACACACAAAACAATATTGAATTCAAAGTGCGTCATTGCAGTCTTTCAGTTTGCTTTTAGTACTACGAACAAAGTTCATTTCAACAAGCTGCAGACAGCTTCAATAGTCCACTGGACTATTGAAGATTGGAAATCGTACTTACGATAGTAAGTACCGCTCCGTTAGTACGGCAAAGCGAGTTCAAACAATCCAATAGATTGTTTGAAGCTGGAAATCTGGAAACGAAGTTTCCTCGCTCATCGAAGTAATAAAAGATAAACTGGAAGACTAGATTATTGCATGGTCAAACCGCCATCAATGGCAATGACCTGACCTGTCAGATACTCTTGCTTGGCAAGGAATACAGCGACATCTGCCACTTCTTCCGTTAAACCGAAACGTTTCATAGGAATTTGCCCCAACATGGCATCCTTGATTTTATCCGACAGAACATCTGTCATATCTGACTGGATAAAGCCTGGTGCGATAGTATTAACACGGACATTACGTCCCGCTACTTCACGGGCAATGGATTTTGTAAAACCAATTACACCCGCCTTAGAAGCAGCATAGTTGGCCTGACCAGCATTCCCTGTCAAACCGACCACACTGGAAAGGTTGATAATTGCCCCTTCACGTGCCTTGGTCATCGGTTTCAAAACAGCCTGGGTCATGTTAAAGGTCCCTGTTAGATTGATACTCAAAACGCTCTCGAAATCTTCTTCCGTCATTCGCAAGGCCATACCATCCTTGGTAATCCCTGCATTATTGACCAAGATATCGACGCTACCAAGAGCCTCAACTGCCTCAGCTACCATTCGTTTGGCATCTGCCGAGCTGGAAATATCGCCTGAAATCGCAACTACTTTGACACCGTAATCCGCAAAGCTATCCAGCAAGTCCTGCCCCAGCTGACCACGACCATTCAGCACCACATTGGCACCAAGGCTAGCAAACTTATGGGCAATGGCCAAGCCGATTCCACGACTTGAACCCGTTACAAACACATTTTTATTGGTCAGTTCCATGATTTCTCCTTATTGGCTAGTCAACAAGCCTTCTAGACTTGCCACATCTTCTACTGTCACCACCTCGGCTGTCTTATCAATCTTCTTGATAAAGCCTGCCAAGACCTTACCTGGACCGATTTCGATAAACTTGGCCACACCAGCCTCCTGCATGGTTGCAATGGACTCGTAAAAACGCACAGGCTCCATGACCTGACGGGTCAAGAGGGACTTGATGTCCTCTTGTTTCATAACCTTTGCTTCCGTATTCCCAACCAAGTCTACTTGGAAATCCGAAAACTCCACCTCTTCCAGAGCTTGAGCCAATTGCTCCGAAGCTGGACGCAAGAGAGCCGTGTGGAAAGGTCCCGACACATTGAGGGGAATCATGCGTTTGACACCCGCCGCCTTCAAGGCTTCCACCGCCTCATCCACAGCTGCTACCTCACCACCGATAACGATTTGGGCTGGTGTGTTGTAGTTGGCTGGGGAAACAATCCCAGAGGTAACTGACGAACAGACTTCTTCAATCAAGCTGACATCTGCATTGAGGACAGCGACCATCTTACCAGTCCCTGCTGGTGCAGCCGTTTCCATAAACTCACCTCGTTTGGCAATCAAGGCAATGGCATCTTCAAAGGCCAGAGCACCTGAAGCAACCAAGGCAGCGTATTCTCCCAAGGACAAACCAGCCACCATGTCGGGTTTAATCCCTTTTTCTGCCAACAAACGATAAATGGCAAGTGAGGTTGTCAAAATCGCAGGCTGGGTATAGCGGGTCTGGTTGAGCTCGTCTTCCCGATGGTCAATCAAGTCCCGCACATCATAACCCAGAATCTGACTAGCCTGGTCGTAAGTTTCCTTGACAATGGGATAAGTCTCATAGAGGTCTCGGGCCATACCAAGTGTCTGGGCCCCCTGACCTACAAATAAAAAGGCTGTTTTTGTCATCTTATTCTCCAACGGAAGCCCAACGACTTGCCTCATCTCTAATCACTTTGGCTGCTCCATAATAGATGTCTTTCAAAATATCTTCACAAGATTCTTCTTTAGAAACTAGACCAGCAATTTGACCAGCCATCACGGAGCCATTTGTTACATCACCATCAACAACTGCATTGCGGAGTGCTCCCGCACCAAGTTCTTCAATAGCATCTGCCGAAATTTTACCTGCCAAGAAATCTTTCTCTGCAGCTGCATAAGCAGATGACAACTTATTCTTGATAGCTCTCACAGGATGTCCAACAATAGAAGCAGATACAGTTGTATCAATATCCTTAGCTTTTAAAACTTTTTCCTTATAAGCCTGATGGGCATTGGACTCTGTAGCTACTACAAAACGAGTTCCAACTTGCACCGCTTCTGCTCCCAACATAAAGGCTGCCGCTGCACCTGCACCATCTGCAATACCACCTGCTGCGATAACAGGAATGGATACAGCTTCAACAACCTGACGAACCAAGGTCATAGTGGTCAATTTACCAACATGGCCTCCGGCTTCCATACCTTCAGCAATAACAGCATCTACCCCTAATTTTTCCATGCGTTTCGCAAGGGCTACACTTGGTACAACAGGAATAACTGTAATCCCTGCAGCATGGAGACGCTCCATATACTTCCCTGGATTTCCTGCTCCTGTGGTAACAACTTTCACACCTTCTTCGATGACCAAGTCAACAATGTCATCCGCAAAAGGAGACAAAAGCATGATATTGACACCGAAAGGTTTGTCCGTGATAGATTTAACCTTGTCAATATTTGCCTTGACCACCTCTTTCGGAGCATTACCTCCGCCGATAATCCCTAGACCACCTGCATTAGATACGGCACCAGCCAAATCTCCATCAGCTACCCAAGCCATACCACCTTGAAAAATTGGATACTTAATATCGAGCAATTCTGTTATTTTCGTCTTCATAATTCCCTCATCTTTTTTTCTTGCTTAGCTAATCATTTGAATATCAAATCATTAGGTAAACAAGTGAAGGGTTGCCCCCCTCACTCAAAAAATAGTTTGATATTTCAATGTTTTGATTATCAAAGTATTTAATTTAAGAAAAATGCTAAATAGCACTTTCCTTAACAGTCATTATTTTGTTTTTTCTTCAACATAAGCAACCAAATCGCCTACAGTAGTCAAACCTTCTTCAGTGTCGATTTGGATGTCGAATGCATCTTCGATTTCAGAGATAACTTGGAAAAGATCCAATGAATCTGCGTCCAAATCTTCAAAAGTTGTTGTAAGGGTTACTTCTTCAGCATCCTTACCCAATTCTTCAACGATGATTTCTTGTACTTTTTCAAATACTGCCATGATATATGTCTCCTTTTGGAAAATAAAATATTTTAATCTTGCCTAGGGCAAGGAATTAACTAAAGTTGTAAGAGTAGAGTTCCCCATGTGAGGCCTCCACCGAAACCAGCCATGAGAACAGTCTGGCTTCCATCCAATCGCAACATTCCGCTCTCTACACATTCTGATAAGAGAATAGGAAGACTTGCTGCGCTGGTATTGCCATATTTATCCATATTTGCTGGAAATTTTTCACGCGCCACTCCCAATTTACGAGCCATCTTATCTAGGATACGTATATTGGCTTGGTGGAGCAAGAAATAATCAACGCAATCCACAGTCGTATTAGCTTGTTCTAACAGCTCTGCCATGGTTGCTGTAACATCCCTCGTCGCAAATTCAAATATAGCTCTGCCCTCCATTTGGATAAAGGGTTGTTGACGACTTTGTGTCGAGAATGGCGTCTCTTTCTGGTCTATCCCTGCTGTCAGACTCGCACCTCGACCGCCATCCGTTCGCAAGATTTCTGCTAAAAAGCTCGGTTGTTCACACGCTTCCAGCAAAACTCCTCCAGCACCATCTCCAAATAAAACAGCCGTTGATCGATCTGACCAGTCGACAGACCTAGATAGGGTCTCTGCACCAATGACAAGTCCTCTCTTATAGACTCCTGAAGCAAGTAATTTTTCCGCTGTTGATAGCGCAAAAACAAATCCTGAACAAGCTGCAACGAGATCATAGGCGAAAGCCTTTTTCGCGCCAATTGCTGCTTGAACCATAGCTGCCGTAGATGGCATTGAAGCATCTGGAGTAATCGTTGCTACGATGATGAAATCAATTTCACTAGCATCTAGCTGAGACTTTTCCAGTAATTTTCTAGCCACTTGACTAGCCAAATCACTCGTCGTCTCTCCAGTAACAATGTGTCGTTGACCGATACCTGTACGGCTACGAATCCACTCATCACTGGTATCCATTTGCTGGGCCAAATCATCATTGGTCACAATCTTCTTCGGAAGATAGTGGGCCACCTGACTGATTTTAGCATGGTTTCTCATTTCAAATCCTCCAAGAAGTGATAGAGTTTCATGAGTCCTTTCTTCATTACCTGATACTCTGCATCATCCATGCCATCTGTAATCTGTTTCACCATTTCATTGTGAAATCGTTGATGTAAACGATAGACCAGTCGACCTTTTTTGGTCAGATAGAGATGAACAACTCGCCGATCTTTGGTCGAACGAATACGCTCAACATATCCTTTTCTTTCCAAATTGTTCAAGCTAGTTGTAACAGTACCTAAGGTTACCATCAAAGTCCGAGCAACATCACTCGGAGTAGCTCCATCAATACTTCCTATCACATCAATCGTGTGCATTTCCTTAATCGAAATATCATTGAATCGGCTACCACGCAGACTTGTTTCTTCAATCACCAACACATTGTTAAAAATGGCCGTTAGATATTCATTTACTTTTGGATCTTCCAAAACAGGCCTCCTTTACTTTGATAGTCAAAGTATAAACCATAAAACTTTGATTGTCAAACATTTTTTTACTAATTTAAAAATTAATCTCCCGTAAACACTGGTCTACGTCGTTCTGCGTGCGCTCTAACTCCCTCTTTAAAATCCTCTTTATAGGCCAATGTTTCTTGTAAATCCAGCTCCAATCGGCGATAAGACTCCCAGTCTTTAAATTGACTTTCCCATGTCAGTCGTTTGATTGCTGCATAAGAGTTTACTGAGCCTCGCAAGAGTTTTTTTATGACCTGGGCAACTGTCTTTTCTAGTTTTTCTGGCTCTGCCAATTTATAAATAATCCCATATTCTAAAGCCTTATCCGCTGATAAGCCCTCTCCTGTCATCGCCAAGTGACTAGCACGATTAGCCCCAATAGCACGACTCAGTAGAAAGAGTCCCCCCGCATCCGGCGCAAGTCCAACGCCTACAAAGGCTTGGATGAATTTTGTCTTGCTGGAGGCAATAACAAAATCAGCAGCCACTGCCATATTAGCCGCGGCTCCAGCCACTGCTCCATCCGTCACCATAATGACCACTTTAGACAATTTCTTCATCGCAAACGAAATATCATTCACCAGCTCTGCTATTTTTACTAAAGAAGCAATATCATCATCATCAACTGCACGCTTCATCTCAACTAAATCTCCACCCACGGAGAAAATGGAACCCTGTGCTTGAATTTGTAAAATTTTGACGGAGGCATCCCCTTCTGCAAGGCGGATTGCTTCTAAGATTTCTTCACACATAGGAATATTAAAACCATTTGCCACTTCCGGTCTGTTTAAAGTTAGAATCGCTACGGAATCAATTACTTCATAACGAATTGTTTGGTAGGCCATTCCCTTGCTCCTTTCAAAATAGTTTGATAATTAAAAGATTTGAATACCAAACTTCAAATTCTTGTTTTCCATTGTAACACAGTTTTTATAATTGTCACTTTTTTTCTAGCAAGGAAAGTGTGACGTCCGAAAAAGATGGGGGCTATCATCGCAATATAAAATTTAGATACGCTAGAAAATAACGTGTTTAAGAACCTATATTCACACGCAAAGCGCCTTGGCTTTTTCACTCATCAAGGTAGGTTTTGTGGGAAATACTGACTGTATTTTGAAAAAAACAACCTCAATATGCAAGTCTGAACTGTAAATATAGGATCTAAGATTAATTTACAACTATCATTTTTCACGTTAATACTTTTGGAAGATTTAACTGGATTCTGAGCTAGAAATACCATTTTTCACCGAGAACTAATACTTGGACTACAATATAATATTTCTTAAAATCGCAGTAAGTCAAAGGCCTCTTCAAGATTGTCTACCAATTTGTCTGCTTTCGATTGATCAATTCCATAATGCTGGTCTCGAATAGCCCAAACTGTCAAACCTGCTTTTTTAGCCGCTTCAATTCCCTTCGCACTATCTTCAAATACTAAAATGTCCGATTTAGCTACTCCTGTTGCACTAGCTGCTTTCACATAAACCGCGGGATCTGGTTTTGGAGTCTCACAATCCATCGCTGAGAAAATATGACTAAAATGAGAGCGTATACCAGCATCTAGTAAAGCACGTTCGATTTCTGAACGGTCGGTATTTGAAGCCAAAACTACAGGAATACCTTGGATAGTTAGTCTCTCCAATA
>NZ_JARQPL010000021.1:0-39607 GCF_046032535.1 Streptococcus suis | reverse complement strand
TGAGCCATGACATTGTAGGATTCATACCCCCTATCCATTATTACCAGAGCTTGTTTGAAAGAAGAGTTCTTCATCATGTCAATAAAAGCTGCACGTTCATCAACCTCTCGATTATCTTGAATCCGTAAATCATGATATATCTCTTGTTCAAGATTGTAGAGAGCATTGATATGAATAAGATTGTAAGGAGTGTGATGTGGTCCAGTTTGAAAAGAGGTCGTTTTATCAAAACGATTTCTTGGTAGAATCACATCACTGCCATCAACAGCCAGGATAGGGAGATTATCAGAGACTGGAATTTTAGAAGTAATATCCCTAAAAAGTGTTTTAAAAGCTTGGTGTTTAATCTGATACCGTCGTTGAACAAAGGCAGATTGAGAGACAGGCAAATCTAAATCAAGTAGCTCTTTGGCTAAGGTATTACCACCCATGGTCAGTATAGCTTGAATCATGGTTTTCATCGTTAGCTGACTTTGCCGACTAAAATCTTTTTCAGGATGAAGCACAAACTGATTGGCACTAGAAACGATGTCGTTAATACTATCAAGTAAATGAGCTTTAATCTGATCTAGCATGACTTTTCCCCTTTTATTTTTAGTGTAACATAAAAACTAACCCACCACAAAATGTGATAGGTTAGTTAACTTAATGACATTGAGTTCTCACTAGACTTTTCTTATTTATTTTCCACAATAAATCGCAATCGCTTGGCTGACAAAGGTTGCTGTACCTTCTCCTCCCACTTGATCAATAAATTGAGTAAACCGGTTATCTGCAATATACATTTGTCCTAGACTTGCTAGAATTTCATTGGTACAATTATAAAAATTCTCACTAATATAAGCTTTAAGAACCTCTACCTGTTTCTGAACTTTAGAATCATCAGCTGATAAATTCTTCATTTTTCCAAATTCCATCATAATACCAGACATTTCTAAACTTATCTGAGCAAAATCACCCTGATTTGTCTTAGCAGAAAATTCCTGAAAAGCTGCGGTATTCCCCCATCTTTCTTTAGCTTCCTCCTGGAAAGCCAACAAATCTGACTTATCAAACACTTCAAAATTCATGTAATTTTCTCCCTTCTGCTGTAAAGACTTGGCATGCTTTATGACTTTTTCCAAGTGTTTCTTTTTCAACTCCAGTAATCTAATCTGGTCTTTCAAAGCCGCTTCTCTGTCATACGCCGCATTCCCTACAATTTTTTTTATTTCTTTGAGAGGAAATTCCAATTCACGAAAAAGTAAGATTTCTTGCAACTTTTCAAACGCCTCATTATCATAATAACGATATCCGTTTTCCGCAATAAAACTAGGTGTCAGCAAATTTATTTCATCGTAATAATGAAGTGTGCGCACACTGACACCTGAAAGCTGACTCACTTCCTTAACTGTTTTCATGGAAAATCTCCTCTCTATGATCAGTATAAGGGATAACGTAAGGTGAGAGTCAAGGGAAATATTACATTTTTTTCAACCGATTCTCCACAATAGCAATCTTATTTTCCTGGCACCATTCCAGTACAAGTTCTTTGTAACATTGTGTTTCAAAGGCATACCATTCTTCCAAACGGTCACATCTCTCTAACTCATTCTTAAAACGTCTAAAAGCACCGCGCCCTCGAATAGCTCGAGACAGGCGGTCAGACAAGTCACCATCAGGCAAATGATAAACATAACGCTCCATGAATGTGTAGGGATTAAAGTCATAATAGGTCGGCAGCCTTACAAACCGTCCCATCACATCCTCCTCAATCTCTTCTTCTAAACCATCACGGGCTTCAAGTCCCGTCTCCTCAACAGACAGGTAGACTAATGCATCTAGGTGACTATCATAATAATATCTGTCATCTTGATTCAGCATCTGCAATGCATCAACCACATCTTGAAACCAAACTGCCATATCCTACCACCTCACTGCATCTAATTCCTCTATCATGGCTTTGCGTCGCGGATACTGGACTTTCCACGAGGTGCGAAGACTTTCACTCACTACTTTTCCATCAGGTAAACCTGCAATTTTTACCAAATACCCTGCTAACTGGCGATAGCGATTTCGACTACTAGCCACCTCCATCTGCTGACTGACAGCTTGGGCGTAGGCATCTCGTAATTGCTCGGGCAGTTTCTCTGATAAATAGTCCTCAAACCGGTCCAAATTTTCTAAGAACCAATAACTTGCTCTAATGCGGTCCAATAATTCCTGCGGTCGGTCTGCCAATTGCAACAACTTCAACCGTTGTGACTGGAAACGACCATCCTCCAGCAAATCATCTAAGTAGCTCTGCCATTCTTCCCTAGAAACATAGTCCCGTAACTCCTCTATCAGCTCCAAGTCAGTATTACCAGCTGAAAAAATCATCTCCAGGAGTTCTTCTCTAACCTTTTCATCCTGTCCCTGAGAACGGTAGATGTCCCTTAGCTGCTGGCTGTAATCCGACACCAGTCCCCTATACTGAGCATCCAAGCACTTACTTTCCTGTAAGAGACGAACTGCTCGGTCAAGCTGCTGATTTGCTACAGCCTGGGTAATAGCCAATTTACGAAGTTCAGCCACCTCCCAATGATTAGCCTGGAAGGTCAGCAAGTCTGCCTCACTAGAACCCAATTGGACCAACAACCTGTAGCATAACAAGGCAATGCGATCGCGACGGAATTTCCATGACCAAGGGGACTTCTCTCCCTCTTCTATCGCTTGCAAGACCGCTTGAAAATAGGTCAATTTCTGCTCAAGGAAATGTTCTTCTTGAAACTCTGTTTCTACAAATTCCATGAGAAGGTCTTCTGCAACCTCATAACCACTTAGCTTTTCTAAGCACCAGTCTAGTAATTCTTGGACAATCTTATCCGGAGCTACAGTCACTAAATGCTGCCAGTAGCCAGCAAGTCTATACAGCAGACTACCAGTCGTTCCATTGGAATCATCCAACTCCTGCCGGCAAATCTGGTGATAAAAGGCATCTGATACAGCCAAGAAATTCGCATACTCACACCTATCCAGTAAAGGCTGGAGATACTGATGCATCGCCTTTGTCACAGCCTGTTCGTAATCCCTAGTCTGCCTATACTCTATAAACCCCATACGTCTGTCCTCAAAAGGAAGCCCCAGGTCTCTGATTTCCTTCATCACATTTTCCACTTGCTGAGGTGTTAGCTGGGATGAGAAACGCAGTTGTAGCCGATTGGCTAGTTCCCTATCTTCTTGGGCTAATTCAAGAACAACAGCCCGTAGTTGCTCAACTGTCAATTTATCCAGGAGCTGGGCAAGTGACACATCTTTGCCCTCAAGAGCTGGATGGCTATCTAATTCAGAAATAGCAAACAAGACTGCTGCCATATGCTTGCAGTGGTTCATTTCTTGAGCATATGGACACTCACACCACATATTGATCAGCTGACCGTGCTCAAAGCTAATCTCCACCTCATAGACTTGACCACCAATAACATGTGCATTGTAGCCATCACTGGTCTTTTGAAGCCCTTGAACAGCGTCATCTAAAAACAAACTGCAGCCCCTATCTACAATGTGAGGCTTAAAATAGTCCATCCAGTTTTTCATGATTTATGTCCTTTGATTTTGCTACTTCAATTATACAAAAAAAATAGGAAGGTTTTCAAGTCAACGACAAAAACTTCCCATTCTTTATTGCATTCATCTCACCCCACCCTCACCGGCACGCGCCCGTAGGTCTGCTCTGCCATTGCGTCAGCGCCCAGTTGATAGACCGCATCCGCCTGCTGGGTCAGGCTGTCCCAGGGCTCTTTGCCGATCCGCGTCACCAGGTCCACCCGCTCCTTGACGGTCTTGAGATAGGCCTGGCCTCGAGCTGAAAAGCCAAGCACATGGACCGCTTCTGGCAAGGGAGTTTCCACCGCGTTGACCAGGATATAGGTCAGCACCCGCCGCACCCGCGCCTTGGTGTAGCGCTTGGTCGCAACAGCATCCACTAGCTCCTCGACGGTCGCTACGCTCCCAATAGCAGAGCGGATACGACTGGCTAGTTCTTCGTTGACCTGAAAGACCTGACTGAGAGCTCGGTGGGTCGCAATCTGATAGCGGAGCAGGGGAAAATAATTTCTCCAGCTTACCTTGGTCGCCTCCTCAAAGAGACTGGCAGACGGTAAAAAGTCACGCACCAAGTCCAATTGGTCAGCACCCTTTCGAATAGCTGTCGCCGAGGCGTAGGACGTTTTCACCTCTTCCGAGTGAAAACCAGCCCCCTGCCGCTGAACTGGACCGAGCTGAATGCCTGTTCCAGCCACTGCCTTAGCGTAAGCTAGAGCCAGAATATGGTTGGGCGTGTCACCTGTGAAGGTTAGTCCAGCAAACTCCTGCCACATGGCCTGGGTCTTCTGTGGATAAGAGAAATTGTCTGGCAAATTTTTCACAAAATCTTCCATCTCTTCCGACTTATCCACATAGATATCCGCAATTTTCTGGTAATCCAGCATTTCTTCCGTACCGAAAACCAGTTTTTCCACACCTAGCTTGTGTAAAATGTTGATGGCTCCCTTGGCGAAATGGTCAGCCGACTGGACCGATACCAAAAAGGGCATCTCGACAACAAGATCTGCACCGTGTTCCAAAGCCATCTGAGCCCGTGTCCACTTATCCACAATAGCTGGCTCGCCCCGTTGCATAAAGTTGCCTGACATGACGACAATTTTCAGCCCCTCAGCCTGCTCCAGCAAGTACTTATGTCCCGTATGAAAAGGATTGTATTCCGCTATTATCCCTGAAATCATGCCTTGACCGCCTTGAAAAACCACCGCTGGCTGGTTTCTGTCGGCGCTTCATCTTCAAAGTCCGCAAAGACTTCCACAGATGCAAAACCAGCTTCTTTCAATAATTCCACATAGGTTTCAATTGGATAGGTCCGCTCTTCGTGAACTTCATCCCGACGGATAAACCGCTCCTCTTGACTGTCCTCATCTTTGACAAAGAAGGTCAATTCATGAACAATGGAATACTCATGCTCACCTTCATAGGTGTCCCAGACAAAGGCAAAATCCTCGTAGTTTTCATGGTAGCTATAGCCTGCAAACACTTCCTCCATTTGATAGATGGAGTGAACGTCAAAAAGGAAAGTACCACCTTGATTGAGAACAGAGTGAACTCCTTCAAAGACCTGTAAAACGGCTTCTTGGTCTGCCATATAGCACAGACTATCCGAGTAACAGGTCACCGCATCGAAATCTCCCACACCTTCCAGAGCCATCATATCTGCTTGGGCCAGTTCCATCATGACACCAGCAGCTTCTGCTTTTTTCTGGGCCAATTCTAGCATTTCATAAGACAAGTCCAGACCAGTCACTTCAAAGCCCTTTTGAGCAAAACGTACAGCCTGAATCCCTGTCCCACAGGCTAATTCTAAAATTGTCTTAGTGTCTTGTGGCAAGTTCCGCAAGCTAAAATCTGTCCATTTATCATACAAGCTGTCATCCATGATTTCATCATAAACCGCCGCAAAGGTTTCATAAGTTGCCATATTTTCCCATTTTTCCTTTCATAAAAAGGGAGCAGGAAAGAACTCCTCAATTCCAAAGAGTTCGTTTTCCTGCCCCCGCACAGTTGATTAGGTCAGATTTGGAGTGGGAAGCACGAATTGCTGAGATTTGCTTCGCAAATCTAATCTCCAACCTTTAACAGTCCACTGGACTGTTAAAGCCAATCAACCACTGCGCTGAGATGTTGACTCAAGTTTCGAATAGTGCACCCAAATCAAAATCTATCTTCATATTTTTTCAAGAAGTCCATCACTTCTAATCACATAATAGTGAACTCTCTTTGGTCACTTTCGAATTTTATGGTGACCAGCTGAAACAGTTCCCCAAACTATTCCACTATTCCTCTTCTAAAAAGTCTGCGACTTCCAGGAAGCTGCCTTCGTGCCATAATTTTTCAAGGTTGTAGAGGTCACGCATTTCTTCTGAGAAGATATGAACGACTACGCCTCCAAGGTCCAAAAGGACCCAGCCACCGTTACTATCGCCTTCTACACGGCTACCCTTGATCCCAACTTCCGCTACCTTTTCACGGATGTTTTCCGCAATAGCCTCCAACTGGCGACTGTTCATGGAACTGGCAATCACAAAGTAGTCTGTCAGGCTAGTCACGCCTTGAACATCAATTACAACAAGGTCCTCAGCTCGCTTGTCATCAGCAGCCTGGACCACAACTTTTACTAAATCTAGTTCTTTCATCTTATCCTCTAATAATATTTTCTAATGTATCCACCTGGGCAAAATTCCATGACCAGATGTTTTGGTAGTGGTCAATCAAGTCCTTGGCATCCAATTTTCCTGAATAACCTGTCGTCGTTCCGTCCTGAATCACAGCTACCTTGTAGCCTAGTTCAAAGGCTACTTTAATCGTCGTATCAATGCAAAAATTGGTCGCCATGCCCATGATGACGAGCTGCTCAATTCCCTTTTCCTGCAAATAAGCATGAAGCCCCGTTTCCTTGAAGGCACTATTAAAGGTCTTATCGAAAATCTTCTCACTTGCTAAGGGTGCAACAGTTGAGTGAATCTCCCAGTCAGCAGTCCCCTTGACCAATTCCTGGTCATGATGGCGGACATGGATAACCTCTAGCCCCGCTTGACGAGCTTGAACAAGGCTATCTTGCCAGAGCCGAAGCCGATTTTCAATTCCATAGGGCTTGCCTTCCACCGGCAAATGCTGGATGTCAATGACTAACAATGCAGATTTCAAAACTTGACCCCAGGCGTTTCCAAACGGAACACCAATTCCCTTTCTTCTTCAAGATCTAAGACAAAACCATTTTTCTCCAAGAGTCTTGCCATCTTTTGGTTGCCCTTGACATAGGCGACAATCAAATGATTACAGACAGGGTGAGCTCTTGCTTGATCAATCACGACTTCCAAAGCAGCCTGACCATAGCCTTTCCCCTGAAATTCTTGACCAATCATAAACCGCCAGAGCATATACTGCTGGATGTCCTCATCAATGTCAATCAAGGCAAAGCCAACAACCTGATTATCTGACCAGATGGCATAGGGGGGCAAGGTTCTAGTGCAAGTACACTTCTCAAAGTTTGAGTCAACATCTCAGCGCAGTGGTTGATTGGCAGCTTTGTTCGTGCTGCACACTCCAAATCTGACCTAATCAACTGTGCGGGGGTGGGAAAACGAACTCTTTTAGAACCCGTCGAGTTCTTTCCCACTCCCATTATCTCTGTATAACCAGGCATCTGCCAAGGAACGCACGTTGGGAGCTACGAAGCCCTTATCTGCCTCGGCTACTGTCAAGTCCAAGACAGCTTGATAGGAGCTTTCATCCACAGGTTTTAATGCAATCATCTCTACTCCTTCAAATATGTGACATGTCCATTATAAGTTTCCAAGGTTTGTGGATAAATGGGAATCCCCTTCTTGGCTAAATAAGAAATGGTTTGGGCAGTTTCATAGGCTACTGCCTTGTCCAAAGACTCTTTTGCAATCCGTCGTGCCTCGTCCACCCCAGGAAAATCCCGATTGGGTTCGATGTAGTCCGCCACATAAAGCACCTTGTCCAGCAAGGTCATCTGCCCAGCACCAATGGTGTGTCGTTGAATGGCTTGAAAAATTTCCTCATCTTTTAAGCCAAAATCTTCTGCGATTTTATAAGCCCCAACCACACCGTGCCAGATGTTATTATCCCAGTTAAGCAGGTCCTTGTCCAAATCATACTTGGCAATCAAGTCCAGAAAGATTTGGTCTTCCACTTCCTTGGCATAATCATGCAAAAGCGCTGCCAGACTGGCTTTTTTCGGATCACAGCCGTATTGGTCTGCCAAGGCAAGTGCCGCCTGCTCCACACCTAAGACATGTTGGAAGCGTGCTGGCTTCATGGCTACACGGATTTTTTCCAAAAGAGCCTGACGGTCAAATGTCAAATCTGCTGCAATCATTGGTACAGTCCCTTTTCTTCGATATAGTCCAGAACTTCATGAGGCACCATAAAATTCGGCACCCGTCCTTGCTTGATAAAGCTCCGTACCATGCTGGAGGAAATGTCCATCAAGGGCACATCTACCCAGATTACAGGATAGGAAGTCCCTGCCTTGTAACGAGGACGCTGGACACCAACAAACTGCACCAACTGGACCAATTCATCAATCCTGTGCCATTTTGGCAGGTAGTCTACCATATCTGCACCGATGATAAAATAATAATCCGTATCAGGATTTTTTTCCTTCAGCAATTTCATGGTGTCGTAGGTATAGCTAACACCACGGCGTTCCAGTTCAATGGTTTCAATCCCCAAGCCCTCAATACCTGCAATAGCCATCTTGAGCATGGAATAGCGATGGTATTCGTCAATGGTTTCTTTCGTGTCCACATGGGGCGGAATGAATTCTGGCATGAGCAAGACCTCATCCAACTTCAACTGTTGACGGACTTGGTCTGCCACAATCAAATGAGCATTGTGAACAGGATTGAAGTTCCCTCCCAGAATCCCCACTTGTTTGCGATTGGTTTCTTTCTTTTCAACCTCTAATTCAACCTTGGTAAAGGGTGTTAAGAGTTCAATAGCCATAGGCTCTCCTTCTTAGATTTCTTTGACCTGTTTGGAAATTTTACGGTTCTCTTTCTTGCTAGATTGTTTGAATAAAATCAGGATGCGACCGATTTTTTGGACCGTATCCACACCGATTTCTTCTTCCAAGATTTCAGCTACTTCGTGGATGTTTTCATCCGTATTTTGTAGCAAGGTCACCTTGATCAATTCACGCGCGTCCAGCGCCTGACGAACACTGGTTTTAATCTGGTCATTGAGACCATTTTTCCCAATCTGAATGATGGGTTTGAGACTGTGTGCCTGACTGTTCAAAAAGGCACGTTGTTTTGAAGTTAATGTCATCTATTTTTCCTATGTTTCTATATTTATCGTCATTTAATTTATCTTTTATTACTTATTACGTCAACGTATGAGGAAACTTCGTTTCCCTATTTCCAACTTCAAACACTCCACTGGAGTGTTTGAACTCGCCTTGCCTGATTGAAACAGTCTGGGGGACTGTTTCAAGTCAATGCCTAGAAACAAGAAAGCATTGAGTTATGCCTGCGGCTGTTGATGCGAACTTTGTTCGCATTATCTCCAGCCTTCAAAGGTTCCCCAAACCTTTGAAGCGAGTACTAAAAGTAAACTAAAAGGCTATATTGGCTAACAAATGCAGCCAGTACGCACATCTAAATAATGGCCTTGCGGATCACCACATCCACACCCTTAGGCGCCCAGGCAGCAATCTTGGCCTTTTCATTGACACGAATCCAACCAAGACCTGAGAAGACCACATCCGTCTTTTCGTTGATGGTAAATTCATGACGGACCAATTCAGGAAATTCTTTCAATTCCTTGCTGGTTGGTGGCACTAAAAGTGAGCCCGCATGTTTCTGGTAAAATTCACTAGCTCCCTGCAGTTTGGTGCGGTGGAGCTGCAATTCATTGTCAAAGAAGGCCGTAAAGCCTTGGCGTTCACCAGCCACAAAGTCAAATCGTCCCAGACCAGCCAAGAACAAGGTTTGTTCTGGATTGAGCTGGTAGGTCTTTGGCTTGATTTCTTTCCGAGGGCTGATGTACTTGAGGTTTTTAGCCGTCAAATAATGGGCCATCTGGTGACGATGGATAATTCCTGGCGTGTCATAGATGTATGAACCATCATCCAAAGGAATTTCAATCTTATCCAGCGTTGTTCCAGGGAAACGTGAAGTCGTAATGACATCCTTGTCCCCTGTGATTTCTTGGATAATAGCATTGATCAAGGTTGATTTGCCAACGTTGGTCACGCCGACCACATAGACATCCCGTCCCTTGCGATATTGTTCAATCTTTTCAATCAAGTCCTTGATGGCCTGCTTGTTTTGAGCAGAAGTCAAGACCACATCGACTGGTCGCATGCCGATTTCATGCGCCCGTTCGGTCAACCACTGCGTAACCTTGCCTGTCTTGACAGACTTGGGTAAAATGTCCTGCTTGTTTCCGACCAAAAGTACGTCATTTCCTGAAATAAAGCGAGGCAAACCTGGAATGACTGAGCCATTGAAATCAAAAATATCAATGACATTGACCACCAAGGCATCGCTTTCTCCTACGCTATGGAGGAGTTTCAAGAAATCGTCATCCGAGATATTGACATCTGAAATCTCATTATAATGGCGCAAACGGAAACAACGTTGGCAGTAGAGTTGCCCTGCTTCCATGCCTTTTTCTAGGGCTGATTGAGGTGTAAAACCAGCGACTGCCTTGTCTAGCGTCTGAATCTGGGCACCACAGCCGATACAAAATAATTCTTCCACTTACATCTCCCTCTTGTAGTCTATCGCTCCATATTTGGCGATGATTTTCTTCATGGTCCGTCGTTCACGCCAACGGTTAATCTGCGTATTGATAGAGTCCGTCTTTATCAAGGGTTTGACCAAGACAGACTTGAGACCAGCTCGCTTAGCGGCCCGAATGTCTGTCATCAGCTGATCGCCAATCATGACCACTTCATGTGGCTGGACATTAAAGCGTTTCAGAGCACGGTTAATCCCAAAGGTGAAAGGCTTGAGAGCGAAGGCTTCAAATTCAATCCCAAATTTTTCAACCGCCCGCTTGACACGTTCGTATTTATTGTTTGAAACCACCACAACGGGAATGCCTGCGTCTCGCAAATCATGTAACCACTGGCGCATCTCTGGCGTTCCATCGGGATTGTTCCATGCAATCAAGGTATTATCCAAGTCAACAAACACTACTCTGATGCCATGTTTTTTCAAGCTTTCGACGGTCACGTCATAAGCCTTTTCCAAGGCAAAATCTGGCATGTAATTTTCTAAACTCACTATCGACTCCAAAGTTTTTTATCAGACAATTATACCATTTTTCTAGTAAAAAAGCGAATAGATAGCCAAAAGGAAGACACCCGGTGGAACCGAGTGCCTATTCTACGAAGCTATTTATTTTCTAAAATCCAATCCTTAGGAATGAAAATCATATGGGTCAACAACCAATCAATATCCAGTGAGTATTTTGAAAAGGCAAATCCAATTTCCTCAACACCAGAATCATCCTCATCCATGCCCAAAATCGTCGTCGCATGACCATAGTTCGCATGACTATCATCGAAGAGGCGCCAAATCAGTGCCTTGTAAACCAATTTTTTGGCATCATAAAGCGTATAAGTCTCTCGATATTCTGAAAAGGCTAAACAGTCCTTGCCTTTGGGTTCTACGCCCTTAATTTTAGCGATTGCAATTAAGCTATCATAATTATGGAAATGAAGCGAATTATTCAATGACTCAGCTAAACTTTTAGCATAATCAATGGCTAAATCACTCACCTCCACAGCCACAGTTCCCAACTGTTCCCGCAGTGGATTGAGCAAATTCGCAGCAAAGCGAGCTAACTCTTCACGGATCTCTTGAGGCAAACTCTCAATATCTTCAAGAATAACTTCCCTATCCTGCTCAGAACCCTTGTAGATATTGATGTCTAGCCCCTGCTCACCCAGTTTTTCCAGTTCAGAATCAAAACCTGTTTTCCCAGCTCGAACATATTGAGCGAGAGTTTCATAGTAACCTTCTGGCAAGATGATACGTTCTAAGTTATCAGCTCTTTCAATGATTGTCATAGATTTCTTCCCCCCTATGCTTGATATTCTTATTGTAACAAGATAAGGGGAAATTGTAAACCTTTTCAACTTTTATTACATACTTATAAGAAGTGTAAGGATTTCATACGTCATAACCTACCAAAACAATCTTGTCCCATGAACTTGGTCGACAGGTAATTTTTCCAATAATTCAGCCACATTATCTACCGTCAAGCCACCACCAATTAAGATTTCAATTTTACCTTGTGCATAGGCGACAATTTCCTGTAACCAATCGACATTGTTCAAGGCAGACCCCGTCAAACTGCCTCTTGTCAAAATCCGTGTCACACCATGAGCTGCCAGCCAATCAATAGCCTCAAATTGGCGTTCGCGAGGAATTTGGTCAAAAGCCATGTGAAAGACAATCTGACAGTCCTGCGAAACAGCAAACAGTCTTTCCAAGGCTGGTTCGTCCAACCAATTTTCCTCGGTTAACAAACCATAAACCAGACCATCTGACCCCAGTTCTTTGGCAACCTTACAGTCTTCCACCATCATCTCAATCTCTGCTTCATCGTAGCAAAAATCTCCACCGCGAGGGCGAATCATGGTCATGACTGTGGCTTCATTCTCATGAGCCAGTTGACAAACATGTTTGACCACTCCATAACTCGGCGTCGTTCCCCCAACTGCTAAATTATCACAAAGTTCAATCCGCTGGGCACCCATTGAGATAGCTTTGGCAAGATCTACGTGGTTTTCCGAACAAAATTCTTTTATCATTGCAATTTCCTCTTATGTCTTTTACTTTAGTATATCAAAAAAGAGTATATTAACCAATACTCTTCTCTGAAATAATAATATCCTTTAATGAAATAAGAAGAACAGCTCCTAATATCAAGGCCATGCCTAGAAAATCAATTGGATAAAAACGTTCATTGACCAACCATACCGCAAAAAATACTGAGGCGATTGGTTCGATAGAAGCCAATAGACTACCATTGACAGGACCAACCATACTGACACCTTTGAGAAAGGCCGTATAGGCAAAAATCGTCCCGACTCCGACAATACCTAACAGGCCCAGGAAACTTCCACCATCAAGCGGTAGATTGCCCTGCCAAGTTTGTAAGCCAAGCGTAACCACAAAGCCGCCCAGCAGCATGCCCAGCCCTATCACCACCATACTGCCGTATTGACGGATCAGTTTTCCTGGCAAAATAATATAGAGCGCATAAGTAAAGGCAGAGAAGATTCCCCAGAACAAACCAATTGGTGTCACAGCCAACTCATCCAATTTGCCATGAGTTGCAATTAAAAATGTACCTGCGACAGCCAAAACAATTGAAACCAACTCAATTCCTGATGGCTTTTCCCTATTTTTCAAACAAGTATTGGCCAATACCAAGACAGGACAAAGATATTGTAAAACCGTAGCCGTTCCTGCATTTGTATAGTAAATCGCTTGAAGGTAGGCCATTTGATTGAGTACCAAACCAAGCATAGCAAAGACAAAAATTCCTAACAAAGCCCGTTTGCTCTTTATGACCTTAATTAGCTGCTCTCTGGCTGTCAAATAGGCTAGCCCGAGCAGAAAAACACCGGATACCATCAACCGAAGGGAGGTAATCATATCCACTGATACACCACGTGACATCAAGTACTGCCCACTTACCCCCGAAAGTCCCCAAGCTATCCCTGCAACTAAAGTTATCAAGGTTCCCAATCTTTTTTCTGCCATCCTATCTCCTTTTCACACTGCGAATATTCCTATTATACCAAAAGAGCAGGACACCGTCCCACTCTTTGCTGTCATTATTGTTTGAGGCCCACAAACTCTACGAATCGTAAAAAAGCTGCCTGACCTTCTGAAGTGCGTTTATAGACACCTGCATCTTCTAGGACACGGGCGAAAATTTGTCCGACAGATGCTCGAATGATTTCTTCAGCCCTTTCTTCTGTCACATCTGGATGCTCAGCCTTCAACCTATCCGCCCAAGGCTGATGATAGTCAGCCACCTGACTATCTTGACCCAGTAAGAATTTTTCTACTTCAGCCAATTCTGCCTTTAAGCGTGGAGGTAAAATCGCCAAACCCATTACCTCAATCAAGCCGATATTTTCTTTCTTGATATGTTGCACATCTGGATGTGGATGATAGATGCCATCCGGAAACTCTTCTGAAGTCTGATTGTCGCGGAGAACCAAATCCAGCTCGTACAAATCTCCTCGTTTCCGAGCAATCGGGGTAATGGTATGATGGGGAGTTCCATCCGTCTCAGCCTTAATCTGAACGCTATCATCTGAGTAGCTCCGCCATTTTTCCAAAATCTTAGTCGCTAAACCAAGAAGAGATGGCTTATCTGCTGAACTCAAGCGAATCACCGACATAGGCCACTTGACAATCCCTGCCGAAACGGACTCAAAGCCGTCGAAGACTAGCTGGCGCTCAATCGGTGCCTTTTCCATGGCAAAACTGTGCCGCCCACCCTGATAGTGATTGTGGGTCAAGATAGAGCCACCCGAGATTGGTAGGTCGGAGTTGGAACCGACAAAATAGCCTGGCAATAAATCCAACAAGTCCAAGAGCTGCTCAAATGTTCGCGGACTGATGACCATCGGCACATGCTCTTGGTTCAAGAAAATAGCATGCTCATTGTAGTAAGCATAGGGCGAATACTGGAAGCCCCACTTTTCCTGACCAAGATCCAAGCGAATAATGCGGTGATTGGCGCGTGCAGGATGATTAATCCGACCCTGATAGCCCTCATTTTCCATACAGAGTAGGCATTTGGGATAATTGCTTGCTTCAGCTTTCGTAGCAGCTGCAATAGACTTGGGATCCTTCTCGGGTTTGGACAGATTAATCGTGATTTCCAAATCCCCATACTCTGTCGAAACTGGATAATAGATATTTTTCGCAATCGCAGCCATCTTGATATAGTCATTGCGCTTACTTAAAGCATAGAAATCTGCCACAGCCTGCTCTGGACTGTCCTGGTAGGTCTGCCAAAAATCACGATTGACCTGACTAGGACTTGGGGTAATCAAGTCCATCAAACAAGCCCCAACCATGTCCTGCTCTTCCAGCAATTCACCCACAAAACCAGTTCGAACCCCATGAACCAATAGTTCTTCCTTGAGTTCAATCAAGTCCTCTAAATCTGTTTGAACAGTCAGAACCTGTTCTCCCACCAAAGACAAGACCCGATTGCGCAGGTAAAGGGCATCCATTTCTTCAAAATCACTGTTGGCAATAACCTGCTCAACAAAACGATCCACCAATCCAGCCATCATTTCTCCAATCTATTTTCTAGATAAAACGCGAGAGCCTCCAGCAATCTCCGCTACATAAAAGCTTGGTTCATAGCCAACCACCTCAGTATAGGCCTTGCCGACATTTTCCGTGAAGGCTTCAACCTTATCCTTGTGGACAATGGCAATACCACAACCACCGAAACCAGCTCCTGTCATCCGAGCACCGAGAACACCTTCTTGCTCCCAAGCTGTGTGAGCCAGGGTATCCAATTCCAGACCTGTCACTTCATAATCATGCTCCAAAGAAACATGGGATGCGTTGACCAAACGACCAAAGGTTGCCAAATCTCCTTCTTCCAAAGCCTTACGCGCCTGCAAGGTCCGTTGATTTTCCAAGACAGCATGGCGGGCACGTTTGATACGATTTTCATCTTTGATTAAGTAACTATATTGGTCAAAGCTCCACTCATCCAATTCGCCCAGAGTTTGAATAGTCAAAACTGCATTCAACTCTTCAACAGCTTTTTCACATTCTGCCCGACGCTCATTATACTTAGAATCCGCTAATTCACGACGTTTGTTGGTGTTCATGATGACAATCACATGGTCACCCAAATCCAATGGCACCAATTCGTATTCAAGTGTATTGGTATCTAGGTAAATGGCACGCTGGTCTGCTCCCATACCGATCGCAAATTGGTCCATGATCCCAGAATTGACACCAATAAAGTGATTTTCCGTTTGCTTGCCAATTTTCACCAAATCAAGACGAGTCAGCTCAAGTCCGTACAACTCTTCTGCCATAATGCCAATCAAGAGTTCCAAAGATGCGGATGAAGAAAGACCAGAACCATTTGGAATGTTACCGTAAACAAAGACTTCCATACCTGTATCAATAGTGTGACCTGCTTCTTGCAAGAACTTAAGAACACCTTTGGCATAGTTGGTCCAGTTGTCCGCCTTATCAAAGACCAGATTGTTCAAATCCACTTCGATAATTCCAAGCTCTTCAAAGTTTGCGGAATAAAAACGTAGAAGCTGGTCTTCACGTTTGCGAGCAGCACCGTAGGTCCCCAAGGTAATGGCCGCAGGAAAAACATGTCCACCATTGTAGTCCGTGTGCTCCCCAATCAAGTTTATCCGACCAGGTGAGAAGAAAGTTGCATCTGCCTCTTGACCAAACACATCGAGAAAGGCTTGTTTGAGTTGTTCTTTGTTCATAAGAACCTCCTTGATTTTGTAATCGTTTTCTTTTATTGTACAACTCAATCCTTGAAAAGTCAATATATTTACTAAAAATTTACTAATTTTATTTTTTGTGCTATACTAGAAACAAATAGACAGGAGAAAAACATGGTTACGATCAAAGATATTGCCAAACAAGCAGACCTATCCCCCGCCACCATTTCCAGAGTTCTAAAGGGCGACCTGACCCTATCCGTCAGCCAAGAAACGCGACAAAAAATCTTGAACTTAGCCCAAGAATTGGGCTACACCAAACACCTCAAAAAACAAGCACCCCAACAAAAAGGCACCATCGGTATTGTCCAGTGGTACACTGAAAGCGAAGAACTGGCTGACCTCTACTACTATTCCATCCGTGCCAGCATCGAGCAGACAGCCAGCCTTCTCGGCTATCAAATCATCCGCTCCTTCAACGACTTGACCAATCCCCTCCTTCAAGAGGTCGACGGTATCGTCGCAGTTGGTAAGTTTTCTTCTGGGCAAATAGCAGAGCTGACCAACTTGTCTTCCAAGCTAATCTTTGTGGACTCTGATACACTGACCGAGGGATTCTCCTGCGTCACAACTGACTTTGAACACTCTGTCCAGACAGTTATCGACCACTTCCATTCACAAGGTCTGACTGATATTGGACTCCTAGTCGGACAGGAAGAAACCACAGACGGACACCAACTGCCAACAGACCCCCGCCTGACTGCCTTTCGGACCTATCTCGACACCTTGGGCATGCTCCAAGAAAACTACATCTACCAAGGAACATTCTCCACCCAATCTGGTTATAATCTGATGAGTCAGGCTATTTCCGACCTGGGCGACCAACTGCCACCTGCCTTCTTCATGGCAAACGACACTCTGGCTGTCGGTGCCCTTCGCGCCCTTCAAGAACAGCAAATCGCCGTGCCAGAACGGGTCCAACTCATCACCTTTAACGATACAGCCATCACGCGCCAAGTCTACCCAGCCCTATCTTCTATCAGTGTCTATACCGAAGAAATGGGCCAAGAAGCCATGCAGCTGCTGGACCGTGTGATTGCGAGTCCGCAGCCCCACCACCCCCGTAAGATCAAACTGGGTACCCAGCTGGTTATACGGGAGAGTTCCTATTGAAAAGGTATCAGAAAAATCTTCCTACTTTTGAGTAAGAAGATTTTTTAAGTGGTTCTACTCGACAATAGAACAGATTACAAGTTCTCAAGGCTATTTAAAATCCTTAAAATATCTTGTATGATATCTAGTCTTCTCTGTGAGTATTCTTCTGTTGAGAAAGTATATTGATCTACAGGACGACCATCTTGGAAATAATAAAAAGGATTTTTCAGCTGTTTTATATAGTGTAAAGTTTTTTCAAAAAAGAGTTTCTTGTATAAAAGCAATTCATCTATCTCATGTTGAATTTCTAACAATTGATCGATTTTTTCATTAAGAAAGGGAGTAATGTTCAAAGCATTCTCTGTTATCTGCCTCAAGATAGTGTCAATAAATAATTCCAAGTCTTCATCAGACAACCATTCCTCATCTTCCTGAATTTGCAAATACTGTATTCCTATATTATCCATCAACTCTTTACGAAGGAAGTCATCCTGCTCCTTGGAACTTTTTCCTAAAAAGTTTTTATAGAAGCAATCGACTTGCTCCCTATTCATCCAAATTCCGTCAACAAGATACTCTGCTTCTTCATAGACTGGTGTTTCTTCTACCTGGACTTCTTCTCCAGACATATTCACACCTATAAAATCATCCTTCCAAGAAGTATCTGCTGAAAGTTCGATGTTGTTCAACCATTCTTCTAATTTTGATTTTAATTCCCGCAGATAATCAGTTGAACGATAAATTTTCCCCCGACTCAGTTGGTAAATATCCAGCTTCATGCTAGCATCTTTTAGAGCCTGTAAAAATATCCCTTCTGCCTGTTGCTTCTCGTTTTGTATTTCCTTTTCTTTCTGATGTTTCTTATTGAGATAATCTGTCAAAAAACCACCAATACCCAAAATAGTTACAATATTTGCTAAAAGACTAATCCAATCAAGAAATGATAATTGCATATTCTCCTACCTCTTCTAAAATTTGTAAACAATCTCAATGATAATGATTATGCTGGATAGTTATACCCTGTAAATGTTGAACACTAGTATTGATATCAATCTTTTCTAGTAACTCCACCTGCTGTTCTACCAGATAGTTATTATATTGAAGCAACTCCTGCATCCGCTCTTGATTTATGATGTTAGCTTTTTGTAGCTCATTGCTCTCTCTTTGATAGGCTAAAGTCTGCTCCACACTCACATGATTCCGATAGAGAAGAATCATCTCTTGGACAGTATTTGCCATAAAATTTTCAAGGGAATGAATAAAAAATTCAGTAGCATCTAGAAAATAATAATCTTTGGGATACCACCCATCTCCAAAAGTATATAAGGCACGTGCAGTTTCATTCATCTCACTCTGAAGCATCGCCACCCTCTGATTGATGGACTTATTGTTAGCAATAATCATATTGTACGCTTGTTTTCCTTGCGCATTCTGTGCCTCAACTTTAGAATTTTCTTGTTCAATCAAGGCATTGACAAATCGAATCCAAGCGGAATAAGTCGATTTTCCAACAAAAATAGCCAAAATCATGGGGATAATCAATACCCACTTCTGAAAAAAGTTAGTTTCGATTATATTAAGGACAGGAACAAAAATTGCTCCAAATACTAGAAAGTAGAACACTGTCGACAACCACGATTCTTTGTGGCGCCGCATATGCTTGGACAGTATCCAAAAACCTATACAAGAGAAAACAATATCTGATATGGTAGAAACAAAGCCAATACCTAAAAATAAAAACTTAGAAACTGTAGTAAACAACAAGCTTAAGAAGACCATATAGGCTAGTCTATAAACTTTTTCCATACCAGTAGTCTCTTCCTTACTTTCTAGCAATTCAATTAAAGATTCTTGCCTCAATGTAGCCTTCCTCTTTTGGTTGGATAGGTTGATACACTCAACTTCCAAATCATAAATGTGATAAAGTCCTTTTCGTATCAAGTAACATTTATCTAATAATTCCTCTCTATTCATCTGTACTCCTTACAAACATTAGAAAAGTCTTTCTGCTGACAACAGCAACAGAAAGACCGATTATTTTTTCTTTTCATCAAAGAACCAGGAAATCGGCCATCCAATTAAAGCTGCCGTTAGCCATCCCCCAACTAGCAAAGCTGGTAGGACAAAAATAGGTAGTAGCAAGAAACCAATTCTGCTAATGACATAATACGACGCCTCATCAAAAGCTCTCTCCTTTGCCTTATCAAACTTCGGTACCAAACCGATAGGATAGCCATGCCAACCATACTCTATCTCATGATGCGTGTAAATATCGCCACGCTCCATCTCTGCCTGATAAATAGATATAGTGTGTTTGACCAAATTCTTAGTTAGAATACCACTACCTAAAAAGCCTATACTTTTTGTGACAATCAAATCAAACACATAGGGGTAAAGCAGGATATTGAATACCGTCCATACAAGTGCAAAGGCTGTACCAGGAATCAATTCAAAATGATTATGAAAATGTTTAACATTATAGGCCTCAAACTCCGCTATCTTTGCAAATAGGGTTTGCCATCTAGTAATCTCCATATACACCATCATTCCCGTGCATAAAATACTGATGGGATTCAGATAATACCGAATCGGAAAACGAAATAGTATCTTTTTCATTCTTACCACCATATTCTTGGTCGGTTAGATGGGCTTGCAGTCTCTTTCCATACCCTACTAGTTTCTTTTGCAATATAGTTCATTATCATTCCAATAAGGACAAAAGAAAATTTTACAATTTTACCCAAAATGGATAGCAAGTTATTTTTGTCTTTCATCTATTCTCCTCTACGCTTTCCTCTTGCTACAGCAATAACAATTCCTCCGAATACTAGTCCGACAATCCCTAAAACTGAAATGGTTTCCCCTGTCATTGGCAAGATACCAAATAGTTTTTGGGGTTCTTGTTTTTTTGCGGAGACTTGTTCTTCCGAATTTTTTGTTTCCGAACTTGATGTCGACGAAGTCGCTGTTTCTTCCTCTTTTACAACATAATTAGGGTTTGTAAAGGTAGCAAATACCTTCGGATTGGAGTAATCTTCCGCACCAATTGTTACCGTCCAGCCAACATTTTTCAATGTCTGCCCTTCTAGCAAAATCCCAAATTCAACTCTTTCAGTTGGAGGAACATTCCATCCAATACCAACCATGCCAAAAAGTCCACTTTGAGCACCATCACTAGCGATGACAAATCCATTTTCTGATACCTTTCTCAAGGTCATCATATTCCCAATCAGATTTCCATCTGAATAGACCGCAGAATACGAACCATCTCCTGCGATTTCCAGAGATGAAGGTCGTCCCGGTTTGGTACCATTTGGTGTTTCAACCGTGGTCCAAGTACCTACAAGCTCGCTCGGTAAGGAAATCTCCTGACCAATGGTCGCCTCTCTCATAGCCTTAGGTAACACGGATTGAGTTGAAGAATCTACGGTAAGAGGGGTTGACAATGGTTTATATTCTAAAAGTGATAAATCCACTTCTGTTTTACCAGAAAGATCAATCGCTCCCTCGCTACTACCAACTTTATAGTCTACTTCTTGTAGTAAAGCCACTTGTTCATTGGTTTCGGACAATTGATACAGTTTCTCATTTATATCTCCCGATCCTCTAGAGACATCAATAACTTGAACCGTTCCATCATCATAGACCTTAAAATTTCTACCACCTGATGAACCAAAGATTTTTCCAACTAAAAGAGTCGCTGTCTGCTGGTTGGCATAGTAAAGAGCAACTGGGTTGATGGAACCATCTTCTGCTTTTTCACCAATAACCAACTCCTCCTGACCATTTTTGTCTATATCAAAAAGAGCATAGTGAAATTCTTTTGAGCCTACAGAGTTAATTGCGTAACTTTCATTCGGAACCGTACTCAAGGTCGATTGGTAAACCAAGCTGTCAGCTTGGACTGATTGAGTTCCAATCAGTCCAAGAACAGCCAGTGAAAAAATAGAGCCTCTAAAATAATTCTTCATAATCCCTACTCTATCTACTTATTTCTGCGTAAAACAGCCACTCCCAATAGATTTGTCAATCCTAACAGAGCCAAAGCTAGACTTGTTTGCTCCCCTGTGTTTGGCAAGGTCTTAGCACGTTCTACACGTGAGTCTGTCACTTTTTCACCAGTAGCTGTTTGTGTCACGGTGACACCCGCTTGTGGGTTTGTCACCACAACCTTACCGTCAACAACTGTTACATCTTGGCCTTTATCAAGAGCTTGTTTGACTGCATCAATATCGACAGCTGGTTTTTCAGCAGCAGTTGGTGCTGTGTTTGGTACTGCAATGATTGTTCCGTCTGGAAGTGTGGCAATTACATTGTCTTTTGCTTTGTCTTCAAGGTCTTTGAGTTTGTCGTACTCTGCTTGAAGTTCAGCTAATTTAGCTTTTTCTTCGTTGAGTTTAGCAGTAACAGTTTCAAGTTTGTTTTGTGCAGTTTCAGCTTTAGCTTGTGCGTCTGTAAGAGCAGTTTGTTTTTCTGTGAGTGTTGCTTGAGCTTCAGCAAGAATAGCTGGTGCGTCAAGATAACCTTTCAACTCAGTAGCAAGTGCTTTTGCTTCTTCAACCAAGCGGTCTTTTTCTGCAAGAAGAGCAACTTTATCTTTGTTCAAGCTATCAAGTGTGCCTTGTTGTTTAGCAAGTTCAGCTTTAGCTGTTTCAAGAACAGTTGCTTTTGCAGTAGCAGTAGCTTGTGCTGTTGCTAATTCTGCTTTCGCTGTATCAAGTGCTGCTTTCTTATCAGCAAGATTTGCTGTAAAGTTATCAACAGCTTTTTGTGCTTCAACTTCACGAGCTTGTGCGTTTTGAAGAGCAATCTTCGCAAGGCGTAGATTGTTTTCAGCAACTTGTGTTTGAAGTGGTGTTGCAGTAGCATCAGCAAGGACTTTTTCTGCCTGAGTCTTCAATTCAAGAGCCTTAGTGTAATCAGCACTAGCTTTAGTCAATTCAGCCTTAGCATTGTTTGATGCAGTTTGGGCGGCTGTAAGACTAGACTGAGCTTGAGTGAGGTTCGCTTGGAGTGTAGCAGGGTCATTTTGTACAAGTAACTTGTCTTTTATCGTATCGTGCAAGGCTTGTGCTCGATCAATGTTATTTTGTAAGGATTTTAAATCACTTCTATATTGAGTGTCGATAGAGTCGTCGACAGCACCACTGTTGATCAGTTTTAAGTTTCCGTTTTCATCTGCTTCAACGACATTATAACGAGCCCCAGGATATGACTTGAGAACAGCAGACGTAGTTCCATTTATTTTAGGATGAACGATGTTGTGTTCTTTTGCATAATTTTCAGCTTTTTCTGACAAGGCATCACGTTGAGCATATTCTTCATCCGTAACAGACCCAGTTCGATTATATTTAGCCCATAGTTGACCATCAAAGTTGGCAGCATCCTGTTTTAACTTCAGATACGTCAAATCATTTTTAAGTAGAGTTTTATAGGCTTCAATATCAGCCTTCGCTTTTTCAAGTTCTTCCTTATGAGCTTGAACAGCTGCTGCTGTAGTCTGGCTGTAGATAACAATATCGTCATTGCTTTCTTTACCACTAAATCCATGGGTAAAGTAGGCACCACCGACATTGTTTTGATACAAGCCCATCATGATGTTTGACCCCTGTAGTAGATTATAGTAATGCCCCCAGTTAGCATGAGCATCTAAGAAAGCCCATCCCAACATTTTATAAGCAAAAAGTGTATTTAATTCTGTGAAGGTCATACTAGATTTTCTAAATCCAGCCGTTGGATAAATGTTTTCATTATATACACTTGTAACTTTTTCTACTTCACCAAATCCTCTATGCCGTAGTTCAGACCCAGACAAATCAGCATTTTCTGGTCTATTCGCAAATTCGTTCCAAGCATCAATAGCTTTCAGCCCTTGTTCAACCGAGTATTCGGTTACTTTGTTAATTGGATTGAAACCACTAATTTTTCGAAAAGCATTTAATTGTGATGCAAAAGCAATGTTTAGAGCTGTGTAGTCTTCTTTAGAGAGAACTAATTTGCCGTTTTGAAGAGTATATGTTTTATTGAAGGCTGTCTCACCAACTAGAGCCTTGACAAATTCTTGAGAAGGCGCATCAATGTAAGCATCCAACATTGCCCCGAGTAGATTTTTTTGGGCATAGTCTTGCGCTTCTCGGTCTTGATTGGCATCAATCAATCGTTTAAATTCTGCCATTTTTGCAGTAAGATCAGCAGTTTTATCTTTGAAATAAATCGCTCCGGTCTTATCTGCAATTTCAGCATTGATAGCTTCATAAATGTTTTGTGGTTTTCCAACACTTTCAAGTGCTTTTTTAGCAACTGCAACAGCATCAGTAGCTTTAGTCACTGCATCAGTTGTTTGTTTAACCGCATCTTGAGCAGCAGTCAATTTTGCTTTTGCTGTATCAACAGCGTCTGATTTTACAGCAACCTCAGTTTCAGCAGCTTTGATTTTTGCATCACGGTCTGCGTCAGCTTTCTTAGCGTCTTCAACGGCTTGGGTTGCAGTATTAACGTTAGCTTTAGCATCTGTAACAGCTTTGCTTGCATTATCAAGGTTAGCTTGAGCTTCAGCAAGACCAGTACCAGAAATAGCGTCTTGTGCTGCTTTTACATCAGCTTCTTTAGCTGCTACGTTAGCTTCAGCTGCGTCTTTTTCTGCTTGTGCTGTATCAACAGCAGTTTGAGCGTCTGCGACTTTACCAGTTTGGTCAGCAATTTCAGCGTTAACTTCATCTGTTTCAGTAGCGTTAGCCGTTTGGTCTGCAAGGTTAGCTGCTTGGTCAGCTTGGTTTGCTGCGATGTTTTCTGGTGTTGCGTTTACAGCATTTGCTTCAGCGTCTTTGACAGCTTGTGTTGCAGTCGCAACGTCAGCTTCAGCAGTGGTAACAGCTTGGTCAGCTGCATATGCATCAGCTTGAGCTTGGTTAGCTTCAGCAGCAGTAGCATCAACGACAGCTTGTTGTGCATCAAGAGCTGGTTTAACATCAGCTGATGTTTTAGGTGCTTCGACAGCAGTAGTTTCCGCGGCTGGTGCTTTAGTTGTAACTGGAGCCTCAACAGTTGATGTTGCCAATGATGCTTGAGCTTCTTCATAAGAAGAGTAAGTTCCATTTGGTTCAGATTTTACAATTTCGCCTGTGGCGTGGTTAACAGTTTGCCACTCACCAGTCACACGGTTTAAGAAAATATCATATTGTGTGTCTGCTGATACGGTAGACGCACCAACGGTTGCAAGGGTGATAGCCGCACCTGTTGCTAAAGTTTTAAATGTTTTTTTGTTCATAGTTTTCTCCTTTGTTACTGTTAGGATTGGTTTGACTGTAAAGTCAAACCTTGATATATGTAGTATATCAAGCGATTTGTGCTCTATATTTTTAAAGTATACCATAAACTTCCTTACAATTATTTCCATAGAAAACTATAGGTTCAATATTGCAAAATAGCATCGAAAAGCAATGTATTTTTTTTTTTTGAACCCATAGGTCATCTTTTTGTAGATTTTTATCCTAGTTTTAAGTATACTAATCTAAAAAAGATTGAAAGGAATATTATGTCGAATCTATACCCGTTTGGACCAACCTTTAAACAATTACGAGAGAAAAGAGGGCTCAGCTTAAAAGAGGCTGCTTCTACGATTGTATCACCGCAATTTCTGAGTCGTTTTGAAAAGGGAGAGAAGGGAATCTCCCTTGAAAACTTTAACCGTTTATTGATTGCGCTCGGCTTAGAATGGAAGGACTTTGCAGCTGCATTTGCAGATAATGGCGGAGATTGCATAGAATTTCCTGCTTACGAGTTTTCCAAACATATCACAAATGAAGAAGACATATTTCGCTATCTTCCTGAATACGAAAAATTATTTGATCGATACCTAACTGACAATCCTACACAGGCAGACATATTATTAAAGATAATCAAGCTTGGTCATTATCCAACGATTGCGAAGTCAGAAGAAACCGTCGAAAAAATCCAGCCTGTTATCAATCACCTGATGAAGCTTGAGACCTTTACTAGTTCCGAGCTGGAATTATACTGTCGTATCGTCAATCACTGTCCCCTCGAATTGGTGGAGCACATGTCCAAACAGCTTCTGGTTATGTACAAACAAAGTGCAGATACGGACACCTATATTCGTATCTTAAATGGACTGACCTTCACAGCCAAACACTTTTCCGAACAAGGGTATCATCTAAGGGCTGATAACATTATTAAAGAAGTGAAAAAGCTTCAAACATTTGAACGTGGTTATTTAGCTATACCTCTCATGTTCCTTGAGGTAGAACATATCTACAATCAATTCCGCTGGAATAAGACTGAAGCTATCGAACTCGCTAAAAATATGTTAAATTACTTGGAAAGTGCTAAATTTATTGACCAAAATTACTATTCGAATTTCATCAAAGCCTTTATCTACAACTGTCATAAATTAAATAAAACAGGCGAAGACCTATTTTAACGTTAAAGTAAGTTCTAGTCTGGCACAAAAACTAGAAATCAGACTAATACAAAAAATAAGGCAGAACCTACTACGAAAGCTTGACATAAACTAGGTAAAGTAAGCTAATCACTAAAATTAACAGATTATTTGTATTTTATAAGTAATCTGATATAATAGAGATAGAAAAGGGGTTGGTCTGCAAACCAACCCCATGTAGAACCGTTTAAGACGGTGACCATATATTAGACTATAACTCGTCCAACAACTCGATCAAAAGTGGGGACGGGTTATTTTTTATCACCATCTTTGAAGATTTTATAGCACAAGCCAGTCAATGCAATAGTAAAACTACCAAAGCCTAGAATAGTTTGCACAACTTCAAAAGCTGTCAAAAGATGCTCCTCCTTTCCGTCAGATTTTGATGAATTGCCCATAGGCATCACCTCACTTTCAGAAAATAAAGAGCCACCGTCTTCACTTTTCTACCCATCTAGTATAACATATTCATTCCTAAAAATTATTGGAATAGTGCAGTATTCCCGAAATCTTTGAGAAAACATAAAAAAATTACAACTCTTCTATAGTGATGATATTTTTTCATTTTATACTCAATGAAAATCAAAATCAGACTAGCTCCAAAGGTTTGGGGAACCTTTGGAGGTTGGAGATAGAGCGAACGTAGTTCGTTTCTACTCAGCAGATAGAACCCTGTTACTATTTTGTTTCAAGGTAACAGGCTGAAAGGCTCCACTGGAGCCTTTCACTCATCAAATCAAGTCAACAACGTCTGATTTTGATTTTCGAAGAGTATTAGCTAACTATCCTTTAACAGTCAATACCCGCGCTACCTTCTAATACTTTATACCGTTTTTAAAATATAGCATAAAAATAAGATAGAAGTACCTAGTTTACAAGTAACAGCAAAAACCGCTAAGATTCAATCCTAGCGGTTTTCTTCTATTCATTTTAATCCAACAACTTAGCCAATTCCTGTGCCAAAAGTTGTTGTGCAACTTGTGGGTTAGCTTGTCCCTTAGTCGCTTTCATCAAGAAACCTGTAAAGGCCTTGTCTGCATTGCGTTTGCCAGACTTGAAGTCAGCTACGGCTGCTTCGTTATCCGCAAAGACTTGGTGGATAATCGGAATGAGGACAGCTGGATCTGAAATCTGTACCAAACCAGCCTTCTCAACGTAAGCCTTAGCAGAGCCACCTTCTTTCGCCAAGTGAACAAAGACTTTCTTGGCGATTTTAGATGAAATAGTACCATCCGCAATCAAGGCAATCATCTCAACTAAATTTTCAGGTGTTAAGGCGATTTGCTCAATAGTCTTACCTTCAGCATTGAGGAACTGAGCCACCTCACCCTGCAACCAGTTAGAAACTTGTTTGGCATCGCCACCTGCTGCCACTGCTGCTTCAAAGAAGTCAGACAAAGCCTTGGTAGACGTCAATTGACCAGCATCGTAGGCGGTCAAGCCCAAGTTTTCCACATAGTGAGCACGGCGAGCCTTTGGAAAGACTGGCAATTCTGCACGCACTTCCTCAATCCAACTATCATCAATCTCATAGAGCGGTAGGTCTGGCTCTGGGAAGTAACGGTAATCTGCTGAACCTTCCTTGACACGCATGAGAATAGTTTCCCCAGTAGATTCATCGTAACGGCGAGTTTCCTGCTGGATTTGACCACCTGAACGCAAGATTTTGGCCTGACGTTCTACCTCGTGCTGCAAGCCCTTGCGAACATAGTTGAAGGAGTTGAGGTTTTTCAACTCAGTCTTGGTACCAAATTTTTCTTGACCATAGGGACGAAGAGAGATGTTGGCATCCACGCGCATCGAACCCTCTTCCATCTTCACATCTGAAATACCAGTGTACTGAATAATTTCTTTAAGGGCTGTCAAGTAGGCATAGGCCTCTTCAGGCGAGCGCATATCGGCTTCTGATACAATCTCAATCAATGGCACGCCCTGACGGTTGAGGTCTACATAAGAATAGCCGTCTGTCCCGTGGGTATTCTTACCAGCATCCTCTTCCAAGTGGGCACGCTCGATACGGATTTTCTTAGTTGAACCATCTTCTAGCTCAATCTCAATCCAACCATTGTAGCCAATCGGCTCATCAAACTGAGAAATCTGATAGGCTTTAGGGTTATCAGGATAGAAATAGTTCTTGCGGTCAAAATGCATTTCCTTATGAATGTCCATGTTCAAAGCCAAGGCAGCCTTGATCCCCGCATCCACAACACCCTTATTAAGGACAGGAAGGACACCTGGGAAGGACCAGTCAATCACGTTGGTATTAGCATTTGGATCCTCACCAAAATGAGCAGATGAAGGTGAGAAAATTTTCGAGTTGGTATTCAACTCCACATGGACTTCTAGACCAATAATCGTTTCAAAGTTCATTAGTTGGCACCTCCAAAAATCACTGGCTGTTGCTTGTGGTAGTCTGTTGTCGCTTCAAAGGCAGCAGCCACTTGGTAAATGGTCTCTTCTGAATATTTTGGACCAATCAACTGCAAACCAACAGGCAAGCCTTCTACAAAACCAGCAGGAATAGAAAGACCAGGCAGACCTGCCAAGTTTACAGGAATTGTTAACAAGTCCGCCAAGTACATGGCCACAGGGTCATGGTTGAGCGTATCCAAACCAAAGGCAACGGTCGGAGCAGTTGGCCCCAAAATCAAGTCATAGTCCGCAAAGACTTTTTCAAAATCTTGGATAATCAAGGTCCGCACCTGGCCAGCCTTCTTGAAGTAGGCATCGTAGTAACCTGATGATAAGCTAAATGTCCCTAACATAATACGACGTTTAACTTCCTCACCAAAACCTTGGCTACGGGTTTTCACATAGATCTCATCCAAGTTTGTCGCATCTTCTGCACGGAAACCATAGCGGATTCCGTCAAAACGTTGCAAGTTAGAAGACGCCTCTGATGAAGCGATGATGTAGTAAACAGCAACCCCATACTTAGAATGTGGCAGGCTCACTTCCTCGATAATCGCCCCCAAGCTTTCCAAGTGCTTAGCCGCCTTGAGAATAGTTTCCTTGACCTGCAGATCAATCCCTTCACCCATGTATTCTTTCGGCAAAGCAATTTTCATGCCTTTAATATCCTGACCAATCTTGCTAGTGAAGTTAGCAATTTCATTGATGGTTGATGTTGCATCCTTGACATCATGACCAGAGATGACATTCAATAATTGAGCATTTTCCTTAACTGTCTGCGAGAATGGACCAATCTGGTCAAGAGATGAACCAAAGGCAATCAAACCAAAACGTGATACTGTTCCATAGGTTGGTTTCATACCAACAATACCATTAAAGGCTGCTGGTTGACGAATAGAACCACCTGTATCAGAACCGAGTGATAAACGCACCTGACCAGCTGCAACTGCAGCTGCCGAACCACCTGACGAACCACCAGGAACCTTGGTCTGATCCCAGGCATTTTTGGTCGGTTTGAAGGCAGAATTTTCATTGGAGCCACCCATAGCAAACTCGTCCATGTTGGTCTTACCAACAACAATCATATCCTTGGCATAGGCTTGGGAAACTGATGTCGCATCGAAAATCGGCTCGTAATTGTAGAGCATTTTTGAAGCAGCAGTCGTTAAAATTCCTTTAGTAGAGATATTGTCCTTGACTGCCAAAGGAATCCCTGCCATAACATTGTCCGCATCAATCCCCTTTTCATCAAGGGCAGCTGCCTGAGCCAAGGCTGCATCTTCTGTGATAGTCAAGAAAGCATCCACTGCTCCCTCACGGCTCTTAATGTCTTCCAAAGTTGCCTTGGTCAACTCAACCGCAGAAATCTCCTTTTTGACAAGGAGGTCATGCAATTCATCAATGGTTTTATTGTTAAAAGTCATTAGGCATCTCCTCCCCCGTCTAGAATAGCTGGTACCTTGATAAAGTTATCTTGTGATTCAGGCACATTTTTAAAGAGCTCCTCACGGCTCTCACCTTTTTGGGCAATATCTGCTCGCAAGACATTCTTACGGTCAGCCATAGTGGTCGTTACCGCAACACCTGTTGTATCCACTTCATTGAGCAATTCAACCATATCAACAATCTTGCTCAAACTTGTCGCAAATTCCGCTGTTTCTTGGTCCGAAAATTCCAGCTTAGACAGCTTGGCAACGTGACGGACTTCAGCTTCAGAAATCTTCATTCTTACTTTCCTCCTAATGGAAATCTATCTTCTCATTATACCATATTTCCAGCCCTAGACAAAGGTAGAAATAACCTAATATGTTACCTATTTCCTCCTAAAAATCCGTTCTTTAATTTGCGAAGTATTCCTAATCCCACACCGTAAAACGATAAAAAACAGTAAGTTTCATCTAGCAATAAAACTTACTGTTTACTTAGCCTATCTTTTTTATGAGCTAATCCTTTGCATGTTTGCGGTATTTTTCCATTTTCCCTTTAAAAAGCTCCCCATTACTTGGTGCTGTATAGGAGACAGCATTGGCTCCAGCTTCGATAACCCGACGAATAGAGTCCTCAGTCGGACCACCAGTCGCAATAATTGGAAAGTCAGGGAAAGCTTCTCGAATCTTCTTCACAACCCTTGGCGTTTCCATACCGCAAGAAACATTTAAAATATCTACTCCTGCTTTAATCCGTGAGGTTAAATCAGACTTTTCAGAAACAACTGTATAAATGATAGGAATATCCACTACTTTATTGATTGCCTCAATTGTCTTTACATCCGTTGGTCCATTTACCACAACAGCGTATGCTCCCTCCGACTCAGACAATAGACTCATATTAGCTGAACGCATACCCGTCGTCAGGCCTCCGCCAACACCAGCCAAGACTGGAACTGACGCAACCAACATAATACTTTTGATAATAGCTGGACTGGGCGTAAATGGATAAACAGCCAAAATAGCATCTGCATTGTGATTGGCAATAATAGACACATCCGTTGTAAATAAGACTGAACGAATGCGACGACCATAAATACGAATTCCACTACATTCCTTGATAACTTCTGGCATCTGAACAATATCCTGCCGTAAATCTGATAAAACAGATGGAATAAACTGTTCGCTCATCCGCAACCTCCTCTATACTAGCTACAATAATATATAGTATAACATATTATTTCATGGAAGATACACAAAAACAATCCATTTTACCACTGCTTTCACAATAAAGTACTTTTTCAACAGATTTTTTAAAAAAAGAGACAGCTTTCGCTGCCTCCCATTTCTCCGACCACAACAGTCTGTAGGACTATCTTAACGACGGATTTCTTTGATACGTGCTGCTTTACCTTGCAATGCACGTAGATAGTACAATTTAGCACGACGTACTTTACCGTAACGTACTACTTCAATCTTATCAACACGTGGAGTGTGGATTGGGAATGTACGTTCAACACCTACACCACCAGAGATTTTACGTACGGTGTACATTTCTGAGATGCCTTGACCTTTACGAGAGATAACAACACCCTCGAAAATCTGGATACGCTCGCGGTTACCTTCGACAACCTTAGCGTGAACACGCACAGTGTCACCAGGACGGAATGAAGGGATGTCAGTACGAAGTTGACCTTCTGTCAAACTTTGGATCAATGGATTCATTTTATTCTCCTATCTTTGTCAATCTTAGGTGCTTTTAAACCCAGCGGATAAACTGTATTTTTGTGCGTCCATTACACACAGACTATATTATACACCAAGTAATCACCTATGTAAAGCATTTTGATAAATTTATCATGGTCAATCACACCGCTTCTTTTCTAGTATTTTAGTTTACTTTTAGTACTAGGCAACGAGCTGCAGACAGTACTGGAGTACGGCAAAGCGAGTTAACGAAGTAATAAAAGAAAAACTAAATGACTATATCAGAATCAGACTGGCGACGCAGATGTAGATGGAACTGAAGTTCATCAAGCTAAGTCAACAAGGGCTGAGTTTGATTTTCGAAGGGTGTTAATGATACAGATTCCTGCAGGAGAAAAACGAAAAACCAGTCCACAGACTGGTCACTATACTATTAGTCAATGATTGTCGCACCAAGTACATGACGCAAATGATTAAGAGCAAACTGATGATTCTCCTCCGTCAATGCAGCAATGGCTGATGAGACCACCTCAATACGATACCCCTTATTATAAGCATCAATAGCTGTATGAAGAACACAAATATCAGACAAAACACCCGTCAAGACAACCGTATCTACACCACGTTCTCTTAGTCGAACATCCAAATCCGTTCCAGAAAAAGCAGAATAATGGCGTTTATCCATCCAACGAACACGCGCATGCCCTGTATGTTTTTGATAAAAATCTGCTAAAGGACCATATAAGTCACGCCCTTGCGTCCCAATGATATTATGACTTGGAAAAAGCTGAGCTTCAGGATGAAATTCATCCCCCTCCTCATGACCATCAATCGCAAAGAAAATGTAGTCTCCATTTTCAAAAGCTTCTTGCGTAACCTGAGCAATTCGTTCAGAAATAGCCTGAGCTGATTTTCCAGCAGTCAACTTTCCTTCGTCTGCTACAAAATCTATTGTATAATCAATCGAAATCAATGCTTTTGTCATTTTAGTAGTCACGTTTCTTAATTTCATCAAAAATAGCTGGGATGAGAACTTTCAAATAAGTCCCCTTCATTCCCAAAGAACGACTTTCAATAATTCCTGCACTCTCCAACTTACGCAGTGCATTCACAATCACCGAGCGTGTAATACCGATACGATCTGCAATCACAGAAGCAGTCAATTGCCCCTCATTGCCATCCAATTCACCCAAAATAGCTACAACCGCCTTCATTTCTGAATAAGATAGCGTATTTACCGCCATATTAACTGCCGCACGACGGCGGATATTCTTCTCGTCTTCTTCCCGTTGGAAATTAAGTAACTGAATACCAACTACTGTTGCCGCAATCTCAACCAAAATCAAATCATCATCGTGAAACTGCTCATCATTCCGCCAAATAATAAGCGAACCAAAACGAATCCCCGTCACATGGATAGGCGCTATCGTTGTCAAACCATTTGGATAAGTCGATCGTGATTCGACAGGGATGGCAGTCAACTCGCTCTCGACAGGCAAATTAACCTGCGTATCGTAAACCTGCGCAACTGCCTTTACATACTCCTCTGGATATTGTTTGTTAATGTAGAACTCTTCAACCCTGTCATTATTGGTCTTATAGTTCATGTGATAGCCTAAAATCTCACCCTCACTATTGATGATACAAGAATTACAATCAATAATGTCAGACAGATGCTCCGCGATAGCATTGTAAGGCAATTCTTCTGCCAATTGCTCTTCGGAACGCTTCAAAATAGAAGTAATATTCCGTGTCTTCTCTAATAATGTTGTCATATTTTCCTCTTTACTCTGTAATTGCTTTCAGTATAGCAAAAAATACATAAAATTTCAACAATTATCAGAATATTTACCGTTATCAGAAAAATTCAAACAATTTCATTCAAGTAAAAAGAAAAGGCTGATTAACATTCAGCCCAAAATTCCATTATCTACGGTATTGCCGCAAGAATCGTGACATTTTTTCTTGAATTTCTGCCAACTCATCCACACGTGGTAAATACACAATACGGAAATGATCTGGATCCTTCCAGTTAAAACCTCGACCATGGACCAAAAGTACTTTTTCTTGCTTGAGGAAATCCAATACAAATTGTTCATCATCATCAACTCTGTACATCTCACGATCAATTTTTGGGAAGACATACAGACCAGCCTTAGGTTTTACAGCAGAAAGTCCTGGAATATCATTAATCGCCTTAGTAATAAACTCCCTTTGTTCATATAAGCGTCCGCCAGGCATCAAGAGTTCATCAACCGATTGGTAACCTCCCAAAGAAGTTTGAACAACCTGTTGCGCCAAAACGTTTGAACACAAACGCATATTGGACAACATATTCAAGCCTTCAATGTAACCTTTTACATGCTTTTTCGGACCAGATAAGACCATCCAACCTACTCGGAAACCACAAATACGATGCGATTTAGACAGCCCATTCATCGTCACAACAAATAAATCTGGAGCCAGTGTCGCAATAGGGATATGAACAGCTCCGTCAAAGACCATACGATCATAAATCTCATCAGAGAAAATAATCAATTCGTGTCTACGAGCAATATCAATGATTCCTTCTAAAATTTCTTTCGGATAGAGAGCACCAGTTGGATTATTTGGATTGATAAGGACAATTGCCTTGGTTCGAGAAGTCACCTTAGACTCCATGTCTGCCAAATCTGGATACCATTCAGCTGCTTCATCACAAACATAGTGAACAGCTTTACCACCAGCCAAACTAACTGCGGCAGTCCAGAGAGGATAGTCTGGCATTGGCACCAACACCTCATCACCATTATCTAGCAAACCTTGCATAGACATAACAATCAGCTCACTCACGCCGTTTCCAAGATAAATATCTTCAATATCAACATTTGGAAATTTCTTTAGCTGACAATACTGCATGATAGCCTTACGTGCAGAAAAAATTCCCTTACTGTTCGAGTATCCCTCAGATTTACGGGCGTTATGAATCAAGTCACGAATAACTTCATCTGGAGCAGTAAAACCAAATTCTGCAGGATTCCCCGTATTCAAACGTAAAATCTGCTCTCCATTGGCACGCATGCGCATGGCCTCTTCCAAAACAGGTCCACGAATATCATATGCTACATCATCCAATTTTGTTGACTTGTTAAATTGCTTCATGTCGTCACCTCGACTTTCTATCTTTTCTATTGTACTGTAAAAGCAAAAAAAGTACAAGAATCCTTTACATTTTCTCTCAAAAGGCTTATAATAAAAATGTAAGGAACTACTCTACCTATTTCGGGACAAAGCTCTTCTGAAAGGAGTGATTATTATGACACAATCTTACAAAACAATACTCGTCGCTGTAGACGGCTCTAAAGGAGCAGAATTAGCTCTTCATAAAGCTATCCATGTCGCACTACGCAACCAAGCACGTCTGATTATCGCCCATGTGATTGATACCCGTGCTCTCCACAATGTTGTTGCATTTGACGCCTCTGTCTATGAATCTTTAGAAAGAGAGGCGGAGCTCCTCCTCGAAGAATACAAACAAGAAGCCCTCAACGCCGGTCTGACCGATGTACAGATTCGCATTGAATTCGGTAACCCAAAAAACCTACTGGCTATCGATATTCCAAAGGAAACCGGTGCGGATCTTATGTTACTTGGAGCAACTGGTCTAAACGCCTTTGAACGTCTCCTAATCGGATCCTCATCCGAATATATCATGCGCCACGCAACTATTGATTTACTCATTGTTCGCGATGGAGAAAAAAGTTTATAAACCAAAAGACTTGATTTACGAATCAAGTCTTTTCAGCTGTCTTTTCAGCTCTTCCTGAATCTTTTCCTCCGGCGCAAACCGTTCTTCCCAATCATCAGGTTTTAAAATTTTATGAGTAATTGGATCAAAATGGGCCTTCCCATCTGGAAATGTTTTCCCCATATTTGCAGTATGGACTATCTGAAAAATTGGTTCTGGATCAACCCCCATCAAAACAAACGAACCATATGTAAAATAAAGAATATCCAGCAAAGCATCTACCTGATCCTGCATCGAAACCCCGAAACTTCTCTTGCCAGATACCTTAGCAGCAGCAGTATCTAAATCCTGATGAAGTTGTTGAATAAAATCATGAAACTCAACTTCAGATTCTGAAGCTGCATGTAGAAATTCTACCAACTCCTCCAATTTAAAACCAGCGCGATGCAAAGCCGTCTGTCCATCATACACACTGGGAAGTTCTTGGGTTTCACCATCCATTAAAAAATGAAAATCCTTTACCCTATTAAAATTATCGTCCTTGCTCTGAAACATCTTATCCCTCAATCACACCAAAATGAATTAATGCCTTATAAATCCCATCACGATTATTTGTATCTGTAACAAAGGAAGCTACTTGTTTAACCTTTTTCGTCCCATTTCCCATCGCTACCGAGTGCTGAATTTCATTCAACATTTCAAAATCATTATTAGAATCTCCGAATACCATAACTTCATCTAACTCAAAACCATATCGTTCTGCAACCTTTACAATACCCGATAATTTTGAATTTCCCTTACTGATAATATCAGTCGCATAGGGACTCGAACGCGTAAAAGACAAGTTCGGAAAGAGCACCTCCAATGATTGCGTCTCCCTTTCTGTCGTCAGCAACATCAGCTGATAGATTGGTTGAAAGAGAAAACCTTTCAAATTCGTTTCCTGTTGAGGACTAATCCAACGTACCAAGCGATTGAAAATAAAGTTTATGATTCCAGCACAGGACTCCGGAATCATACGCGTCACACGATATGCAAAATTTCCTGTTCCAGCACTCATAATCTTACTACCAAATATGCCTTTAGCAGTTCCAAAAGACAAATCCTTATGGTGAGTTTGCGCATACTCCATAATTTGTTCAATTTGCTTTGGCTCTAAACTCTGACTATAAATAACTTCTTCTCTTGAAAAAATATATTGACCGTTATAAGCAATGGCCAAATCTAGCCCTAAACTAGCCATATACTGCAAAACAAAACGAGGGTCACGTCCTGTAGCTAGACCAACTAAAATCCCCTTCTCTTTCAAAGCATTAATGGCGAGAATAGTTGAACTACTAACCATACGATTGTCGGTCAATAAGGTACCATCAATATCGAAAAATACAGCCTTTATCGTCAACCAACTCACCTACTTTCTAAGAATTATGTTACAATTAGTATATCACACTTTGAAAGAAACTGAAAATTTATGAAAAAAATTCTAGTATTGCATACAGGTGGAACCATTTCTATGCAAGCCAATCATCAGGGTGAAGTTGCATCGAGTAAAATCAATCCAATGACCCAAATTGATAGCCCACTAGAAGAAATTCAAGTGACATCCTTGGATTTTCTCAATGTTCCAAGTCCACACATTCGCTTAGAACACATGATGGCTCTATACCAAAAAATCAAAGAAGAACAAATGAACTTCGATGGTTTTGTCATTACACATGGCACAGATACTTTAGAAGAAACTGCCTATTTCCTTGATACAATGGCTATTCCAGAAAAACCAATTGTATTGACCGGAGCTATGCGTTCCTCAAATGAACTAGGTAGCGACGGAATTTATAACTACCGAACAGCCCTACGTGTGGCTGCTGATGATAAATCCGCAGATAAAGGTGTTCTAGTGGTCATGAACGATGAAATTCATGCTGCTAAATATGTTACAAAAACGCATACCACCAATGTCTCAACCTTTCAAACACCAACCCATGGACCACTGGGGTTAGTCACCAAACGAGAGATTCTCTATTTTAAAACTGCTGAACCACGTGTTCGATTTGACTTGTCAAGAGTCACAGGAACGGTCCCAATCATAAAAGCTTATGCAGATATGGACTCCATCCTCCTTGATTCTCTCACTGCAAGCTCAATTTCCGGCTTAGTCATTGAAGCACTCGGCGCCGGAAATCTTCCGCCTACCATCCTTCCAGCCATTAAGAAACTCCTTGATCAAAAGATACCCATTATTCTGGTATCTCGCTGTTTTAACGGAATTGCTGAGCCTGTCTATGCCTACCAAGGAGGTGGCATCCAACTGGAGCAAGACGGCATTCTATTTGTTAAAGAATTGAATGCTCAAAAAGCCCGCCTCAAACTCCTTATCGCTCTCAATGCAGGCTTGGAAGAGCAAAGCTTGGCAGATTACATCCAAGGTTAATCGTTGACGAACTATACAATATGTCAAAAGACCAGCACATGTGTGTTGGCCTTTTTTATATGACTAATCCAATTCCTCTCGATCTTTCAAATTAGCAAGTAAAATCGACCAATTAGGGTCCTCCTGCCAATTTTCCACACTAACAATCTGACTAGCAACTCGTCTTGCTTCCTCTAAAATTGGATAGTCCTCGATAATATTTGCAACCTGAAATTCTGGCAAACCTGATTGACGAGTTCCAAATATTTCTCCAGACCCACGCATTTTTAAATCCGCTTCAGCCAAAATAAAACCATCTGTCGTCTCTGTCATAATCTTCATGCGTTCCTTGCCAGACTCTGTTTTAGGATTAGCAACTAACACTGCATAAGACTGCTTATGACCACGTCCTACACGCCCTCTCAACTGATGTAATTGGCTTAAACCAAAACGATCTGCATCCATAATAACCATCACCGTTGCATTGGGCACATTGACTCCGACTTCAATAACAGTGGTAGAAACCAAAATATTCGTTTTTCGCTCCTTAAAAGCCTGCATGATGGCATCTTTCTCATCATTCTTCATCTTACCGTGTAACAAATCCACTGTAACTTGCTCTCCAAAATGCGCCTGTAAATCAGATTGCAGATCTACAGCATTCTTTAAATCTAGAGCCTCAGATTCTTCAATCAGCGGAGAGATAAAATAAACCTGGGCACCCACTTCTAACTCCCGCTCCAGCCAATCTAAGACCGTGGGCAGCTGTTGATGTTTGACCCAGCGAGTGATAATTGGCTTCCGACCAGCAGGTAACTGATTAATAATCGATACATCCATATCTCCAAAAGCTGTAATAGCTAACGTCCGAGGAATAGGTGTAGCAGTCATCATAAGCACATCCGGATTATCCCCCTTCTCACGAAACAGACGGCGCTGTTTAACACCAAAACGATGTTGCTCATCCGTCACAACCAAACCAAGCTTATGGTACGTCACACTTTCCTGGATAAGAGCATGAGTTCCTACAATGATGTCTACCTGACCACTAGAAATCGCCTCTAAAGCAGCACGACGCTCCGCAACCTTCATTCCCCCTGTCAAAAGAGCAATAGAAAGTTCTGGAAAAAGCTGGCGCAAACTCTCAAAGTGTTGCTCTGCCAAAATTTCTGTCGGGACCATAATTGCAGCCTGCATCCCAGCAGTCACAGCAGCAAACATAGCCAATCCAGCAACTACTGTCTTCCCTGAACCAACATCCCCTTGTAACAAACGATTCATGTGCCCATAGGACTTCATATCTGATAGTATTTCAGCCAAGGCCCCAGACTGAGCATCCGTTAAGGCAAACGGCAATTGTCTTATCTGCATAGCCAATCTATCAGCATCATAAGCAATCTTCAAACCATTCGAAATATCACGATTGTTGGCTTTCAGCATTTGCAACTGTAATTGAAAATAAAATAATTCCTCAAACTTCATACGTCGCAAAGCTTGTCTATACTCTTCTAAATTTGTCGGAAAATGCATCGCAAAAACCGCCTCTCGGCGATTCATTAACCGATAGCGCTCTCGTAAAACTGATGGTAAATTCTCCTCTAATAAATGCAAATATCCCTGATCAATAGCTGTTTTAATAGCCTTAACCAAATTTACTTGCGAAATCCCCTGCGCCACATGATAGACAGGCTGCAGCTCATCTGATACTTGAGCCAAAACTTTCATTCCTGTCAAACTTGCCTTAGCCTTATCCCACTTTCCCCAAACTGTAATATTCTGCCCCAAAACAATCTTATCTGCTAAATAAGGCTGATTAAAAAACGAAACTGCTAAGACAACCTCACCCTGTTTCATTGAAAAACGGAGTCTATTTCTTTTGTAACCATAATACTGTACATTAACTGGAGATACCACCTCCCCAACTACCACTGCCTTCTCACCATCCTGCAAATCATAAATAGACTTACTCTCAAAATCTTCATATCTAAATGGATAGTAAGTCAGCAAATCATTAATATTCTGAATGTTAATTTTTAAAAATTTTTCAGCCGATTTTGGACCAATCCCTGGCAAAACCGATAATTCATCACATAATCTTTTCATGTCTCTATTATATCAACAAACAATGAATAGACAAAGCAACAAGAAAAGAAAAAGGAGCCAAATAAAAGCCCATTCACCTCCAAAAACAAAAAAAGAGACCTAAGCAGCCTCCAAATATAGTCCGTACGGGATTCGAACCCGTGTTACCGCCGTGAAAAGGCGGTGTCTTAACCCCTTGACCAACGGACCA
>NZ_JARQPL010000020.1:0-40722 GCF_046032535.1 Streptococcus suis | reverse complement strand
AGAGTTGCTGCATCTACTTCGTCAGCTTTAGTTGCTGCATCGATTGCGTCGTTAGCTTTCGCTACTTCTGCATCTACGGCATCTTTAGCTGCTTGTTTCTCAGCGTCTGTCAAGTTGTCGTTTGCGTCGATTGCTGCTTTCGCATCTTCTGCTGCTGCTTTAAGTTCTTCTTTAGCGACTGCTTTCTCACCTGCAAGAGTTGCTGTATCAACTTCGTCTGCTTTAGTTGCTGCATCAATTGCTTCGTTAGCTTTCGCTACTTCTGCATCTACGGCATCTTTAGCTGCTTGTTTCTCAGCATCTGTCAAGTTGTCGTTTGCGTCGATTGCTTTCTTAGCATCTTCTGCTGCGGCTTTAAGTTCTTCTTTAGCAAGTGCTTTCTCACCTGCAAGAGTTGCTGTATCAACTTCGTCTGCTTTAGTTGCTGCATCGATAGCTTCGTTAGCTTTCGCTACTTCAGTATCTACTGCTACCTTAGCGGCTGCTTTCTCTTCTGGTGTCAAGTTGTCGTTTGCTTCGATGGCTGCTTTCGCATCTTCGGCTGCCGCCTTAAGTTCTTCCTTAGCGACTGCTTTCTCACCTGCAAGAGTTGCTGCATCTACTTCGTCTGCCTTAGTTGCTGCATCGATGGCTTCGTTAGCTTTTGCTACTTCTGCATCTACTGCATCTTTAGCTGCTTGTTTCTCTGCATCTGACAAGTTTGGATTTGCATCGATAGCTTTCTTAGCATCTTCTACTGCCGCTTTAAGTTCTTCTTTAGCGACTGCTTTCTCACCTGCAAGAGTTGCTGCGTCAACTTCGTCAGCCTTAGTTGCTGCATCGATTGCGTCGTTAGCTTTCGCTACTTCTGCATCTACGGCATCTTTAGCGGCTGCTTTCTCTTCTGGTGTCAAGTTGTCGTTGGCGTCGATAGCTGCTTTCGCATCGGCTGCTGCCGCTTTAAGTTCTTCCTTAGCAACTGCTTTCTCACCTGCAAGAGTTGCTGCATCTACTTCTTCAGCTTTGGTTGCTGCGTCGATGGCTTTTTCTGCCTTAGCAACTTCATCATCTACGGCTTTCTTAGCTGCTGCTTTTTCTTCTGGTGTCAAGTTTGCGTTTTCGTCGATAGCTTTCTTAGCATCGTCAGCTGCCGCTTTAAGTTCTTCTTTAGCGACTGCTTTTTCACCTACGAGTGTAGCTGCGTCTACTGCATCCGCGGTTGCTGCCTTGTCGATAGCTTCGTTAGCTTTCGCTACTTCAGTATCTACTGCTGCCTTAGCGGCTGCTTTCTCTTCTGGTGTCAAGTTGTCGTTGGCGTCGATAGCTTTCTTAGCATCGTCTGCTGCCGCTTTAAGTTCTTCTTTAGCGACTGCTTTTTCACCGTCAAGAGTAGCTGTGTTAACTTCGTCTGCTGATGTTGCTGCATCGATGGCGTCGTTAGCTTTCGCTACTTCATCATCTACAGCTTTCTTAGCAGCTGCTTTCTCGTCTGGTGTCAAGTTGTCGTTGGCGTCGATAGCTTTCTTAGCATCTTCTGCTGCCGCTTTAAGTTCTTCTTTAGCGACTGCTTTCTCACCTGCAAGAGTTGCTGTATCAACTTCGTCAGCCTTGGTTGCTGCGTCGATGGCTTCGTTAGCTTTCGCTACTTCTGCATCTACTGCATCTTTAGCCGCTTGTTTCTCAGCATCTGTCAAGTTGTCGTTGGCATCGATAGCTTTCTTAGCATCTTCTGCTGCTGCTTTGAGTTCTTCCTTAGCAACTGCTTTCTCACCTGCAAGAGTTGCTGCGTCAACTTCGTCTGCTTTGGTTGCTGCGTCGATTGCGTCGTTTGCTTTCGCTACTTCTGCATCTACGGCATCTTTAGCTGCTTGTTTCTCAGCATCTGTCAAGTTATCGTTGGCATCGATAGCTTTCTTAGCATCTTCTGCTGCCGCTTTAAGCTCTTCCTTAGCGACTGCTTTCTCACCTGCAAGAGTTGCTGTTTCAACTTCTTCTGCCTTGGTTGCTGCGTCGATCGCTTCGTCAGCTTTCGCTACTTCATCATCTACAGCTTTCTTAGCGGCTGCTTTCTCGTCTGGTGTCAAGTTGTCGTTGGCGTCGATCGCTGCTTTCGCATCGTCAGCTGCTGCCTTGATTTCTTCTTTAGCAAGTGCTTTCTCACCTGCAAGAGTTGCTGTTTCAACTTCTTCTGCCTTGGTTGCTGCGTCGATCGCTTCGTTTGCTTTCGCTACTTCATCATCTACAGCTTTCTTAGCGGCTGCTTTCTCGTCTGGTGTCAAATTGTCGTTGGCGTCGATTGCTTTCTTAGCATCGTCCGCTGCGGCTTTGACTTCTTCCTTAGCGACTGCTTTCTCACCTGCAAGAGTTGCTGCATCTACTTCTTCAGCTTTGGTTGCTGCGTCGATGGCTTTTTCTGCCTTAGCAACTTCATCATCTACGGCTTTCTTAGCTGCTGCTTTTTCTTCTGGTGTCAAGTTTGCGTTTTCGTCGATAGCTTTCTTAGCATCGTCAGCTGCCGCTTTAAGTTCTTCTTTAGCGACTGCTTTTTCACCTACGAGTGTAGCTGCGTCTACTGCATCCGCGGTTGCTGCCTTGTCGATAGCTTCGTTAGCTTTCGCTACTTCAGTATCTACTGCTGCCTTAGCGGCTGCTTTCTCTTCTGGTGTCAAGTTGTCGTTGGCGTCGATTGCTTTCTTAGCATCGTCGGCTGCTGCCTTAAGTTCTTCTTTAGCGACTACTTTCTCACCTGCAAGAGTTGCTGTCTCAACTTCGTCTGCTTTAGTTGCTGCATCGATTGCGTCGTTAGCTTTCGCTACTTCTGCATCTACGGCATCTTTAGCTGCTTGTTTCTCAGCGTCTGTCAAGTTGTCGTTGGTGTCAATTGCTTTCTTAGCATCGTCTGCTGCTGCCTTAAGTTCTTCCTTAGCGACTGCTTTCTCACCTGCAAGAGTTGCTGTATCAACTTCGTCTGCTTTGGTTGCTGCGTCGATTGCGTCGTTTGCTTTCGCTACTTCTGCATCTACGGCATCTTTAGCTGCTTGTTTCTCAGCATCTGTCAAGTTATCGTTGGCATCGATAGCTTTCTTAGCATCTTCTGCTGCCGCTTTAAGCTCTTCCTTAGCGACTGCTTTCTCACCTGCAAGAGTTGCTGTTTCAACTTCTTCTGCCTTGGTTGCTGCGTCGATCGCTTCGTCAGCTTTCGCTACTTCATCATCTACAGCTTTCTTAGCGGCTGCTTTCTCGTCTGGTGTCAAGTTGTCGTTGGCGTCGATCGCTGCTTTCGCATCGTCTGCTGCTGCCTTGATTTCTTCCTTAGCGACTGCTTTCTCACCTACAAGAGTTGCTGCGTCTACTGCATCTGCGGTTGCTGCCTTGTCGATTGCGTCGTTAGCTTTCGCTACTTCTGCATCTACGGCATCTTTAGCCGCTTGTTTCTCAGCGTCTGTCAAGTTGTCGTTAGCATCGATTGCTGCTTTCGCATCTTCTGCTGCTGCCTTAAGTTCTTCTTTAGCGACTGCTTTTTCACCTGCAAGAGTTGCTGCGTCGATTTCTTCTGCTGTCTTAGCTGCGTCGATGGCTTTTTCTGCCTTAGCAACTTCATCATCTACTGTTGCCTTAGCGGCTGCTTTCTCTTCTGGTGTCAAGTTGTCGTTGGCATCGATGGCTGCTTTTGCATCGTCAGCTGCGGCTTCAAGTTCTTCCTTAGCGAATGCTTTTTCACCTACAAGCGTTGCATTGTCGATAGCATCTGCTGTAGTTGCTTTATCGATGGCTTTTTCTGCCTTGCTCAATTCAACGTAGACATCTGCTTTCGCTGCTGCTTTCTCATCGTCTGTCAAGTTAGCATTTTCATCAATAGCTCGCAATGCATCTTCTGCAGCGGCTTTGACTTCTTCTTTAGCGACTGCTTTTTCACCTACAAGAGTTGCTGCGTCGATTGCTTCTGCCGTCTTAGCATTGTCAATCTCAAGGTTTGTTGCTGCAACTTCTGCATCAATCGCTAATTTAAGAGCAGTCTTCTCAGACTCAGGCAAGTTTGCGTTTGCATCGATGGCTTTCTTAGCATCTTCTGCTGCCGCTTTGACTTCTTCTTTAGCGACTGCTTTTTCACCTACAAGAGTTGCTGTATCTACTTCTTCAGCTTTGGTTGCTGCGTCGATGGCTTTTTCTGCCTTAGCAACTTCATCATCTACGGCTTTCTTAGCTGCTGCTTTTTCTTCTGGTGTCAAGTTTGCGTTTGCGTCGATGGCTTTCTTAGCATCGTCCGCTGCCGCTTTAAGTTCTTCTTTAGCGACTGCTTTTTCACCTACAAGCGTAGCTGCGTCAACGGCATCTGCTGTCTTAGCTGCATCGATCGCTTCGTTAGCTTTCGCTACTTCATCATCTACAGCTTTCTTAGCGGCTGCTTTCTCGTCTGGTGTCAAGTTTGCGTTTTCATCGATGGCTTTCTTAGCATCGTCAGCTGCTGCCTTGATTTCTTCTTTAGCAAGTGCTTTTTCACCCGCAAGAGTTGCTGCATCAACTTCGTCAGCTGTTTTCGCTACTGTAACGGCTTCCTTAGCTTTTGCCAATTCAGCATCGACTGCATCTTTAGCGGCTTGTTTCTCAGCATCTGTCAAGTTTGCATTTTCTTCGATAGCTTTCTTAGCATCTTCTGCTGCTGTTTCAAGTTCTGCAGTAGCGAATGCTTTTTCACCTACAAGCGTTGCATTGTCGATAGCATCCGCTGTAGTTGCTTTATCGATTGCTTTTTCAGCCTTGCTCAATTCAACGTAGACATCTGCTTTCGCTTTTGCTTTCTCGTCGTCTGTCAAGTTCGCATTTTCATCGATAGATCTCAATGCATCTTCCGCAGCGGCTTTGACTTCTGCCTTAGCAATTGTTTTTTCTGTTGCAAGAGTTGCTGCATCAATATCTTCTGCTGTCTCAGCATTGTCAATCTCAAGGTTTGCTGCTGCAACTTCTGCGTCAATTGCTAATTTAAGAGCATTCTTCTCAGATTCAGGCAAGTTTGTGTTTTCGTCGATAGCTTTCTTAGCATCGTCCGCTGCTGCCTTGATTTCTGCTTTAGCATTTGCTTTTTCAGCGTCAAGTGTCGCTGTGTCAACATCTGCTGCTGTTTTCGCGTTTTCGATGTTTTCAAGAGTGGTATCTCTTGCTTCCTCAATGGCTGCAATTGCTTCTTCTTTGGCAGTATCTGACAAGTTGTCGTTGGCCTTGATACCCGCGATTGCATCAGCTGCGTCAGCTTTTACTTCTTCTTTAGCAACATCTTGAGTAGCATCGAAGGTCTTGCTTTGAATGTCAGCTGCTGTTGTTGCATCTGTAATAGCTTTTTCAGCTGTTTCAGCTGCTTTGGTAACAGCTGCTTTGTATTCATCTTTTTCAGCATCTGTCAAGTTGGTATTTGCTTCAATACCTTTCACAGCATCAGCTGTAGCTGCGGCTACTTCTTGCTTAGCGATGTCTTTTTGAGCAAGAACTGTTTCAGCGTCAACAGTATCTGCATCCGTTGCAGCGTCAATCTTAGTTTCTGTATCTTTCAACGCTTTATCGATTGCATCTGTGTAGACTTTCTTCTCATCAGCTGTCAAGTTTGAATTTTTAGCAATAGCTTCTTTTGCATCGTCAGCTGCTGCTGTCGTTTCAACTGTAGCAATCGTTTTCAAGCCATCAAGGGCACCTTTGGCAACTTCATCAGCTGTTGTTGCATTCTTCACAGCTTCTTCTGCTGCTTGACGAGCTTTCTTCAAGTCGTCAAGGGCTTTTGTTTTAGCTGCTGTTGACAAGTTGTCCGCTGCTTCGATCGCTTTCACTGCGTCATCGTAAGCCGCTTTAATCTCGATGTTTGCAAGGTCTTTTACAGCTGCATCTTCTAAGGTTTGAACTGCTTCTGGTGTCGTTGCTTTTTCGATGTTTGTTACTGCTTCCGCTTCCTTAGCCTGAGCTGCAAGTTTCGCTGCATCTTTTTCGTCTTGTGACAAGTTTGAGTTAGCATCGATTGCTGCTTCTACAGTTGCCAAGTCTTTAGCTATCTTGTTCTTAGCGTCTTGTTTAGCTGCGTCAAGAACATCTGCGGCGATTGCTTTCGTGCCTGCTTCTTCTGCTGCCTGAGCTGCTTCTGAAGTCGTTGCTGCATCAATCGCTTTGTTAGCGTCTTCTTCTGCTTTAGCTACTTCTGCCTTAGCATCTGCAATTTCTTTTTCTGACAAGTTTGGATTTGACTCGATCGCTGCATTTGCTGCTTTAACATCTTTGGCTATCTTGTTCTTAGCGTCTTGTTTAGCTGCGTCAAGAACATCTTCTGCGATAGCTTTCGTGCCTGCAAGAGTTGCTGCATCTACTTCATCAGCTTTGGTTGCTGCGTCGATGGCTTTTTCTGCTTTCGCTACTTCTGCATCTACTGCATCTTTAGCTGCTTGTTTCTCAGCGTCTGTCAAGTTGTCGTTAGCGTCAATTGCTTTCTTAGCATCTTCTGCTGCCGCTTTAAGTTCTTCCTTAGCGGCTGCTTTCTTAGGACTTGTGCTTGTGTCGATTCCAGCAATGGCTGTTTTGCCAGCTTCAAGTGCTGTATCTACACCTGCATTATCTGTCGCTGCATCAATTGCTTTATCTGCTTCCTCTTTAGCTTTATCCAATTCTGCTTGTTTTGCGTCTTTTTCTTCAGCTGTCAAACCTGAATTGGTAATCGCATCTTTCTTAGCATTGTAGGCATCTTCAAGAGTTTGCTTAGCGGCTGCTTTCTCAGCACTTGTAGTTGTATTGATTGCGTTAATCTCTGATTTGCCATCCTCAAGAGCCTTAGTTAAGTCTTCAGTAGTAGTAGCATTATCAATTGCATTATTAGCTTGGTCTTTTGCTTCTTGAACTTCCGTCAGTTTGGCTGCTTTCTCCTCATCAGTAAGGGCAGAAGCATTGATTTCAGCAACCTTCTCTTTTGATGCTTTATCAATTTCCGCTTTCGCAAGATTTCTTGCAGGCGCTTTATCTTCATTGATGAGGTGTGATGCTGGAACTGTTACGACAGTACCGTCATTATAGGTTACTGTTGCTTCACCTGTATCAGATACGGTAATGCTTTGAATGAGGTTAGCGCTATCTGTATTCGCGTTGTTAATCGCTTGTTTTAAACTATCCTTCTCAGTATCAGTTAGTTTATTGGCATCAAAGACGACAGTCTTGTCTGTTGGATGGGCAAGGTAGAGTGCTTTATATGTTGTATCCGTTGTGATTTTGCCACTCTTAGGTAATACTTCACCTGCATCTGTTTGCCAACGCACAAAGGTATGCCCCTGAAGAGTAGGCGACTCAACTTTTTCTTTAAACTTTTTATTACTAAAATCAATAGAATAGAGATTATTGCTCACAGCTACCATTTTAGATGTTTTTGATCCTTTGAGTTGACCTTGACCAGCATCAAACGTGATAAAAATCCATTTATCTCGATCATCTGAACCATATAATGCTAAATATTGTTCTTTAGTTGGATAATTAACGTCTTCAACTTCATAAACGACGTTTGGATATAGTTTTGTATCCGTGACAACAGTATCCCTATACTTGTCACGTGCAAAAGCATTTCCTGGTTTATATGCATTATCCTGACTTGAAACATTCACACCCCAACCAACAACTGTGTCGTATTGAGCTGTTTTTACAGTCGGCCATTGCCAAGCAGGGTCATCTAACAATGTTCCCCATTTCACATTCTCTTTGACAAATACTTTTACCGATTCACCAGTTTGAGTACCTAATGTGAAACCTTTAGTATATGGAGTTTTGTTGAATGATACAGTTACGTAGCCCTGAGGTGCTGTTTCCGATGCAGAACTTGGGATTTTAATAATCGCTGTGTATGTAGACTCAATAGTCGCTTTACCATTTTTAAGAGCCCCTTCAACAGCCGAATCTGTTGTTGCATCATCAACTGCTTTTATAGCATTTTCCTTAGCTTTACTCAAGTCAGCTTGTTTAATAGCCTTTTCGTCAGCTGTAAGTACAGAATTTTCAATTTCTGCTTTCTCAGTATTGTAGGCTTCTTCAAGAGCTTCCTTAGCTTTTGTTTTTATAGTACTAGTTGTGCTAACTGCTTCAATCGCTGCTGTCCCATCCGAAATAGCCTTAGTTAAGTCTTCAGTAGTAGCAGCATTATCAATTGCAATATCAGCTCGGTCTTGTACATCTCGAACTTCCGTCAGTCTAGCTCTTTTCTCTTCTTCAGTGAGATTTGAGGCATTGATGGCAGCACTCTTTTCCATTGCATCTTTTTCAATTTCTGCTTTGGCATTGCTTCTAGCAGTAGCCTTGTCTTCGTTAGTAAGAGTTGCGGATGGAACTTTAACTGCGGTACCATCATCAAATGTTACAGTAGCTTCACCAGTAGCGGATATGTCAATCGCTTTGATGACTTGCGGAACCCCTGTACTTAAATTAGGGTTTGCATCATATATCTTTTGCTTGACCTGTTCTTTCTCGGAAGTTGTTAAATTTGTACGATCAAATACAGCTACCTGGTTTTGTGGATGTGCAAGATATAATGCATTGTATGTTTCTTCGGTTGTAATAGAGCCACTCTTAGGTAGGGCTGTGCCAGCAGTTGTTTGCCAACGAACAAAGGTATGCCCCGCAAGAGTTGCAGTTTCAATCTTCTCTGTAAATTTTTTATTATTAAAATCAATAGAGTAAAGATTGTTACTTACAGCAACCATTTTCGAAGTTTTTTTGCTTTTGGTGAGTTGACCTTGACCAGCATCAAACGTGATAAAAATCCATTTATCTCGATCATCTGAACCATATAATGCTAAATATTGTTCTTTAGTTGGATAATTAACGTCTTCAACTTCATAAACGACGTTTGGATACAATTTTGTATTAGTGACAACTTCATCCTTATACTTTTCACGTGAAAAAGCATTTCCTGAATTATATGTATCTTTATTTGAAATATTCACAGCCCAACCAACAACCGTGTCGCCTGAATATTTTGTTTCTACAGTCGGCCATTTCCAAGCAGGGTCATCTAACAATTCTCCCCATGTCACAGTATTTTTGACAAATACTTTTACCGATTTGCCAGTTTGAGTACCTAATGTGAAACCTTTAGTAAAATCATGTCCGTTGAATGATACAGTTACGTAGCCCGGAGGTGCTGTTTCCGACGCAGAACTTGGGATTATCATAATCGGTTCATCTACTGGTTGGTTAGTCGAACCACCTCCTTGTGTTCCAGTATCTGCTGAACGTGAGGTTCCTACTGGTTGGCTACTTGCTGAACCTGTATCACCTGCAGGCTGGACATTCGCAGTTGAGTTTGTTGTATTACCAGTCTGAACTCCTGAGCTATTATCTCCTTGATTATCTGCTTGTGGCTGCGTTGTCGAATTTGTACCATCGGAAGTTCCATCATTATTTACAATTTGCCCGTTTGAAGCTCCATCTCCATTGACTCCTGTTTCAGCGCTTACAATCGTTCCTGCACTAAGAACCAAGGTCGTACCTAACAGAACACTTGCAGCACCAATATGATATTTACGGATAGAGAAACGCTGGCGCACTCCATACCAATCAAATGATTTCTTTTTCGAACGATTCATATCGTCACTCCTTTTGAATAAATATTACCAGAGAAAAAAGAAGCGTTCAAAAAATCAGTTTTCCCTAGTTTCAAGTCACCAAGACTCTGAGTTAATTATACCTCACCCCCCCCCCCCCGATTTTCAAGTATTTTAGTACATTCTTTGTACCGCACGTTGTAAAGTCAAGTGCAACAAGTTCATTGATGACTAGAGTTCCAGAGGTTAAGCTCTATTATCCAAGAAGAAGGTATCTATTTCGACATCACGATAAAAGCAAAATTACATGAACTCCTTTATCTGCTTTTTAAACATCGCTATGTAAACAGACACTATACTGATGATACCTACCAAAAATGCCAAAAACTCAAGGAATTGAGCCGATTATCATTCACAAATTAATTGCAACTCACTTTAGAGATTAGTAATTTTAATACTCATTTAAAATCAAAATTAGCTATCTACTAATCAAATTGTATATAGAGAATTTCAATTTTGAAGTTTTCGAAAAGAGAATGGCTAGTCAAAATCTATGATTTCCAATCTGAGCTTAGATATTGAAATTTTACACATAGAAATTGACCTTAGTATTCTATTTTTGATTTTTATTGAGTATTAGATATGTCCTGTTTTTAATTCACTCGACTATCCAATCCACGGATTTTCATAATATTTTTTCTTTTATCCTTTCAAACGTTGATTTCATGCAGTTTCTAGCACCTTGTATTTAGTTGATTTTGTAATTTGTTCACCTTTTTGTTCACCCTAAAGACTATTCATGGCTTTTTCGTAATATAAAACCGCTTCTTTTTCCTTGTCTTTGGATAGGTGACCATATGTATCTAAAGTCATAGCGATATTGGAATGACCGATCCTATATTGTAATTCCTTATAAGTGATACCAGCGTTCAACAGTAAACTAGCGTGGGTATGGCGGAATGCGTGACAAGTAAAACGAGGAATACCCAAAGCCTTACACCGACAATTTATAACTTCTTGTAGTGAAACCCGTGGGAGGTATTCCCTTAAAGTTGTCGCAAAGACAACACCAGGAGCACACGCGCCAACCTCAAGAAACATCAAGCGTTGACGATTTTGATATTGTTTCAGCAAGAGAACTGTTTTTTTGTCTATGCTGATAATACGGGTACCCGCCTTTGTCTTTGTTGTCCCGATAATGTGTAGTTCCATGCTATAGGTTTTACTGATTGATATTGTACCAGCTTCTAGGTCAATATCAGACAATTCAAGGGCAGACAATTCACCAATACGACAACCAGTGGCAAGTAATAACTTAAAAATAACATATTGGTAATACTTGGTAAAGTTCCTACTTGCTAATTGTTCAGCATAATCGAGAAACTGTTTTAAGTGTTCAGGTTCGATAAACCTGACCGCCTGACGACCCGAAGCACGCAAGAAGATAGATTACTGAACGCTATCGCAGTAAGTCAGGAAGTGGATGAAATAGAGCGAGCTATCTCAAACTTGGATAAGTTACACAGTGACATACTTACAGAGAAGTATATCAAGCGTCAGAAAACAGGTTTGGCACTCTATGAAAGTTTTTACATGGGAAAGTCTATGTTTTACGAAGCATTACAAACAGCTTTGTTAGACTTTGCTTGTATATTTAAGAATGGGGAACTATTGCAGTATAAAGACGGACAGGGCTAATATTCGCAAAATACCCCCAATTTTTAAATCGGGGGTGGGTTTGTTCGTGATTCCACAACGCCGGCCCTTTCCGTGCACAATTTTCCCTTTTTGAAGTTTTTAAGATAAAAGAATTTGACAAATGCGCATAATGTGTATATAATAAATAATGTAAGGAGGTAGAGCGCTATGCCACTTACTGGAAAAGAAATGGCAAAACTTGCAGAGGCTAACGGGTGGAAAGAAATCCGAGTTAATGGAAGTCACCACCATTTCAAAAAAGAAGGATTTTCAAAAATAGTCACAATCCCAGTTCATGGAAACAAGGACTTGGGCAAAGGGCTAGAAAAGAAAATCCTGAGAGATTTGGGGCTACTTTGAAATGCCCCTCCTTTTTCGCTTTTGGAGGTAGAAACATGTTAAAATCTTACCCAGCTATTTTTCATAAAGATGAACAAGGTTATTGGGTGGAGTTCCCAGAGTTTAGTGGTGGTACTCAAGGGGATAACCTTGAGGAAGCTATGTACAATGCCCGTGATTTTTTAGAAAGCTCTATTGCCCTTTATATTGATGAGGGGATGGAGTTACCAAAAGTAAGCGATATAAAGGAGTTAAGCGCTCCTGATGGCTTTGTTTCAATGATACAAGCTGATCCAACACCGTATATTAAGAATAATAAAGCAATTAGAAAGAATGTGACAGTGCCTGAATGGTTAACAAAATTGGCAGACCGTGAGGGTTTGAACTATTCGGAAATTTTAACAACGGCTTTAGAAACACGATTACAAGTGTAAACATGATATAATACACTTACCAGCGATCAAAAAAAGCGCATCAATTCGATACGCTAGTTACTTGCCTGCTAAACTCATAAAATTTTTGAGGTTATCGCCCTTTGATAACCTTTTTTTCATTGTAAAATTTGTTCACCTTTTTGTTCACCCTGAGGGGGAACATAAGGAAATATAAAGAGATACGATTTTTTAAAAAACCAGTAAAATCACGAGTTTGGGAGTTATAACACTCTCAAACGTTAGTCAAATTTCAATTCCACAACAACTCATACTTTCAAAGTCAGAACACAAAAAATGACCCCGCAAGGTCATTTTTAGGGCTCTATTTCGCTTCCAAATGCCAAATATCTTCGTTGTACTGTTGAATGGTACGGTCAGATGAAAAGAATCCTGCTTTAGCAATGTTGACGATAACCTTATCCAACCAGCTGTCACGGTCTTCATAGTCAGCCAACATTCTTTCCTTAGTCACAATGTAGTCTTCCAAGTCAAGCAAAGTCATGAAGTGGTCATTGTGCTTAAGGTTATCCTGTAAGCGCCAGAGGCGTTCATCGATACCACCAGCCTGACGAATGGTGTCAGAAGTGATGAAATCAATCAATGGACGGATGGCTTCACGTTCGTATAAGGCATATGGATGGTAGGTTCCATTTGCATAGTGGTCGATAACAGTCTGGCTATCTTGACCGAAGATGTAGATATTTTCATCGCCGACCAATTCATGAATTTCCACGTTGGCACCGTCGTCTGTACCAATAGTCAAGGCGCCGTTGAGCATGAATTTCATATTACCAGTACCAGAAGCTTCTTTAGATGCAAGAGAAATCTGCTCTGAAATGTCTGCCGCTGGGATGATGAAGCTGGCTTCCGTTACGTTGTAGTTTTCAATCATGACCAACTGCAAATGTGGTGCCACTTCTGGGTCATTTTTGATCACCTGTGACAAGACCAAAATCAGATGAATGATGTCTTGTGCTGTAGTGTAAGCTGGTGCCGCTTTTCCACCAAAGAAGACAGTCAATGGACGTGCAGGGATATTCCCAGCCTTGATGTCCAAATACTTATGGATTACATAGAGGACATTCATCTGTTGACGCTTGTACTCGTGCATACGCTTGATTTGCACATCAAAGATGGACTCTGGATTAACTTCAACACCTTGAGTTTTAGCAATATGACGTTGTAATTTACGCTTGTTGTGTTGCTTGGTTTTTTCCAACCAAGATTTCAGTTCCTTGTCATTCTTGTATTCTAAAAGTTTTTCCAACTCGCTAGCATCGTGATGATAGCCATGTCCAAGTAGACCGTCCAGGTAGCTTGCCAAACTTGGATTAGCATGCATGAGCCAGCGACGGAAGGTGATACCGTTTGTCTTGTTGTTAAACTTCTCAGGGTAAAGCTCGTAGAAGGCTTTCAACTCAGATGTTTTCAAAATCTCGGTATGGAGTGCCGCCACCCCATTGATAGAATAACCATAATGAATATCCATGTGGGCCATGTGAACACGACCATGCTCATCGATAATATTTACCGCTGGGTCATTTTTCACTTCTTTGGCACGGCGGTCCAACTCCTCGATAAATGGTACTAAGTGAGGTACCACACGATTCAAGAAGTCAAGCGGCCATTTTTCAAGAGCCTCTGACAAGATGGTATGGTTGGTATAAGCAGTCATTTTCTTGACAATTTCGATTGCTTCATCAAATGAAATGCCACGAAGTTCCAACAAACGAATCAATTCTGGAATCACAAGTGATGGGTGAGTATCGTTGATTTGAACAACAGCATAATCAGGTAGGTCATGTAAGTTTGACCCCTTAGCAACTGCTTCATCAATCAATAGTTGCGCAGCGTTAGACACCATAAAATACTGCTGGAAGATGCGCAGAACTTTACCTTCATCTGTCGAATCATCTGGATAAAGGAAGAGGGTTAAGTTACGGAAAATGTCTTCTTTGTCAAACTCGATACCATCGTAGATGATATTGTCATCAACTGAACCAAGGTCAAACAAACGCAAACGGTTCTTCCGCTCAGTCTTATAACCAGGCACGTCAATATCGTACAACTTAGAAGTCAAGGTAAAGTTAGCAAATGGCACTTGGTAAGAAATTGGGGATTCTGTCAACCAAGAACGTGGTGTAATCCATTCATTTGGCACTGCAGATTGTTGGTGGTATTCGAACAACTGACGGAAAAGTCCGAAGTGGTAGTTCAATCCGACACCGTCTCCGTTGAGACCAAGGCTAGCAATGGAATCAAGGAAGCAGGCGGCCAAACGACCCAAACCACCGTTACCAAGTGATGGCTCCATCTCCACATCTTCAATGGCAATCAAGTCCTTACCTGCTGCTGCAAGCTGGCTCTTCACCTCATCATAAACACCCAAGTTGATTAAGTTGTTAGACAAGAGTTTACCAATCAAGAACTCAGCAGAAATATAGTAAACTTTCTTCTTTTGCTCGTTGGTGTACTTAGCTTCACTTTGTTGCTTGGTAAATGCAAGCAAGGCATAATAGAGTTCGTAATCCGAACAGTCTTCAATACGTTTTGCATACATGGACTGAACAAAGTTTTGTAAATTTATCATGACACTCTCCTAAATATATTAATGTAATTATCAAGAAACGTTTCGTCATAAATTTGTAAACGTTTTCTTAATTATACCTTATTTACAAAAAAAAGACAAGCTAAGTTCCGTACAAATAGAACTTAGTTCGTCTTTCAAACGATTTCAGAATCTCAAATTACTTATTCAGCAATGAGGGTTTCCAAACCAACCTTCATCATGTCTGTGAAGGTATTTTGACGCTCTTCTGCAGTTGTGTCTTCTTCTGGGTTGACCAAGCTATCTGAAATCGTCATAATGGCAAGCGTTTGAACGCCAAACTTAGCGCCTAGGTAATAAAGTGCAGCTGCTTCCATTTCTACAGCCTTGACACCTAGTTGACCTAATTCTAAGTTGCGACTAAACAATTTTGGAGAATAGAAACTATCTGATGATAAAACATTGCCAACATGCGTTGTCATGTTGAGTTCTTTGGCGATATGATAAGCCTTATCTAAAAGACCAAAATCAGCGATTTGTGGCAAATCGTACTCTGGCCAGTCAATATTAATCATGCGAGAATTAGTTGCTGCTGCCTGAGCCAAGACCAATTCACGAACATGAACATCCTTGTTGAGCGAACCGGCAGTTCCTACACGGATTAGCTTTTTCACACCGTAGTCATTGATAAGCTCGTGGGCGTAGATAGAGATAGAAGGCATTCCCATACCTGTTCCCATGACAGATACGCGATGACCTTTGTAAGTACCTGTGTAGCCGAACATATTGCGAACTTCGTTGAAGCAAACGGCATCTTCAAGGAAGTTTTCAGCGATAAATTTAGCACGAAGCGGATCACCAGGAAGCAAAATCTTATCAGCGATTTCGCCTGGTTTTGCGGAAATATGGATAGACATGTAATGTACCTCTTTGTTCTATTTTCGAATGCTTACAACTCAGCCAAGATAGCTTTCACCAAGCCCTTGAAATTGCCCTTGATTTGCTCGGTTACTTCTACAACTTCTTCGTGATTGAGTTCAGATTGGAAACCAGCCGCAAAGTTTGTGATAGCAGAAATACCCAAGACTTTCATGCCTGAGTGAGCTGCCACGATAACTTCTGGTACTGTTGACATACCGACTGCGTGGGCACCCATGGTCTTGAAGGCCAAGATTTCAGCAGGAGTCTCGTAGGTAGGACCTGTCACACCAAGGTAGACACCATCGTCCAACTTGATACTCAATTTTTCTGCAACGGCATGGGCTTTTTCACGGTATTCTTTGGTGTAGGCATTTGACATATCCGGGAAACGTGGACCAAATTCTTCCAAGTTTTCGCCAATCAATGGATTTTGACCAGTCATGTTGATGTGGTCTGTAATGGCCATAAGGGTACCTGGACCGTAGCCGATACCACCTGCGGCATTTGTTACAATCACGCCTTCACAACCAAGAGCTTTCATGACACGGACTGGGAAGGTCACGACTTCCATCGGATTGCCTTCATAGAAGTGGAAACGTCCTTGCAAGGCCAAGACCTTGCGTCCTGCCAAATCACCGTAAACCAACTTACCAGCGTGACCTACAACTGTTGACTTGCCCCAGTTTGGAATGTCTGCATAATCGATTACGATAGCATTTTCTACTTCTTCCGCTAATTCGCCCAAACCTGAGCCCAAAATCAAACCAAATTCAGGCTTGACCAAACCTTTTTCTTCTAAGAAGGTTTTTGTTTCATTGATTTTTGCAAGTAAACTCATATTTTCTCCTTTTACAAATAAGCTGACCAGTCATATTCTGGCATTTTTTCTTTAATGATTTCAAGCGGACGACAGAGAAAGGCTGTCTGTTCTCGCTCGATAATGGGACGGTTGAGAAGAGTAGGTTCTTCCAATAAACGCTCAAAGAGTTGTTCTTCTGACAAACCTGCTCGCTCTTCTTCTGTCAACCGAATAACTGCTGAAGGCTGACTGCCCATTTTTTCCAAGAGAGCTGTCAATTCCTCTGCTGTCAGTGGATTTTCTAGATAATTAACCCAATTGACTTCCATATCCTGACTGGACAGCAATATTCTTAATTTTTTACACTTGCTACAGTCAGGATTGTAATAGACCGTTAGCTTCTCCATTAAACCAATTGTGACAAGAAGCTTTCGCCAATCATGGCTGTATCCACTCCGAAGTTTTCCGCAACGGTTGCTGAAATGTCCGCAAAATGGCCTACTGGCAAGACACCGCTACCTTTGAAAGCCTTGCTGTATGCCAAGAGTGGCACGTATTCACGTGTATGGTCTGTTCCAGCATAGGATGGATCATTGCCGTGGTCTGCAGTAATCAAGAGCAGGTCATCTTCACGCATATTGTCAATAATCTCTGGAATACGTGCATCAAACTCTTGCAAACAATCGCGGTAGCCTTCGATATTGCGACGGTGACCATACACAGCATCAAAGTCAACTAAGTTTGTGAAGGAGAAACCTTCCTCGAAGTCTGATAACTTCAGAGTATCAATCAACACATCTACACCGTGCATGTTTGACTTGGTGTGGCCCATGTCGTTGGTAATACCTGATGCGTTGAAAATATCGCTGATTTTGCCGACAGAATAAGTTGGCACGCCTGCATCCGCAAGCTTGTTGAGAACAGTTGCTTCAAACGGCGACACCGCATAGTCATGACGGTTGGCAGTTCGTGAGAAATTGCCTGGTTCACCAACGTATGGACGGGCAATAATCCGACCAAGAAGAGCTGGGCGTTCAAGCGTAATGGAACGAGCGTATTCACAGATACGGTACAATTCATCCAGCGGAATAATATCTTCGTGGGCTGCAATCTGAAGCACAGGGTCTGCGGAGGTATAGACGATTAACTCCCCAGTTTCCATTTGGCGAGGGCCGAAGTCATCAATGACAGCTGTACCTGAATACGGCTTGTTTGCTTCGCGGATGATTTTACGACCTGAGAATTCTTCGATTTTTGTCAAAATCTCCTCTGGAAAGCCGTCCCAGAAAGTATCGAATGGCTCGGTGATATTGAGGCCCATGATTTCCCAGTGGCCTGTCATAGTATCTTTTCCGAGAGATACCTCTTCCAACTTGGTCACGTAGCCAGTCGGATTCTCCTCGGCAGGAACAGTCGCAAGGGCTGTGTCACGAGGGATGTTGCCAAGACCAATCTTGGTCATATTAGGCACCTCAAGCCCAGCTTTTTCAGAAATGTGACCGAGAGTATCAGATTCTGTATCTGCTACACCCGCATTGAAAAATTTATCTGAGTCTGGTGCTGCGCCGATTCCGACAGAGTCCATAACTACCAAGTGAACACGTTTAAATTTAGGCATAATTGTCTCCTTTATTTGAATAGTTAGATTCAACCAAAATCAACGTCCAACCAAGTTGCTAGACTGGAAATTATCGTTACCACATCTAAACATTTTAATGGGGTGCAATACTTATACAGTCACAGCTCTCGGTATCAAACTTCCTAACCATCAAAACTAGATACTGTTACTCGCTTCACTGCCTGCTGTTCAGCTATCGCTTTTTCAGTACCTATCGTCTGACTGCTACGAGGTAAGGGGATAGATTTTTGAAGAGTCTAAACGTTCGTGTTTTCATTATACCATAAAAAAGCCTCTCATTGTACCAAAATGAGAAGCGTTTTCAATTTATTTCTTTTCGATGATGTTCGGTCCTTCTGGTGTACCGACAATGACCTTAGAAATCAATCCAATAAAGAGACCGTGTTCTACAACACCGACGGTCCGATCCAATTCTTCCGCCAATGCATATGTGTCTTCTATTCTGCGCAAATCAAGGTCAATGATAAAGTTCTGCATATCCGTGATATGTTTTTCTCCATCACGCATACGGAAACTTGGACGATACCCTTTTTTCTCAAATAGTCGGAAAAGATTTTCCGCACCGTACTGCACGACTTCCACCGGCAACTTGAAGGCTCCTAGGGTTTGAACCATCTTAGACTCATCCACAATCCAGATGCAGTCCTTGCTATTGACTGCCACCACTTTCTCCATGAGAAGCGCTGCGCCACCGCCTTTAATCCCATTGAAGTCCCCATCAACCTCATCTGCTCCATCCACCGTTAAGTCCACATATTCGACTTCGTCGATATTTTTTAGGGGAATCCCAAGGGACGCAGCATGTTCTGCCGTAGCATGAGAGGTCGTTACGCCTGTGATCTGTAGCCCTTCTTCTGCAACCCGGCGGCCAATCTCCTGCACGAAATAGTATGCAGTCGAGCCAGTTCCCAGCCCAACAATCATCCCGTCCGTCACAAATTCCGCCGCCTTAATCCCAACCTGCTCTTTTAGGTTTGTCATGTCTGTCTCCTTTGAAGTCATTCTTGAAATAATTATACCACAGCTAAGACAGCAGTTCAAAATAACAACTCAAACTTCAGACAGCAAAGACTACAATATGTGCATAGTGACTAATGCTGAAATTATTTTTCAATCATAAGACTTGGGAAAAAGGAGTCAATATCATGTTTTATCTGGTCAAGATTATCAATCCTTTTTACCATAATATTCTCCTACATTACAATTTACGTAACTCTTCCCTAACCTCATCCTTGCTTACCGCCTCATTAAAGAACGGCAATCCGTCAATACGATAGCGGTCATCATCAACCAGTGTTCTCGCCCCATCTCGTTCAGAAATTTGATACCCTTCGGTTTTCTTAAATTTTTATGTTTCTATTATAACATAGTTAACCTAAATTAATAGCAACACTTTTTGTATTTCCATCAAATTATCTTCTCAAATTAATTACTATATTTATTGCCCTCTCAATACATTTCTGCACTCCTCATCCCTCATCTGTGCTTTTTTTATCATTCCATGTTAAACTTATAAGTAAGATTTAAACCTGTATTCACAGTTCAGCACTTCCATCTAAGGCTAGTTTATCAGCTATTCATCGTTAGTTTTTTTGGAGTGAGAAAGAACTCAATTGGTCACCAAAAGAGTTCCCCTCACTTCCAATACAGTAGCTTCGGCCTCTATGGTCACTTTCTAGTTTTAAGGTGACCAGCTGAAACAGTTCCCCAAACTGTTTCACTCCATCGGACTATTTTACTCCCACCCCCGCACAGCTCCAAAGGTTTGGGGAACCTTTGGAGGTCGGAGATAGAGCGAACAGAGTTCGCTACAAAACAGTCAGAGTAGTGACTGTTGGAGGTTGGAGATATAGCGAACAAAGTTCGCAACAGTCGTAGATGTCAGATTTGGAATGTGAAACACGAACTGCGGAGATTTGTTGTACACACCTTTAACAGTCCACTGCGCTGAGATGTTGACACGAACCCTGAGAAGTGGGGCTGGGCTTGAGCCCATCCCCCAAAAAACTGCCTTGATTAGCGACAAACTATCTCTTTTCTAAAAGCACTTTACTTGTAAATACAGATTCTAGTTAGAAAGCACATTATTATGATCACCAAAGAATTCGATACAATAACCGCTATTTCAACCCCTCTCGGTGAGGGAGCTATTGGGATTGTCCGCCTGTCAGGGACGGACGCTTTTGCCATTGCTAGCAAGGTCTTCAAAGGAAAAGACCTTGCGACTGTTCCTAGCCACAGCCTCAATTACGGCCACATTATCGATCCTGCGACGGGTCAAGTGCTGGACGAGGTTATGATCGGAGCCATGCGTTCTCCAAAAACCTTCACGCGCGAAGATGTCATTGAGATTAACACCCACGGAGGCATCGCCGTTACCAACGAAATCCTCCAGCTCCTCATTCGCCAAGGGGCTCGAATGGCTGAGCCGGGCGAATTTACCAAGCGGGCCTTTCTCAACGGCCGTGTGGATTTGACCCAGGCCGAGGCCGTCATGGATGTCATCCGTGCCAAGACTGACAAGGCCATGCACAATGCCGTCCGCCAGCTTGACGGCTCCCTCTCCCAGCTCATCAACGACACGCGCCAGGAGATTCTCAACACGCTGGCACAGGTCGAGGTCAACATCGACTACCCTGAGTACGACGACGTCGAGGAGGCGACGACAGAGCTGGTCCGCGAGAAAACTCTCCAGTTCCAAGCGCTTTTGGAAAATCTCCTCCGTACTGCCCGCCGTGGAAAAATCCTGCGTGAAGGCATCGCAACCGCTATTATCGGTCGTCCAAATGTGGGAAAATCCAGCCTACTCAATAATCTTCTCCGCGAGGAAAAAGCCATCGTTACAGACATCGCAGGAACAACCCGCGACGTTATCGAAGAATACGTCAACATCAAAGGCGTCCCCCTCAAGCTGATTGATACAGCAGGTATCCGTGAAACAGACGACATCGTTGAAAAAATCGGTGTGGAACGATCTAAAAAAGCCCTTGAGGAGGCCGACCTCATCCTACTAGTCCTCAACGCATCCGAGCCACTGACCGAGCAAGATCGTAACCTCCTAGCTATTTCTGATATGGCAAACCGTATCGTCCTGCTCAACAAGACCGACCTCGAAGAGCAGATCGAGGCTGACCAACTACCTGAGGATGTCATTCGCATTTCCGTCTTGAAAAACCAGAATATCAACCAAATCGAAGAAAAAATCAACCAGCTCTTCTTTGAAAATGCTGGTCGTATAGAGCAAGATGCCACCTACCTCTCCAATTCTCGTCATATTTCCCTGATTGAGCAAGCCGTCCAAAGCCTGCAAGCTGTCAATGACGGTCTTGAAATGGGCATGCCTGTTGACTTGTTACAGGTTGACCTGACCCGCTGTTGGCAGATTTTGGGAGAAATCACAGGAGATGCAGCTCCAGATGAACTCATCACCCAACTCTTTAGCCAATTCTGTCTTGGAAAATAGTATCACATATCATGCAAGAAAACTTGCATGATTTTTATTATATTAACACAAAAATATTTGATTATCTTTACCATTTAAGATATACTAAACTATAGAGAGGAGGTCTTCCCATGAAAAAAATCATTATCTGTATTGTACTTCTATCCTGTCTGGTTTTCCCTTTTATCGGCTGGAAACTCTACGCCTACCAGCACAACAAAATAAGTTTGACTGAGAATGCGGATTTCTACTTGGTTTATCCTGGCAAGGTCGAGACTTTTCAGCTAAATGGGCAAGAACCTGTTCTACTTCATACCCAAAAGATGAATTCTCAAGGCTATTTTGGCTCAGGTAAAAATTACATCCTCGAAGATCGCTATCTGGTCTTTGGCAACGACCATCAGAAATTTATCCATGATAATCTCATTTCCATTGACTTTCAGGATGGGACTGTTTTGCGTAAGCCTAGCAAACATAGTACCTCGATCAGTGGCACAGATGGAAACCATTTCTATACAGCAGGTGCTTATCATACGCTTGCGCAATTTGATAAGCAATTTGAAACACGTCAAACCCACGTTTTAAACGATGACTTCATCCCAAATGATCCAGTCATGGTAGACCAAACGTCAGTCTATTTAACTGGTTTTGTGAAAGATTTTACCCAAGAAGGGCCCGAGGAAAATGTCTTGATTGTATTTGATAAGAAAGATTTTTCGAAACAAGAAATATTCAAGTACGACAATAGCATTGCAACAGGCGATGGACTGTTGGTCAATGGAACCATCTATCTCACTATTTTTGGCAAGAGAGCTCCAGAATACGAAGATGGGCAAGTTCCTAATGAACTCCTGACCTTTGATACAAAATCCAAATCATTTTCGTCCGTAACTTTAGAGCCCCCCTCACCAAGCACCCTCCATGCTCTCAAAGACGAAAAACTTCTTCTCATCGAGCATCAAAATGGCATGTTTAGCCCACTTTCCTTTACTATTTACAATACCCAAACTGGCGAGCAATCCTACCATACTTTGAAGGACTTAAATCCTCGTCCTCACTACATCGACCATATCCGTCAAATCGATGACAAGCGCTTACTGATTATTTTGGCAAATCAACTCCTAATCTATGATATGGAGGCTAAGAGCATTATCAACCAGACCACTCTGTCAGAAGACTACGTTTCTGGAATTTGGATCAATCCATAAAATAAAGAACTCGGCTCCCTGAGCCTAGTTCTTTATTCGTTATCCTGTAAATCCACACTTGGAACGGTTGTCGCCGCATCATTTGTTGCCTGGAAGAGCTCTACTTTTTCATAGCCAAATAGGTTGGCGTAGATGGACGTCGGGAACCGTTTGATTTTTTTATTATAGGCAGTTGCCACCGCATTATAATCCTTGCGGGCAACTAAAATCCGATTTTCAGTCCCCTCTAGCTCGGTAATGAGGTCAGATACCTGTTGATTGGCTGTTAATTGCGGATAATTTTCCGTCACCATCAGCAAGCGAGACACAGCCGAATCCAGCTGGCTTTGGGCTTGATTGTAGTCACTGGTCCCTACTTGGCGGGAACCGATTTTCGCACGTGCATCCGCAATGGCTGTGAAAATCTCTTCCTCATGCTCCATAGCTCCTTTAACCGCTGCCACGACATTCGGTATCAGATCATAGCGCCGTTGGAGCTGGGTATCCACATTGGCCTGGGCATTTTCCACTTCTGCATGGCTATCAACCAGCCCATTGTATTGACCGATTGCCCCCATTCCTAAAAATAGCAGAGCGAAAACCGGGATTAGTATGGCTAACCATTTCTTTTTCATAAACTTTCCTTTCTTTTCTTACCAACCAGATGAGGCTCCACCGCCTCCACCACCGCCGCCAGACCAACCCCCTCCACCATAGGATGATGAAGAATGGGAGGAATGATTGTTGTGGTAATGATGGCGATCATCCACCAGCATCCAGAGCAGATTGCCTGGACCTCCGCCACCTCGGCTGGATTTATCAATAATCATAAAGATAATGACAACGAGAATAACAATCATAAACCAGACAAAGCTGTCACTTTCTGCACTGGTCTTCTCTTCCATGGCTGCCAGCTGTTCTTGGCCCAAACTTGTTCCATAGAATCGGTCTCCGATGGATTGGACAATATAGGTTACTCCGCCATCATAGTCTTCCTGACGGAAAAATTCCCTAGCATTTTCCAGAATATCCTTGGCTTCCACATCTGTCAACACCGTGGCAGCATTGTCGGAGGTCTCTATCCGAAACTCCCTGTCGGCTATGGCAATCACCAAGAGAATACCGTTGTCCGTTCCTGCAAAGCCAACCTGCCAGTCACGGAAGGTTGCGTTGGCTAGACTTTCAATATCAGTAGAAAGACTTTCCGTCACATAGACCCCAACCTGTAACTGCTGTTCACTTGCCGCCCAGGTCTGATTGAGTTGGTCAATGTTGGCAATGGTTTCACTGGAAAGAAGTTGGGTTTCATCAACCACCGTCGTATCAATTGGACGGGCTGGAATTCCCTCAGCTCCTACCAGACTAGGCTGACCTAGGCTGAACAATAAAAGCAAGAAACCTAATAAATAGAACAGATACTTTTTCATACGGCACCTCCTCTGAAGGTAGAAACAGTTTCTTTATATTATTGTATCATTTTTGCCTTATTTTTCAAGTATTTGCTTAAGTATATTTTGTAAATTTGGAATGATTTCCGCTTGAAACCAAGGATTCTTTGCCTGCCAGATATTGTTTCTAGGTGATGGATGGGGCAAAGGAAAATAGGTGGGAAGGTAATCATCTGCATGTTTCACTCTCTCCGTCAGGTTCCTTTGGGATTTTTCCAAATAATATTCTTGAGCATAGTTACCTACCAATAAGGTCAGCTCAAGCTCTGGCAGTTGGTCCAGAATAAGCAGGTGCCACTTGGGCGCAAAATCCTTGCGAGGCGGCAAATCACCAGACTTCCCTTTTCCTGGATAATAGAAATCCATAGGAAGAATAGCAAAATGACCCGATTCATAAAAAGTCTGTCGATCCACGTCCAACCATCGACGGAGGTTGTCACCACTAGCATCGTCAAATAAACGCCCTTTTTCCTGGGTCTTCAAGCCAGGTGCCTGTCCAATAATAAGAATTTTTGCGGTTGAAGGTGCTTGGAAAAGGGGAGCTATTCCCTTATTCGTAAAGTCTCGGTTCGCAACATCCCACATAATAGCTTGACGAATATCAGCAAGTTCCATGATGTCCTACTTTCTTAACCATGGTCACATCTTCTTCTAAGGTTCGGAAACCATATTTTTGGTAGAAAAAATAGGCTGGAAGGTTGCGTTCGGTTTGCAAAAGAATATGAACAATTTTTCTATCAGCTAACTGCTTCTCAATGTCAGCTAAAAAACTAGCACCATGTCCTTGCCCTTGGTAATCACGGGACATACAGAACTCTTCAATTCGATACTCTGTTCCCTCATACCAATAGCGAATGTAACCAAGTGACAGACTAATCAATTTTTCCTGGTCAAACAAGCCAAAACAGAGTGCTCTTGGGTGTCCCAGTAAATCACCTAAGTAGCAATCTAATTGTTCCTCATCCGACCAATCATCATTCCAAGGTTCTTGGCTGAAAACAGACAAAAATAATTCTTTAACCATTTCCATGTCTGAAAAACAAAGTTCTTTCAGTTCCATATTTCCTCCTAAAAAGGGAGTGGGAAAGAACTCGACTAGTAAAAAAAGAGTTCGTCTTCCCACCCCCGCACAGTTGATTAGGTCAGGTTTGGAGTGTTGAGCACGAACAAATCTGCCAATCAACCACTGCGCTGAGATGTTGACACGAACTCTGAAAAGTGGTGCTAGGCTTTTTGCCCAGCCTCTCATGTATTACTTAATGAGTTCGTAGATAGCTTCTGCATAGATGGTAGCGGCGCGGTAGAGTTGCTCAACTTCGATAAATTCGTTGGCTTGGTGCATGGTGTTGATATCGCCTGGGAACATGGCTCCGTAGGCAACGCCACGTTTGAGCAAGCGTCCAAATGTTCCGCCACCGATCACTTGTTCGTGGCCTTTCAAGCCTGTGTGTTTTTCGTAAACAGATAAGAGGGTTGCGACCATTGGGTCATCGATTGGGCAATAGTGTGGGGTATGGCCATGCTCCGACAGGCTGACAGCTTCCACACCCAGTTTTTCCAAACCAGCCTTGATGGTTTCAGGGTTGGTATTTTTTGGATAACGGAAGTTGAGGGCAATTGTGTTGTCAGATGAGGTTTCATCAAACTTAAAGACACCAGCGTTCATAGAAAGAGCTCCCATTTGCTCATCGTAGATGGCTACGCCGAGTTTTTGGGCATCGTGGTCTTCCAGAAGGACTTGTCCTGCCAAGTCAAGATAGGTTTTGGCTGCTCCGTCAAAGGCGAATTGGCTGAGGAATTTTGCCAAATAGGTTGCTCCGTTGACACCTTCTTCTGGGGTTGAACCGTGGGCTGATTTTCCGATGACGGTCACTTGTACCTGTCCGTTTTCAAGGGTTTCCGCGTCAGCTTTTAGGCCATAGGCTGCTGTAAAATCTGCCAACTTGTTGTCCAGGTCTGCTAGGTCGCCAGAAATAATAGCTGTCGCAGACTCCGGCACCATGTTCTCACGCAAACCGCCTGTGAAGGAATGCAGTTTAGCAGCTCCGCTATTTTCCCCCGCAAAATGCAAGTAAGCTGTGATATTGCCCTTTTCGCCGTTGATAATCGGGAACTCGGCATCTGGAGAAAATCCGAAGTCTGGCAATGGGAGCCCAACGTGCTCGAAGTAGTAATCCATATCCGCCCAGCCTGATTCTTCGTCGGTACCGACGATGAAACGGACTTTTTTAGAGGTCGGAAGGCCCAACTCCTTGATGATTTTCAAGCCGTAGTAGCAAGCCATGGTCGGTCCCTTGTCATCAGAAGATCCGCGGGCAAAGAGCTTGCCGTCAATGATTTGCGGCTCGTAAGGGTCGGTGTTCCAACCGCTTCCTGCTGGCACCACGTCCAAGTGACCGAAGATACCGAGGACTTCTTCGCCCTCTCCGAATTCAAAGTGACCTGCGTAGTTGTCAACGTTTTTCGTCGGATAGCCGTCACGCTGAGCAATTTCCAGGAACTTGTCCAAGGCATGCACTGGTCCGGGTCCAAATGGGTGCTGGGCATCTGCCTGGCTATCGTCACGCTCAGAATTGATGCGTAAGAGGTCAAAGAGGTCCGCTAGAAACTCATCTTTGCGTTTGTCAAACTCTGCTCTAAAATTAACTGTCATGTGTTCTCCTTTTCAGTATCAAAGTAAGTCTATTTTATCACAAAATGAAAGAGATTTCAGAAGTAAAGCTAAGAAAAAAAGTTGGTCTCCCAACTTCTTTCTATTTTTTCCAGGCAGAGCGTTCTGCTACAACTGTAAACAAAACATCGGTCGATGAATTGAGGGCTGTTTCACAAGAGTCCTGAATCACTCCGACCACAAATCCGACTCCAACAACCTGCATGGCGATTTCATTTGGAATACCAAATAGGCTACATGCTACTGGAATGAGGAGAAGCGAACCTCCTGCTACACCTGATGCACCTGCAGCTGATAGAGATGCGACAACAGATAAAAGAAGGGCCGAACTGAAATCAACACTAATGCCAAGTGTATGAACAGCTGCCATTGTTAAAATATTAATCGTAATAGCTGCGCCAGCCATATTAATTGTGGCACCGAGCGGAATGGATACTGAGTATGTATCTGGATCCACTCCTAAACGTTTGCAGAGCTGCATATTGACAGGGATATTAGCTGCTGAACTTCTTGTAAAAAATGCCGTAACCCCACTAACCCGAAGACATTCAAATACCAACGGGTAAGGATTTTTTTTCATTACAAGAAAAGCAATCAAGGGATTGACAACAAGCGCGACAAAAATCATACTTCCAACCAAGAGTAAGAGCAGTAAACCATAGTCTTTTAAAGCTGTCAGACCATTATTTGCAATGGTATCGAAAACCAATCCCATGATACCAAATGGTGCCAGACCAATAATCCAGCCTACAACTTTAGAAGTCACTTCTGCCGCAGATTGCAATAAATCTTTGGTTGTCTTGCTTGCATGACGAAAGGCCAAGCCAAACACTGCCGCCCATGTCAAAACACCAATATAATTAGCCGTTGCAAGAGCATTGATCGGATTGTCGACTATTTTCAATAACAAATCTTGGAATACTTCAGCAATACCTTGTGGAGGGGTAATGTCCGTAGTCGTTGTAGTAGAAAGAACTAGTTTAATAGGGAATAAATAGCTTGCTCCTACAGCAATGAAGGCCGCCGCAAAAGTACCAAATAGATACAAGCAGATAACTGTCCTCATATTCGATTTTTGACCAGCAGGAGCTTGTGATAGAGCATGTGCTACCAAGGTCAGAACCAAAAGAGGGGCTATAGCTTTCAATGCTCCTACAAATAGACTACCAAAGAGAGAAATCATCGTGAACTGTGGAACACTCAATCCCAAGACTAATCCTAATACTACCCCAATACTGATTTTCCGTATTAAACTCATCTTTTTCCAGATAGAGATTATATTTTTCAAACAATTACCTCCAAACAAATATTTTTCCATAATAGCAGAAAAACGAGGCTTGGTCAATAGAATAAAAAATGAGTATCAGGTAGTGAAAATTTGAAAAGCATGCAATAACATTTTCGTCTTTACAAACTGAACCAAAAAGCTACCTTTCGATAGCTTGTTTCTTAAGTCAATTCATTAAAGTCCCAAACATCGTCCACCCAGCCTTCATAGAAATCAGGCTCGTGGCAGACCATGAGGATAGAGCCCTTGTAGGCTTGAAGGGCACGTTTGAGTTCATCCTTGGCATCCACATCCAAGTGGTTAGTCGGCTCGTCCAGAACCAAGACATTGTTTTCACGGTTCATAAGCAAGCAGAAACGAACTTTAGCTTGCTCACCACCTGAAAGGACTTGGATCTGACTTTCGATATGCTTGGAAGTCAGACCGCAACGAGCCAAGGCTGCCCGAACTTCCGCCTGGTTAAGAGCAGGAAAAGCATCCCAAACGGCTTCCAGCGGGGTCTGACGATTGCCTCCAGCTACTTCTTGCTCGAAATAGCCTAGTTCCAAATACTCCCCACGTTCCACAGAACCGCCCAGCGGTGGAATAATCCCCAGCAAACTTTTAAGAAGAGTGGATTTCCCGATACCGTTGGCACCGACAATGGCAATCTTCTGGTTGCGTTCAAAGGTCAGATTGAGCGGTTTACGTGTCAATACACGGTCATAACCAATTTCCAAATCAGTCGTTTGGAAGATAAAGCGACTTGGAGTTCGAGCCATTTTGAAATCAAATGATGGCTTTGGTTTCTCTGCTTGAAGCTCAATAATCTCCATCTTATCCAGCTTCTTCTGACGAGACATGGCCATGTTTCGAGTTGCAACACGAGCCTTATTACGGTTAACGAAGTCCTGCAAGTCTGCGATTTCCTTCTGCTGGCGCTCATAGGCTGCCTCTAACTGAGCCCGCTTCATAGCATGTACTTCTTGGAATTGGTAATAGTCGCCTGTGTAACGAGTCAAGAGCTGATTTTCCACATGGTAGACAATATTAATCACATCATTCAAGAAAGGAATGTCATGCGAAATCAAGACAAAGGCATTTTCATAGTTCTGCAAGTAGCGTTTGAGCCAGTCAATATGCTCTGCATCCAAGTAATTGGTCGGCTCATCCAGAAGCAAGATGTCAGGCTTTTCCAAGAGCAATTTTGCCAAAAGAACTTTAGTCCGTTGTCCCCCTGATAACTCCGTCACATCCTTGTCCATGCCATAGTCCATGACACCAAGCGCACGCGCTACTTCGTCAATCTTGGCATCAAGTGTATAGAAATCACGGCTTTCCAGACGGTCTTGCAGCTCACCAACCTCTTCCATGAGGGCATCCATATCGGCACCCTCTTCTGCCATAGACATGTAAATATCATTGATACGAGCTTCTGTCTTGAAGAGTTCATCGAATGCTGTCCGCAAGACATCACGGACTGATTGACCCTTTTCTAGTTTAGCATGCTGGTCTAAATAACCTGCCGTTACATAACGTGACCATTCAACCTTACCTTCATCTGGCTGCAATTGCCCTGTTACAATAGACATGAAGGTTGATTTTCCCTCACCATTGGCACCAACAAGACCGATATGTTCTCCTTTTAAGAGACGGAAGGAGACATTCTCAAAAATCGCGCGGTCACCAAACCCATGACTTAAATTCTTTACTTCTAAAATACTCATATTTCCTCACAACATCAAAGAACTGGAGTAACCAAACTCCAGTTTTTACATTTATTTTCGCAGTCTTGAGTGGAACTTCTTCGCCTATCAGCTGTGAAATTCCTACTCAACCTTGCGGGGGTTAGACAACGAAATCAAACTCTACGAGTTACTGATTTCTGCTTAAATTCCGATTTCCGCACGGACCACATCGGCAATGGTGTCCACATAGTAATCGACTTCAGCATCCGTTGGCGCTTCTGCCATGACACGCAAGAGGGGCTCAGTACCACTTGGGCGTACCAAGATACGACCGTTGCCAGCCATTTCTGCTTCCATTTTTTCAATGATAGCTGCAATAGCAGGCACTTCCATTGCCTTGTCCTTCATGCTGTTTTCCACACGAATATTGACCAATTTTTGTGGGTAAATGGTCACTTCTGCTGCCAATTCTGACAACTTCTTACCAGTTTCTTTCATGATTTTGGTCAATTGCACAGCGGTCAACTGGCCGTCGCCTGTGGTGTTATAATCCATCAGAATCACATGTCCTGACTGCTCACCACCGACATTGTAGCCTTCCTTGCGCATTTCTTCAACCACATAACGGTCACCAACTGCGGTCACTGCTTTTTCAATACCTTCACGATCCAAAGCCTTATGGAAACCAAGGTTGGACATAACTGTGGTCACAATGGTATTTTTAGCAAGTAACCCCTTGTCTGCTAAGTACTTGCCGACGATATACATGATGCGGTCGCCATCAACCAAGTCACCATTTTCATCGACAGCAATCAAGCGGTCACTGTCTCCGTCAAAGGCAAGTCCAATTTGACTACCTGTTTCCTTGACCAGTTCTTGCAATTTTTCAGGATGAGTTGAGCCAACGCCTTCATTGATATTTAAACCGTCTGGATGTTCAGCCATAACGGTCAAATCAGCTCCCAAATCCGCAAAAATTTGACGAGCAGAGGTTGAGGCAGCGCCATTGGCAGTATCCAAGGCAACTTTCATACCTTCCAGCTGAATACCTGTTGAAACAAGGAAGGATTCGTATTTACGCAAGCCTTCTGGATAATCTACCACATCACCCAAGCCTTGTGCAGATGGACGAGGAAGTGTATCTTCTTCAGCATCCAAGAGAGCTTCAATCTCTGCTTCCAAAGCATCATCCAACTTGAAGCCGTCACCTGCAAAGAATTTGATACCGTTATCTTGCGCTGGGTTATGACTTGCAGAAATCATGACACCTGCACTTGCTTTTTCAGTTTTGACTAGGTGGGCAACACCCGGTGTCGCCAAAACTCCCAATTTATACACATGAATCCCTACTGATAGAAGTCCTGCAATCAAGGCAGCCTCTAACATTTGACCTGAGATACGTGTGTCACGCGCCACAAAGACACGAGGAACATCCGTCTCATGCTGGCTAAGGACATAACCACCAAAACGACCCAATTTGAATGCTAATTCTGGCGTTAATTCTACGTTTGCTTCTCCACGGACACCATCTGTCCCAAAATATTTACCCATTTTCATAACCTCTTATTTTGTTTTTGTAAGTATAATTTGCATATTTGCTTCCGTCTGAGACAGTACAACTGGCAAGACATTGCCGTCGCTATCTACAGCCTGTAATTTAGCTGTACCACTATAATTCTCAGACAGATTGCTCACATCCATCGCAACAGCTTCGACCCGATCAATCTTAGCCATTGTTTCTTCATCCGTTGTCACTTTAACGGTATCTACGTTGACCGAAACCTTAGACAGACTGTAACCTTCTGCCAATTGATTACTATATACTCTACCAGCTACCGGGAATGCCTTGCTAACTTTTTTACCAATCTTAACGGTAATCGCATCAGGTGCTAGTGTCGCACTCACTCCTGCTGGCAAATTAGTCAATTGTAACTTGACAGTCTGTGTCCCATCACTCAACTCTCTCAAATCCGCAGTCACTTGAAACGTCCGAGTTGACTCATCGGATTCTCTCTGTAGGAGAACACGATTAGAGCCCCTTAATTCAACTGCTACCGTCGAAGAAAATCCGGAAATAAAATACTTGTTTGTATCATATTCAATCTCAATCGGTACATTGCTCAGTGTGTGAACATAGGTTTCTGACTCCGTGTTCTGTGCAGCTGATTCTGAATTTTTATAGTTGGTGGTTGTTGCATAGAAAAAGAGCAACAATGCTAGAAAAATAGATAAGGCTAAGTGACCTACAGCTTTAAACTTATCGTTCATGTTTGTCACCTCCTAATCGCTTCCAGATGGACTTCTTCTCTACATTTTCAGAAATAAAAGTCGCTCGCAACTCTGCTTCAAACTCATCCAAAGTCAAATCATGTTTAAATATCCCGTTTCGTGCAATAGAGATACTGCCAGTTTCTTCAGAAACAATAAATACAAACGCATCAGATACCTCCGATAAGCCAATGGCTGCACGATGTCGTGTTCCAAATTCCTTTGAAATTCCTGCGCTCTCTGACAGGGGCAAATAAGCACAAGCAACAGCTACCTTGTCTTCCTTGACAATTACAGCCCCATCATGTAGCGGTGTATTCGGGATGAAAATATTTATTAACAATTCCTGAGATATATCCGCATTGAGTGGAATCCCCGTTGCTCTATATTCTTGCAATGTCTGGGCTTGTTCTACTGCCACAAGTGCACCAATTTTACGCGGAGACATATAAGCAACCGATTTGAGAAAAGCAACAATTAACTTTTCTTCTGCACTCACTGTATTTGTCCCAAAAATCTGAGTTGTTCTACCGAGTTTTTCAAGCATAGCACGCAACTCTGGTGCAAAAATAACTACTGCTGCAATAACCCCATACGTGATCACTTGATTAATCAGCCAAGCAATCGTCTGCAGGCCGAATAAACTCGCTATAATCTGGACAATAATGAAGAGAAAAACCCCTCGAATCAATGTCATAATTTTAGTACCTGCAATAGACTTACTAAAATTATAAATCAAATAAACAACTATACTAATATCAATTAGGTGCAACAATGCGGTCCAAGGACTGGCTATCAAACTCGACCAATACCCTGTATCCAGTAACTGGTTTAGGTTTAACATATCATTCTCATACTTTCTAACTCATACATAGTAATGTACCCATTATACCATATTTTCCCCTTTTCTTTAGAAAATAGTGACCTTCCTGTTAAAAATAGTACAGATTTACTGCAGGAATATATCACGTTCCAACACACTCCATTCTAGAAAATCAGTGACCTTTATGATAAAATAGTCCCATGAAAATAAATACAGCTTTGGGTATTCTAGCAGGAAAAAGCTCCCAGTTTATTCTGAAAAAACTGGGTCGAGGCACCACCCTGCCAGGTAAGATTGCCCTTACATTCGATAAACATATTTTAGATAGTTTGGCTAAGGATTATGAAGTCGTTGTTGTGACAGGTACCAACGGTAAAACCTTGACCACCGCACTGACAGTCGGTATCCTTCAGGAAGCATTTGGAGAAATCACGACCAATACCAGCGGTGCCAATATGATCACAGGAATTACGGCAACCTTTTTGTCTGCCAAGAAAAATAAAAACGGCAAGAAGATTGCCGTCTTGGAGATTGACGAAGCAAGTCTTGCCCGTGTAACCGACTTTATCAAGCCGAGCCTGATTGTCTTTACCAACATCTTCCGCGACCAAATGGATCGCTACGGTGAGATTTATACCACCTACCAGATGATTTTGGACGGGGCTGCAAAAGCTCCGCTGGCAACTATTTTGGCCAATGGTGATAGTCCACTTTTTAACTCGACAAACGTTATCAATCCAGTCAAATACTACGGTTTTGCGACGGAAGAGCATGAGCCACGTCTGGCTCATTACAATACCGAAGGCGTTCTCTGTCCGCATTGCCACCAGATTATCCAGTACAAGCTCAATACCTACGCTAACTTGGGTAGCTACATCTGTAACAACTGTGGCTTTAGCCGACCTGAACTGGACTACAAGTTGACCGAACTAAAAGACATCACCAATACCTCTTCTACTTTTGCTATTGACGGACAGGACTACAAAATCAACATCGGTGGGCTTTACAATATCTACAATGCCCTAGCAGCTGTCAGCGTAGCAGAATTTTTCAGTGTATCTCCTGAAAAAATCAAGGCAGGATTTGACAAATCCAAGGCAGTCTTTGGTCGCCAAGAAACCTTTAAACTCGGTGATAAGGATTGTACCTTGGTCTTGATTAAAAACCCTGTCGGTGCAACCCAGGCTATTGAAATGATGAAACTGGCTCCATACGATTTTAGCCTGTCCGTCCTTCTCAATGCCAACTACGCTGACGGTATTGACACCAGCTGGATTTGGGACGCTGACTTTGAACAAATTACCCAAATGGACATTCCACAAGTCTTTGCAGGCGGTGTCCGCTCGTCTGAAATTGCCCGTCGCCTCCGTGTGACTGGCTATCCAGAGAACCAGATTACTGAAACGCCGAAACTGGAAGACATCATGACCTTGATTGAGCAGTCCAGCAGTCAGCAGGCCTATATCCTCGCGACCTATACGGCTATGCTGGAATTCCGTGATTTGCTGGCTCAACGCCAAGCCGTTGGAAAGGAGATGAAATAATGGTCTATACGTCATTAAAAAGTCCTGAAAAAGACTACACTTACGATCTCCACATCGCTCACCTCTACGGTGATTTGATGAACACCTATGGTGACAATGGCAATATTCTCATGCTTAAGTATGTGGCTGAAAAGCTCGGTGCTCGTGTTCAGGTGGACATCGTTTCGCTGACAGATGAATTTGACAAGGATTTCTACGACATCGCCTTTTTCGGTGGTGGACAGGACTATGAACAATCTATTCTTGCAAAAGATTTACCAACTAAAAAAGACAACCTAACAGACTTTATCGAAAACGACGGTGTCATGCTGGCTATCTGCGGTGGCTTCCAGTTGCTCGGTCAATACTACATCGAAGCTGGCGGCCGTAAGATTGACGGACTGGGTATCATGGGCCACTACACCCTCAACCAAACCAACAACCGTTACATCGGTGACATCAAAATTCACAATGATGAATTCAACGAAACCTACTACGGTTTTGAAAACCACCAAGGCCGCACCTTCCTAGCTGACAACCAAAAACCGCTGGGCAAGGTCATCTATGGAAATGGCAATAACAAGGAAGACGGTGGCGAGGGCCTACACTATAAAAACACCTTCGGCAGCTACTTCCACGGACCAATCTTATCCCGCAATGCCAACCTAGCCTACCGCTTGGTCACTACTGCCCTCCGTAAAAAATACGGACAAAACATCCAACTTGCTAGCTACGCTGACATCCTCAGCAAAGAAGTCGCTGAAGAATACGGCGATGTAAAAAGCAAGGCAGAGTTTAATACTCAATGAAAATCAGAATCAGACTAGCACCAAAGGTTTGGGGAACCTTTGGTGGTTGGAAATAGAGCGAACATCGTTCGTGTCTATATGGCGCAGATAGAACTCTGTCACTTTATTATTGTCAAGTGACAGGCTGGAAACCTCCGCTGGAGCTTTCCACTCATCAAATCAACAACGTCTGACTTTGATTTTCGAAGAGTATGAGAAATAAAGCAAAACCGCTTCTGGTAACAGAGGCGGTTTCATTTTTTATATCGTTCCAACCAAAAGCACACCCTCCACCGTAATCTCAGTCAACTGGCTCAAATCCAATTTGGACTGGTCCACTTGGAAAAAGAGGGGCGTCATGTCTGCCAGGACTTGAGCATGGGCAGCTGTAATCGGCAGGGTCTGGCTGACCATCACTTGCTCCACCTGCCCCAGGTAAGACCTGAAATGGTCCACAATATCCTGGTTATCATAGGATTCCTTGCGGAGTTGGTCTTTGGCTAAATGGCGGAGCTCCTTGAGGTGATTGGGGCCTGGGACCAGCTTGAGAATAGCTCCACCAGCTTTCAGCACTCTGGCAAATTCCTGATAATTAGCTGGGGAAAAGATGTCCAAGATGCCGTCAATGGTCTTGTCTTGAATAGGCAACTTGGTCAAGTCACCGACAAACCATTTGACAGACTTGCTGCTGTCAGATCTAGCTGCTAGGAGTATGGAATCCTTGGAAATATCAAAAGCAAGAATGTCCAAGTCCATTTTCTCGGCTAACTTACGGGAATAAAAGCCCTCCCCACAGCCGATGTCCAAGACAGACTGCAAGTCCAGCTCTGCTATTTTCCCCTCCAAAGCCTCATAGAGATGATCGTAATAGCCCGCCTCTAAAAAGGCCTGGCGGTTTTCAAAGCTAGACTTGTGGTAGTTGGCAGACTGCTTGACCTGGGGTGCCAGATTAACATAGCCCTGCTTGGCGATGTCGAAGGTATGGCGGTTGGGACAGCGGAGGCTGTTGAGGTCAATACCAAGAGCCTGCCCACAATGTGGACAGGCGAAAAATTGGTCGCTATTAAGGAAACGTGGGTGTTTGGTCATGTTAGGTATTTTCTTTTCTAAAGCGGTGTAGAGCTAGTCCTGATAGGAGCGTGGCAAGGACTCCTGTAAAAACTAGCAAGTAGCCGACTGGAATGAGATAAAAATTTTCATGTAGAATGCTCTCGGCATCAATATATTCGACCGAGTTTGCCTTGATGACAAAGCAGACGAATCCGAGAAGCATGAGAAAACTACCAATAATGGTAATGGTCAGGTGCATCTGGGTACGGCGGCCTTCACGACCGTCCTTGACTAGTTTTTCTGTCATGTTGTTCATGTCAGTTCCTCCTAAGATAAGTTGATCTAGGGAGATTGAAAAGACAGAGGACATGAGAATCAAGAGTTCCAAGTCAGGTAGGTTTTTGTCATTTTCCCAGTTGGAAACAGCCTGCCTTGTCACATTGAGTTTGAGGGCAAACTGTTCCTGAGTCAAACCATTTTTCTTGCGTAAGTCTTTGATTTGTTGTCCAAAGTTCACTTCCTTCTCCTTTCAGGACCTGGCTTACAGGCCCTGACTTTATCTTAGCTTGTCGGTCGATCTTTGCCAAGAAAGGCTGGCTTGCTCTAACATTTTTGACCGCAAGGTCATATTGCGGTAGACTTTTTCCAGCGCAAGTCCTGCTTGTAATCCTGTCCTATCAAGGTATTAGGTTAGTATCAACTTCCTGTCAACCTAGCCAAGCTGTTCCGATAAGTCTTCCCATTCTTCCATGAGGCTTTCTTGTTGGGCTGTCAGTTGGTCGATTTCTTTCTGGTAATCGGTCAGCTGGCCAATGTCATTGGTTTCTAGCATGGCTTGGTTAAGCTCGCTCAGGTGGTTTTCGATGTTCTCAATTTCTGCCTCGATTTGCTCGATGCGGCGGGCCAGTTTGCGTTGCTCTTTTTGGTTTTCCTTTTGGGCTTGGTAGTCCATGGCTCCGGCTGATTGGCTGGTACTTTCTAGCTGGTCAGGCTGGACTTCTGCTTGCTGCTCTGCCTTTTTCTCCAGATAATAATCATAGTCGCCCAAGTAGAGCGCGGAGCCAGTTTCCGAGATTTCTAGCACCTTTGTGGCGACGCGGTTGATGAAATAGCGGTCGTGGCTGACAAAGAGCAGGGTGCCGTCAAAATCGATGAGGGCATTTTCCAGGACCTCCTTGCTGTCGATGTCCAGGTGGTTGGTCGGCTCGTCAAGGATGAGGAAGTTGTTGTTTTCCATGGACAGCTTGGCGAGAAGCAGGCGAGCTTTTTCCCCACCAGATAGCATGGACACGGACTTTTTGACGTCATCGCCTGAGAAGAGGAAGGCTCCAAGGCGGTTGCGGATCTCCACTTCAGGTGTGGTCGGAAAGGCTGACCAGAGCTCCTCCAAGACGGTGTTGGAAGGCGTCAGGGCCGACTGGGTCTGGTCGTAGTAGCCCACTTCCACATTGGCACCTAACTTGGCTTCCCCTTTGATAAATGGCAGAGCTCCAATGATAGACTTGAGCAGGGTTGTTTTTCCGATTCCATTCGGACCGACAATGGCAATGGCATCGAGTTTCCGTTGGTCAATGGAAATAGGCTGAGAAAGTATTTCTCCATCGTAGCCCACCGCAGCATTTTCCACTGTCAAGACAATATTGCCAGAAGTCTTGTCCGACTGGAAAGTCATGTTAGCTGACTTGCTATGGGCAGTTGGCTTGTCCAGTCGGTCCATTTTTTCCAGTTTTTTCCGTCTAGCCTGAGCACGCTTAGTGGTCGAAGCACGGACAATATTTTTCTGGACGAAGTCTTCTAACTTGGCAATTTCCTTCTGCTGCTTTTCATAGTTTTGCAACTCCGTTTGCAACTTCTGTTCTTTGAGCTCGACAAACTGAGAATAATTGCCCACATAGCGGTCCAAGGAATGCTTGGTCAAATCCAGTGTCAGTGTCGCCACCTTGTCCAAGAAATAGCGGTCATGGCTGACAATAATCAAGGCTCCCTTGTAATGTACTAGGTAGTTTTCCAGCCAAGCAATCGTGTCAATGTCCAGGTGGTTGGTCGGCTCATCCAGCACCAATAGCTCTGGGCTTTCAAGAAGCATTTTTGCCAGTGCAAGACGAGTATTCTGACCGCCAGAGAGTTCGGAGATTTTCATGTCCCACATGGTCTGGTCAAACTTGAAACCGTTCAAAATAGCACGAATGTCCGCCTCGTAGCTAAAGCCACCTGCCAGACGAAATTCTTCTGACAGACTATCGTAGGTCTTCATGAGCTGGTCAAGTTCATTACCAGACAGACTGCCCATTTGCTCTTCCATAGACCGCAGGCGTTTTTCCGTCGTCCGCAGGTCGTCAAAGACATGTAGCATTTCATCGTAAATTGTATTTTCCGACTCAAAACGGCTGTCCTGCGCCAGATAAGAAAGCGATAGATCCCGTTTGGTAGAAATTTCACCACTAGTTGCTGCTTCTTCTCCGACAAGGATTTTAAGAAGAGTTGACTTTCCAGCCCCATTTTTTCCGACAAGGGCAATCCGATCCCGCTCGTCCACTTGAATGTTGATATTGTTAAATAAAACTTCGCCCGCAAATGAGCGTTCAATCTTGTTTCCACTTAGAATAATCATAGCAATATTGTACCATAAATTAGCCGAACCATGACACCTGCTATTCACCAAAAATATAGATAGCCAATCCTTCTACCCAAAAAAGCTCTATAATGTCGTCAATGGTTGAAACCACTAGCGAATTATAGAGCTATTTTTGTATGTTCTTTTTAAGTTGGTCCTGACTAAAATTTGCCTACCTTATTTCAATCATCCTAGTTCCAACTACAGAACAACACATCGTACTAGATTTCATCGTCTTCTTGATCCTTCCGGCGACGTTTAGCTAGAAGCGCAAAGGCTCCTCCTAACATTGTGGCACTCAACAATCCTGATACTGAGGACTGGGTCTCACCTGTATTAGGTAGCTTAGTTGCCTTCCGATTCACTGGTTTTGCAACTTCAGAAGTCATCGCAGACATACTTGCTGACGTGGACGCCGATGTACTTGCGCTAGTTGAGACACTTATGCTTGCTGACAACGATTGAGAGGTACTTATGGATTCAGATACCGATTGAACATCAATTTTTGGTAATTCCATGGAAGTACCACCAGCATTTGATACAATCCAAATCTCTGACGCACTTGTCGAGGCAGACGTACTTGCCGACATTGACGCAGACGTGCTGGCTGACGTCGATGCGGACGTGCTGGCTGACGTTGATGCACTTGTGCTGGCGCTAGTTGAGGCAGACGTACTTGCGCTGGTTGACGCAGACGTGCTTGCCGACGTTGAAGCCGAAGTACTTGCACTCATTGACGCGGACGTGCTCGCGCTGGTTGAAGCGGACGTACTTGCGCTCGTTGAGGCCGAAGCACTTGCACTCGTTGAGGCGGACGTACTTGCACTTGTTGAGGCGGACGTGCTTGCGCTGGTTGATGCCGAAGTACTTGCGCTGGTTGACGCAGACGTACTTGCACTTGTTGAGGCGGACGTGCTGGCGCTGGTTGATGCCGAAGTACTTGCGCTAGTTGAAGCGGACGTACTTGCACTTGTTGAAGCTGACGTGCTTGCAGACGTCGAGGCGGACGTACTTGCGCTCGTTGAGGCTGAAGCACTTGCACTCGTTGAGGCGGACGTACTTGCTGACGTTGAGGCAGATGTGCTTGCGCTGGTCGATGCACTGGTACTTGCGCTAGTTGAAGCTGATGTACTTGCACTTGTTGAGGCACTGGTACTTGCGCTGGTTGAAGCGGATGTACTTGCACTTGTTGAAGCAGAGGTGCTTGCCGACGTTGACGCGGACGTACTTGCTGACGTTGAAGTACTTGTACTTGCGCTGGTTGATGCTGAAGTGCTTGCTGACGTCGAAGCAGATGTGCTTGCACTCATTGAAGCGGACGTACTTGCGCTGGTTGAAGCACTTGTGCTTGCACTTGTCGAGGCAGACGTACTTGCCGACGTTGACGCAGACGTGCTGGCACTCGTTGAAGCTGATGTACTTGCCGACGTTGAAGCACTTGTGCTTGCGCTTGTCGATGCTGACGTGCTTGCACTCGTTGAGGCAGACGTGCTGGCGCTGGTTGAAGCACTTGTACTTGCACTTGTCGAGGCGGAGGTACTTGCACTCATTGAAGCAGATGTACTTGCGCTGGTTGAAGCGGACGTGCTTGCACTTGTTGAGGCGGACGTACTTGCCGACGTTGAGGCAGATGTGCTCGCGCTGGTTGAAGCACTTGTACTTGCACTTGTCGAGGCAGACGTACTTGCACTCGTTGAAGCGGAGGTACTTGCCGACGTTGAAGCACTTGTGCTTGCGCTTGTCGATGCTGACGTGCTGGCTGACGTTGAAGCACTTGTGCTTGCGCTGGTTGAAGCTGACGTACTTGCACTTGTTGAGGCAGATGTGCTTGCCGACGTTGAAGCACTTGTACTTGCACTTGTTGATGCAGACGTACTTGCGCTAGTTGAAGCACTTGTACTTGCGCTGGTTGAAGCGGACGTACTTGCTGACGTTGATGCGGAGGTACTTGCTGACGTTGATGCGGAGGTACTTGCGCTGGTTGAAGCGGACATGCTGGCTGACGTTGATGCGGACGTGCTGGCACTTGTCGATGCAGACGTACT
>NZ_JARQPL010000019.1:0-41920 GCF_046032535.1 Streptococcus suis | reverse complement strand
GGTAGCTCAGTTGGTAGAGCAATGGATTGAAGCTCCATGTGTCGGCGGTTCGATTCCGTCTCGCGCCATTAATTTAACTTTGTCCAAGTTTATTATCTTGGGCGCGTAGCTCAGATGGTTAGAGCGCACGCCTGATAAGCGTGAGGTCGGTGGTTCGATTCCACTCGTGCCCATATTATATTGATGGAGAATTACTCAAGAGGCTGAAGAGGACGGTTTGCTAAATCGTTAGGTCGGGTAACTGGCGCAAGGGTTCGAATCCCTTATTCTCCGTAGTGAACGAGATTATCGCTTGATATTCTCGTTTTATTGTATCTTGGTGAGGGTCTATTATGAATAAATTTTCAAAATTAGTAGTAGTTGTTTCTATCTTTTTATTACTGTCATTTTCTCTTTTGTTTGTGACTTTCTCTAAGGAGTTACAGGTACCATATTTAAATAATATCGTTAGTGTTGTTGTAACGCCAATTCAATCGGTTATTTCAGTACCTACTAGATTTTTTTCTGAGCATAAAGATGTCTTGACAGATTTGATGAACGCTTACGAGGAAAATAAACAGTTAAAGGAAGCTATTATGAGCCTTGAAGGGATGGCTGCTGAAAATACTAGCTTGAAAGAAGAGAATGCATCGCTTCGTAGCAGTTTAGGTATGGTGTCTGATTTTCCAGAAAAACAACTTATTCCAGGATCAGTTTTAGTGAGGACTCCTTCATCGTGGTCGGAGCATATTTCAATTAATATTGGTGAGACTAGTGGTGTGACATCTAATGCACTTGTGGTTGCTAATGGTGGATTAGTTGGTATCGTGAGTTCATTGAGTTCAGATTCGGCGGTTGTTACCTTATTTACGAATTCGGATGAATTCACGAAGTTGCCTGTGAAAATTTCTGTTGATTCTAAAGAAATTTATGGTATTTTATCGGGCTATGATGCAGATACAAATAGTTTTATCATTAATCAGTTGAACTCAGCTGATGAAATTGCAGTGGGTAGCAATGTTGTAACGAGTGATTTGGCTGGTGCGACTCCGGCAAATGTCCAAATTGGTAAAGTTTTATCGGTTAAATCAAATAGTAACAGTTTAAATAGAGAAGTATATGTTGAGCCGACAGCTAGTTTTTCAAACATTTATTCGGTTTTAGTGGTAGGTCAAACAAATGCGCAATAAAATGATAGAAATATTTATGTTTCCCATCTTGTTCTTTATTTTATTACTTGATGGACAGATTTCAACGTTGGTAACAAATTGGTTGGTTGGATTATTTACTATTTCAAGTCATTTGGTACTTATGTTAGCTATTTTTTATGCTAACTATGTGTCTCTTGGTTTTTCATTATTCATATTTACTTTGCTAGGTTTGGTATATGATATTAGTTATCTTAATCTGATTGGTATTGCTACTACAACCCTTCCTTTAGTTTTGTATTGCATTTATTTCTTCTTCCAAAGTGCAGTCAGCAAGCGAGGAATCAATATTCTGATTTTACTAGTAGCTATTTTTCAATTTGAATTTATTAGTTATTCATTTGCTCGTATTTTTCATATAACAAACTTGTCTGTGTTTATCTTTGTTTTTAATAAATTACTTCCAAGTTTACTATTCAATTTGGCCTTATTTTTCGTACTACAGCCGTTATTTGAGCGTTTATTTGGAATAACAAACAAGACATAGAAATGTAATAATCGCGTAATATACTTTCGCGATTTTTTTGATAAAATGGTATAGTCAGAAAGAATAGAGGAGTTAGTTTAGCTTATGAAGAAGAAAATCTTAGCTACATTGTTGTTAAGTACAGTCGCTTTATCAAATGTACAATATATGACTGTAATTAACGCGAATGATGTAGATAGTCAGATTGCAGCAAAAAATCAACAGATTAGTGAATTGACAGCACAACAAGCTGAAGCTCAACAACAAGTTGATGCTATTCAAGGACAAGTTGATGCAATTGTTAGTGAACAGGCGAAATTAACAGAAGAAAATACTCGTTTGGAAGCAGAATCGCAGACATTGGCGGCAGATATTGAGCGTTTGTCAGCTGATATTGTGTCACGTGATGGTGCTTTAAAGGAGCAGGCGCGTAGTGCTCAAGTTGATGGCTCTGCTTCAAGCTATATTAATACAATTTTAGATTCAAAATCAATCGTTGATGCTGTTTCTCGTGTTAATGCAATGCGTGAGATTGTTTCAGCTAATAACCGTATGTTGGAACAACAAAAAGCTGATAAGGAAGCAATTGCTGAAAAACAAAAGGCAAACCAAGAGGCAATCACTACTTTGGCAGCTAATCGCCAAAAATTGGAAGATGACGCCCAAGTATTGCAAGTGCGTCAGGCTGAATTGGAAGCTGCTAAGTTAAATTTGGCTGTGCAGAAAGCTACTGCTGAAGATGAGAAAAATTCATTGTTGGCGCAAAAGGCAGCTGCAGAAGAAGCAGCTCGTCAAGCGGCGGCTCGTCAAGCGGAGTATCAAGCACAACAGGCAGCTCTAGCACAGCAACAAGTAGCCTCAGTATCAGCACCAGTCGTGTCAACGCCAGTAGAAACTACAGTGACTGAAACGGTTGCGACAGTATCACAATCTACACCAACGGTAAGCACACCTACAACGTCTATATCATCAGGTTCAGGTAGTTCAGCGGCAGCAAATAATGCGCGTTATGACGCTTCATCTTACCCAATTGGTGAGTGTACTTGGGGAGTTAAATCTCAACTTTCATGGGTTGGTCCTTACTGGGGAGATGCTAAACAGTGGTTAGCATCAGCACGTGCTGAAGGTTTTAGTACAGGTTCTACTCCACAAGTAGGTGCGATTGCTGTTTGGACAGGTGGTTATTATGGGCACGTAGCGGTTGTTACGGCTGTTCAATCTTCAACAAGTATCCAAGTTGTTGAATCAAACTACATGGGTCGTCGTTATATTGGTAACCACCGTGGTTGGTTTAATCCTACAACTACATCTGAAGGTGCAGTTTACTACATTTACCCTCCATATTAAGAAATTTTCAAATAGAGCGTGTGGATTTGCGCTCTATTTTTGTTTGAAAAATGAAGGAAAAAGGGTTAAAATAGTAAAGGTAGAAATATATAGGAGGCTGTCATGGCGTTTACTGACTTAAAATTGTTCGCTCTTTCGTCAAATCAGAAGTTAGCTGAACAGGTGTCGAAAAAAATAGGAATTCCTCTAGGAAAATCAAGTGTTCGTCAATTTTCAGATGGTGAGATTCAGGTAAATATTGAGGAATCCATTCGTGGAACTCACGTGTATATTCTTCAATCCACTAGCTCACCAGTTAATGATAATTTAATGGAGATTTTGATTATGGTCGATGCTCTTAAACGTGCATCCGCTGAATCAGTAAACGTTGTAATGCCTTACTATGGCTATGCACGTCAGGATCGTAAAGCTCGTGCTCGTGAGCCAATCACTTCAAAATTAGTTGCCAATATGTTACAAACAGCGGGAGTCAATCGTTTGTTGACAATTGATTTGCATGCTGCGCAGATTCAGGGATTCTTCGATATTCCTGTTGATCATTTGATGGGTGCTCCATTGATTGCGGATTATTTTGAGCGTCGTGGTATGGTAGGTGATGGCTATGTTGTTGTATCACCTGACCATGGTGGTGTGACACGTGCCCGTAAGTTAGCACAGTTCTTGAAGACACCGATTGCTATTATTGATAAACGCCGTAGTGTTGATAAGATGAATACATCAGAAGTGATGAACATTATTGGCGATATTAAGGATAAAACTTGTATCTTGATTGATGATATGATTGATACTGCGGGTACCATCTGTCATGCAGCGGATGCTTTGGCAGATGCAGGGGCAACAGCTGTTTATGCTTCATGTACGCACCCAGTATTGTCAGGACCTGCTATGGATAACATTAGTAAGTCAGCAATTAAGAAATTGGTTGTTCTTGATACAATTGAAATTGCAGAAGATCGCTTAATCGATAAAATCGAACATATTTCAACGGCAGAATTATTAGCGGAAGCGATTATTCGTATTCATGAAAAACGTCCTTTGTCTCCTTTGTTTGAGGCGAGTCGTGTTAAATAGGTATGAGAAGAGTCAAATGACTCTTCTTTTTTACATTTATTTTCAAAATGTATTATAATAGTTTTATATGTTTTTGAGGTGGCAGAATGGATTTATTAAATCGTTTTAATAAGAATTTGAATCGGATTGAGGTTTCGATGATTCGTCAGTTTGATCAGTCTATTTCGGATGTTCCCGGGATTTTGAAACTAACATTGGGAGAGCCTGATTTTACAACGCCTGACCATGTTAAAGAAGCGGCTAAGGCTGCTATCGATGCTAACAAGAGTTATTATACTGGAATGGCTGGTCTTTTGGAGTTGCGTCAGGCAGCAGCTGAGTTTGTGGCTGAAAAATATAATTTACACTACAATCCAGAAAATGAAATCCTCTCTACAATCGGTGCGACAGAAGCTCTGTCAGCGAGTTTAGTTGCTATTTTGGAGGCTGGGGATACAGTTCTTCTGCCTGCCCCTGCCTATCCTGGTTATGAGCCTATTGTTAATATGGTAGGAGCTGATGTTGTTGAAATCGATACGACAGCCAATCATTTCGTCTTGACGCCAGAGATGTTGGAAGAGGCGATTATTGAGCAAGGTGATAAGCTAAAAGCTGTCATTCTCAACTATCCTGCCAATCCAACGGGTGTGACCTACTCTCGTGAGCAAATTCGGGCCTTTGCAGATGTCTTGCGTAAGTATCCTGTCTTTGTCCTATCAGACGAGGTCTATGCGGAGTTGACCTACACTGGTCAGCCCCATACTTCAATTGCAGAGTTTTTGCCAGAGCAGACCATTTTGATTCAGGGCTTGTCCAAGTCCCATGCTATGACAGGCTGGCGGATTGGCTTGATTATGAGTCAGGCTCCGATTATCGCTCAAATCATCAAGAGCCACCAGTATCTTGTGACAGCGGCGTCAACTGCTATGCAGTATGGTGCGGTTGAGGCCTTGAAAAACGGTAAGGATGACGCTCTTCCGATGCGGGCGGAGTATGTCAAGCGTAGGGATTACATCATCGAGAAAATGACAGACTTGGGCTTTGAGATTATTAAGCCTGACGGTGCATTCTATATCTTTGCAAAAATTCCTGCGGGTTACAACCAAGATTCCTTTAGTTTCTTGCAGGACTTTGCGAGGAAGAAAGCAGTGGCCTTTATTCCAGGTGTGGCCTTTGGTCAGTATGGTGAGGGCTATGTGCGGATTTCCTATGCAGCAAGTATGGAGAAGATTCAAACAGCTATGGCTCGTTTGAAGAAATACCTAGAAGAAAATGGAACGAATTAAAACCAGGGGATTAGTCCTTTACAATCGGAATTTTCGAGAAGATGACAAGTTGGTCAAGATTTTTACGGAGAAGGCTGGCAAGCGAATGTTTTTCGTGAAACATGCTTCTAAGTCCAAGCTGGTTGCTGCTATTCAGCCTTTGACCTATGCCGATTTTATCGTCAAAATCAATGATGATGGGCTGTCTTATATTGAGGATTTTCATCAAGTCCAGCCTTTTAAGGCGATCAATGCTGATATTTTCAAACTCAGCTATGCGACCTATATCTTGGCCTTGGCAGATGCGGCCTTGCAGGATAAGGTTTATGATCCAGCTCTCTTTGCTTTTTTGGTCAAGACCTTGGACTTGATGGAGTCGGGTTTGGATTATGAAGTCTTGACCAATATCTTTGAAATTCAGCTCTTGGGACGTTTTGGGGTCAGTCTGAATTTTCATGAGTGTGCTTTTTGTCATCGGGTTGGTCTACCTTTTGATTATTCCTACAAGTACAGCGGTGTCCTGTGTCCGCAACACTATCAGGAAGATGACAGGCGGGCCTATCTGGATCCCAATGTTCCTTATTTGCTTAATCAATTTCAGGCTATTTCCTTTGATGAGCTGGAAAACATCTCCATCAAGCCTGAGATGAAACGAAAATTACGTCTTTTTATTGACCAGCTGTACGAGGAATATGTGGGGATTCACTTGAAATCCAAGAAATTTATAGATGATTTGTCTTCTTGGGGGCAGATTATGAAACCAAGAACAGAAAATGAGGAAACAGAATGAAACGTATTGCAGTAGATGCTATGGGTGGGGACCATGCCCCTCAGGCAGTGGTAGAAGGTGTCAATCAAGCCTTGGCTGCCTTTCCAGATATTGAGATTCAACTTTATGGTGATGAGGCAAAAATCAAGCAGTATTTGACAGTGACAGAGCGTGTCAGCATTGTCCATACGACGGAGAAAATCAATTCAGATGATGAGCCTGTCAAGGCTATTCGTCGTAAGAAAGAGGCTTCTATGGTCCTAGCGACCAAGGCTGTCAAGGATGGTCAAGCAGATGCGGTCTTGTCGGCAGGAAATACAGGTGCTCTTTTGGCGGCAGGCGTCTTTGTCGTCGGTCGCATCAAGAACATCGACCGTCCTGGTTTGATGTCCACTTTACCGACTATGGACGGTAAGGGATTTGATATGATGGACCTGGGGGCAAATGCTGAAAATACAGCTCATCACCTCTATCAGTATGGTATTCTTGGCTCATTTTACGCGGAGCACGTGCGTGGTGTCAAACAACCTCGTGTGGGACTTTTGAACAACGGTACGGAAGATACCAAGGGTACGCCAGTTCACCAAGAAGCCTATAAACTCTTGGCGGAAGACAAGTCGATTAACTTTATCGGAAATGTGGAGGCGCGTGAGTTGCTCAACAGCGTGGCGGATGTGATCGTGACGGACGGTTTCACGGGAAACGCTGTGTTGAAAACAGTTGAAGGGACTGCAAAATCCATCGTCGGTCAGTTGACGGGCTCAATCAAGAATGGCGGTCTGCGTGCTAAATTGGGCGGTCTCTTGGTTAAACCAACCTTGAAAAAGGCGCTTGGTGCTATGGACTATAAGAAGGCTGGTGGTGCTGTCTTGCTCGGACTGAAGGCTCCTGTTATCAAGGCTCACGGGTCTAGCGATGCCCAGTCAATTTTCTATACCATCAAGCAGACGCGTTCCATTTTGGAGGCTGGCATTGTCGAAAAATCGGTTGCCAAATTTTCAGTAGTGGAGGAGAGTCATGACTAGAGAACAGGTCTATCAGCGGGTTGTTGAATTGATTCAGGATGAGAAGGGTGAAGACTTCCACGTTCAACCTGAGTCTACTTTGGCCGATAATATTGCAGCAGATTCGGTGGAAATCATGGAATTTGTCCTGACCTTAGAGGATGAGTTCGGAGTAGATGTGCCGGATGCGGCCATTGAACGCTTTGAAACCCTATCTGATATTGTGGATTTTATTTATGAAGAATTACAAAAACGTTCGTAGTTTACGGGCGTTTTTCTTTTTATTCGATATTATTTTAGATTTTTGTTTGTTAACACGAATATTGTGTGATAGAATAAACGAAAAGACTAGAATATTTTATGAAAGACGAACATTCTCATGAAAACAGACCTTCTTTATTCAGGAAAAGCCAAAGACATCTACGCTACGGCTGACAGTGACCAGATTGTTGCGGTTTACAAGGACCAGGCAACGGCTTTTAATGGTGGCAAGAAAGAACAGATTACTGGCAAGGGGCGACTCAATAATCTGATTTCATCTTTGATTTTTGAAAAGTTGAATGAAGCTGGAGTCAAGACGCATTTTATCAAGCGTTTGTCGGATACGGAGCAGTTGAATAAGAAGGTGGAGATTATTCCTCTTGAGGTTGTTTTGCGAAATGTGACAGCTGGGTCTTTCTCAAAACGCTTCGGTGTGGAGGAAGGGATAGTCTTACCTACTCCTATCGTGGAATTTTACTATAAAAAAGATGAGTTGGACGATCCTTTTATCAACGATGAACACATTACCTTTCTAGAACTGGCTAGTCAGGACCAAATCGCCTATATCAAGGAAGAAACACGTCGTATCAATGGGTTCTTGAAGGACTTGTTTGCTCAGATTGGGCTGACTTTGGTGGATTTCAAACTAGAATTTGGGGTCGACTCGTCTGGTCAGATTTTATTGGCGGATGAGTTTTCTCCTGATAATTGTCGTTTGTGGGATGCGGATGGCAACCATCTGGACAAGGATGTTTTCCGTCGGGGTCTCGGGGAGTTGACCGAGGTTTACGAGGTCGTATTGGCAAAGTTACAAGAAGTGAGATAAGGATTGGAAAAATGGCGAAGCGGATTTTTGTTGAGAAGAAGGCGGATTTTCAGATTAAGGCGGAGGCTCTTCGCAAGGAGTTGACTCATAATTTGCAGTTGACAAGTTTGACGAGTGTACGTCTGGTGCAGGTTTATGATGTCTTTCATTTGGAGGAGGACTTGCTGGAGCAAGCTATTAAGCATATCTTTACCGAGCAGGTGACGGACAAGGTCTTGTCGGAAGCGGAGCTGGGCTTGGAAGGGGCTGTTTATTTTGCGATTGAGGCCCTTCCTGGGCAGTTTGACCAGCGGGCTGCCAGCAGTCAGGAGGCCCTTCTCTTATTGGGCAGTCGTCAGGAGGTGCGTGTCAATACAGGTCAACTCTATATTTTGAACGGTGATGTGCAGGAAGAAGAATTAGTTGCCATCAAGAATTATTTGCTGAATCCTGTGGATTCGCGATTTAAGGATATGGATGCTCCTTTGGTGGCTCAGGAGTTTTCGGTGTCAGATACCGTCATTCCAAGCTTGGACTTTTTTGATAGCTACGGGGCAGAGGAATTTGCGTCTTACAAGCGTGAGGCTGGTTTGGCTATGGAAGTGGAAGACCTGCTCTTCATTCAGGATTATTTCAAGTCAATCGGTCGAGTGCCAACCGAAACAGAGCTCAAGGTTTTGGATACCTATTGGAGTGACCACTGCCGTCATACGACTTTTGAAACAGAACTGAGGTCTATTGACTTTTCAGCTTCAAAATTCCAAAAGCAACTGCAGGCGACTTATGACAAGTATCTGGCTATGCGAACAGAGTTAGGTCGGACAGACAAACCTCAGACGCTTATGGATATGGCGACCATTTTTGGTCGTTATGAGCGTGCAAATGGTCGTCTGGATGATATGGAAGTGTCGGATGAAATCAATGCCTGCTCGGTGGAGATTGAAGTGGATGTGGAAGGCGTGAAAGAGCCATGGCTCCTCATGTTCAAGAATGAAACCCACAATCACCCAACAGAAATCGAGCCTTTTGGTGGAGCCGCAACCTGTATCGGTGGAGCCATTCGTGATCCTTTGTCAGGTCGTTCTTATGTTTATCAAGCCATGCGGATTTCAGGTGCGGGCGATATTACCCAACCTCTGACAGCTACTCGCTCAGGGAAATTGCCACAGCAAATCATTTCTAAAACAGCGGCACATGGTTATTCTTCATACGGTAACCAAATCGGTCTTGCGACCACCTATGTACGTGAATACTTCCACCCAGGATTTGTCGCTAAACGCATGGAGTTGGGTGCCGTAGTCGGTGCAGCTCCAAAGGAAAATGTGGTCCGTGAAAAACCAGTCGCAGGCGATGTGGTCATCTTGTTAGGAGGCAAAACAGGTCGCGATGGTATTGGTGGGGCAACAGGCTCGTCCAAGGTACAGACAGTCGAGTCTGTGGAAACAGCTGGTGCGGAAGTCCAAAAAGGAAATGCTATTGAAGAACGCAAAATCCAACGCTTGTTCTGCAATGGTGACGTGACTCGCTTGATCAAAAAATCAAATGACTTTGGTGCAGGAGGTGTCTGCGTAGCTATTGGTGAGCTGGCAGATGGTCTTGAAATCGACTTGGATAAGGTTCCACTCAAGTACGCAGGCTTGAACGGAACAGAAATTGCTATTTCAGAGTCGCAGGAGCGGATGAGTGTCGTTGTCCGTCCAGAGGACGTAGACACCTTCATCGCAGCATGCCGTCAGGAAAATATCCATGCGGTTGTCGTGGCTAAAGTCACTGAAAAACCAAACCTAGTCATGACCTGGAATGGGCAAGCCATTGTTGATTTGGAGCGTTCCTTCCTAGATACCAATGGTGTGCGCGTAGTCGTCGATGCCAAGGTAGTTGACAGTGCTGTCAACTTGCCAGAAACACGTAGAACTTCCGCTGAAACGCTACAGGAGGACTTGAAAGACCTTCTTTCAGACCTCAACCATGCTAGTCAGAAAGGTTTGCAGACGATTTTTGACTCATCTGTTGGTCGTTCAACCGTCAACCACCCACTCGGAGGTCGCCAACAGCTGACACCGACAGAAAGTTCTGTACAGAAACTACCTGTCCAACATGGTGTTACGACGACGGCTTCTGTCATGGCTCAGGGCTATCATCCCTATCTGGCAGACTGGTCACCTTACCACGGGGCTGCCTATGCGGTCATCGAAGCGACAGCTCGCTTGGTGGCAACAGGCGCCAACTGGTCCAAGGCTCGCTTCTCCTATCAAGAATACTTCCAACGCATGGACAAGCAGGCAGAGCGTTTTGGTCAGCCGGTGGCAGCACTTCTAGGCTCTATCGAGGCTCAGATTCAGCTTGGTTTGCCGTCTATTGGTGGCAAGGACTCCATGTCTGGCACCTTTGAGGACTTGACAGTTCCGCCAACCCTGGTTGCCTTTGGTGTTACCACGGCTGATAGTCGCAAGGTCCTCTCGCCTGAGTTCAAGGCGGCTGGCGAGTACATTTACTACTTACCAGGTCAGATTTTGTCCGAAGATATTGATTTTGCCCTTATGAAGTCTAATTTTGAGGCTTTTGAAAAATGGCAGAGCGATTATGCGATTACGGCTGCTAGTGCAGTCAAGTACGGAGGTGTCTTAGAAAGTCTAGCCCTCATGTCCTTTGGAAACCAGATTGGAGCAAGAGCCGAGCTTGCAGACCTTGAAACTAGCTTGACAGGTCAGCTTGGCGGCTTTGTCTTCACATCGACAGAAGACATTCCAGATGCTGTGAAAATTGGGCAAACCACTGCTGACTTTACACTCCTTGTCAACGGTGTCAACCTAGCTGGACAGGACTTGCAAGCAGCCTTTGAAGGTAAGTTAGAAGAAGTTTACCCAACAGAATTTGAACAGGCTACAGACTTACAGGATGTTCCTGCAATTACCAGTTCAGCAGTTATACAAGCCAAGGAAAGAGTTGATGTTCCGCTTGTTTACATCCCAGTCTTTCCAGGAACCAACTCAGAATATGACTCAGCCAAGGCCTTTGAACAGGCTGGTGCAAAAGTCAATCTTGTTCCATTTGTGACCTTGGATGCAGAGAGCATTGAAAACTCGGTTGACACTATGGTTGACAATATTGCTAAGGCGAATATTCTATTCTTTGCAGGTGGGTTCTCCGCTGCGGATGAGCCAGACGGGTCTGCTAAGTTTATCGTGACTATCTTACGAAACGCCAAGGTCCGCTCTGCTATTGACAACTTTATCGAAAAAGGTGGCCTCATCATCGGTATCTGCAATGGCTTCCAGGCCCTTGTCAAATCGGGCTTGCTACCGTATGGAAACTTTGAGGAGGCGGGAGAAACCAGTCCAACCCTCTTCTATAACGATGCCAACCAGCACGTTGCCAAAATGGTGGAAACGCGGATTGCCAATGTCAACTCACCGTGGTTGGCGGGTGTTCAAGTCGGTGACATTCACGCTATCCCAGTTTCACACGGGGAAGGAAAATTCGTGGTGACGGATGAAGAATTCGCTGTCTTGCGAGATAATGGTCAGATTTTCAGCCAATACGTTGACTTTACTGGTCAGCCAAGCATGGATTCTAAGTACAATCCAAATGGTTCTAGCCATGCTATTGAAGGAATCACCAGTCGCAATGGTCAGATTATCGGGAAAATGGGGCATTCGGAGCGTTACGAGGACGGTCTTTTCCAAAACATTCCAGGTAAGAAAGACCAAGAACTCTTTGTTTCAGCGGTTCGCTATTTTACAGGAAAATAAATATGACATACGAAGTTAAATCACTCAATGAAGAATGCGGTGTTTTCGGTATTTGGGGACATCCGCAGGCTGCTCAGGTTACTTATTTTGGGCTCCATAGTTTGCAGCACCGTGGACAAGAAGGGGCAGGGATTTTAGCCAATGATGGTGGGCATTTACGTCGCCATCGCGGAACAGGCCTGATTGCAGAAGTCTTCAAAAATCCAGCAGATTTAGAAGCCTTGACTGGAAGGGCTGCCATTGGTCACGTCCGCTATGCAACTTCTGGCTCTGCTTCTATCAATAATATCCAGCCCTTCCTCTTTGATTTTGCAGATATGCAGGTGGGTTTGGCACACAATGGGAATTTGACCAATGCGGTCAGTTTGAAGGCTGAACTTGAAAAAAATGGTTCTATTTTCTCTTCTTCTTCTGACACTGAAATTCTCATGCACTTGATTCGCCGCAGTCACAATCCAGACTTCATGGGCAAAATCAAGGAAGCTCTCAATACTGTTAAAGGTGGATTTGCCTACCTGATTATGCTGGAAGACAAGCTGGTCGCAGCTCTGGATCCAAATGGCTTCCGACCACTTTCAATAGGCAAAATGAAAAATGGAGCCTGGGTTGTTGCTAGTGAAACCTGTTCTTTTGAAGTAGTGGGTGCTGACTGGGTGCGAGATGTGGAGCCAGGTGAGATTGTTATCATCGATGATAGTGGCGTTCACTATGACCGTTATACGACCGATACGCAACTGGCTGTTTGCTCCATGGAGTATGTCTATTTTGCTCGTCCAGATTCGGTAATTCACGGGGTCAATGTCCACACGGCTCGTAAAAATATGGGACGTCGTTTGGCCCAGGAATTTCAACAGGAAGCAGACATTGTCGTTGGTGTGCCCAACTCCTCCCTATCTGCTGCTATGGGATTTGCAGAAGAGTCTGGCTTGCCAAATGAAATGGGGCTGATCAAAAACCAGTATACTCAGCGGACCTTTATTCAACCAACCCAGGAATTGCGGGAGCAGGGTGTGCGCATGAAGTTGTCAGCCGTTTCAAGTGTTGTCAAAGGTAAGCGCGTGGTCATGATTGACGACTCTATTGTTCGCGGTACAACTAGCCGCCGCATTGTCCAACTTCTTCGTGATGCAGGGGCAAAAGAAGTCCATGTGGCTATCGGCAGCCCAGAACTCAAGTACCCGTGTTTCTATGGAATTGATATTCAGACCCGTCGGGAGCTGATTTCAGCCAACCACACTGCTGAGGAAGTTTGTGAGATTATCGGGGCAGACAGTCTGACCTATCTTTCTCTTGAGGGGATGATTGAAGCCATCGGCATCGAAACAGACGCGCCAAAAGGCGGGCTCTGTGTGGCCTACTTTGATGGAGAATTTCCAACGCCTCTCTATGACTATGAGGAAGAATACCTCCGTAGCCTAGAAGAGAGAACGAGTTTCTACATTGAAAATGTCAAGTAAGTGACAGAGGTATCAAGGTTACTTGACAGACCTGTAAACTGTTGAAAGGAATCAAAATGACAAATAAAAATGCCTACGCCCAATCGGGCGTTGACGTCGAAGCGGGATATGAAGTTGTCGAACGCATCAAGAAGCACGTAGCTCGGACAGAACGCTTGGGTGTGATGGGAGCTCTCGGTGGTTTTGGCGGGATGTTTGATCTAACTAAACTGGATGTCAAAGAGCCAGTCTTGGTATCAGGAACAGACGGCGTCGGCACCAAGCTCATGTTGGCTATTCAGTACGACAAGCACGACACGATTGGCCAGGATTGCGTGGCCATGTGTGTCAACGACATCATCGCAGCAGGTGCGGAGCCGCTTTACTTCCTCGATTACATCGCGACAGGAAAAAATGAACCAGCCAAGCTGGAGCAGGTAGTAGCCGGTGTGGCAGAAGGCTGTGTCCAAGCTGGTTGCGGCCTGATTGGCGGTGAAACGGCTGAAATGCCTGGTATGTACGGCGAGGATGACTATGACCTGGCTGGCTTTGCCGTCGGCATTGCGGAGAAGTCCCAGATTATCGACGGCAGTAAGGTCCAGGAGGGCGACATTCTCCTCGGCCTAGCTTCCAGCGGCATCCACTCCAATGGCTATTCCCTGGTCCGTCGTGTTTTTGCAGATGTTTCTGGCGACGCTCTGTTGCCAGAGCTCAATGGCAGAGCTCTAAAGGATGTTCTCTTAGAGCCGACCCGCATCTATGTCCAGCAGGTCTTGCCTCTGGTAAAAGCAGGGCTGATCAATGGTATTGCCCATATCACAGGCGGTGGTTTCATCGAAAATATTCCCCGTATGTTTGCTGATAATCTTGCAGCTGAGATTGAAGAAGACAAGATTCCAGTTCTCCCAATCTTTACGGCCCTTGAAAAATACGGCCACATCAAACATGAAGAAATGTTTGAAATTTTCAATATGGGAATCGGATTGGTCCTGGCTGTCAGTCCTGATAAGGTCGCTCAAGTGTGCGATTTGGTAGATGAAGAAGTCTATGAAATTGGCCGCATCATCGCTAAGAAAGACAAGAGTGTGGTCATCAAATGAAACGAATAGCAGTGTTTGCATCAGGCAAGGGATCCAATTTCCAAGTCATTGCAGAGCAGTTTGAAGTAGCCTTTGTGTTTTCAGACCGTAGAAATGCCTATGTCTTGGAACGAGCTGAAAAACTAGATGTACCAACCTTTGCTTTTGAATTAAAAGAGTTTGCAGATAAGCAGGCTTACGAAGAAGCTATTATCCAACTCTTAGACAAGCACCAGATTGACTTGGTGGTCTTGGCAGGCTATATGAAGATTGTGGGACCAACCCTGCTGGATCAGTATGAAGGTCGGATCATCAATATCCACCCCGCCTACTTGCCTGAATTTCCAGGAGCTCATGGAATTGAAGATGCCTGGCAGGCAGGAGTATCTGAAAGTGGCGTAACAGTCCACTGGGTTGACAGCGGCGTCGACACAGGACAAATTATCAAACAAGTCCGTGTGTCCCGACAGGCTGATGATACCCTGGAAACCTTTGAAGCAAGAATACATGAAGTAGAGTACCAACTCTATCCAGCAGTCTTGGAGGAGTTAGGGGCAGTGAGAAAATAAGGAGAAATCATGACAAAACGTGCGTTAATTAGCGTATCCGACAAGGCGGGCATTGTGGAGTTTGCCCAGGAATTGACCAAACTTGGTTGGGAAATCATCTCGACAGGAGGCACAAAGGTTGCCTTGGATCAGGCAGGCGTAACCACTATCGCCATTGACGATGTGACTGGTTTTCCAGAGATGATGGACGGTCGTGTTAAGACACTTCATCCGAAAATCCATGGTGGGCTTTTAGCGCGACGTGACACAGAAAGTCACTTGCAGGCTGCTAAAGACCATGAAATCGACTTGATTGACTTGGTGGTGGTCAACCTCTACCCCTTCAAAGAGACCATCTTGCGTCCAGACGTGACCTACGACTTGGCGGTGGAGAACATCGATATCGGCGGGCCGTCCATGCTCCGTTCAGCAGCCAAGAACCACGCCAGCGTGACAGTTGTAGTGGATCCGGCGGATTATCCGACTGTTTTAGGAGAAATAGCAGAGCAGGGGGAGACGACCTACTCAACGCGTCAACGATTGGCTGCCAAGGTCTTCCGACACACCGCAGCCTACGATGCCTTGATTGCAGATTACTTTACCAAGCAAGTAGGCGAAGATAAGCCTGAAAAATTAACGATTACTTATGATCTTAATCAGCCTATGCGTTACGGAGAAAATCCTCAGCAACATGCGGATTTTTACCAAAATGCCCTTCCGACAGCTTACTCGATTGCAGCTGCTAAACAACTAAACGGTAAGGAGTTGTCTTTCAACAACATTCGGGATGCGGATGCAGCTATCCGGATTATTCGTGATTTCAAGAACCGTCCAACTGTTGTGGCTCTCAAACACATGAACCCTTGTGGTATCGGGCAGGCAGAGACTATTGAGCAGGCTTGGGATTATGCCTATGAGGCTGACCCAGTATCGATTTTCGGAGGCATTGTCGTGCTGAACAGGGAAGTAGATGCTGCGACGGCTGAAAAGATGCACCCGATTTTCTTAGAAATTATCATCGCACCGAGTTACTCGGCAGAAGCGTTAGCTATTTTGACCAATAAAAAGAAAAATCTTCGGATCTTGGAGTTGGCCTTTGACGCACAGGATGCTAGCGAAGTGGAAAAAGAGTTCACAGGCGTTGTCGGCGGACTCTTGGTGCAGGATCAGGACGTGGTGGTGGAGAGCCCAGCGGACTGGCAGGTGGTGACCGAGCGTCAACCGTCCGAGCAAGAGTGGGCGGCTATGGAGTTCGCCTGGAAGTCCTCCAAGTATGTCAAGTCCAACGGCATCATCATCACCAATGACAAGATGACCTTGGGCGTGGGGCCGGGACAAACCAACCGTGTGGCGTCTGTCCGTATCGCCATCGAGCAAGCCAAGGACCGTTTGGATGGAGCCGTTTTGGCGTCAGATGCCTTCTTCCCATTTGCTGATAACGTGGAAGAAATTGCAGCCGCAGGTATCAAGGCTATCATCCAGCCAGGTGGCTCTGTCCGCGACCAAGACTCCATTGACATGGCCAATAAATACGGCTTGACCATGGTCTTTACAGGAGTCAGACATTTTAGACATTGAGAGACTATATCTAGAGACTGGGAAAAACTGAGATAGGATTCCTTCTAATGAGCATGAATCTTACGAAATTGGCTAAGAAATTAGTCCAAGAGAGTATAAACAGAAAGAAAAACACAGACAGTTTGGCTGAATTTCATCTGAAGCAGCTCAATTTGTCTGTGTATTTTTTAGTTATTGGCTAGTTTTTACCCAGCCTCGCTTCAATGACTGAAATGTTTATTGAAGAAGAGAAATTAGATTTACTTCAAGAGTTTGTCAAAGACCAAAAAATCAGAGATTATCATATTACAGATCCAAGTTTAGCGGATATATTATTATTGGATAAGGAGACATCAAGGTGAATGTATTAGCTTATACAATAGCAGAATTTAGGAGACGAAAATCATATAGGGTGAGTACTATTTTGACAATTCTTGGTGCCTTTTTGGTTGTAGCCATTCAGATTTCGGTTTGGACCAGTGTAGTCACTGAAAACACATCATCTCAACTCGTTCTATATGCAGTAATTTCTAGGATGATGTTCATTCTTTTTCCAGATCATCGTACCGCCTCCATTATTTCAGAGATGATTCAAAAAGGTGATACGGCAGTCTATTTTTTAAGACCCCATAGTTTTATGGGGATGCATTTTTTTAGACAAGTAGGTTCATTTGTTTATGATTTGATTTTTGTAGTCACTCCCTTGACGTTTGCTCTTGTCTTTTATTCATTCGTTACAGGAATATCTCTTGTTCCTGAAATGGTGCTATCATTTATCATGTCGGCTCTATTAGGTCTATTGATTTCGTTTTTATTTGGCTATCTCTTAGGGCTTTTATCTATCCGTTTTAATCAGATTTTAGGTGTTTTAGAATTTTACGATGCCTTGTTGATGCTTTTTGGTGGATCAGTATTACCTATTAGCTTTTTTCCAGAAATGTTGCAAAAACTTATTGTTTTAACTCCTTTCTATGCTATGTTATCAGTTCCTTCATCTATTTTATCGGCTTTATTACCAGCTCAATATGTTTTACAACAATTGTGCTTACAGATGTTTTGGGTTCTCCTTCTGGCTTTATTTATTTCTATGTATCAGAAGAAGCTATTTAAAGTGATGAACTATTATGGAGGTTAGTGATGACAAGATATTTTTACTTGTATATTCATTTTATGAAACTTCAATGGAAGAGGTATATCCAATATAGAGAAGATGCCGTCATTGGAATAATAGGCTATAGCGTGAACACTGTTATCTCAATCTATGTTTTAAAAGTATTTTTAGATAATCTATCAAATTTTCCTGGATGGTCTACAAATGAGTTAGTACTCTTGTTTGGATTTGTAACAATGGCCAGAGCTGGCTGGAATTTCATTTTCATCAACACCTTATTTATTGGAGATTATGTCAGAGAAGGAACATTTGATGTCTTATTACTTAGGCCAGTAAACACCCTATTACTCATCATTTTTTCAAAGATAGATTTTGAAAGTATTGGCGAATTTTGTATTGGTCTGATAATATTTTGGATGGCACTGCTTACAGAATTTGAAACGTTATCGGCTTGGTTTATACTGAAAATCATCCTTTTACTAATAGGTAGTATTTTATGTTACGCAGCAATCCACCTCTTCGTTAACTCATTAACATTTTTTATCAAAGATGTGTATTCCATTAACTTTATTGTTTGGAGACTGGATGAAACAACTCGCTATCCAAATAGTATTTATCCTAGCTGGTTATCAATATTATTATGGTTCATTCCATATGCATTTATTGGATATTTCCCACTGATGTCAATAACAAAATCATTACCTCTCTTAGCAGATTTAGGGACTATTTCTGCTGGCTATATCATCTTTTTACTTGTTTATAAGATTATTTGGAAATTTAGTATTAGTCGTTATCATAGTTATAGGCAGTAAATTTAGGGATTTATTTTGGAATCGGAGAAAATAAGAATAACATAATGATTTATGACTATCTGTGTTGCAACATTCCTCAGATTCTAGTATAATGGTGCGTGAAACCAGAAGTCGACAGATAGCTATTCAGTCGGTCTTTTATTGCTTTGATGCATGAAGATTTCCAGCGGAGTTTTCAGTTTACCAGCTATCAAGCTAAAAGACTAGGAACAGTTAGCTACGACTCTAGCCAGTGAGATAGGTTTTGTTTATTTTTGCTGTGCTTGCAAGAGGATTCTATATCATATCCCATGTGTAGCGAGATCAACAAGATTTTTGAAACTGTGGAAGGGGGAATGTACCATCTAACAAAAAGGTGTGTGAATTGTCAGTCAGTAGTTGGTATTATTGCGATACAATCGCTATACTGAGATTTGGCATAGATTTTGAGAATAGGTACTGGGAGCTACATCTGGTCTTGAAATAGGAACTGATGGTATAAAGGTAAATTGGAACTCTGTAATCTTTTAATATTGGATTAGAGAGATTTTTTAATATGCGTATTATAGTCCTTCAGTTTTACTTTAATAGTTTAGCCAAGTGCTAGCTCAACTGCCAACCATCTTTCGTCCAAGGTGGACTACTGAAACAAACTGACCACTTAATCAAAATCAGACTAGCTTTCACAGAGGAAATTTGGGATGGCTTGCACGCAATTCCTTTCTTTTTTCTAAATGCACGTGAGGTCGAAAATGTTTGCTTTTGATTTTTCTATAAAATATTAAGGAAGTATTATATGAAACAAAATTCTGGACAGACCGTCCATCGCTTTTCTTTGAGAAAAACATCGTTTGGACTAGTATCTGCTACCATTGCTAGTCTTTTCATGCTGTTTTCATTTTCTTCAGAAAGACAGGTATTTGCTGAAGATAGTGCCAAAACAGTGCATTATCGCTATGTTGCAGAAGATGAATTAACAGCTTCAGAAAAGCAATTAATCGTAAATGAATTACCGAAATTAGTAGAAGAAAGTGACAATACCTATTACTTGATTTATAAGCCCAAGCAGTCAGTATCGGGAGAAATATTGCCCGCTACTGGAGATGAATGGTTGGGGCAAGTAACAGGAGCACTTGTTGGAGCAGGGGTGCTGATTTTGGCTATCCGTAAAGGTCGTAAGGGGAAAAAAGAGTTTGCGGGATTGTTCATTTTAGGGGCGACAGGCTCATTGTTATTAGCACCTCCCGCCTTTTCTTTAACCAATCAAGCCTTGGCTCGCTTTAATCAGGAATTATCTATCAGTGTAGGTGAACAATTGCCAGAACCGATGGCTATTGAGGGCTATAGATATATTGGTTACATAAAGGAAGGTAAGAGTGATGAAATAGCAAAACCGATTCATCCTAACTCTGAGTTACCTAGTACAGACAATGTTATCAATCCGACTAAACCAAGTTTGGCCGTTGAGCATGTAGATAGTGTTCAAACTGAACCCGTCGCCTATGAGATCCAAGAGGTTCCTAATAACGAACTCCTAGCAGGTGAGACCGTTGTCAGCCAAGAAGGCGTAGAGGGTGTACGTACCATTGTCACCCGTAGCTATACTGTCGACGGTCAGGTTGTTAAGACTGAGGAAATTTCGAATACGATAACGACCCCAGCTACTCCAAAAATCGTTCAAGTCGGTACTAAGGTTGTAGAGGAGGTTCCCAAGGATGCTCCAAGCCATGAACTGCCAAGCCTAGATATTGTGGAAAGTGATACAAGCTATACTGAACCCGTCGCTTATGAAACCCAAGAAGTTCCGAATAGCGAACTCCTAGCCGGTGAGATGGTTGTCAGCCAAGAAGGCGTTGACGGCGAGCGTACCATTGTCACCCGTAGCTATACTGTTGATGGTCAGGTTGTTAAGACCGAGGAAATTTCGAACACGATAACGACCCCAGCTACTCCAAGAATCGTTCAAGTCGGTACTAAGGTCGTAGAGGAAGTTCCAAAGGATGCCCCAAGCCATGAACTGCCAAGCCTAGATATTGTGGAAAGTGATACAAGCTATACTGAAGCCGTCGCTTATGATACCCTTGAGATCCCTAATAGCGAACTCCTAGCCGGTGAGACAGTTGTCAGCCAAGAAGGCGTTGACGGCGAGCGTACCATTGTCACCCGTAGCTATACTGTTGATGGTCAGGTTGTTAAGACCGAGGAAATTTCGAATACGATAACGACCCCAGCTACTCCAAGAATCGTTCAAGTCGGTACTAAGGTCGTAGAGGAGGTTCCGAAGGATGCTCCAAGCCATGAACTGCCAAGCCTAGATATTGTGGAAAGTGATACGACCCGTACCGAATCCGTCGCCTATGAGATCCAAGAGGTTCCCAATAATGAACTCCTAGCAGGTGAGACGGTTGTCAGCCAAGAAGGCGTAGATGGCGTACGTACCATTGTCACCCGCAGCTATATTGTTGATGGTCAGGTTGTTAAGACTGAGGAAGTTTCGAATACGATAACGACCCCAGCCACTCCAAAAATCGTTCAAGTCGGTACTAAGGTCGTAGAGGAAGTTCCAAAGGATGCTCCAAGCTATGAACTGCCAAGCCTAGATATTGTAGAACGTGACACGACCCGTACCGAACCCGTCGCCTATGAAACCCAGGAAGTTCCGAATAGCGAACTCCTAGCAGGTGAGACGGTTGTCAGCCAAGAAGGCGTAGATGGCGTACGTACCATTGTCACCCGCAGCTATATTATTGATGGTAAGGTTGTTAAGACCAAAGAAATTTCGAATGAAATTACTACAGATCCAAGACCAAAGATTGTCCAAGTCGGTACTAAGGTAAAAGAAATACCAACAATTACAATCACTTCTATCGCAAAAGATGAAAATGCAAAATCGGCAGAGGCTAGTTTTGAATTATCAGATAGAACTCAATCATACATTTCAGCGGTTGCTCAGCTCTATCAGGGAGACCAGCTTGTAAGAGAAATTCCAATTGCAGATGTGACTGCACCTCTCGCATTGACAGGTTTGGATTACTATACAGACTATACTCTAAAAACAATTGTTACCTATAACGTAGGCAAGGGTCCAGAGACAAAACTGCAAGAAAGTACACAAGATTTCCGCTTGGATTATAAGAAGATTGAAATTAAGGATATCGACCAAGTGGAGTTATATGGTCTTGACAATGGTCATTATCGCCGTCAATTGTCATTAACTAGCGAATCGGTCAATTTGGACAACTACTTTGTAAAAATTAAATCAGATCGTTTCAAAGAATTACTTCTTCCAATCTCTAAAATTGAAGAAGTAGAGATAGATGGTCAAACCAAGTATAAATTGACTGTTGAAACTGATGAACTGGTTCAGGATACAGGAAAACAATACGATAAAAATTATAGTTTTTATGTGGACCAGCGAGTAGAAAGCCAGAACGGTGTATACACTTCTTTCAAAGAATTGTTAACAGCAATAGAAGCCAACCCAGCAGGAACCTACACACTTGGTGCAGATATGACTGCTGACGAAGTTGACTTGGCTACAGATGCACTCTCTTATGTCACATCTACCTTTACAGGTCGTTTGAATGGTACTCATAATGGCAAATCGTACGCTATCTATAACCTTATTCAGCCACTATTTAATGTCATCAATAATGCAACTATTGAGAATGTAGACTTGATTGATGTTGCGATTACTTCTAAGACAGAAAAAGTCGGTGCACTTGCTAAAACAGCAACTGGAAGTCAGATAAGGAACGTTTCGGTAGAAGGTAGTCTTTCAGCTCCTACAAGTATCGGAGGGCTTGTCTATCTCGCAAATGGTGCAACTAAGATTACGAATAGTTCCTTTAAAGGTCAGCTTGTAGCAATAGGAACCAATTCAGGTGGTTCAAATATCGGAGGAATTGCAGGCTGGGCACAGGACAACCATACTACGCTCAGTCAAGTACAAGCTGATGTAGCCATAACTCTCTCTGCTAAGAATAATAACTACCGAGCAGGAGCTTTAGTAGGACATGTTCAAAATAGTGCTCGTTTACAAGACGGAGTAGCCAAGGGAACACTTGTCAATTTGACAACAGCTGGTCAGGTCGGCGGAGTAGTTGGTTCAACCTGGAGTTCTGGAGTTGTAAATAATGTTGTCAGCACTGTGCAGGTAACCAATGGTGATCAAGTTCATGGAGATACCGCCTATGGTTCGGCCCCTATTACCAATACATTTGTTACTGGTTCGGCTAGCGGAGCTGCAGATAAGTGGAGTACTCAAATTTCTGAAACTGAAGCGGCAAGTAAAATTGCAGCCATGGGAATTACTGCTACGGTAGCAGATAGTCTGAACAACCAAGCTAAGAATTTGTATAGTGTGGATTATAGCTTGCTAGATAAAGCAACTCCTGAACGTGCTATAGCCTATGCTAACATGGAAAAACTGTTACCATTCTATAATAAAGAATATATTGTTTACCTTGCAAATAAGATTGCTTTGACAGATAAATTAGCTCAAACGAGATTGTTAGATGTTGTTCCAATGGTTGGCAATCAAATTGTAACAGATCCAAATAGTCAGAAACGCGCTATTAATCGTATCATGCTTCACTACGCTGACAATACGGTTGCTTATTTGGATGTTGCTTTCAAGGAAGATTTTGTAAATAACCATGTATCTGATTACACAATTGTAGGAACGGATTTACTCTATACTCCAGAAACATTTTTATCAAACTACGACGGAATGGTTTATCGCCTTACAAATGATATTTCAAGTTTGGTATTTAACTCAGATAAAGTGAAAGCGGTGTTGGGAATTGTAGAGCCTACGACACCACCAACAGAAAACGAGTTGAAGAACTGGGCATCGGATTTGGGAGTTCCATCAACTACTGAACAAAAACCATTGTGGGCACTGTATTTGGAAGATAGTTTCAATAGTGTGCGGGATCATCTTGCGGAAGATTTACGGAAAGTGTTGGCTTCTGATAAAGCTATCAATAGCCTAGGTGCATCGGTTGAGAATTATCTAGTTCAGAAGATTTCTCAAAATAAAGAAGCATTGGTGCTGGGTCTTGCATATCTGAAACGTTGGTATAATATTGATTTCGGCGATTTAAATACTCGAGATTTGACAGTCTTTAAACAAGACTTCTTTGGTAATCAGGCAACTTCTACACTGGATGTTATTATTGCTTTAGGGAATTCAGGTTATGACAATCTTCGTCCAAAGAATAACGTTCAGACCTATGCTAATTCTTTACAGTTGGCCAAAGGAAAAGCTACTCTATTTGATTATCTTTCAAGTTATCGCCAATTGTTTGTACCAAACAAAACAAATAATGAATGGTTGAAAGATACAAGTAAGGCCTATATTGTAGAAATGGCTTCAAATGTTGAAGAGGCTGCTAAGAAGCAAGCACAAGCAACACCGGATAGTCGCTACGCACTAGGAGTCTACGACCGCATCACCAAGGCGAGCTGGGGACATCAAAACATGCTCTTACCTCTTCTGACTCTCCCAGATGAAAGTATGTATATCATTTCTACCATGTCAACACTATCGTTTGGGGCTTACGATCGTTACTTGTATGATTCCGCTTCAAATGGTATGAAATTTGAAGAGTATATGCATCAGATTGTTGATAGAGCAGCTGTTTGGCAACGAGATCATTTTGATTATTGGTATAGCATTTTGACAGAGGAATCACGTGAAAAACTATTCCAGTCAGTCTTGAACTATGATGGATTTAATTTCCGTGACTCAGCAAGCCAGGCTACTTGGAAGAGTCTTCAAAATACGGAGCGTTCTTCTATTGCTAATTTCTTTGGTCCAGTAGGTAAATGGTATGCAGCGAATGGATCAGGTGCGTATGCAACAGGCTCATTGACGCATTTTGTTGTTGATAGAATGCTCGATCAATATGGCACTTCCGTCTTCACTCACGAAATGGTTCATAACTTTGATGGAGGAATTTATTTCGAAGGAAATGGTCGTCGTCAAGGTTTAGGTGCGGAACTATTTGCTCTTGGTCTTTTACAAGCTCCAAATGGTAATCAGGCACGTTCATTAGGAATTAATACTGTTTACTCTGGAAATGAAGACTCTATAACCCGCTATCATGCTGCTAACCCTGCACAGCGTTATAAAAATGTAGCAGATTTAAATACCTACGTTCACAATATGTTTGATGTCATCTATTTGCTAGACTATTTAGAAGCGAAGTCTGTTTTGAAGCAAAGCGATACTGTCAAGCAGAAATGGTATAGGGTCATTGATAATTATTATATCAAGGATAAAGAAAAGGATACGCATGCTGGAAATACAATCCGTCAGCTGACAATTGAGGAAGCTGCAAAACTGAATACCATCAATGATTTGGTTGACAACAGCATTATCAACCGTCGTGAATATTGGGACACGCATGCTGGCTTAACTCGTAATGGTTATTATACCGTAAGTCTCTTTTCTCCAGTTTATTCCGCTTTATCTAATCCAAATGGTTCTCCGGGAGATTTCATGTTCCGTCGTATGGCCTATGAATTGATGGCAGAAAAAGGTTACGTAGAAGGCTTCATTCCTTATGTATCTAACCAACTTGGTAAAGAAGCGGAAGCGGCTGGGGAACTTGTGTATGATGGTTGGTTTAGACGAAATGTTGGTCTCATCACTGACAACAGAGTCTTCAAGCACATTTTTAAAGATGAGTATGCTGATTGGGCAACATTTAAGAAAGCTATGTACCAAAATCGTATTAATCAACTTGACAACTTGGTTGACTTCACAATGACCTACGAATTGGATAAGCCAAACTCAACAAAACAAGTTATGATTAGCTCCTTTGCAGATTTAGAAAAGCTTATGGATGAAGCTGTGGCTCAAGATATGAAGAGCATTGATATTGTACTTGCACACAATGAGTCAAGTTGGGTCAATGTCCTCAAACAACGGATTTATAATGCTCTTTTGAGAAATACGGATGATTTCAGAACTTCTATTTTTAAATAGTATGAGAAGAAGGAGCGAACTGGTTATATGGTAAATGGTTCCGCCCCTATCGTTCTAGGACTGTAAAGTTATCTGTAAGTCGTTGCTTGCAAACCAAAACTCTAGATAACAGCATGCTGTCAAGTGGATATATCGTCATTTAGTTTTTCTTTTATTACTTCGACGACTGAAAAGCTCCATTGGAGGTTTTCAGCCTACCACCTGTCATTAAAAGAGTGGTAGTTTGAAACGTCGTTTCCTTATTTCCAAGTTCAAACACTCCATTGGAGTGTTTGAACTCGTCTTGCCGGATTTTGTAAAAGTGCCTTGCTTTGCAAGTATTATCTCCCACCTTGCACAGTCCATTGACTGTGCAAGCAATCTGGGGGATACGAATAGTCCAGTGGACTATTCGTACCTGAGCCTGAAAACAAAAAAGCGAAGTACATCAGCTGGCCACCTAGAAATAAAAAAGCATTGAGTTATGCCTGCGACTGTTGAAGCGAACTTGGTTCGCACTATCTCCAGCCTTCAAAGGTTCCCCCAAACCTTTGAAGCGAGTACTAAAAGTAAACTAAAAGACTATAAACATGACAAAAGCGGCTGTTCCAGTCACGACCTTGTCCCTACTTGTTTAGGAGGGATAAGGTCGTTTTTTAGAAAAAGGTTCCAGAGTCGACAGGACTTTGGAGCCTTTTTCAATACACCTTGTTATTGGGCGGTTACTCTCGATACACTGCGAATACCTAAAGCAGACCAATCCGTGTTAATTTGGCAATCCAGTGAGCATCCTTCTTGTCGGTTTTCTGACCTGGAATAGCCTTCATGTGGGCTGGTTGAGCGAGTATCAACTTGAAGTTATCACATAGAGCGTGCCAGACAGGTCGCCAATAAACACCTGTGCTTTCCATACCAACAGCTTCCACACGAAATTGACCGAGAAAATTGTGGCAAGCACGTAGGACTTTAGTCGTTGTATCAAATGTAGCCATCTCACGCTTTGGACGAGTTGAGGTGAGTGGTCCATGTAGGATACAGACGACAATATTGGCTTGATGGACATCAATACCTGCACAAGATTGATAGAGAACATCCATGACAATTCCCTCCTTCTAAAAATTAGAGAGCTTATCTACCGAATTTTAGTCGTATTTTTATACTCATGCCTATCGCATATTTTGGGGTGCTCGTCAGTAGAGTGGATCAGTTTTTCCCTCGATGACTAACATCATTAACTCGTCAACCACAAAAATTATAAGAAATATGTACCGCCTAACGAAGGTGAAGCCATCATGGCTGTCTTGCCCAGCCTCTTTTCCATTCCCGAACATTACTCGGCTTTTTCTATCAAAATCCGTCTGTTTTTGCTATACTGTTTATAGAAAATCCGTTTTTGAGGTGTAAATAATGAAACTTTTGGTTGTCGGGTCTGGTGGTCGTGAACACGCTATAGCAAAGAAATTGTTAGAGTCTGAGCGGGTAGAACAGGTCTTTGTTGCTCCTGGAAATGATGGAATGACCTTGGACGGTATCGAGTTAGTCAATGTCGGAATTTCCGAACATTTCGTTCTCATCAACTTTGCTAAGGAAAATGACATTGCCTGGACTTTTGTTGGTCCAGATGATGCTCTGGCAGCAGGTATCGTTGATGATTTTGAACAGGCGGGACTTAAGGCTTTTGGCCCGAGTCGTCTGGCCGCGGAGCTGGAGTGGTCAAAAGACTTTGCTAAGCAAATCATGGTCAAATACGGCATTCCGACAGCAGCCTTTGGCACATTTTCCAACTTTGAAGAAGCAAAAGCCTACATCGAAGAGCAGGGGGCTCCAATCGTGGTCAAGGCGGATGGTTTGGCACTGGGCAAGGGTGTGGTCGTGGCGGAAACCGTCGAGCAGGCGGTCGAAGCGGCACGGGAGATGCTCTTGGACAACAAGTTCGGCGACTCAGGTGCCCGCGTGGTCATCGAGGAGTTTTTGGAGGGTGAGGAGTTCTCGCTCTTTGCCTTGGTCAACGGCGACCAGTTCTATATCCTGCCGACAGCCCAGGACCACAAGCGTGCCTTTGACGGCGACCAGGGGCCTAACACAGGCGGTATGGGGGCTTACGCTCCTGTTCACCACCTGCCTCAAAGCGTGGTAGATACAGCGGTTGACACCATTGTCAAGCCTATTCTGGACGGCATGATTGCGGAAGGGCGGTCTTATATGGGCGTGCTCTATGCTGGTTTGATTCTGACCGACCAAGGTCCCAAGGTCATCGAGTTTAACGCCCGTTTTGGCGACCCAGAAACTCAGATTATCCTACCTCGCTTGACCTCTGACTTTGCTCAGAACATCGACGACATCCTCCACAAACGTCCGACTGAGCTGACTTGGCTGGAAAGCGGCGTGACGCTGGGCGTTGTCGTGGCTTCAAACGGTTACCCTCTGGACTACGAAAAAGGCGTAACCTTGCCAGCGAAGACTGAAGGCGATATCACGACCTACTATGCAGGGGCTCGTTTTGCGGAAAATAGCAGAGCACTGCTATCAAACGGCGGTCGGGTCTATATGTTAGTCACCACAGCAGACACCGTCCAAGAAGCTCAGGAAAAAATTTACTCGGAGCTGAAAAATCAAGATACGACAGGCCTCTTTTATCGGACAGATATCGGAAGTAAGGCCGTGAAATAAGGGGCAAAGAAAAGGAAGTACAAGCATGAATATTCCAATTTCCATCATCATGGGTTCTAGTTCCGACTGGAAAACCATGAAAAAAGCAGCCGATGTGCTGGACAAATTTGGCGTAGCCTATGAAAAGAAAGTAGTCTCTGCCCACCGCACCCCAGACCTCATGTTCCGTCACGCCGAGGAAGCTCGCGGCCGTGGCATCAAGGTTATTATCGCAGGAGCGGGCGGTGCGGCTCATTTGCCGGGTATGGTGGCAGCTAAGACCACCCTACCTGTCATCGGAGTCCCTGTCCAATCTCGTGCCCTAAGTGGTGTGGATTCGCTCTATTCTATCGTGCAGATGCCCGGCGGTGTACCTGTTGCAACCATGGCGATTGGTGAAGCAGGTGCCACCAATGCAGCCCTGACGGCTCTCCGCATTCTCTCCATTGAAGACCAAACCATTGCAACTCAGCTGGCAGACTTTGCTAAGGAGCAGGAAAAAATTGCGGAGGCGATGACAGATGACCTCATCTAGGACAATTGGAATTATCGGTGGCGGTCAGCTAGGGCAGATGATGGCTATTTCCGCCATTTACATGGGTCACAAGGTCATCACGCTGGATCCCGCGGCGGACTGCCCAGCCTCCAAGGTCAGCGAGGTCATCGTCGCTCCCTATCACGATGTGGCGGCCCTCAAACAGTTGGCGGAGCGGTGCGATGTCCTGACCTACGAGTTTGAAAATGTCGATGCCGACGGACTGGACGCGGTCATCAAGGACGGCCAGCTCCCTCAAGGGACAGACCTCCTCCGCATTTCCCAGAACCGCATTTTTGAGAAGGATTTTTTGGCAAAAAAAGCTGGCGTGCAAGTCGCCCCCTACAAAGTTGTCACCTCTAGCCTAGACCTAGAAGGTCTGGACCTCAGCAAAAACTACGTTTTGAAAACAGCTACTGGGGGCTATGATGGACATGGTCAGAAGGTTATTCGAGAAGCGGCGGACTTGGTAGAAGCCAGTCGACTAGCCAACTCTGCCGAGTGTGTCTTGGAAGAGTTTGTGCATTTCGACATGGAAATCTCCGTCCTTGTGTCTGGCAATGGCTCCGACTACACCGTCTTTCCTGTACAGGAAAATATCCACCGCAATAATATCCTTTATAAAACCATCGTGCCTGCCCGTATTTCAGATGACCTAGCTGAAAAAGCCAAAACCATGGCCCTGCAAATCGCAGACAAGCTCCATTTAGCAGGCACCCTCTGTGTTGAAATGTTTGTGGCAGGGCAAGAAATTCTTGTGAATGAAATCGCTCCTCGCCCGCACAATTCAGGACATTATTCGATTGAAGCCTGTGATTTTTCACAGTTTGACACCCATATCCGAGGCATTTTAGGGGATCCCCTGCCCCCTATCCGCCTGCTTTCACCAGCCGTTATGATTAACGTTTTGGGACAAGACATGGAAGCAGCTCAAACCTTTCTTCAAGAAAACCCTAGCGCCCACCTGCACCTCTATGGTAAAATAGAAGCAAAGCACAACCGCAAAATGGGACACGTGACGGTGTTGACGGAAGATGTTGATGGTGTGGAGGAGTTTTAGGAAGGAGTAGAACTTAGTAATTAAGTGCGACCGTGCACTAATTGATAATGGGGAAGAAAAGCACTTGCTTTTAAATATTATATAGATTATTTATAAAGGATGAAAATAAATGGAAATGGATTTTTTTAATACTAACAACAACACTTTAAAAACGGATAGTTTAGAAATAAACAACAATATTCTGGCAATGAGAAATAACACTATTCAAATAAATAACATTTCTATGATGAGTAATTCGGAATTGAAGTTTCAAGTTACAATTAGAGAAATAGTGGCTATTTTATTCTTCTTCTCTCTTCTGTTTATAGATTTCATACCAAAGATTATACCAATGATTGTTTTAGCTGTGTTAGGATATAACATTTATCAGAGATATCAAAAGCATTTAAAAGATAAGTATTTCATTGAATTTAATCTTGGGTCAAGTAAGAATTATTATTTATTTTTTGAAGACAAAAATTTTAGGGATGAAGTTTCGGATGTAATAAAGAAGTCGTTTAATCTTAAGGGGCAGACGACTTATATTGACATAAAAAACCAAAATATCAACAGCGGTTCGGGTACTCAAGAAGTAATAGAAGATAAAACGGTACATGAAACTAATATTGCTGGAAACGATAACATTGTTGGTACTAATTTTGGACAAGGGAATACGATCTCAATCAAGGGTGATGCAGTATCTAATTCCAACATTACTGAGAATGCAAAGATATCCAATTCTAATTTAGAAACTAACAAAAGTTTGCCCTGGGAAGCAGTAACAGCTGATTTAAATCGTCTAATCAATGAAAAGGCTTTTTCAGATGAACTAAGAAATGTTTTTTCAGAATTGCTAGACGCTAGTAAAGAAAAGAACTTTGATAACTTTAATTCAGTTGTCAAAGAAAATGAAAAATGGTTTGATAACTCTTTTGTAAAGGATGTCATGTCAGCTACTTTATCTAATATAATTTCAGGAATACTTTTGATGTAAATCAAAAGGGTAAAAACTTAAAAGATGTTATAAATATAAAGAAATTTTTGCTAGTCTTTTCATAAGTATTAAACGAAAATTATGAGGAGCTTGTCTTTATAACGGCTTGGCAAAGTTGAATAATAAAAAAGAATCTAGAGTTATTTATATATAGACAACGACCTAGATTTTGATAACAACAATCATTACGGTTATTTCATTAATCGGACTATAGAAAAAGTTGTTGTCTTGAAAAGGTGTTTAAGAATCATAAGTAAGATAAGAGGTAGAGAACTAAGTATGATCAATCGTTATTCCCGCCCTGAGATGGCGGCTATTTGGAGTGAAGAGAACAAGTACAAGGCTTGGCTGGAGGTGGAAATCCTCGCTGATGAGGCTTGGGCTGAGTTGGGTGAGATTCCCAAGGAAGATGTGGCCTTGATTCGTGAGAAGGCGACTTTTGATATCGACCGCATTTTAGAGATTGAAGAGGAAACCCGTCACGATGTGGTGGCCTTCACGCGTGCGGTTTCGGAAAGTCTTGGTGAGGAACGCAAGTGGGTCCACTATGGTCTGACATCAACCGACGTGGTGGATACGGCTTACGGCTATCTCTACAAGCAGGCTAACGACATCATCCGTCGTGACCTTGAAAACTTCACCAATATCATCGCTGACAAGGCACGTGAGCACAAGTACACCATCATGATGGGGCGGACTCACGGTGTCCATGCGGAGCCAACGACCTTCGGTCTTAAATTAGCGACTTGGTATAGCGAAATGAAACGCAACATGGAGCGTTTTGATGTGGCGGCCAAGGGTGTCGAAGCTGGTAAAATTTCAGGTGCGGTTGGAAACTTTGCTAACATTCCTCCATTTGTGGAAGAGTATGTTTGTGGTAAATTGGGCATTCGTCCGCAGGAAATTTCGACTCAGGTCCTTCCTCGTGACCTTCACGCAGAATATTTCTCAGCCCTAGCCTTGATTGCAACGTCTATCGAGCGTATGGCGACAGAGATCCGTGGGCTACAAAAATCTGAACAACGTGAAGTTGAAGAGTATTTCGCCAAAGGCCAAAAGGGCAGCTCTGCTATGCCCCATAAACGCAACCCTATCGGCTCTGAAAATATGACCGGTCTGGCTCGCGTGGTGCGTGGTCACTTGGTGACGGCTTTTGAGAATGTGGCTCTCTGGCACGAACGCGATATTTCCCACTCGTCAGCGGAGCGGATTATTACGCCGGATACGACCATTCTTATCAACTATATGCTCAACCGTTTTGGCAATATCGTCAAGAACTTGACGGTCTTCCCTGAAAATATGAAACGCAATATGGAGTCGACTTTTGGCTTGATTTACAGCCAGCGTGTCATGCTTAGCTTGATTGAAAAAGGTATGACCCGTGAGGAAGCCTATGATTTGGTGCAACCAAAAACTGCGCAGTCATGGGATAATCAAGTGGACTTCAAGCCTCTTCTTGAAGCGGATGAGCGCGTGACAGCTAAACTTAGCCAGGAAGAAATCGATGAACTCTTCAACCCAGACTACTATGCTAAGCGGGTGGATGACATCTTTGAACGACTTGGGTTATAAAAAAATCAAAATTCTTTGGATTTTCCAGAGAATTTTTTTATTTATTTGCGAATAAATAGTTGAAGGGGAAAACAAGCTCACAACTTATTCAAAAAAAGTATCGTCATTTAGTTTTTCTTTTATTACTTCGTTAACTCGCCTTGCCTAACTCTAGTTATACCTGTGGCTCGTTGCCTAGTACTAAAAGTAAACTAAAAGATTATAAAAAATTTTTTCAAAAAATGAAAACGATTTGCGAATAAGTAAGTGAGAGGGGAAAACACCCCTCAAGGAGATACACACTTGAAAAAAATAAATTATTTTCCAAATGATTTACGAATAAACAAGTGTAGGAAAAATGAAAGGAGAAGAAAGATGAAAAAGAAGTTCAAGATTGTAAACAAACGTACAACGATTGACCTCGGGATTATTAAGTATAGCTACCGTCGTGGTCGCCATACTTTGTAAACAGGGTAATAAATTATATTTTTTGTAAATTTTTAAAGTAAAAGGAGTAAAAAATGAAAAAAACATTCAAAAAATCAAGTAAACGTGCAACAATTCGTCTAGGAAACCTTACTATCAGCTACCGTTACCCACGCTTTACTTTGTAAGAGGAGGAGATAAAAATGGGAAAATTCTTTAAGAAAAATAAACGTATCACTATTGATCTAGGTATTATTAAATATACTTATCGTCGCGGTCGTCACACTTTGTAAACAGAGTAATAAATTATATTTTTGTAAATTTTTAAAGTAAAAGGAGTAAAAAATGAAAAAAACATTCAAAAAATCAAGCAAACGTGCAACAATTCGTCTAGGAAACCTTACTATCAGCTACCGTTACCCACGCTTTACTTTGTAAGAGGAGGAGATAGAAATGGGAAAATTCTTTAAGAAAAATCAGCGCATCACTATTGATTTAGGTATTATTAAATATACTTATCGTCGCGGTCGTCACACTTTGTAAAGAAACTTATTGATAGCTAATATTGTTTAGCTATCAATAAGATGGGTATTATGGGTTAATGCCTATCTTATTGATAAAAAGGGGAAATATGAATATGTTTAGGTCAATTTTTAAATCAGTTATTTATAGAAGAGATGTTATTTTATTCTATGCCTTCACTGCTTTACCAATCTTAGTTCCGATATTATCCAAATTTTTGGTAGGCGTAAAGGCTGAATATACGGATAATTTTTTAGATTTTCTAGGAGCAGCATTGTCAACACAGGATGGGATAGTGTTACCAACATTGCTGTTATCCTTGATAATTTCCGCAGTTTTTAGGGATGAGATTGATAGTGGCATTCTATTTTTATACAAAGATTTGAATAGAACCCGACTTTTTAATGCAAAAATTATTAGTTTAGTGGTGATGTATGCCTCTTATGTTCTTCTAACAGTGCTGACAAGTGCAATTGCCTATTTTGGTTTCTTGAATACTTTTGGAAAAGTAGTATCGAATGATTGGAGTAATGTACAGTCCACTTTGCTATCTATTTTTGCAACTATCTCCATCAATATTATCTGTATTTTATTGGTTGCCATGGTTTCTATTAAAGCCAAATCCTTACAGGCAGTTCTAGCAGGAGTTTTTTGGTCGCTATTTACAACAACTGCACCATTTCTGATTGGAGTTCGTTATGTCGTACCAAATGGCTATGCTCAGATGAGTTTTAATCAGCCACTGCTTGCATGGTCCTTGGTAGTAGCTATAACGACATTTTATATTGTTGCTACCTATCTTAAAGGCCGTTCGAACTTTGAAAAGTTGGAATTTTAGAGGTATGTTATGGTAATTCGTTATATGAGGCCAGTTGCCTTATCCATTGCTTTGATTATTTTAGCATCAATTTCTTATCTTCTGGCAACATCTTTGGTTTTATTTAGCTCCAGTCAATTTTTACAGCTAGCCTACCTATTTTCTATTATGGTTGGAATGCCAGTAGGGTTTATTCTACTTCCATCCTGGCTTACAAAACGCTATCAGTTCTATAAAGAAACGGCGGATATAAAGTTTAGTTGGAAAGAATTTCTTCTTGTTGCCATTGCTATCTTTTTCATCAATTCTTTGCTTATTCAAAGTGAAGAATATGTGAATCAATTTATTATTGCGACTTGTGAAGAATTCTTGTTCCGTTATCTTATCTATCGTATTCTAAAAAGTGAATATCCTACTTGGCTAGCTATGTTGGTCACTTCTCTCTTGTTTGGAGTTCTGCTACACATGAATTATCCCTTGCTGGATAATCTAATCATCCGAACTCCACTAGGTTTATTGTTTTCTCTGTTAGCTACTCGTTTTGGCTTGCAGTATGCTATCGGAGGACATTGGATCTACAATCTGTTGGTTTCGAGATTTCCATTTTAATTGTGAGGGTTATGATGATATTTATTCTATTATTGAGTCTATTTTATATTTGTTTGACAGTTGCTAGCTCGCAACTATTGCTAAGTCTCTCTGTTCCTGTTTTATTGTTGTTGACTTATTTGCTACCGCCCATCGTCAATTCAATCTGTATGGGATTACAAAAAGATAAGTCTTGGAAAGCATGGTCAGTGGGCATTTTCCCAACGATGTCAATGATATTTTATGCTGCTTTTGCCTACATTACGAGTAGCAATGGTCAGTGGGCTCAATTTGCTCAACTGCATACAGTTTCAGATGATGTCATGAGTGTCGAGCTGGCCGGCGAATTACTGGTTCCATCACAAATGTTATTTATTGCTGTAGTGTATTATGGTGTAGCTATTGCTACATACTTTATCCAACAAACAAGTCGTCAGAAAGAAAAAGGAGTTACTTATGCTTAAAATCAATCATTTATCAAAACAGTTTGCAGGAAACGAATTTTACTCACTAAAAGATGTGAGTTTGGAGATCAATAAGGGCGAGATAGTTGGTCTGATTGGGAAAAACGGAGCTGGAAAATCCACGCTCATGAAACTAATGGCTAAGTCCCTAAAACCAAGTTCGGGAACCATTACTTATAAGGGTACGGATATTTTTAGCCAGGATAATTTGTTAGCAGACTTTGGAATTATGATTGATCCCGTCTTCTATCCAGAAATGACTGTTATGGACAACCTCAAGTTTTATTTGGACCTGCATGGAAAAAAAGACCTCTATCCAAATATTGAGAAGACTTTGAAATTGGTAGAATTATGGGAAGCTCGCAATCGGAAACCCAAGGGATTCTCGTTCGGTATGAAACAACGGACTGCTTTGGCGATTGCCTTGGTTGCGGAGCCCGATTTCCTGATCTTAGATGAGCCTTTTGTGGGCTTGGACCCGATTGGTGTTCAGAAATTGATTGATATCTTGAAGCAGTGGTCTAGTGAGCGACAAATTTCCATGCTGATTTCGAGTCACCAACTAGGTGAGTTGGAGGCCTTGTGCAGCCGCTATGTCTATATCGAATCGGGAGAATTGGCAGAGGCTTTTGAAGGCAAATCTCATCCAAGTGTGCTCGTGCAGTTGGACACAACTAAAAACCTAGATTCTGTAGAGGCTTTGCTCAATGACCATGTGGTGCTAGAGGGGGAAGTGCTAGAGATTTCCACTGCCACGCCTACAAGTGAGCTAAATCAGATTTTTGGTGTGTTGGCTCATCAAGAATTGATTGTGAAATTAGAAGTGAAAGAGAATCACTTGAAAGAAATCTTTACGAAAGGGTAGTGAGTATGAAACAGATTTTTCCAGCTGTCTTTAGAACGATTTGGAAGCGAAAGGAGACGCAGATTTATCTCCTGTTCACTTTGTTTCCTTTTATCTATCTAGTCACTTCATTTATTGAAGGGTCGAATTTTATGCAAATTCATGCCGGAGAAGGCTACAAAGTTGTTCTAGTTGCCTTCACGAATATGATGGTAAGCTCGCTAGATAGTTTCATTCTTCCTAGTTTGACCCTGTATTTTTTGGCTATATCTGTCTTTAGGAAAGAAGTAGATGAACATACCATGTTTTTGTATCGGGATCTTGGGCGGAAGCAGATTTTCTGGTCTAAATATCTTGGTCTACTAGCAACAATCGTCATTTTCTATGGTTTCTTCTTTGTAACCTCTGCATTTGTACATTATGTTCGGGTAATCCATCTGCCTTTTGGTAGTCCAGCTGTTTTTGATGTTAGCTTAGCAGAGAGCCTGGGTAATGTATTTGGTATTGTTGCCTATCTATTGAAAGATATTCTCTCAGTTAGTTTGGCAACTGCTCTTTGCCTATATTTGAAAAACATTACCACAATGATTATAGGATTTTTGGTAACGATTACGATGATGATTTTAGCAGTTATTGGCGGTCCAATCGCTATGCTTTTTCCAACTAGTTATGTAGCTTTGGCCAACGAAGGTCTTACAGGAGCGGGGCTGGCTTACTTGGGCGCTATTGGTGTAACGCTTGTTTACGTACTCGTATTTACTAAAATTGCTGCGAAAAAATTCAAGAATTTGGAGTTCTAGTTATGAATAAAAGACTCGTCGGAGTGTTGTTGAAGTCGCTCAATAAAACGATGTTCTTGTTTGGGATAGTTCTGAGTGCACTTGGGGTTGGAATGGGTTTGTTCCTGCCCCAGTTTATTGGTAGGTTGCTAGATCAAACCTATTTGAGCAATCTATTAACACGGCCAGAATTGCTGGCAGGTTTCATCCTTTTCTTTGTATCGGTCTATGCAGTACAGGCTCTATCTAATTATTTCATAGGGCGTAGTGGTAGTAATGCACTCAAACGGTTGCAACAATATATTTATGAATCCTTGTTGACTACATCTGTAAAGGACTTGGATCAGTACCAATCAGGCGATCTTGCTAGTCGTTTGACCAATGATATGTCGGTTGTTCTGAACTTCATCACCGTTATTCTTCCAAATTTCTTGATGAATGGTTTGATGGTTATGGGGTCAATTTATTTTCTGTGGACCATCAGTCCGTGGCTCACGGGTCTTAGTCTCTTCTTGCTTCCTATGTTGTCAATGGTTATGATTCCAATGAATCAGCGGTTGGAGGGTTACTACTCTGCTTATCAAGAGGGATTGGGGCAGGTTTCTAGTAGAATTAGTCATAAATTTACAACGATTCGTTTGATGAAGGCATTTCAGGGAGAAAAGCATGAACAGCGAGAGATGGGCAAGTCTTTTCAGTATCTGTCACAAACCTTTGAGAAAATGATTAGACTGTCAGCGGTCCAACATACCTTGGTTAGTAGCTTGATGACGGGATTTATTATCCTGATGTTGCTTATAGCGGGGATAGAAGTAACCAAGGGAGTGATGACCATGGCTACCTTGACCACCTTTGTATTGTACATGATGCAATTGATTGATCCAGTAACAGATATTGCTGCTTCCCTAAATGAACTGACGGAGTTTCATGCAGTGTCTAAACGTTTGGTAGAATTGCTGGAACTGAATAAGGAAGAACAGGAAGATACAGAGTTGGTTGATGATGCTAGTATCCAGTTGGAAAATGTTCGTTTTTCCTATCATACAGATCCGGTTTTGAATGGAGTATCGGTTAGAATTCCTGAAGGAGCTCACGTGGCGATTGTTGGGCCAAGCGGAGCCGGAAAGTCAACGATTTTTTCTTTGCTGATGAAATATTATCAAGACTATCAAGGAGAGATTCGGATTGGTCAACAATGCTTAAGTGATATTTCAACCAAGGAGATGAGAAGGTTGATTTCCTTCATACCACAAGACAATACGCTCTTCCATGGAACGATTAGAGAAAATCTATTGTATGGAAAGAACGAGTCTGTGTCTGAAGAGCGTATTGCTTATATTCTCAAGGAGTTGGGATTGTCTTCTTTAGTAGCTGAGTTGGAAGATGGTTTAGATACTCGGATTTCAGAAAATGGGACAGGTTTGTCGGAAGGCCAAAAACAACGGTTTAGCATTGCGAGAGCCTTGCTGCTAGAACATCCGATTTATTTGTTAGATGAGGCGACAGCAAGTTTAGATACTGTCACAGAACGTGTCATTAGTAAAGCGATTGACCGGTTAACAGCTGGCAAAACAAGGCTAACCATTGCTCACCGTTTGCATACGGTGCGTGAAGCAGATGCTATTCTGGTCTTAGATAAAAACGGACAAGTGGCTGACTACGGTCATCACCAGCAGTTAGTGGAGAGAAATCATCTCTATCAAGATTTCTTAAGGGGCTTACCGCAAGCCAGTTAGTAAGGCAGGGGTCGATAGCTCCTGTTCTTATTTTTTTATACTCTTCGAAAATCAAACTCAGCCGTTGTTGACTTGATTTGATGACTGAAAAGCTCCTGAGGAGGTTTTCAGCCTGTTCCCTTGAAATATAAAAGGAACAGAGTTCTATCTGCATAAGTAGAAACGAACTACGTTCGCTCTATCTCCAACCTCCAAAGGTTTCCCAAACCTTTGGAGCTAGCCTGATTTTGATTTTCATTGAGTATTATTTAATTTTTCAAAAAATCCTTGACTCATCCCTAGGGGAATAGTGTATGCTAGGACTATCAAAACAGATGGAGGTTGCTTATGCAGGTCAAAGATGTGGAGAAGTTGACAGGCTTGTCAACTAAGGCGATACGGCTGTATGAAGAAAAGGGCTTGATTGAAGTGGCGAGAAATCCGCTCAACGATTACCGTGATTATTCAGAGGAAAATGTGCGACAGCTTCGCTTGATTAAGTTGCTCCGCTATCTTGAGTTTTCCCTAGCAGAGATTACGGCCCTCCTAGCCTTGCCAGAGGAGGACTTGCAGTCAGCCTTGCGTGAGAAAAAGCGGGGAATCAACCAGCAAGCAGAAGAGTTGACAGACAAGGTTGATTTGCTGGACCAGGTGGTCAAGGAAATGGGCAAGAAAGAGGATTGGTTGGAAGAAGCACAGGACTCCATTGCCTTTGTGGAAAGTGGTGAATTTCAAGACTTCAAACAAGATTTAGAAGATGCCTTGTTGCCAAGTATTTGGATGACTTTCTTACAGACCTTGATGGCATCAGGTCCCATCCTCTGGCTATTTACCCGCATCCAACAAGGTCGGCAGGAAAACCTTTTCTTATTAGCAGTGGTTTCCCTATTGGCAACCGCTTGGATAACGCTTATCTGGCGAGACTACCTCGTAACCTGGTGGAAATATCGAGACAAGGTTCGTCAGAAGAATCGTAGTCAGGCCTGGTGGATTCCGATTGGTCTTATCTCCCTCGTAGGTGGGATTGCCTACTTTGTCCTTGTCGGCTGGTTGACCGAAAGATTTTTCCTACCAAGCGATTGGCTCTTCTATGAGTATTCGACTGGTCTGGGCAAGGTTGCTATATTTTTTATCATGGTTTTTCTCGTTTTTCTTTTGGGAAAACTGGCGAGGCTGGTGAAGTTATCGTGGAAATACGGCTTGGGACTGGCAGGCGGTTGTATCCTATTGACCGCTCTGATGATTTCTACCACAACAGCAGTGACCAAAGACCAGATTATTGACATCAATCTGCTGGCTCCGTCTAAGGAATATCTTTACAACGATGTCAAGTCTGTCTGGACAGGCTTTGGCACCAAGGTGTTTACTGTTAATGAATTCGAGAAGCAGGGACAGTTTAGCTACCGTATTCAGCTTGACGGAAAGGAAATTGTGTTTATGCAACCAGCTGTTAATCAGAACTTGGTACCTGACGATACCTACATCGAACTAGAGGAGTTTGATGGGCAGTTGATGAATCTGAAAATTCCCAAAGAAAGTTCGACAGGGGGCAGTCAGTATAATGAGTTAGATTCGCACTATCTAGAGCGATTTTTGCGAATAGTGGAAAATAAATAAAATGAATTCTGTTTTAGTTTCCCTTAAGCTTGGCGAGTTATACTATATCCAAGCTAGAAATAGCGAAATTTCTTTTCACCTAAAGGTGTCCCTAGCTCTAAGTCGCAAGCGACAAGAGCTAGGTATCATATAATCTCCTGAGAATACTGGACTCTCTGAGTCTGGTATTTTCTTTTTATGCTATAATGGTTTCATGACTAGAATTTTAGATATGGAACAAATGCAGGATGAGGAGTACGTAGAACGCACTTTGCGTCCGCAGAAATTAAATGAATACATCGGCCAGGACAAGGTCAAGGACCAGCTCAAAATCTTTATCGAGGCAGCCAAGCTCCGTGACGAAGCCTTGGACCATACCCTTCTGTTTGGACCTCCAGGTTTAGGTAAAACCACCATGGCCTTTGTCATTGCCAATGAGCTAGGCGTTAACATCAAGCAGACCAGTGGTCCTGTTATTGAAAAAGCAGGTGACTTGGTGGCCCTTCTCAACGACTTGGAGCCTGGCGACGTCCTCTTTATCGATGAAATCCACCGTATGCCTATGGCGGTCGAGGAAATTCTCTACTCTGCTATGGAGGATTTCTACATCGACATTATGATTGGAGCAGGGGAGGCTAGTCGCTCCGTGCATTTGGAGTTGCCACCTTTTACCCTGATTGGAGCAACCACTCGTGCGGGTATGCTGTCCAATCCTCTGCGGGCCCGTTTTGGTATCACCGGTCACATGGAATACTACGAACTGGCTGATTTGACGGAGATTGTCGAGCGGACAGCGGATATCTTTGATATGGAGATTACTCATGAAGCCGCTATCGAGCTGGCTCGTCGGTCTCGTGGAACTCCCCGTATCGCCAACCGTCTGCTCAAGCGGGTGCGGGATTTCGCACAGATTATGGGTGACGGCCTGATTGACGACACCATTACAGACAAGGCCTTGACTATGCTGGATGTGGACCGCGAGGGGCTGGACTATGTGGACCAGAAGATTCTCCGTACCATGATTGAGATGTATGGCGGTGGTCCTGTCGGCCTCAACACCCTGTCGGTCAATATTGCCGAGGAGCGTGAGACGGTGGAGGACATGTACGAGCCTTACCTGATTCAGCAGGGCTTCCTCATGCGGACACGGACGGGGCGGGTTGCTACAGCCAAGGCCTACGAGCACTTGGGTTATCCCTATACGGAAAAATAATGGCAGAGCAGATGAGATGAGTAACAAACTTATTGCGATTACAAATCAATTTAGGAATGGAGATAAGATGACACCGACATTTATTTGGGATTTGGATGGAACACTCTTGGATTCCTATGAAGCGATTTTGGCTGGTATACAGGAAACCTATGAGCAGTTTGGCCTTCCTTTTGACCGTGAAGAAGTAAGAAATTTCATTCTTCGTTATTCTGTCAAGGATTTGCTGGTGCGTGATGCGGACAAGTACGGTCTAGATAGCGATGAACTTAATCGTGTGCGTGCGACTTCCTTGAAGGAGAAAAATACGCAGATTCCCTTGATGGCTGGTGCGCGTGAAATTCTGGACTGGACAGCAGAGAAAGGAATTCAAAATTTCGTTTATACACACAAGAGTGACAATGCTTTTCAGGTTTTGGAGGATTTGGGTGTCCGTCAACATTTCACAGAAATCTTGACAAGCGATTCTGGTTTTGCCCGCAAACCAAGTCCAGAAGCTCTGCTATTTCTCATCGAAAAATACGGACTGGACAAGGAAAATACCTACTATATCGGTGATCGTATGCTCGATGTGGAAACGGCTGTCAACGCAGGAATTCACAGTATCAATTTGCAAATTGATGGTGTGGAGAAGAATTGGAAGATTGTTTCTCTTTTGGGCATAAAACAAATATTAACTGATAAATATAAAGAAAAACAGGCGTAAAACCCAATGTCATTAAGTTAACTAACCTATCACGTTTTGTGGTGGGTTAGTTTTTATGTTACACTAAAAATAAAAGGGGAA
>NZ_JARQPL010000018.1:0-42964 GCF_046032535.1 Streptococcus suis | reverse complement strand
GGGAAGTAGCTCAGCTTGGTAGAGTACTTGGTTTGGGACCAAGGTGTCGCAGGTTCGAATCCTGTCTTCCCGATTATTGTAAGAGAGCAGCAATGTTCTTTTTTAGATCTTTGTCAACTGTAGTGGGTAGATGAAAAGCTAACACCTAGAGAGGACGAACTTCGTTCTCCCTTTTTTTGTGTTTAAGGCAATCAAAATCCGTTTTTCTAGTTTTCATCTTCCTGAAACCAAAGGCATTTCTTTTAATGACTTTGATGAGATTGTTAGTTGTTTCTAATTTGGTGTTGGAAAATATGAGTTTTGTTGTTTTTCAGTGTAGGTCATAGGGGACTTTTTTCTACACTCAAAAAGGCTCTATATGACTATGGTGGGTTTACCCGTCATAGTCTTATAGGCCTTTTATTTTTTGTTTAGTTTAACAACCGCCTCTGTCCGTGCTGTGTGGGGAAACATGTCGACAGATTGAATGTATTCTACCTTGTAGGCTTTGCTTAGCTCAACAAGGTCCCTTGCAAGAGTGGAGACATTGCAGGATACATAAACCATTTTAGCTGGTTTGTAATCCAAAATGGTTTTGAGGAGCTTTTCGTCGAGTCCAGTCCGTGGAGGATCAACTACCAAGGCATCGGCCCTGTAGCCTTCTTGGTACCACTTTGGAATGATTTCTTCTGCTTTACCTGCCTCATAGTGGGTATTGGATAGTCCCATTCGCTTAGCGTTTGCTTTAGCATCCTCGATGGCTTCTGGAATAATGTCCATACCTCGAACAGATTTGACCTTTTTAGCAAAGGCGAAGCCGATTGTGCCCACGCCACAGTAGGCATCAATCAAGTCTTCATCTCCTGAAATATCCAAAGCCTTGACGGCCTCGCCATAGAGAATTTCTGTTTGTTGGGGATTTAATTGGTAAAATGCCCGTGGAGATAGTGAGAATTCGTAATCTAAAACAGCTTCATCGATAGCTTGTTCTCCCCATAAAATTTCTGTTTTTTCACCATAAATATCACTCGTTTTCTGCCTATTCCAGTTTAGAGCAATAGTGATTATACTTGGAAATTGACTGGTGAGTTCATCAATTAATTTAATAAGATTAACCTGACAAGAGGTGACAAAGATCACTTGAACTTGACCTGTTTTTCGAGCCTTGCGGACCATAACCGTGCGGATTCCATGTTGCTTGCGCTCATTATAAATAGGAATACGGTGCTTGGTGAGTAGCTTTGCGATTCCGTTGATAATCTCTTGTGTTTCGGCATCTTGGACGTAACAATTCGTAATTCCAATCAAGCGATGGGAATTTTCCGCATAGAGACCGGCCTTGACTTGATCTTTGAAAGATCGAGTCTGGAACTGTAATTTAGCACGATAGTGGCTAGGCTTATCCATACCGATTGTTGGATAAATAGTGTAGTTTTCGTAGCCAGCTGGTTTGAACTTTTTTAGGGCCTGCTGCAAGAGATCTTGTTTGAAGTCTAATTGTTTATCATAGCGGAGGTGCATGATTTGACAGCCACAACAGGCTTGATAGATGTCACAGGCAGGCTTGACACGGAATTTTGATTCCTTGTTGATTTTTAACAATTTTGCTTCAACGAAATTTCGTTTGACTGAGGTAATTTGACAAAAAATTTCTTCCCCCTTAAGGGCACCAGGGACAAAGACTAGCGTTTTTTGATAAAATCCGATGCCTTCTCCGTTGATGCCCATTCGTTTGATTTTTAAGGGGATTCGTTGGTTTACTTGTAGATTCATATTATTATTTTACCGAAAAATCCTGTATAATGAAAGAATGAGAATTACAAAAATTGAAAAGAAGAAACGTCTTTATTTACTTGAAGTGGATGGTCAGGATAGTTTGTATATTACGGAAGACACAATTGTTCGCTTCATGCTTAGTAAGGGAAAGGAAATCACGGAGCAGGAGTTTCGTGAGCTTCGCGATTTTGCTCAGTTTTCTTATGGGAAAAATCTAGCACTTTATTACCTTTCCTTCAAGCAACGTACCCAAAAAGAAGTTAGTGATTATCTAAAAAAATATGAAATTGAAGAAAACAATATTGTCAAGATTGTGACGGTATTAGAAGAGGAAAAATGGCTGGACGATGGGAATTATGTTGATAGCTATGTTCGTCAGAATGCTCTAAATGGAGATAAGGGACCAGCTATGATTCGTCAGAAGTTGATGCAGAAAGGAATTCCTAAACCGCTGATTGATAAAAGGCTGGCTGAGGAAGATTTTTCAGAGCTTGCTGGGAAGATTGGGGAGAAATTGGTGGGTAGATACCAAAGAAAGTTGCCTCTTCGAGCTTTGCAAGATAAAGTTGTACAGGGATTGATGGGTAAGGGGTTTTCTTATGAGACGGCCAAACAAAGCCTGGGTCAGTTGGAACTTGTGGCTGATGAGGAAAATGAAGATGATTTAATCGCCAAGGAATTGGATAAGCAGTATAGAAAATATAGTCGTAAATATGAAGGCTATGAATTGAAGCAAAGGTTGATACAGGCTTTAGCTCGAAAGGGTTATGACTTTGATCGGATTCAGACTGTCCTTCGTGATTATCTGTGAAAAAATTTAGCCTAGGTTAGAAAAATATGATATAATAGTCAAGATAAATTGTAATTGTAGAAAGTTGGTAACAAAGTGAAATTACCAAAGGAAGGCGACTTTATTACAATTCAAAGTTATAAGCATGACGGTGAAATTCATCGCACTTGGCGTGACACCATGGTATTAAAAACAACGGAAAATGCTATTATTGGAGTCAATAATCATACCTTAGTGACTGAAAATGATGGTAGGCGTTGGGTAACAAGAGAACCAGCAATCGTTTATTTTCATAAAAAATACTGGTTCAATATCATTGCAATGATTCGTGAAAACGGAGTTTCCTATTATTGTAACCTTGCTAGTCCATATGTTCTCGACAATGAGGCGCTCAAATACATTGATTATGACCTAGATGTTAAGGTCTTTGCTGATGGTGAAAAGAGATTGCTGGATGTGGATGAATATAAGCGTCATCGTAAGGCGATGAAGTATTCGGATGATATTGATTTTATTTTGAAGGAAAATGTCAAGATACTGGTTGATTGGATTAATAACCAGCGCGGACCATTCTCTCCAGCCTACGTTAATATCTGGTACAAACGCTATTTAGAACTGAGAAGTAGATAAAGTTAGAAAAGAAAATCCTGTTTTACAGGCTTTTTTCTTATTGTAAAGGAGGGGCTTATGGCCTTTGAACAAACAAATGGGCGCTATGCAAGTTTTGGAGTTGTGACCTCGCTTCCCGGGGAAGTGATTGATAGTTTCTGGTATGTTATTGATCACTACTTAAAAGGAGTTATTCCTTTGAAAAATGTAATCCGTTTTTCTATCAAAAATCGTCGTGGTAAGATTACGCTGGTCTTTTCGCAGGAAGGTTATAAAAATGTACTGGCTGTAGATTTAAGTAGTCGTTTTGATCCTTTTTATCCCTCAACAATCTTGGTAATGGACAAGCAGGGAAAAGAGACCATTACTTTGCCAGATGAGGTGACCTTGCTTTAGCTTGAAGAGCTGGTATTTTATCACCCAAGATATTGTTAATATATGAAATTTGGTGTAAAATAGATTTGTAAGCTTATGTGGGTTAGAAAGGAGGAGTCTATGGTTAGTCAAACTGTTGAGAAACCTCTCTATTTGCAGTTGGTTGATGAATTGGAAGTTGCAATTCGTGAGAGGATGGCTCCGAATGACAAGTTATTTTCAGAGCGTGAGTTGACACAGGTTTATGGTGTCAGTCGTATTACAGTTCGTTTGGCTTTGCAAGAATTGGAAAAACGGGGCTTAGTCTATAAGAAGCACGGTAAGGGAACCTATGTATCTGAGATTTCAGATACTGCAGTTGATTTGTCTCAGGCCTATAGTTTTACTGAGCAAATGAAAAAAATTGGGAAAGTACCGAGGACATCAATTTTATCCTTTGAATTGGTTAAGGCGTCAGACTATATTGTGCAGCATTTACAACTTAGTCAGGGTGAGGAAGTGTTTGAAGTTGAACGTTTGAGACTTGCAGATGAGGTTCCGATGATGTTGGAAAGGACATATGTTCCTGCCTCGCTATTTCCTGCCTTAACAGCCATCAGGATGAGGGAAAAACCACTCTATGAAATCTTTCTTGAGGATTATGGTCAGACAATTCGACTAGCAGAAGAAGAGTTCTATGCAAGTATTGCTTTGGATAATGAAGCTAAGATACTCGGAATTCCAAGCAATAGTCCAGTGCTTCATTTGGTAAGAAAAACGTATAATGATAAGAATAGAATTATCGAGTTTACGTTTAGTATTGCTAGAGCGGACCAGTTTCGTTACAAGATTACCCATCAACGGGGATATTAGAATTAATACTCTTCGAAAATCAAAATTATTCGTTGTCAAGAGCCTTTATGAAATCCAGTTCTATCTTCGGTTTCGTTTCCTAGGCTACTGTTGATTGTTATTGGGTATGAAAAAAACGCGGACGTTAGTCTGCGTTTTTTTAGCGATGATTGGCTGTAATTTCAAATTTGTAATACTTCCAGTGTTTGTAAGTTTCAGTATATTCCATCACTTCACCGCTAGTACTGTTAGTAGTTGTTTTGTTTTGTAGTACAGCTGGTTCAGTCGCTTTTAATTTCAAATGGCTGGCAACCTCTTTTGGACATGGGCTGACAATTTCATTCGTTTCTACAAATGGTTCCTCGGACATGTGGATATTGTAGTCCAGTTTGAAGCGTTGATAGATTGATTGATAGTGCTCGAGTGGAGCATCGGGATTCTGGATATATCGTTGAGGGATATATGAATTGTGGAAGATGTATGGAGTGTCTTCTGCTGCGCGGACGCGTACAATTTTATAGTAAAACTCATTCTTGTCAAGATTTAGTTTTTCAAGGATATCGGGTTTATTGCCTTTTTCGCACGAGAGAACAGTAACCTTATCCTTATCCATCGGAAAAATCTCAATATCAGAAAATTCTACAAGCCGTCCTTTGCGTGAACGGGATACAAAGGTCCCTTTACCTTGTTGCCGAACGAGGTAGCCGTCTTTAACTAGTTCGTTTACTGCACGAATAACGGTGATAGAGCTAACGTTAAATAGTTTTGTTAATTCAGATTCTGTGTAAAATTTGTCGCCATTTTCAAATTTACCAGAAATGATTTGCTGACGTAAGTCATTTTGTATAAGCTGGTACTTAGGTACTTTCATACTTATTTCCTTCCTTTCCATGACTTATTATACTAAATTAATTGATGAAAATCAAAAAAATATAGCTAGAATCCATAAAAAAATAGATGTAATCCCTTTCTGACTGATGAAATAGATGTGTTTGCAAAAAAAAAGTAAAAATTTTTTAAAAAGTACTGGACATAACCACAAATAAGTGTTAGTATATTAATAGAAAGGTAAGCGGTTGCATCGGAGGAAGAAATGAAAAAATTTTATATTGGAGACCAATTTTATTTAGACGGTGAACCTTTTAAGATTTTATCAGGTGCGATTCATTATTTTCGTGTCCATCCTGATGATTGGTACCATTCTTTGTATAACTTAAAGGCCCTTGGTTTTAATACGGTTGAAACCTATGTCCCTTGGAATATGCATGAACCTCGAAAGGGTGAGTTTTGTTACGAGGGTATATTGGATATTGAGCGATTTTTGAAATTGGCTCAAGAATTAGGGCTTTATGCAATTGTACGTCCTTCCCCTTATATTTGTGCGGAGTGGGAATGGGGTGGCCTCCCTGCTTGGTTGATGAAGGAAGAGCTTAGAGTACGTTCGAGTGATTCGGTGTACTTGCAGCACTTAGATGAATATTACGCTTCTCTTATTCCTAAATTGGCCAAGCTCCAACTCGCACAGGGTGGAAATGTACTTATGTTCCAAGTGGAAAATGAGTATGGCTCTTATGGTGAGGAGAAGGAGTATCTAAGATCGGTGGCTGGCTTGATGCGTAAACATGGTCTAACTGCTCCCTTGTTTACCTCGGACGGTTCTTGGCGAGCAACATTACGTGCAGGAACACTGATAGAGGACGATGTATTTGTAACAGGAAACTTTGGTTCTAAAGCTAGAGAGAATTTTGCAAATATGACGGCATTCTTTAATGAACATCAGAAGAATTGGCCACTCATGTGTATGGAATTTTGGGATGGTTGGTTCAATCGCTGGGGCGATGAAATTATTCGTAGAGAGCCGGAGGAAATGGTTGATTCGGTTATGGAATGTATCGAATTAGGCTCCTTGAATCTGTACATGTTCCATGGTGGAACAAATTTTGGTTTCATGAATGGTTGCTCTGCTCGTGGTCAAATTGATTTGCCTCAGGTAACTTCTTATGATTATGATGCTATATTGGATGAAGCTGGAAATCCTACTAAGAAGTTTTATATTTTGCAACAACGTTTGAAAGAAGTCTATCCTGAATTAGAGTATGCAGAACCGCTTGTAAAAGAGGCAAAAGCTTTTTCAGATGTGTTGCTTCATGATAAGGTGAGTTTATTTGCTACTCTAAAAAATGTAAGCGATTGCGTAAAAGGGTTTTATCCTAAGAATATGGAAGAACTTGATCAGTCAACAGGTTATATTTTATATAGAACAGAGTTGGAGCGGGATAAGACAGAAGCGGAGCGTTTCCGAGTGGTTGATGCGCGTGACCGTATCCAAATTTATGCAGATGGAAAATTCGTTGCAACTCAGTATCAGACTGAGATTGGTGACGATGTTGAATTGGAGTTTAAAGATGACAAGCTAACATTAGATATTTTGGTAGAAAATATGGGACGTGTCAATTATGGGCACAAACTAACGGCTCCTACCCAGTCTAAAGGGCTTGGTCGAGGTGCGATGGCTGATTTACATTTTATTGGTCATTGGGAAACCTATCCTTTGCATCTTGAGTCAGTTGAGGACCTGGATTTTAGTAAGGGCTGGGAGGAAGGTCAAGCTGCTTTCTATCGTTATCAGTTTGAACTGGATGAACTTGCGGATACTTACTTAGACATGACAGGTTTTGGTAAGGGAGTTGTTTTCGTTAATAATGTAAATATCGGACGTTTCTGGGAAAAAGGACCAATCCTCTATCTCTATATTCCAAAAGGATACTTAAAGAAAGGAGAAAATGAAATCGTCGTCTTCGAGACGGAAGGAAAATATAGAGAGAAGATTAGTTTTTCACAGGAACCCGTTTATAAAGAGGTGTAGGTGTTCTGCAGAGAACATCTAACAGAAAGATTTATGAAGAAAAGGAGAACACTGTATGGCAATTATTGCTACGCGTATTGATGGTCGTTTGATTCACGGTCAGGTTGCTAACCTTTGGACTACTAAATTAAATATTAGTCGTATCATGGTTATTGACGATGCGGTTGCTCAAAACGACATTGAGAAACAAGGTTTGAAATTGGCTTGCCCACCGGGGGTAAAATTATCTATTTTGCCAATCGAAAAAGCAGCCAATAACATCAAGGAAGGCAAATATGATGCGCAACGTCTCTTGATTGTTGCTCGTCGTCCAGAAAACTTCCTTCGCTTGGTAGAATATGGTGTAGAACTTGCTGAATTGAACGTCGGCAATATGTCACAATCACCAGAAACTCGTTCTGTAACTCGTTCTATTAACGTTGTAGATAAGGATATTGCAGATTTTGATGCCTTGGCGGCTAAGGGTGTAAAATTATTTGCACAAATGGTACCTGGCGATTCACCAAAAGACTTTATGCCATTATTGGATAAGGTTAGATAACATTCGGATATTTTTGAAAAATTTAAAGGAGGATCACTATTATGCAATGGTGGCAAATATTACTTCTAACGCTCTACTCTGCTTACCAGATTTGTGATGAGCTGACCATCGTATCGTCAGCAGGTTCACCGGTCTTTGCAGGGTTCATCTCTGGTTTAATCATGGGCGACATGGCAACAGGTTTGGCAATCGGTGCTAGCTTGCAGCTCATGGTACTTGGTGTAGGTACTTTCGGTGGTGCATCTCGTATCGACGCAACCTCTGGTGCGGTATTGGCAACTGCCTTCTCTGTATCACAAGGTATTGACCCTGAACTTGCGGTATCTACTATCGCGGTTCCAGTAGCAGCACTTCTTGTTTATACAGATATTGCTGGTCGTTTCTCAACTACTTTCTTTGCACACCGTGTAGATGCTGCGATTGAACGCTTTGACTACGCTGGTATCGAACGCAACTACTTGCTTGGTGCAATTCCTTGGGCACTTTCTCGTGCACTTCCAGTCTTCCTTGCTCTTGCTTTTGGTGGTGGGTTTGTAGATGCAATGGTTAAAACTATTGAACAATACCAATGGATTGCCAATGGTTTGACGCTTGCAGCTCGTATGCTTCCAGGTCTTGGATTTGCAATCTTGCTCCACTACCTTCCACTTAAACGTAACCTTCACTACTTGGCGGTAGGTTTCGCCCTTACAGCTATGTTGACTGTTCTTTACGGTAATGTGTCAGCTTTGGGTGGTGCAGTTGCTGGTATCGTTGGTACTCTTCCTGAAGATGCAGGCGTGGCTTTTGTTAACAACTTCAAAGGCTTGTCAATGATTGGTATCGCTATTGTGGGTGCATTCCTTTCAGTGCTTCACTTCAAAAATAGCCAAAAAGTAACTGTGGTTGCTCCATCAAATTCAGAAAGTGGGGAAATTGAAGATGACGAAATCTAATTACAAATTAACAAAAGAAGATTTTAATCAAATCAACAAACGTAGTTTATTCACTTTCCAACTTGGTTGGAACTACGAGCGGATGCAAGCGTCTGGTTACCTCTACATGATTTTGCCACAATTGCGTAAAATGTATGGAGATGGTACTCCTGAGTTGAAGGAAATGATGAAACTACATACCCAGTTCTTCAATACTTCACCATTCTTCCATACCATCATCACAGGTATTGACTTGGCTTTGGAAGAAAGCGACGGTGTAGCTTCTAAAGACGCGGTTAACGGTATTAAGACTGGTTTGATGGGTCCATTTGCCCCAATCGGTGACTCTATCTTTGGTTCTCTTGTTCCAGCGATTATGGGTACTGTGGCAGCGACTATGGGTAAGGAAGGTTCTCCGGTAGGTATTTTCCTTTGGGTAGCCGTGGCTGTTGCATATGATATTTTCCGCTGGAAACAGTTGGAAGTTGCCTACAAAGAGGGGACTAAACTCATCACAACTATGCGTGATAAGTTAACAGCTCTTGTTGATGCAGCGTCTGTAATGGGTGTCTTCATGATGGGTGCCTTGATTGCAACTATGATTAACTTTGAAGTGACTTGGGCTCCACATGTAGGTGAGAAAGTGATTGACATTCAAGACTTGCTCAACACAATCTTCCCTCGCCTTGTTCCAGCTGTCTTTACAGGATTTGTCTTCTGGCTTCTTGGTCGTCGTGGCATGACTTCTACTAAAGCTATCTTGATTATCATCGCACTTGCAGTTGGACTTTCTGCAATCGGTCACTTCGTATTTGGTATGGCATAATGACTAGAAGTTTAGTATTAGTAAGTCATGGTATCTTCTGTGAAGAGTTGAAGAAATCTACTGAGATGATTATGGGTCCTCAGGAGGATATCTATACAGTAGCTCTTTTACCAGAAGAAGGTCCAGAAGACTTCCAGAAAAAATTTGAAGAAACAATTGCAGGATTGGAAGATTTCGTTGTCTTCGCAGACTTGTTGGGCGGTACACCAGCCAACGTCGTATCACGAAAATTGATTGAAGGTGGGCGGTTTGACCTCTATGCAGGGATGAACATGCCAATGGTTATCGGATTCTTGAACGGCGTCCTGCTAGGTGAAGCAGTTGACTATGTGGAATTCGGTACAAGCAACCTAGTTCATGTCAATAGTCTATTAACAAGTGATGAAGATGAGTGAAAAACTCCAGTGGAGTTTTTCAGCCCGAGCTTAGAAATAAGAGAGCGAGGGAAGTCTAAGTGACTGTTTCAGCCTGAGCCTAGAAATAAGAGAGTGAGGCTAACTCAGCCGATTGTTACAGACGGATTTGATTTTCGTTAATTATAAACTGTTCTATAGTTGATAGGCTTTAAGTATCCTGAGGGAGTTGCAATAGTGACTCCCTCATTTGGCTTGTGAGGAAAAGAAATGATTGAAGTAAAAACATTTGGTAAAAAAGCAAAACTGTATTGCTTGGAAAACAAGAATGGGATGCAAGTAACCTTGACGGATTTTGGAGCTAGAGTGGTGGGAGTGTTCCTCCCTGTGGAAGAAGGTGGCAATTTACGAAATGTCAGTTTGGGAGCAGGGGCGGCTGAGGAATATTTGCAGACGGATCCCTATCCCGGGGCAACGATTATCCCTGTGGCAGGACGGATTTCGGATGCTCAGGTGGAAATTGGTGGACACGTTTATCCATTGACAGAAAATGAATCGGGTCGGACCTTGCATGGTGGTATTGGAACGGCAAATGAGCAGTACTGGGACGTTGAGCTAGACCAGGAGAGAAATCAAGTGACCTTTGGTATGGTCCTAAAAGATGGTTTTAATGGCTTTCCTGGTGATGTGAGGGTCAAGGCTATTTATTGTTTGACGGATAAAAATGAATTGACGGTTGACTACCAGGCTGTATCGGATAAGGATACGATTTTTAATCCGACCAACCATATCTATTTCAACTTGACTGGTGATTTTCAACGGTCAGTTGCCGAGCACCGTATTAAAATTGCTGCCAATCACTATGCTCCGCTTGGGGAGAATAACCTGCCAACGGGTGTCTTAGAAGATGTGACAGGGACGCCGTTTGATTTTAGAGATTTTGCGCCTTTTGCTCAGGGATTTGATAGCCAATATCCTCAAAATGTATTGGTAAAAGGCTATGACCACCCATGGTTATTGGAAGAGGTGGATATTCCGGTAGAAGTTTTGAGTCCAGATGGGAAAATTGGACTCAGTGTCAAAACCAACCAGCCTGCGGTCGTTATTTATACATATAATTTTCCTGTTGAAGCTTTAGCCTGTTACCACGGTGTCTTTAGTTTAGAGTGTCAGGCCTTGCCGAATGCGTGCAATGTCGATGGATTTGGTTCGATTTTGTTAGAGCAAGGAGAAGAATTTTTGTCTAAAACGACCTATCGTTTTACTTGGTAAAAAAATGAGGACTCTAACTGTGTTATAGTTAGGGTTTTCTTGTGTTTTCTAGAAAATATGGTATAATAAACCGGTGTGTTTCAATCGAAGCAGGCGAAAGAGGAAAATAATGACAAAAGAACAAGAATTTTTAAAAGAATTTGAAGCTTGGGTCAACACTCAGGTCATGGTAAACGAGATGGCGGTTGAAGAAAGTCGTCGTGTCTTGGAAGAAGACAAAGATGAGCGTGCAGCGGATGCTTATATTCGTTATGAGAGCAAGCTGGATGCCTATCGATTCATTCAAGGGAAATTTGCCAACTACCATGCTGGCAAAGGTTTTCATGATTTACCAGATGAGTTGTTTGGTCAAAGGCATTATTAAGAAACTATATTCACAGTTCAGCATTTCTATCTAAGGCTAGTTCTTCAGCTATTCATCGTTGTTTTTTTCAAAATACAGTCAGTATTTCCTTAAAAAACGGCCTTGATTAGTAAAAAACTATTTCTTATATATAGGCACTTTACTTGTGAGTACAGGTTCTAAGGAGAAAGGAGTTAACATGGCAAAGAAAAAAGTAAATCGAAAAAAACAATTGAAAAAACAATTAGCAGACTTGAAACGTGCAGGTCGTGTAGGTCTTGAAAGAGCTGCAGAGGTAGTAGAGACAGTTGCTCACAAGGCTGAGGCTGTAGTAGAGCATGCTGTGGAACAAGTGAAAGAAGTTGTAGCAGAGGTGATTTCTTCAGCGACTTCATTGGAAGACTTCTTGGCACTTCCTGAGTTGGAAGGCATTGCGGCAGCACGTTTGGAAACCTTCTACGAAGCAGGTATTCAATCTGTGGCTGATTTTGCAAACCATACAGAAAAAGAGCTCTTAGCTCTTAAAGGCATCGGTCCTGCAACCATCAAGCAGTTGAAAGAAAAAGGGATTGAGTTGAAAGCCTAAATCCCTTGCTTTTCAAGGTGCAATTTGTTACAATAAAGCCATTCAGAGGTGTTTTGAGCCCCATTTGTCACAGGAAGCGGTGGTACTGAGAAATCCGCACAAATGTCAAAACTGGTTGCTGATGATGTGAATCGAATAAGCAAAGTGCAGATAGTTTATCTGAACAAGGGTGGTACCGCGGAATAACTTCGTCCCTGTCTAGCAAGTCTAGGCAGGGATTTTCATTTGGAAAGGAGAAATATGTTACATCATGTTGAAATATACGTTTCTGACTTGGAGACTTCGCGTGCATTTTACGATTTTCTTCTGACCAAGCTGGGCTACTCGCTCTATCAGGAGTGGGAGGACGGGCTGTCTTATAAAAAAGCAGAGCAGTACCTGGTCTTTGTCCAAACGCCAAAGGACTTCCTAGAGGCAGGTTATCACCGGTGCCGTACAGGTCTCAATCATCTAGCTTTTCATGTGGGCACACCTGATGAAATTGACCAATGGCGGAAGGAATTTTTGACCAGACGAGTCAAACTGCTCTACGACGACCGCTATCCCCATGCAGGAGGACCAGACCACTATGCCCTTTATTTGGAAGACCCAGATGGGATTAAGATAGAGTTGGTGGGGGAGTATTAAATTAAAAATTTATTTATAGAAAGAGGAGGTCAGTGTAAGTAAGATGATCGAAACACTGTTGAAGTCGAATGGATTTTCTAGTGAAGAAAGGTGGTATCCTGAAAAATTAGAAAAGTATAAATCACTACTGCGTAATGGAAGTCTTGCTAATATGGAAGATGAGGTAAGAAGAAATCTAGGGTATAGTTTACAGTATTTAGAATTTTTGAATTTACAAATCGAAGAGTTAGTGTTCTCTTCAGTTATAGAGAAGATGATTTTAAAAAACTTTATAATTGTAGCTGTTTCAATTGTTGAAGCTATTCTTGAAGAGATTGTCAAAAATAATAATTGGCAGACCAAAGAATATTTTGAGGTTATTGGAGATGCGATAGACTCTAATGTATTTACCGATCAAGATGGGAGTAGAAAGAAAATACGAACGGAAATTTTAAAGGAATTAGCTGAGCCTAAAGACGTTCAGATGAAGTTTGATGATATTATAAAGAAAATAAAAAATAGGAATAAGAAGAAAAAAGTTCTTAGCTTAAACCACGATGAACTTCTAGCATTGGATCGTTTTAGAAAGCTTCGAAACAAAGTTCATTTATCAAATATAGAGTCAGGAAAAACTAATTGGCACGAATTTTCAAAATTAGAGTATGTTACTGTAAAATTTCTATTATATAGCATATTAACAGATGATGGATTAGAGAATAATAATGCTAATGAGGTTGTCAAGTTTCTAAAACCTAAAGATGACGAGATGACAGTTTTAGCTAGTTTTAAACGATTTGAGGAGAAGTAATTATGAAAGAATTATCACCAAAATACAATCCAGCCGAAGTTGAGGCTGGTCGTTACCAAACTTGGTTGGACCAAGATGTCTTTAAGCCGTCAGGCGATGCGGAGGCTAAGCCTTATTCTATCGTCATTCCGCCACCAAACGTAACAGGTAAGTTGCATCTGGGACACGCTTGGGATACCACTCTTCAAGACATCATCATCCGTCAAAAACGCATGCAGGGCTTTGATACCCTCTGGCTTCCAGGTATGGACCACGCGGGGATTGCCACTCAGGCTAAGGTTGAGGAACGCTTGCGTGAGCAAGGCGTGACCCGTTATGATCTTGGTCGTGAAAAATTCCTCGACAAAGTCTGGGAATGGAAGGATGAGTACGCAGCGACCATTCGTGAGCAATGGGGTAAGTTGGGGCTGTCTTTGGACTACCAACGTGACCGCTTCACGCTGGACGAAGGTTTGTCGAAAGCTGTTCGCAAGGTCTTTGTAGAACTCTACAAAAAAGGCTGGATCTACCGTGGCGAATTTATCATCAACTGGGACCCAGCGGCTCGCACAGCTCTTTCAGATATTGAAGTGATTCACAAGGACGTAGAAGGTGCCTTCTACCACATGAATTACATGTTGGAAGACGGTTCTCGTGCGCTTCAAGTTGCGACAACCCGTCCTGAAACCATGTTCGGTGACGTTGCGGTGGCAGTTAACCCAGAAGACCCACGTTACAAGGACTTGATTGGTAAAAATGTTATCCTGCCAATCGTTAACAAGTTAATTCCAATCGTTGCGGATGAGCACGCAGATCCTGAATTTGGTACAGGGGTTGTGAAAATCACTCCTGCCCACGATCCAAATGACTTCCTCGTAGGTCAACGCCACAATCTGCCACAAGTCAATGTCATGAACGACGACGGTACCATGAACGAGTTGGCAGGTGAATTTGCAGGTATGGACCGCTTTGAAGCCCGTAAAGCAACGGTTGCTAAGTTACAAGAACTGGGCGCCCTTGTTGAAATCGAAAACCGTGTGCATTCCGTTGGACACTCTGAGCGTACAGGTGTGGTAGTTGAGCCACGCTTGTCAACACAGTGGTTTGTCAAAATGGACCAACTGGCGAAGAATGCCATTGCCAACCAAGACACAGCTGATAAGGTAGAATTTTACCCACCACGCTTCAACGATACCTTCCTACAATGGATGGAAAATGTACACGACTGGGTTATCTCGCGTCAGCTTTGGTGGGGGCACCAGATTCCAGCATGGTATAACGAATCTGGCGAAATGTACGTCGGAGAAGAGGCTCCAGCAGGTGACGGTTGGGTACAGGATGAGGATGTCCTAGATACCTGGTTCAGCTCTGCCCTTTGGCCATTCTCAACCATGGGCTGGCCTGATGAAAATGCGGCGGACTTCCAGCGTTACTTCCCAACCTCAACCTTGGTAACAGGCTACGACATCATCTTCTTCTGGGTGTCACGGATGATTTTCCAATCGCTTGAGTTCACAGGCCGTCAGCCATTTAAGAACGTGCTAATCCACGGTTTGATCCGTGACGAAGAAGGTCGCAAGATGTCCAAGTCGCTTGGAAATGGTATCGACCCAATGGATGTCATCGAGAAATACGGTGCGGACGCTTTGCGTTGGTTCTTGTCAAACGGCTCTGCCCCTGGTCAAGATGTTCGCTTCTCTTATGAGAAGATGGACGCGTCTTGGAACTTCATCAACAAGATTTGGAACATTTCCCGCTACATCCTCATGAACAATGAAGGGTTGACCTTGGATGCGGCGCGTGAGAATGTTGCCAAAGTTGCAGCTGGTGAGGCTGGCAACGTGACGGACCGCTGGATTCTCCACAATCTCAACGAAACCATTGCCAAGGTCACTGAAAACTTCGACAAGTTCGAGTTTGGTGTGGCTGGTCACATCCTCTACAACTTCATCTGGGAAGAGTTCGCCAACTGGTATGTCGAGCTGACCAAGGAAGTGCTTTACAGCGACAACGAAGCTGAGAAAGTCATGACCCGCTCTGTCCTTCTCTACACGCTGGACCAAATCCTTCGCCTTCTTCACCCAATCATGCCGTTTGTGACGGAAGAGATCTTCGCCCAGTACGCAGAGGGCTCTATCGTGGTGGCGGCCTACCCTGTGGTCAACCCAGCATTTGAAAACGCGGAAGCACATAAGGGAGTGGAAAGCCTTAAGGACTTGATCCGTTCGGTGCGCAATAGCAGAGCAGAAGTGAATGTTGCCCCTTCTAAGTCGATTACCATTTTGATTAAGACGGCAGATAGTGAGCTTGAAACCTTCTTCAAAGCAAATGAAAACTACATCCGCCGCTTTACAAATCCAGAACAGTTGGAAATCAGCTCAAGCATCGCTGCACCAGAATTAGCCATGTCAGCTGTTATCACCGGTGCTGAAATCTTCTTACCACTCGCCGACCTCCTCAACGTCGAAGAAGAGTTGGCTCGTCTAGACAAAGAACTTGCCAAATGGCAAAAAGAACTAGACATGGTCGGCAAAAAACTCAGCAACGAACGCTTCATCGCCAACGCCAAACCAGAAGTCGTTGAAAAAGAAAAAGAAAAACAAGCCGACTACCAAGCAAAATACGATGCGACACAGGAGCGTATCGCAGAAATGAAAAAATTGGTCTAGTGGTCTAAAACCACTTGATACTTCGTCAACTCACCTTGCCGTACTCAAGTACTGTCTGCGGTGTCGTTTCCTAGTCTCAAGCTGATTTTAACCGCACTAGATTAACTAAATGCCCAGCCTTAAAAGGCTGGGTTTTGTGGTATAATAAGGCTAGAAATTCAAATAGGAGGAGTCTATGCAAGCAACTTACAATATTGATAATCCCAATCTTTCTTACGAAGCCAAGCAGGAGCTCTGGGAAACGGGTTTTGGTCTTCAAAAGGTGGATGGGTTGACTCCGTCTGTTTATATGGAGGAGTTGGCGGATAGGCAAGCTCGTGGAGAATATACCTATGAGCAGGTGTACGAGGAAATTACGAAATACCACCAGTCAACTGATGCCAGTACACAAGAGGCAGATATTGTCTCTCTTCGGATTGTTGAAATGCTTTCTCAAAATGGTTTTAGCCTCCGACCAACCACTCTCTTACATATCCACAAAGAGCTCTTTCAGGATATTTTTGATAGCAGTATTCCAATTGGTGAGTATCGAACGGTTAACATTACAAAAAACGAGCCAGTTTTAAAGGGTGATACTGTAATCTATTCAGATTTTCCACTAATCGCCGCCACTTTGGACTATGATTTCCAGCAAGAAAGGGATTTTTCTTATATTGGGTTAGATAAACAAACCATTGTTGCTCATATCCAATCCTTTATTTCAGGTGTTTGGCAAATCCATCCATTCCGTGAAGGGAATACTCGAACAATCACCGTATTTCTCATCAAATACCTTCGCTCACTTGGATTCGACATTGACAACGAGCCTTTTCAAAAACATGCCAAATACTTTCGAGATGCTCTTGTACTTGACAATGCTAAGTTAGTCAATAAACGCTCAGACTTTTTAACCGCTTTCTTTGAAAATCTCCTCTTGAATGGTCAGAATGATTTGTCAAGTGAGAGGATGTATGAAGAGTTGGGGATTGTTGAATATCAATAAAGACAGGATAGTTTTCAAGTCGGAAATAGACCAGTGAATACTTGGGCTTTTGACTTTTCGTTGATAAGCTCGTTAGGCAATTTGGAGAAATCGTATGTCCTATTATTATGAAAAATCAACGGGTAAGGTTGCGAAGCATCTTGCTCGTTTTCCCTATTATGCTACCGATAAGATTCTGAATTTATTGCAATTTCAAGATAGCAATCAGCAGTTTCTGATTAGTGATAAGCATTTATACGATTACTTTGAAGAACAAAAACATCAGCTAAGTACCGATGAAAAACTCTCCATTCTACTCAATCTTTTTAAGGGGCGTTTGGATGTCTATGCGAAGTCTTATATTGATGAAAATGGGAAAATAAACTATTTTCCTTCTTACAATTATGGCTGGAAAAGTCTTCCTGTTGAAAAGAGAACTTGTCAACCCTTGACCAAACAGGTGTTATTGGCTCACCTACGTGGCGAAATGAGTATTGGCATTTTTCCAATGAGTTTAGAAGATACTTGTTCTTTTTTGGCGATTGATTTTGATAAAAAGAATTGGAGAGAAGAGGTATCCATTCTACGAGATACAGCAGAAAAGTATGGTTTTGAAGGGCATATTGAAATCTCTCGTTCGGGCAATGGTGCTCACCTCTGGTTTTTCTTCGAGGAAGAAATTGCTTGTCAGCAGGCAAGAAATGTTGGGAAACGATTGCTGGAATTGGCCATGCAGGCGTCAAAGGATATTCGCTTTTCTTCATTTGACCGTATGTTTCCAAATCAAGATATTCTGCCCAAGGGAGGATTTGGTAATCTTATTGCTCTGCCCTTACAAGGGGACGCTTTCAAGAAGGGAAGAACCGTTTTTGTTGATAAACATTTTCAGCCCTTTTCTGAACAATGGACCTATCTTCAACAGGTTCAAAAGATTGGACAGAAGAAAATACTAGACTTCTTAGGGCAGGAGTTTTCAGGTTCTGTAGATGATACAGTGTTAGATTGTAGCTTATCAAACGTTATTCAAGTCGAGAAGAGGACGATTTCTTCAAAGACAAATTATTTATTGAGAAAGCTGACATCTTTTCCTAACCCTGAATTTTATCTAAAACAAGCGACCAGACAACCAACCTATCAGACTCCAGAACGTATCTACTTATTTGAAGAAACGGATGAAGTCTTGCATCTTCCAAGAGGAATATTGGCTAGGTTACAGGAATTATTTGAAACAGTAACTGTTAGGGACAATCGCAACAGTTTATCTCCGATTCATATTTCTTTCAAAGGGATCTTACGTTTTGAGCAGGAGCTTGCTTTGGCAGATTTATTAGCTAGTGAGAATGGCTTGCTATGTGCTGAAACAGGTTTTGGGAAGACAGTTCTGGGGGCAGCCTTGATTGCACAAAGGAAATGCCGAACGCTTATCTTAGTTCATAATCGTCAACTGATGGAGCAGTGGTTGGAAAGGTTGGATGAATTTTTAGAGATTGAAGAGGAAGAGGCGGTTCGCTATACTCCTTCAGGGCGTGTAAAAGTAATAGGGCATATTGGGCAATATGGGGCTTCTAAAAGATGGAGGAGTAAACTGGTGGATGTGGTTATGGTTCAATCTCTCTTCCAATTGGACACTATTTCCGAATTTTTGTCGGATTACGATATGATGATTGTGGATGAATGCCATCATGTGACAGCCTTGCAGTTTGAAAAGGTAGTTGCTCAATTTGCTGGACAATATCTATATGGTCTAACAGCAACGCCAGAGCGTAAAAATGGACATCAACCAATTGTTTTTCAACGTATTGGACCAATTTTACATACTGCTCAGTCTGGTCAATACGATTTTAAAAAGAGGATGCTACTCCGTTTAACATCTTTTGGGAAATTGGACTTGGAACAGTCGAATAGTACGAACTTTTCAGCCTTTAATGATTGGCTTGCCAAAGATTCACATCGCAATACGTTGATTGTGCAAGATATTTTCAAACTATATCAAGAAAAACGAAACATCCTTGTCTTAGTCAATCGACGGGAACATATAGAACTATTGGAAAAGCTACTTATTGAAAAAGAAATGACCAATATATTTTGCCTGAGTGGAGCGAGTAAAAGACGAGATACGAAAGAACTTCTGAAAAGAATCAGTGAGCTAGATGAGAATAGTCCCATTGTCCTCATTTCAACAGGAAAGTATATTGGCGAGGGTTTTGATATGCCAAAGTTGGATACATTAATTTTGGCAGCTCCCTTGTCTTGGAAAAATAACCTCATACAGTATGCAGGGCGGCTCCATCGTCCCTATCGAGGTAAAACTGAGGTGAGAATCGTTGACTATCTTGATATACACGTTCCCTATCTTGAAAGAATGTACCAGAAACGTCAGATAGCTTATCGAAAAATGGCTTATCAGGTTGGAGAGAAAGAACAAACCCAAGTATTATTCAGTGGTAGGGACTACGAAGAGAAATTTAGAGAGGATTTGCGGAATACACGCTCAACAGTCTATTTACAATTGTATTCGTTCACTTCTAGTAAGATTCAGGAACTATTGGGACTGCTCCGAGGAAAACAAGTGGTTATTCATGCCTCCAAAAACCATAAGTTAAGCGAGTGGTTAATGGGGTTAAACAGTGACAATGTGAAGGTGAAGCTTGTACCAGAAAGGATTGGTACGACCACAGTTATATTAGATAGTACTACCGTTTGGTACGGCAATTTATCCCCCTTTATTTATCAGTCGGATGACCAAGCTAGTTTGTTGAGGTTGGAAAGTCAAGCTATCGCTGAGGAGTTGCTTGAAAAATTTAATGAAGAATAAAAATTTCGAGATTGATGACAATAAATATGATGTGATAGTAGGACGGATTGAAGAAATGAAAAAACTGGTTAAGTAGGTAGAATATGATAAATGCCCAGCCTAAAATGGCTGGGTTTTGTGGTATAATCTAAAATAGGGGTTGTTTTATGCTTTGATAAGACAATAAACAAGTTATTTACACTGTAAAAGTAAGGATATTTTATGATTAATGTTGTAGATTTATTCTCCGGTGCGGGAGGACTAACATTTGGTTTTCAAAAAAGAATTGTTGACAATTCTTTTGTTAGGAGAGATGATTTTAAAATAAATTTTGCCAACGAATTTGATAAGAATGCAGCTGAAGCATTTAGGCAGAATTATCCTGATATCCCAATGATAGAAGGAGATATAGCGGATCTTAATATTGATTACTTGACTAATATAGGAGTAAATATAAAAGATATTGACTTGGTGATTGGAGGACCTCCATGTCAATCATTTAGTACCGTTGGAAAGAGACAATTTGATAATAGGGCAAAAATGTATAAGGAGTATAGAAGACTGCTATCATTTTTGCAACCAAAGATGTTTGTTTTTGAAAATGTGTTAGGCTTATTGACAATGAAAAATGATGATAAAAAGCCTGTTTTGGAAGATGTAAAAGAGAGCTTTCAAGATTTTTCTGACTTTAATGATGCGAATGGTTACAACCTACATATTCAGGTACTAAATGCTAAAGATTTCGGAGTTCCTCAAAATAGAGAACGTGTCTTTATTATTGGTGTGAGAAATGATTTACAATTAGATGTAGAGTGGCGATTCCCAAATAGTATAGCTAATGAACATCCTATAACATTAAGAGAAGCGATAAGTGATTTACCTCTTTTAGGAAATAATGAGACTATGAATAGCTATCAAGGAGAACCCGTAACGGTTTATCAGCAATTAATGAGAGGAAATACGATAGAATTAAAAAATCATGCTAGTAGACGACATGGTGATAGAATGATTAAAATCATGGAAGCTCTAAAAGAGGGACAAGGAAAAGATGATATAAACAGTATGGTTGAAGAAGGAAAATTACCCAAAGAATTGTTTCTTACTTCGGGGTATAGTAATACATATGGACGACTGTGGTGGGACAGACCTTCAACCACAATCACTAATAATTTATCAACCCCATCATCGTTGAGATGTATTCATCCCAGTCAAAATCGTGCTCTAACCGCACGAGAGGGAGCTAGGATTCAATCTTTTCCTGATGACTATGTTTTTATTGGAGGGTTTGAAGCAGTGAATACACAGATTGGAAATGCAGTCCCTCCAATTCTAAGTATATATTTAGCAAATAGAATAGCTGATTTTTTTAGAGAGAATAATTTATAAAGGAATTGTTATGATTGAAAAGGATAAAATTCAGTTTAATTTTTCATATTATGCACTAAATTTATTGGGAAAGCAAATGTATACCAATAGATGGAGTGCTATATCTGAATTAATTGCAAATGGACTAGATGCAGGTGCTACTAAGGTAAATCTCTATATTGAATCTATTGATAAAAAAAATTCTATCTTAGAAATTATTGATAACGGTAGTGGAATGGACTATGATGATTTATCTACAAAATATGCTCTGATTGGTCGGAATAAACGTTTATCAAGTGAAGATTTATCAGAAAAAACAAAGGGGAGGAAAGGAATCGGAAAATTAGCAACGTTATTTCTTTCTAAAAAATATTATATAGTCTCAAAGAAAGATGGCATTGCAAGTGCATGGATGTTAGATTCAACTGACGCATTAGACAGTGACATACCTGAACTAGTGCGAGTACCTATCGATGATGTACATATTGAGAATACAAAAATCTGGGATGAAATTGAGAGCGGTACGCTAATCAAGTCTGTTGGTGTCAATTTAGCGGGTTTTGCTGAAGGGAAACTAGAGTCTTTGAAGATGACTTTGGCAAACTACTATCTTTTGGATAATCTTGGGGCAGACATTGAAGTAGCGTATAGGACCGATGTAAATCAGGCTATAGAGTTTTCAAAAGTTTCTAAGGTCATTGGATTTAAAAATTTTTATGCCTTTTTTCAAACAGATAAAACAGTGGTCAATATGGATCTGCTAAATGATTCGGTAAAGATAAGTGCGGATTTAGAGGAAGTGTCAAATAAACTGCGTCAGGTAAAAAGAATATATCCTTCTGAGATATCAAGAATTAGTTTAACTGGTAAAGAGGAATTTCTGAATATTGATGGAGAGCTAGAAGAAATTACTTACGAGCTAACAGGATGGATTGGTATCCATAGTACAATCAATATGTCTGAAGCTCTTGAAAATACTGGAACGGATACAAAGGACAGATTTATAAGGAATCAAGTTTATAAAGCTAATCAATTGAGATTATATGTTCGTGATAAATTAGCTGTTTCAGATTTTATGCCCTTGTTAAATAATACTCAAGCATTTGGTGCTTACATAGAGGGGGAAATTTCATTTGACGTTTTGGATCATGATAGATTGGAAGATATTTCGACAACTAATCGAGAAGGTCTCTCGGGAAACGATGAACGTATTACTTTGTTAATTGACTTGTTGAAACCTATTGTTAATAAGTTGATTAGTGAGCGTGCAAATATAGGTTCAGTTGTTCGTAAAGAAGTTGATGAAATTAGGAGAAAAGAAAAAAAAGCTCTTGAGGAAAAAAGAATACAAGAAGAAGAAGCGAAAAAGATTGCAGAAGAAGAACGTAGGGAGGCAGAACTTGCTCGTAAGACGGCTGAGCGAGAAAAGATTGAGGCTCAACAAAAGCAGAGGCAGGCAGAAGTCGCAAAAGAAGTTGAGCGAGAAAAGCGGTTGGTTACAGAACAAGAATTGAAGATTACAAGTAAGCAGGCTTTATTTTTAAGAAAATTGACAAATCCAAAATTTGAGAATGCGACGGAAGCTCTACATGCTATGTATACAGAGTCTGATAGTATTGAACTATCAATTAATTCAATTAGTCAGATATTAAATGAGTATCAAGCAACAGACATTATTGCTGAGGTGGATGAGGATATATATGGGATCACTATTTCTGCTCAGAAAATTAAGAAAATTTATGATTTAGCATTCTCAGCAGATTTTCGATTATCTGATCAAACTCAGTCTTTTATACTACAAGAGTTTATTGAGCAATATATAAAAGATTTACTTAAGCCTACCAAAGATCGATATAGTAAAATAAAATTTAAATACCAGCCTGAAAAGATTTTAACAAACAAAATAAAATTTAATACTGCTGAGCTAGGGCTAGTTGTTGATAACCTAGTAAATAATTCTTTCAAGGCAGGTGCAAGTAATATAGATTTAGATTTTTACACAAATGGAATTTATACGGTTATGGAATTTAAAGATGATGGGGAGGGGCTCTCTTCCGCCATAATTACCCCGGATAGAATATTTGAATTAGGCTATACAACAACAGAAAGTACCGGAGTCGGCTTATCTCATGTTAAGCGTGTTATGGAAGAGAATGGAGGTTATATAAAATTACATGAAAAAAATGAGAGGGGATTCTGTTTAGAATTGGGTTTTTTAAATGAGTATTGATTTAAATATTTTATGGTTTTAGGATACGACAACTTGGTATAATAATATTTATCGTAAACTAGAAAGATATGTAAAGGATAGGAATTTTTTATTAAAGGTTACAAGATTTGATACTGTGAATACCGAACAGCTAGTCAAGTTATTACATGAGAAGCATTTTGATGTCATTTTCATAGATTTAAATTTACTCGGTTCAATAAAAGGAACTTCAGCTATAGAAGTCATTAGAAGACAAAATATTTTGTCAGATATATTGTTTTACTCAGTTCAGAAAAATGATATTGAGGATCAATTATCTAAAAAGTTTATTGAGGGGACATATGTTTGTAGTCGTGAGAATTACGAATTTATCCCTAAGGCTAAAAAAATTATTGACAAAAATATTTTAAAAACAGAAAATGTTCTAAGTATACGTGGTTTATTGATGAATAATGTCAGTGTTTTTGATCAAAAGATGAAATTAATTATTTCAAAATATCTTGATTTAGCAACTGAAGACGAAAAAAATAGTTTAGATAGGTATGTAGAAAAACAAGGGAGAGATTTTTATAATAAAATAAGTAAAGTTCATCAAAATTCGACTAGTGCTTCTGAGGGGTATTTGAAGGCGGTTTTAGAACAAGAACGGGCTTATGTTATGGATTCAGACAAACTTGCTAGGGTAGTAAATAAAATATTTAAGATGCTAAAATCTTCAAATGATGACAAGTATGATGAAAGATACGACAACTTTGTGGACAATTACCGTTCAAATATATTAAAGGAAAGGAATTTATTAGCTCATGCAAAAACTGATGGAGTGCATGGATTTAAAATTGAAAATCAAGATGGCAGAATAATAACGTATGATTCGGTTAAGTGTAATGAAATCAGGGGGAATATAAATAGATATAATAATCTTTTTGAAGAAACATTGCATAAGTGGGGGTAAGGATATGTCAAATAGAAACCGTCACAAATATTACGAACTATTAAATCTATTAGGCTATGGTCTAGCTAAATTCGATAATGAATTTATCAAAGAATTTGGGTTCAAGACTAAAACAGATTTTTATCAATATTTTGTTGACTTAGGAATCGCTGAGACTAGAAGTGTTGTCAAGAATAGGATGGATATTTTTGATCCATTCTTTCCAAATCCACGGAGTGGATGGTGGCAAAGAATGGAAGATTATCGCCCTAGAAAAGAACTAATTGATAGCTTGTTTGGAAATGAAGATGTTGTAAATTATGCCAACATCGTTAAGTTGTACCTTCAGAAAGTTCATAATGTAAAGGAAATAACATTAATTGAAAGTCCTATAGTGAAGTCAAAATTCAAAAGATTACAAGAAACAGGACTAGAAGCTGAATTGTACTTTATGAACAATTATCAAAAAGAGTCCGTTTTCCAAAGTGGTACTATAGAGGATGCTCGTTTGTATGGTGATGGATATGATTTTCAGATCAGTGTAGGAAAGAATAATTATTTAGCTGAGGTAAAGGGAATTAGGGGAAAACACGGGGATATTCGACTAACTTTAAAAGAGTATCAACAAGCTGAATTTTATAAGTCGAATTACTTTCTTTCTGTCGTTTCAAATTTAGAAAGTTCCCCTAAGCTTACTATTATTTCTAATCCCTTAAAACAACTAGAATTTAGAAAAGTAATTCGGAAAACCAAAGATATTGTTGAATATCATTTGGTTGATAAACTTTAATTTTAGATTTTATTGATTTTGTTTCAAGAGAGAACTATGCCTATGTCTTCAGTTAATTCTTACCAACCCTACTTCCCCTCCCTCATCCCTTTCGGTTTTATTCTCGCCGACAATCGTTACATCTACCGTGAGGTCTTCATGGAGGGGCAGTTTGAGGCGGTGGTGGAGGTTGATGAGGCTGGTCAGCTGTCGTCTTATATTTGGGATTGTGAGATGGAGGAGGTCTATACCGCCCATCTGGTGACTGCGCCAGCTGGGGCTTTTGTGGGGCAGGTGCGTGAGGCTTATCAGTCCATTTTGGATCGGGTAGAGGAAGCCTGCTGTGTCGCTCTGCCATTTACCAAGGACCAAAGCAACCGCATAGCCCAGCTCATCAAGGAGCAGTGGGGTGACCTTCCTGACTATCCCTTTGCCAAGTTGCCGACCTATGGGGCTTTTCGCCACCCCAACAATAACAAGTGGTACGCCCTGGTCAGTCAGATTCCGAGGAACAAGCTGGACGGGAGCGGGTCTCAAGAAGAGGTGGAGATTGTCAATCTCAAGGTTGACGGTCGGGAAATAGCAGAGCTGCTGAGTCAGTCGGGTATCTTCCCTGCCTACCATATGTCGAAGAAGACTTGGGTGTCAGTCTTACTTGATGATACTGTGGAGGACCAGACGGTGTTTGACCTCCTTGAGAAAAGTCGTTATTTGGTGGGACCGAAATCCTACAAGGCGGTGCAAGGGCCTGATTACTGGGTTATTCCAGCCAATCCCAAGGTCTATGATATTGACACCGAGTTTGCGGAAAATAAGGTAGTCTATTGGCCACAAAAATCAACCATTCAAGCTGGGGACATCGTAGCCATCTATATCACGGCACCTGTACAGGCTATTCGCTATGTTTGTCGAGTCTTGGGGGCAAACTTGGAAAATCACGGAGAGTCAGATATTCCGACAGAAAAGAAACTCATGCAGGTAGAATTGCTCGCTCAGTTTTCCGATGATGTTTTGCCGAGAGCGCGCATGAAGGACTTGGGAGTCAGGGCGGTGCGTGGTCCTAGACGCTTGACAGAGGGCGTGATAGAAGTGCTATCAGCCGAAGTGAAACACCTCTATTAAATTATCAGAATATTTAATAAAAAGACTTTACAAGTGGGTAAAAAAGAGTATAATAAGGTGTATAAATTTACGAGGAGGTAAGGTATGAAGAAAAGCTTCATTCATCAGCAAGAGGAGATTTCTTTCGTCAAAAATACATTCACTCAGTATTTGAAAGACAAGCTAGAAATCGTAGAAGTGCAAGGACCGATTTTGAGTCGTGTCGGGGATGGTATGCAGGATAATTTGTCCGGTGTGGAGAATGCGGTTACTGTTAATGTGAAGTTAATTCCAGATGCGACCTATGAAGTGGTTCACTCACTTGCTAAGTGGAAGCGCCATACCTTGGCTCGATTCGGTTTTAATGAGGGAGAAGGGCTCTTTGTTCACATGAAGGCTCTTCGTCCTGACGAGGATTCCTTGGATCCCATTCACTCAGTATACGTGGATCAGTGGGATTGGGAAAAGGTCATCCCTGATGGTCGTCGCAACTTGGCTTATTTGAAAGAAACTGTGGAGCAGATTTACAAGGCTATCCGTCTGACAGAGTTGGCAGTGGAGGCTCGTTATGACATTGAGTCTGTTTTGCCTAAGAAAATCACCTTTATCCACACGGAGGATTTGGTCAAGAACTTCCCAGACTTGACACCAAAAGAGCGTGAGAACGTGGTTGCCAAAGAATACGGTGCAGTTTTCCTAATCGGTATCGGCGGTGAACTGGCAGATGGTAAACCACATGATGGACGTGCACCAGACTATGATGACTGGACAAGCCCATCAGAAGCAGGCTACAAAGGACTCAATGGCGACATCTTGGTTTGGAATGAAGCGCTTGGATCAGCCTTTGAGTTGTCCTCAATGGGGATTCGTGTAGACGAGGAAGCGCTGAAGCGCCAGGTTGCTATTACAGGTGATGAGGACCGTCTAGAATTTGATTGGCATCGTGCCCTGTTGAATGGTCTCTTCCCGCTTTCAATCGGTGGCGGCATCGGTCAATCCCGTTTGGCCATGTTCTTGCTTCGTAAGAAACATATCGGTGAAGTTCAATCTAGCGTATGGCCACAGGAAGTGCGAGATAGTTTTGAAAATATTTTGTAAGAGGTTGATTTTCAATCTCTTTTCTTTTTCTTCTCAATCAACTGCCTGAAAACATTTACAACAAGATTATCTGTGATTTTTGCGCCAATCTATGATATACTTTTTTAGTTAAATTAAAAGATACAGAGGATATTATGACAAAACTTAGAGAAGACATCCGTAACGTAGCCATTATTGCACACGTTGACCACGGAAAAACAACCCTCGTTGATGAATTATTGAAACAATCCCAAACGCTTGATGAGCGCACAAACCTTGATGAGCGTGCCATGGACTCTAACGACCTTGAAAAAGAGCGTGGTATTACCATCCTAGCAAAAAATACTGCCGTAGCTTACAACGGTACCCGTATCAACATCATGGACACACCGGGACACGCGGACTTCGGTGGTGAGGTTGAGCGTATCATGAAAATGGTTGACGGTGTTGTGCTTGTCGTGGATGCTTACGAAGGGACTATGCCACAGACTCGTTTCGTATTGAAAAAAGCCCTTGAGCAAAACTTGACACCAATCGTTGTTGTTAACAAGATTGATAAGCCATCTGCTCGTCCAGAAGAAGTGGTAGATGAAGTGCTTGAACTCTTCATCGAATTGGGTGCAGATGATGACCAGTTGGAATTCCCAGTGGTTTACGCATCAGCTATCAACGGAACTTCTTCCTTGTCTGACAATCCAGCAGACCAAGAAGAAACAATGGCACCAATCTTCGATACTATTATCGAGCATATCCCAGCTCCTGTGGATAACTCAGATGAGCCTTTGCAGTTCCAAGTATCCCTTTTGGACTACAATGACTTCGTAGGTCGTATCGGTATCGGTCGTGTCTTCCGTGGCACTGTTAAAGTTGGTGACCAAGTTACCCTTTCTAAACTTGACGGCACAACCAAAAACTTCCGCGTTACAAAACTCTTTGGTTTCTTCGGTCTTGAGCGTAAGGAAATCCAAGAAGCTAAAGCTGGTGACTTGATTGCCGTTTCAGGTATGGAAGATATCTTCGTTGGTGAGACGGTAACTCCAACAGATGTAGTTGAGGCACTTCCAGTTCTTCGTATCGATGAGCCAACTCTTCAAATGACTTTTTTGGTGAACAACTCACCGTTTGCAGGTCGTGAAGGTAAATGGGTGACATCTCGTAAGATTGAAGAGCGCCTTTTGGCTGAGTTGCAAACAGACGTTTCTCTCCGTGTTGATCCTACTGACTCTCCAGATAAATGGACTGTTTCAGGTCGTGGGGAATTGCACTTGTCTATCTTGATTGAAACCATGCGTCGTGAGGGCTATGAGCTTCAAGTATCACGTCCAGAAGTTATCATCAAGGAAATCGACGGCGTGAAAATGGAGCCATTCGAGCGCGTGCAAATCGATACTCCAGAAGAATACCAAGGGTCTGTTATCCAATCCCTATCTGAGCGTAAGGGTGATATGTTGGATATGGTTGCGACAGGTAATGGTCAAACTCGTCTTGTTTTCCTAGTACCTGCGCGTGGTTTGATTGGTTATTCAACAGAATTCCTTTCAATGACTCGTGGTTACGGTATCATGAACCATACTTTCGACCAATACTTGCCTGTTGTTCAAGGTGAAATCGGTGGCCGCCACCGTGGTGCTTTGGTTTCTATCGATCAAGGTAAGGCAACGACCTACTCTATCATGCGTATTGAAGAGCGTGGTACCATCTTTGTCAACCCAGGTACTGAAGTGTACGAAGGAATGATTATCGGTGAAAACTCGCGTGAAAATGACTTGACAGTTAACATCACAACTGCAAAACAAATGACCAACGTTCGTTCAGCTACCAAAGACCAAACGTCTGTAATTAAGACACCACGTATCTTGACTCTTGAAGAATCACTAGAATTCTTGAATGATGATGAATACATGGAAGTAACGCCAGAATCTATCCGTCTTCGTAAGCAAATCTTGAACAAGGCAGAGCGTGATAAGGCTGCGAAGAAGAAAAAATTAGCGACTGAGGAATAATTTCTAGGAGAAGAAGCATGTTTTATTTAATCCTCGCCATCATGTTAGTACTTTTTTATATTTTTATTGCACCTCGCAATATTAAGGGGACTATGAATTTGATTGCGGCAGTATTTTTACTGGTAGCATTAGCGATTGCCTTGGTACTTGGATTTTTAAGAATCATGCAATTTTCAAAGGAAATTTGGGTTGGTCTACTAATGATTCTGATTGGTTTTTGGGCGATGCGGGATATTTATTATCTCGATAAAGAACCTAAAGATAGGCAGAGGAGAACAGAGCGACCTGGTCCTTATAGATATAGATGAAATTAACCGACGCTTTGCGTCGGTTTTTCTGTCCTCTGGCTTGAAAAAGGTCTTCGTAAAGGGTAAAATAAGGTGTTAGAAAGTAAAGGTAATTGAGATGAAGATGATTGATATTGTAAAAAATAAGAAAGTGTTAGTGCTAGGTTTAGCTAAATCAGGGGAATCCGCAGCCCGTCTCCTGGATAAATTGGGTGCTATCGTCACTGTTAACGATGGAAAGCCTTTTGAAGAAAATCCGACTGCTCAATCTTTGTTGGAAGATGGTATCCGTGTTATTTGCGGGAGCCATCCCTTGGAATTATTGGATGAAGATTTCGCTTTGATGGTAAAAAATCCAGGAATTCGCTATGATAATCCCATGGTTGAAAAAGCAATTGGAAAAGGAATTCCAGTATGGACAGAGGTTGAGTTGGCCTACTTGGTATCAGATGCTCCAATTGTGGGGATTACAGGTTCGAACGGTAAGACAACGACAACGACCATGATTGCAGAAGTCTTGAATGCTGGAAATAAACCTGCAAAATTATGTGGAAATATTGGTTACCCAGCATCTTCGGTCGCTCAAACTGCGACTGCAGAGGATACCTTGGTCATGGAATTATCGTCTTTCCAGTTAATGGGGACAGAATCTTTCCGCCCGCATATCGCCGTTGTGACTAATCTTATTGCCAGTCATATTGATTATCATGGGACTTTTGAAGACTATGTAGCAGCAAAATGGATGATTCAGCGTCAGATGACGGCTGAGGATTTTGTAGTGCTCAACTTCAACCAGAAAGAAGCCAAGGAATTGGCTGGACAGACCAAAGCAACTGTAGTTCCTTTTTCTACGCTGGAAGTGGTTGATGGAGCTTATTTGGCAGATGGAAAACTCTATTTCAAGGGTGAATACATCATGGATGCTGACCAAATTGGTGTTCCAGGTTCACACAATGTTGAAAATGCCTTGGCAACAATTGTAGTTGCAAAATTGATGGGAGTAGACAACCAAGCGATTCAGGAAAGTTTGTCTGCCTTTGGAGGAGTCAAACACCGCCTGCAATTTGTAGGTGAAATCAATGGCGTTTCCTTCTACAATGATAGTAAGTCTACCAATATCTTGGCGACTCAAAAAGCTCTTTCAGGGTTTGACAATAGCAAGGTCATTTTGATTGCAGGCGGCTTGGACCGTGGCAATGAATTTGATGAATTAGTCCCTGATTTGGTTGGTCTAAAGAAAATGGTGATCCTTGGTCAATCAGCTCCCCGTGTTCAACGTGCTGCAGATAAGGCAGAAGTGGAAACGATAGAAGCTCTTGATATTGCGGATGCGACTAGAAAAGCCTTTGCCATTGCAGAAAAAGGAGATATTGTCCTTTTAAGTCCAGCTAATGCAAGTTGGGATATGTATGCCAATTTTGAAGTGCGTGGCGACGTCTTCTTACAGACCTTTGAGGAGTTGAAATAATCATGAAAAAAATTGTTTTTACAGGTGGAGGGACTGTTGGGCACGTGACGCTCAATCTCCTTTTGATTCCGCGATTTTTGGAAGAAGGCTGGGAAGTCCACTATATTGGTGATGGGAACGGTATTGAACATGAGCAGGTTGTGAAATCAGGTTTAGATGTCTATTTTCATTCTATTTCGACTGGAAAATTGCGCCGTTATTTCTCTTTCCAAAATATGTTGGACGTGTTTAAAGTTGGTTTTGGTGTTCTTCAATCCTTGGCCATCATTGCAAAAATTCGTCCGCAAGCTCTTTTTTCAAAAGGTGGATTTGTATCGGTTCCGCCAGTTATTGCTGCTAATTTGCTGCGGGTTCCGGTCTTTATCCATGAATCAGACTTAACAATGGGACTGGCCAATAAAATAGCCTATAAATTTGCGACAACCATGTATAGTACTTTTGAGCAGCCTGCCAGCTTGACTAAAGTAAAACATGTTGGTGCGGTTACAAAAGTGGGGCAAACGAATGACAAAGTTACACCAATTCAGTTGCCAGAAATTCTCAGTCACTTCGATAAAAGTCTGCCGACCCTACTGTTTGTAGGTGGTTCGGGCGGTGCTAAGGTCTTTAATGATTTAATCAGTCAGAATAGTGCTGCTCTGACCGAACGATTCAATATTATCAACTTGACAGGGGACAGTAGTCTCAATCAATTAGATAAAAACCTATATAGAGTTGACTATGTGACAGAACTTTATCAACCCTTGATGGATTTAGCGGATGTCGTTATTACCCGTGGTGGTTCCAATACTCTGTTTGAGTTGATTGCCATGCAACAACTCCATTTGATTGTGCCACTAGGAAGGCAGGCCAGTCGAGGGGATCAGATTGAAAATGCTCTCTATGCAGAGAAAAAGGGATATTCTAAGCAGATTGATGAAAGTCAATTGACATTTGCCAGCCTGTTAGTAGAAGTCGATGAGCTATTGAAAAATAAGGAATTTTATATCCAAAACATGGCAAATTCTAATGAAATTCAGTCAGTAGATAGTTTTTACAATTTGCTTAGAGAAGATATGGGAAGGTAGGTTCTATGACGGAAAAAGATTCAAATATAGAAGAACCAGTGCTAGAAGTGGAACAGGCACCCCAAGTAGAATTGGATTCAGAACAAATTTCACCAGTAGAGAAAGAATCTGTATTAGCCGAAGAAAAAGGACTTTCTACGGATGTAGACATACCTGAGATGACTGCTCCGGATGATGAAAAAAGTGCCTTTTTCGAACAATGGAAAGCACGCCATCAAGCCTACCTTGCTCATAAAGATGAGGCAGATGTTCAGGCAGTTGACGAAGGGCAGACAGAACAGAAGAGCCCAAAAGCTAGAAAGAGTAAAAGAGTCCTTTTTCAGGGAATAAACAGAAGACAAGAGAATCGGGAATCCAAAAAGGAAACAGAGAAAGAGGTTCAAACTTTAAAAGTTGATATTCCTTCCAAGGTAGTGTGGAAAGCCGTTCCAGTTCTTATGGCGAGCTTGTTATTGGCAGCCTTGGCTCTGTATTTTATTTCTCCAACCAGCAAGAAAAAACAGATAGAGGTCGTTGGAAATGAGCGACTAACTGCTGAGCAAGTAGAAAATTATAGCCTTATCTCTCCAGATGATTACATTGTAACCATAGCTTTGCATGCAGATGCTTACGCAAAGAATATTAAGAAGAATAGTTCGTCTGTAGAGACTGCAACAATCAAGTTCCAGTTTCCAGCTACCTTTACGATTCAAATTAAAGAATACGCTATAATAGGCTACATTCAGCAACAAAGTCAGTGGTATCCAGTATTGTCTAGTGGAGAGGTTGGTGGAGAGTCAATTTCACAGGATTCCTTGCCAGAAGGCTACCCAACGATTAATTTATCCGACAAGGAATTAATCAAGGAACTGGCCATTGAATTGGGGAAAATAGATACAGGAATTCGTTCTGCTATTCAGACAATAAATTTAACGCCAAGTAAAGTGACCGCGGATTTGCTGACACTCAATATGGCAGATGGGAACACGGTTTTAGTTCCATTGAGTGAGCTTAGTCAGAAGTTGCCTTACTATACAAAAATAGCGGCAGAAGTGACAGTTCCAACGACAATTGATATGGAAGTTGGCATTTATAGATATGCAAGCTAAAATAGATAATTTTGTAAAGAAAAAGTAATAAAAAAATCCTTTAAAAACACCATAATTCGATATAATATGGTATAATGAATGATGACTAATTATACTATTTTTCAAAATGGAAGATGATTTGTTAAAGTTGGAAGTAAGAGAGGACTGATAGAATGGCTAGGAACGGCTTTTTTACGGGATTAGATATTGGTACAAGCTCCGTTAAAGTCTTGGTTGCAGAATATATTGATAACGAAATGAATGTGATTGGGGTCAGCAATGTAAAAAGTGCTGGCGTCAAAGATGGAATTATTGTAAATATTGAGGTGGCTGCTGGAGCGATTAAAAAAGCGATCGAGCAGGCAGAAGAAAAGTCAGGTATCCGCATTGAAAAGGTAAATGTTGGATTACCTGCCAACCTTCTTCAGATTGAACCGACTCAAGGGATGATTCCTGTTACAACAGATTCACAAGAAATTACAGACTTGGATGTTGAGAATGTTGTAAAATCAGCATTGACAAAGAGTATGACTCCGGAACGCGAAGTGATTTCATTTATTCCAGAAGAGTTCACTGTCGATGGATTTCAAGGCATTAAGGACCCTCGTGGAATGATGGGAATTCGCTTGGAAATGCGTGGTATGCTGTACACAGGACCACGTACCATTCTTCACAATCTTCGTAAAACGGTGGAGCGTGCAGGTGTCCAAGTTGAAAATATTGTAATTTCTCCGTTGGCACTAACTCGCTCTGTATTGAATGAAGGTGAACGTGAGTTTGGTGCGACTGTCATTGATCTTGGTGGCGGTCAAACGACTGTGGCTGTTATGCGTGGCCAAGAGTTGCAATACACAAACATCTACCAAGAAGGTGGAGATTATATCACAAACGATATTTCAAAAGTATTGACAACTTCAAAGAGTATCGCTGAAAACTTGAAATACAACTACGGCATTGCCTATCCGCAAGATGCAAGTGATAAGGAAAAATTCACTGTTGACGTGATTGGAGAAAACGCTCCAGTTGAAGTGACCGAGCGCTACCTTTCAGAAGTGATAGCGGCACGTCTGCGTCAGATTTTTGACCGTGTGAAACAAGATTTGGAGCGTACACGTGCTCTAGATTTACCAGGAGGCGTTGTTATTGTAGGTGGTGGTGCTATCTTACCAGGAATTACAGAATTGGCCCAAGAAGTGTTTGGTGTTAACACTAAACTTTATGTTCCAAATCAAATTGGTATCCGCAATCCAGCATTTGCAAGCGTGATTAGCTTTGTTGAGTATGTTGGTGAGTTAGAAGATGTTGAAAATATTGCCCAACATGCAGTAAATGGCGAAACTACCTTGAGACATAAGCCAGTTGAAATTCCTGTTGCTCGTCCTCGGATTAGTCAGCCAATTCAAAGAGAAATCGTGAACGAATTGAACACAGTTGATCAGGTAGAGGAACAAGTTGCTCCTACTTACCATGATGAGGAAGAAGAAGCTCGTCCAGCTGCTAAGGGAAACATCACAGATCGCATTCGTGGTTTGTTTGGCAGCATGTTTGAATAAGAGAAAAGAAAAGGTGATTTAAACTATGGCATTTTCATTTGAAGCAGCAGCTAGTCATGGTGCTGTCATTAAAGTAATCGGTGTCGGCGGTGGTGGCGGGAACGCAATCAACCGTATGATTGAAGAAGGTGTTGCTGGGGTTGAGTTTATTGCAGCAAACACAGATGTACAAGCGCTAAGTAGCTCTAAAGCTGAAACAGTGATCCAACTAGGTCCTAAATTGACTCGTGGTTTGGGTGCTGGAGGTCAACCTGAGGTTGGTCGTAAAGCTGCTGAGGAAAGCGAAGAAGCATTGACTAATGTATTAACTGGTGCAGATATGGTCTTCATCACTGCTGGTATGGGCGGTGGCTCAGGGACTGGTGCGGCTCCTGTTATTGCACGTATTGCTAAAAACTTGGGTGCGTTGACTGTCGCAGTTGTGACTCGTCCGTTTGGTTTTGAAGGTAATAAACGTGGAAACTTTGCGATTGAGGGAATTGAAGGTCTTCGCGAACAAGTAGATACACTCTTAATTATTTCAAACAACAACCTTCTTGAAATTGTTGATAAGAAAACACCGCTTTTAGAAGCACTAAGCGAAGCTGATAATGTTCTTCGTCAAGGTGTTCAAGGAATTACAGACTTGATTACAAATCCTGGTTTGATTAACTTGGACTTTGCAGATGTGAAGACAGTTATGGAAAACAAAGGAAACGCCTTGATGGGTATCGGTATCGGTACTGGTGAGGACCGAGTGATTGAGGCGGCTCGTAAAGCGATTTATTCTCCTCTTCTTGAAACAACAATTGATGGTGCAGAGGATGTCATTGTCAATGTTACAGGTGGTTATGACATGACTCTGACAGAAGCAGAAGATGCTTCAGAAATCGTTAATCAGGCTGCGGGTCAAGGTGTTAACATTTGGTTGGGTACATCTATTGATGAAACAATGAAAGATGAGATTCGTGTGACTGTTGTGGCTACGGGTGTTCGTCAAGATACTGCTGATAAACCAGCCCGCCATCGCACGGAAGCTGTTTCACCACGCCCTTCTCAACGCTTTGATCATTCAGTAGCATCAGCACCAACTCGTGGAGCTGCACAACAAACTGAAGCGCCGAAAGCTTCTGCCTTCGGAGAGTGGGATTTGCGTCGTGAAAACTTGATTCGTCCAACTGACACAGAACCAACATCCACTGTTTCAGTCGAAAAATTTACAATGGATCAAGATGAGGATGAATTGGATACACCACCATTCTTCCGTAATCGCTAAACTAAAATGAATTTTCAAAAGAATAAGGATGCTATCTTTTCAGCAGTGGCAAAAGCTGCTGAGAAGGCAGGTCGTCCAAGTGAATCAGTAAAGGTAATAGCTGTCACCAAATATGTTGACAGCTCTATTGCTAATCAGCTAGTGAATACTGGGATTACCCATATTGGAGAAAATCGAGTCGATCAGTTCTTAGAAAAGTATAATGCCCTAGCAGACAAACAATTGACCTGGCATTTGATAGGGACTTTACAGAGAAGAAAGGTCAAGGACATTATTCCATTTGTTGATTATTTCCACGCCCTAGACTCTGTCAAACTAGCTCAGGAAATAGATAAACGTGCGACTAAAATAGTCAAGTGTTTCCTCCAAGTCAACGTTTCCGGTGAGGAGAGTAAGCATGGCTTTGCAGTATCTGAGATTGATACGGCACTTGCTGAAATTAGTTTATTGGAGAACATTGAACTTGTTGGATTGATGACGATGGCACCGATTGATGCTACAGATGATGAATTAGACGAGATCTTTTCTAAAATGCAGGAAATCCAAGAAGAACTAGCTACAAGGAACTTACCACGTATGCCCTTTACAGAGTTAAGTATGGGAATGAGTGGGGACTTTGAACGCGCCATTGCTCACGGAGCTACATATGTGAGAATTGGCTCAGCATTCTTTGAATAATGGAGAGGAGGAAAATATGGCATTAAAAGATACATTTAAGAACTTATTTAATTACTTTGAAGTTGACGAAGTCAATGAAGTTGAAGAACAGGCAGATGCCTATTCAATGCCTAATGATCGTCCTAAAATGCGTGTTGCCAGTACTACAGCTGCACCTGTGCGCGAACAGCAGCCAAAAGTAGAGACGCGTCGGGAAGCACGTTCAGAAAGTCAACTTCAACGCCTACATGAAAGGCAGCAAGAATTGATGACTAATAATAACGAAAAAGAGATTGTCAAAACTACAATTGATATTAAGTTTCCAAAACGTTATGAAGATGCACCAGAGATGGTAAATCTTTTATTAGATAATGCGAGTATTCTCATTGATTTTCAATATATGTCGGAGCAACAAGCTAGACGTTGCCTAGACTACTTGGATGGTGCTCGTTCAGTATTATCTGGAAATTTGAAAAAGGTCTCAAATACCATGTGGCTGTTAACTCCAGTAAATGTCACAGTCAATATTGAAGAATTGCGCAATGCTGGTACAAGTACTGGTGTGGCTGATTCAAATTTTGACTTTGATATAAAACGGTAACACTATGCAAATTTTGATTTTTTTACTATTAAAAATTGTAGAAATTTATTCCTATCTCTTATTAGCATATGCTTTGCTAAGTTGGTTTCCTAGCCTATACACAAGCTCGATTGGACGTTTGATTCAATGGTTGGTAGCACCGATTTTAAAACCCTTTAGGCGATTTAATCTGCAATTTATGGGGTTGGATTGGACTGTAATGGCAGCCATGATTGCGCTTAATATGGGAACACGCTTCTTGGTTCAATTATTGCTCCTGTTAGCATAGTTATGAAAAATGACAAAAACTTATTGCAACATTTTTCTAGGGAAGAAAGAGAGTTTGTAGAGAAAATAATGGATATGTGTCAGCAAGTTGAAGATACGTATTCATACAGATTAACTCAGTTTTTACATCCTAGACAAGATGAAATTGTATGCAAAATTGCTAACTACTACCAGTTACAAACGTTTTCTAGTCGGGACTTTGTTTCGACTGAACATTCGCGGGTTATTATTGCCCCGGCTTATTATGAGTTGGACATCAAGGACTTTGAGTTAACCGCTCTTCATTTGTCCTATGCTAGAAAATTTCACACCTTATCCCATTCACAAGTTCTTGGAACTTTTCTCAATCAACTAGGGATTAAAAGGGAGTATTTGGGTGATATTTTGATTGATGATGAACGATTGATTGTCTTTATCGATCAGAAATTTGGGCAGATTGCCTTACAATCTATCACTAAAGTTGCTCGTGTCCCTGTTAAGGGAAAGGAAGAAGAATGGACGACTGTTCGACTACCGATTGGACAGGAATGGCGTTCAAAGGATGTGTTGGTTTCCAGTATGAGATTGGATAAATTGATTTCGGTCGCATTTAATCTTTCAAGGGCAACTGCAAACAAGTTGATTGAGGCTGGACATGTGAAGTTGGATTATGTTCTGACAGAACAAACCAGTAAATTAGTTGAAATAGGGCAATTAATTAGTGTTAGGAGATATGGTAGAGTTCACCTAAATGAATTTTTAGGTTTTTCTAAGCAAGGGAAGATAAAATTGAAGTTAGACATTGTTAAAACTTAGGAGGAAAGATGGCACTTACAGCATTAGAATTAAAAGATAAAACCTTTGCTACAAAATTTAGAGGATACGACGCAGATGAAGTTGATGACTTTTTGGACATTGTAACACGTGATTATGAGGATTTAATTCGTAAAAATCATGACCAAGAGTTAGAATTGAAAAATTTGCGGGAACGTTTAGCTTATTTTGATGAGATGAAAGAATCATTGAGTAAATCAGTTCTTTTAGCTCAAGATACAGCTGAGAAAGTAAAGGTTGCGGCCGAAGATCAAGCGGTAAATATTATTAAACAAGCTGACTATGATGCGGCAACATTGTTACATGAAGCTAAAGATAAGGCAAATGAAATTCTTCGTAATGCGACTGACAACGCGAAAAAAGTTGTCATTGAGACTGAAGAATTAAAAAACAAGACACGTATTTTCCATCAGCGTCTGAAATCAACAGTAGAAAGCCAATTATCATTGGTTAATTCATCTGAATGGGAGGAAATCCTTCGCCCAACAGCAAGTTACATTCAAACAAGTGACGAAGCCTTTCGTGATGTTCTTCATAAGGCTTTGGATGAAGAATTACCTGTTGAAGAAGAAAGTTTGGATTATACACGTCAATTGACACCAGAAGAAATTGCAGAATTAACTCGTCAGGCAGCGGCTTTTGAGAGTGGAGATTCTGTAGAAATTTCAACAGAAGAATAATAAAGATCATAAGCAGAGACACGGTCGGTAGAAATATTTATAGCGAGTAGGAGATGGTGGAAGCCCTACAATCTCTTTCTATGGATCATCACTTTGTTTGATTTTTCCTGAAAATAGTAAGGAAAGACGTCCGTTCACGTTACGAACATAGAGGGATAGGGGAAACTCTATCTAAACTAAGGTGGTACCACGAACTTTCGTCCTTATTTGGCGGGAGTTTTTTATATTTTTTATGATACGATTAGAATTAGTAAACAAGGACAACTTTGAAGCGGTGTTACAAGTTCAACTTGCACCTGAGGACCAACGCCGAGTAGCATCGGTTGAATATTCTTTGGCCCAGGCTTGGCTGTATAAGGATAGCGGACAATTGTATCCCTATGCGGTGATGTTTGGTCGGAAAGTTGTAGGTTTTGTGCTCTTGTCTATTCAAGAAGAGGACAAGAGCTACTATGTTTGGCGTTTGTTAATCGATAAGAATCATCAAAATCGCGGACATGGTAAAGAAGTGATTCGACAAATTCTGGTTCTGGCCAAAGAAGATACTTTATGCCAAAAAGTTACGATGAATTATGTGATTGGTAATCATAAAATGCGGTATATCTTAGAAAAATTTGGCTTTCAATCAGTTGGTATGATTGGCCAAGAAATAAAAATGGAATTAACTTTTTAATAAAGGAGATAAAATGAAACTCAAAGAAACCCTTAATTTAGGCAAAACGGCTTTCCCAATGCGTGCAGGCTTACCAACTCGCGAGACAGAATGGCAAAAGGCCTGGGATGAAGCAAACTTGTATGCTCGTCGCCAAGAACTCAATGAAGGCAAACCTGCCTTTCATCTTCATGACGGTCCCCCATACGCTAACGGAAATATCCACGTTGGACACGCCTTGAACAAGATTTCTAAAGATATTATCGTTCGCTCAAAGTCAATGTCTGGCTTCCGTGCACCATTTGTACCGGGTTGGGATACGCATGGTCTTCCTATTGAGCAAGTCTTGGCAAAACAAGGTGTTAAGCGCAAGGAAATGGACTTGGTAGAATACCTTGAAATGTGCCGTGACTACGCTCTTAGCCAAGTTGACAAGCAACGTGATGATTTCAAACGCTTGGGTGTTTCTGCAGACTGGGAAAATCCATACATCACCTTGACGAAAGACTATGAAGCTGCTCAAATCCGTGTCTTCGGTGCTATGGCAGACAAGGGCTATATTTACCGTGGTGCCAAGCCTGTTTACTGGTCATGGTCATCTGAATCTGCCCTTGCAGAAGCTGAAATTGAATACCATGACATTGACTCAACATCTCTTTACTATGCTAACAAGGTCAAAGATGGCAAGGGGCTCTTGGATACAGACAGCTACATCGTTGTCTGGACAACGACTCCATTTACAGTAACGGCTTCTCGCGGTTTGACCATGGGAGCAGATATTGACTATGTCTTGGTTCAACCAGCTGGTTCTGACCGTAAGTATGTCTTGGCAGAAGCCTTGGTTGATAGTTTGGCAGCCAAATTCGGTTGGGAATCCTTTGAAGTGATTTCAAAACACAAGGGTGCTGAGTTTGAATATATCGTGACCGAACACCCATGGGATGTTGAAGTTGATGAATTGGTTATCTTGGGTGACCATGTCACAACAGACTCGGGTACTGGTATCGTCCATACAGCTCCAGGTTTTGGTGAGGATGACTACAATGTCGGTGTCAAATATGACTTGGAGGTTGCGGTAACTGTCAACGAACGTGGCTTGATGAATGAAGCTGCGGGTCCTGATTTTGAAGGGCAATTCTATGACAAGGTTGTACCAACGGTTAAGGAAAAATTAGGCGACTTGCTCCTTGCTAGTGAAGTGATCAATCACTCATACCCATTTGACTGGAGAACCAAGAAGCCAATCATCTGGCGTGCAGTGCCACAGTGGTTTGCCTCTGTTTCTAAATTCCGTCAGGAAATCTTGGACCAAATCGAAGCAACGACCTTTATTCCTGCTTGGGGTAAAACACGTCTTTACAACATGATCCGTGACCGTGGTGACTGGGTCATCTCTCGTCAACGTGCTTGGGGTGTGCCGCTTCCAATCTTCTATGCAGAAGATGGTACAGCGATTATGACCAAGGAAGTGACAGACCACGTAGCAGCTCTCTTTGAGGAGCATGGTTCTATCATCTGGTGGAAATCTGAAGCCAAAGATCTCTTGCCAGCTGGTTTCACACATCCAGGTTCACCAAATGGCGAATTTACCAAAGAAACAGACATCATGGACGTATGGTTTGACTCTGGTTCATCTTGGAATGGTGTTATGAACGCCCGTGAAAACCTTTCCTACCCAGCAGACCTCTACCTAGAAGGTTCTGACCAATACCGTGGTTGGTTTAACTCATCCTTGATTACCTCTGTTGCTGTAAATGGTCATGCGCCATACAAGGCTGTCTTGTCACAGGGCTTTGTCCTTGATGGTAAAGGCATGAAGATGTCTAAATCCCTAGGAAATACCATTCTTCCAAGTGATGTTGAGAAACAGTTTGGTGCAGAAATCTTACGTCTGTGGGTAACTTCCGTTGATACTTCAAACGACGTACGTGTGTCTATGGATATTCTTGGACAGGTTTCTGAAACCTACCGTAAAATCCGTAATACCCTTCGCTTCTTGATTGCTAACACTTCTGATTTCAATCCTGCAAGCGATGCGGTGGCATACGACGAGCTTCGTTCTGTTGACCAGTATCTCTTGGTGAAATTTAACAAGTTGGTAGCTCAAATCCGTGAAGCCTACGACAATTATGATTTCATGGCTATTTACAAATCTGTAGTAAACTTTGTAACACTTGATTTATCAGCCTTTTACCTCGATTTTGCCAAAGATGTCGTCTACATTGATGGTGCTAAATCACTTTCTCGTCGTCAGATGCAGACAGTATTCTACGACATCTTGGTGAAAATTACCAAGCTCTTGACCCCAATCTTGCCACACACGGCAGAAGAAATCTGGTCATACTTGGAACACGAAGCAGAAGAGTTTGTACAATTGGCGGAAATGCCAGAGGTGGAAACCTTTGCTAATGAAGCGCAGCTTTTAGCTGATTGGGAAAACTTTATGGTCTTCCGTACAAAAGCTCAAAAAGCCTTGGAAGAAGCACGTAATGAAAAAGTGATTGGTAAGTCACTCGAAGCTCATTTGACTGCCTATGTCTCAGCTGAAACCAAGTCCTTCTTGGAGAGCTTGAATGCAGACCTTGCTCAGTTGCTCATCGTTTCAAACTTGACAGTAACCACGGAAGCAGCTCCTGAAAGTGCTGTTCTTGTAGAAGAAGTTGCCTTTACTGTAGAGCGTGCAAGCGGTGAAGTATGTGACCGTTGCCGCCGTATTGATACTAGTGTTGCAGAGCGCAGCTATGGTGCGACAATCTGTGATCACTGTGCAAGCGTAGTGGAAGAAAACTTTGCTGAAGCAGTAGCTCAAGGTTTTGAAGCTTAAGTAATCACAATACATTTGTTAAAGTCTATCTAGCGATAGGCTTTTTTGTAATACTCTTCGAAAATCAAAATTATCCGTTGTCACGAGCCTTGATGAGTGAAAAGCTCCATTGGAGGTTTTCAGCCTGTTACCTTGAAATAAGAAAGTAACAGAGTTCGATCTTCGGCTTCGTTTCCTAGGCTACTTTTGATATATAGTCGAATGAATTAGCTTTCAGACAAGGAACTGAGGCGCAGGCTATACTAAAGTATGGCAAGACGAAAGTGACGATGTATCAAAGATAATTCAAATGACTATAAATAGAAAAAAAGAAGCCATCTGGCTTCTTCAGATTGCAGACAAACATCGTTTTGGTGTTTGTCTTTTTTACTGTTTTTAGAGAAAAATGGCTGTTTTAATGCTGAAACCACCCCATCTGGACAAAATAAAAAGGCCTTCTT
>NZ_JARQPL010000017.1:20440-45719 GCF_046032535.1 Streptococcus suis | reverse complement strand
GCAACCGCCAACTCTATACGCCACCAAGGAGGCTTATGGAAGATAAGTGATTATCGGCACAAGTCCTTGGATAAGCTAGCGAAAAAAGCGTTTTTCGCTAGGTGTTTTTAGTGCACCCTTTTTTCTAAAAAATCAACTAAAAATTAATCAACTTTCTATTAACTTTTTACCACTAGACTTTCTCCTCCTATTATAGTAAAAACCACCCTTTTCTGCACACTCTAACTAGCATTTGTGTTACAATAAGAAGATGAACACTGTTGTACTAAAGGTATCTGCTCAGCAAAAACAGGCCATGATGACTCACTATGACCGCTATCGGCAGACCAGCAAAAATCCTTACATAGAAGCATTTTTCAAACTGACCGGTGCCAGCTTATCCATCTACACTTCTGGAAAAGTCGTTTTTCAGGGGGAAATGGCAGAGCAGGAAGCAGGGCTCTGGGGCTATGAGCCAGAAAGCTCTGGACAGACGACTGTACCTGGTCAAAACCTGCCCATGATTGGTACCGATGAGGTTGGAAACGGGTCTTATTTTGGAGGTTTGGCAGTCGTTGCTAGTTTTGTCCGCCCAGAAGACCATGCCTTTCTCAAGTCGCTTGGTGTGGATGATTCCAAAAAAATGACAGACCAAAAAATCTGCCAAATCGCCCCTCTCTTAAAAGAGAAAATCCCCCACCAAGCTCTGCTATTGTCACCGAAAAAATACAACGAAGTCATCGAGCAAGGCTACAATGCGGTGTCTGTCAAGGTTGCCCTACACAATCAGGCTATTTTCCTACTCTTGCAAAAGGGTGTCCAGCCTGAGAAGATTGTCATTGACGCCTTCACTTCCAGTCAAAATTATCAAAAATACTTGAAAAAGGAAGCCAACCAATTCGCCAATCCGGTTACTCTGGAAGAAAAGGCTGAGGGCAAGTACCTGGCTGTGGCAGTATCTTCTATTATTGCTAGAGCTATGTTTTTAGAAAATCTTGTCCAGCTTGGTCAATTGGTAGGCAGAAGCCTGCCTTCAGGAGCTGGCAGTAAATCCGACCAAGTCGCAGCAAGCATCATAAAAGACTATGGCATGGCAGGTCTCTCTCAAACAGCCAAACTCCACTTTGCCAATACGCAAAAAGCACAAAAATTATTGAAATGAGGAAACTACTATCATGGGAAGAAGAAAACAGCAAACAAAACGATCGCCATTAGTCACCTTCTTAGCTGAGTGGGGCATCTTTTTACTGTTTATGGCCGCTTTTTTTGCCAGTCGTTACTTTATCTGGAACCCTGTATCTGTCGATGGCCATTCTATGGACCCAACGCTTCAACACCAAGAAAAATTGATTATGTTAAAAACTACTTCAATTGACAGATTTGACATCGTCGTGGCTAGCGAAACCGATGAAAGTGGCGATGAAAAACTGATTGTCAAACGTGTGATTGGTATGCCAGGTGACACCATTCGCTACGAAAACGATGTCCTCTATGTTAACGACCAAAAAGTGGACGAGCCTTACTTAGATGAATATCTCGCTGCATTCCAGAAAGATAAACTTCAAGAAGTCTATTCTTACAACAAACAATTCCAAGCTGTGGCCCAATCTGCTGAAGCTTTCACACAAGATGCCAATGGTTACGTAGACTTTACCGTGACAGTCCCAGAAGGACAATACTACCTGATGGGAGATGACCGCCTTGTCTCACTAGATAGTCGTAGTGTAGGAACATTTTCCCGTGAAAACATCAAAGGAGAAGTTGTCTTTCGCATGTGGCCTCTCAACCGTATTGGGACTGTTGATTAATACTCTTCGAAAATCAAAACTATCCGTTGTCAAGAGCCTTGATGAGTGAAAAGCTCCGGTGGAGCTTTTCAGCCTGTTACCTTGAAACAAGACAGTAACAGAGTTCTATCATCAGCTTCGTTTCCTAGGCTATTTTTGATTTTCATTGAGTATAACACAAACAAGTTTGGAGCAAAAAGCACAGTACCACTTCTCAGAGTTCGTGTCAACATCCCAGCGCAGTGGTTGATTGGGTTTAACAGTCCAGTGGACTGTTAAAGGTTGGAGATAAGATTTGCGAAGCAAATCTCAGCAATTCGTGTTTTACACTCAAAATCTGACCTATATGGCTGATGCGAACGGGTTCGCTTCATTTCCAACCTCCAACAGTCACTACTCTGACTGTTGGAGCTGTGCGGGTTGGGAGTAAAATAGTCCAGTGGACTATTTTAGCCCGAACCTGCATATTTGGAAGTGAGGGGAACTCTTTTTGGTCTATGCGAGTTCTTTCCCACTCCCTTTTCATTATTATTGGAAATAAACTCTATGAACGAAGTGTATTTTACCGGCACCATTGACCGGATTATTTTTGAAAATCCTAGTAATTTTTATAAAATCCTTCTCCTTGAAATCGAGGAGACAGACGCAGACTATGATGACTACGAAATTATTGTGACCGGAACGATTGCCGATGTCATTGAAGGAGAAGACTATCGTTTCTATGGCAATCTGGTCACCCATCCCAAGTATGGTCAGCAGCTGCAAATTTCGCGTTACGAACGCAGCAAACCAACCTCCACAGGTCTGGTCAAGTATTTCTCCAGCAACCATTTCAAAGGGATTGGACGAAAAACAGCTGAGAAAATTGTGGAGCTCTATGGCGATGATACCATTGATAAGATTTTAGCTGAACCTGAAAAACTAACCCAAATCACAGGTCTATCCCGCAAGAACATGCAGGCATTTGTCGAAAAACTCCGCCTCAATTATGGAACCGAGCTGATCTTGGCAAAACTAGCTGAGTATGGTATTCCCAATAAATTGGCCTTTCAAATCCAAGACCAGTATAAAGAAAAAACACTTCAGATTATTGAAGAAAATCCCTATCAACTGGTCGAAGATGTCCAGGGGCTCGGCTTTACCATTGCCGATAGGATTGCGGAAAACCTGGGAATTGCCAGTGATTCACCCCAACGTTTTCGGGCAGGCATGCTCTTTAGCCTCATCCATCGCTCCATGGAAACAGGCGATACCTATGTGGAGGCCAGAGACTTGCTGGAAGCAACCCTTGAACTGCTGGAAAAATCCCGCCATACTGAGCTGGATCCTGCCGCAGTTGCCCACGAGTTGACAGGACTGATTGCAGACGACAAGGTACAGCAAGAAGGCACAAAGATTTTTGATAACAGCCTCTACTTTGCCGAACATGGTATCCATAAAAACCTGACCCGCCTGATGGGAAAAAATGGTTTCAAACCCTTCCCACGCACAGACGTTGAGGCTGCCATAGCAGAGCTGGAAAGCATGTCTTCTCTCACCTACGATGACATTCAAAAAGAAGCCATTGTCCAAGCCATTACCAATCCGCTTTTCATTCTGACAGGCGGACCAGGGACTGGAAAAACAACGGTTATCAACGGTATTATCGCGGTCTATGCCATCTTGCATAAGATTGACCTGACTCGCAACCGAGAAGAATGCCCAGTCCTTCTTGCCGCTCCAACTGGACGAGCAGCCAGACGAATGAATGAGTTGACAGGTCTACCTTCCGCCACCATCCACCGCCACCTCGGTCTGGTAGAAGGACAAGAAGAATCCTACCGTGATGATTATTTGGATGCCGACTTCATCATCGTCGACGAGTTTTCTATGGTCGACACTTGGTTGGCCAATCAACTCTTCCAAAACATCTCATCCCAAACCCAAGTTCTGATTGTCGGCGATGCCGAGCAATTGCCCTCTGTCAGTCCCGGTCAAGTCCTAGCTGACCTCTTGAAAATTGACAAGCTACCCAGCATCACTCTAGAACGTATCTATCGTCAATCCGATGATTCGACCATTGTTACCCTAGCCAGCCAGATTCGCCAAGGAGCTCTGCCTAGCGATTTCCGCGAAAAAAAGGCTGACCGCTCCTATTTTGAAGCGCAAAACGAACAAATTCCAGCCCTGATTGAGCGCATTGTCGGCGCAGCCATCAAGTCGGGCATTCCTGCAAACGAAGTACAGATCCTCGCGCCTATGTACCGTGGTGCTGCAGGTATTGACCAACTCAACACCATGACCCAGGCCCTGCTCAATCCACTGGAAGAGGGAGAGTTAGAATTCCTCCATAACGAGCACGCCTTCCGCCAAGGCGACCGGGTCATTCATCTAGTCAACGACGCCGAAGCCAATGTCTTCAATGGCGACTTGGGCTATATTACTGACCTCCTGCCTGCCAAGTACACCGACTCCAAGCAGGACGAGATTACCATCAACTTCGACGGTAGCGAGGTCACCTATCCCCGTAACGAATGGTACAAGATTACCTTGGCCTATGCCATGTCCATCCACAAGTCCCAGGGCAGTGAGTTCCAAGTCGTCATCCTTCCCATCACGCGCACCAGCCACCGCATGCTCCAGCGCAATCTGGTCTACACCGCCATCACCCGCTCCAAGAGCAAGCTCATCCTCCTAGGCGAAATCTCCGCCTTCGACTACGCCGTCAAAAACGCCGGCACCGTCCGCAAAACCTATCTGGTCCCACGTTTCCAAGGGGAAATGGCAGAGCAGGATAGCAAGGATGCTTTATCTGAAAAAGCCGAAAGCAAAACAGCTACAACCACACAAACCCAGCCCCCTACACAGCCAGACAGAAAAGAACTGGTTAAAGTAGTCAATGAAAACAACCAACAACTCTCCCTTCTTGATCAAGACCAGCCAGAAAAAACAAGTCCCCAACCCACAGAATACATTTTGACTGTAGACAACCTGCTAACTATCGACCCCATGATTGGCATAGAACAGGCAGATATTGAAGAGTTTTTCAGGAAAAGATAACAAAAATATTTCTTTTGTTACAAAAATGTTACAAATATTACAATTTTGTGTTGACGAACTTGTTTTTATTTGTTATACTCTGTTTATAAGCGGAGGTAAGAACAAATGAAAAAGATATTCAACTACTCAGTATTGTTGCTCTCTGTAACCTGTCTATTGACAGCTTGTTCAGCAAAAAAACAAAAAAGCCAGACAGAAGCAACCACCAGTAAAACGACCCAAGCAAGTACCAAGCAGACTAGTTCCTCCAAGCCTGCTAGTTCCCAAGAAACTACAACTGAAGCCAATTCATCAGCAGAGGCTAGTCAACAAAACCAGGAAACTCAGAACTCTCAAGCCGAAGAAAGTGTCCTAAGTACCGAAACGACTCACACTCAGCTCCTAACCCTACCAGCTACCACTATTCCCGACAGTCTAGTTGGAAAATGGCAAGGAAGGAGCCAACAAGCGCGTAATATTGAGGTAACTATCAGCGCAGACGGTACCTTTACTACTTATGAAGATTTTCGACTTAGTGAAAACGAGGAAGGAGAACACCTCATCCATACCTACACAGCCCGAGTTACAGATCTAGTTGAATATGCTCCAAACCACTACCTAATCCGCGAGGCAGAGGGGGAATATTCGGCTCTTCTCCCTGGAATGACTGGATTAGGAGGAAGAATTGCACCAGGATTTATCCTAGAAGGTGGACAATACAAGGTTGTTATGTGGGGAAATCCTGCTGATCCTACTGTCGAAGCTAAATACAACCTAGTATCAGAACCTAATGTTTTTGTAACCTTGGATAAGGTCGAGTAACCCAAAGGTTTATTCCTCTCCTCTATTCTCTAACAAACTTAAAGGAATATTCGTGCATACCTTTCCGAGAAGAAGACAAACATCTTATTTACAGTGTTTGTCTTTTTCTATTGTTCTCTATTTCGCTCTCCATAGAAATAAAGACCGGAGCAAGTCAACAATAGCCACCTGTTCTTTAGAAGAATAGCGCACTTGTGAGGAAATCGGCTATTTTATGCTCAATGAAAATCAATGGGATCCTAGGGTCGACCTGAGTTCAGCAAGGTAAGTTGACTACAGATATGTTTAATTTCAAAAAGTATTACCGACTAAGGTAGGCTTGGAACAAAGAGTGTCATCATCCTTCCCAAATCCTCCCATCTGCACAAAAATAAGGAGGGGAAACCCTCCTTAAGTGTGATTAGTTACTGATGATTGATTAGTTTTCTTGTTTTTTGGCAAGCACTGCTGCTGCACCAAGAAGTCCTAGAGCCGTAGCAAAATAAACTGCTGTAGATGCTTCTCCTGTTTCTGGAAGTTTTGCTGATGATGTTGCTGCTTTAGCTGTTGGTACTGCTGCAGCCACTTCTGCTTTAGGAGCTTCAACTTTAGGAGCTACAACTGGCGCTGGTGCTGGTGCAACTGTAAGTGTTGCTGGGTCAATTACTGGCAGCTCTGCTACTGTTACACTAGCACCTTTAGAGAAGAGATACTCACCTGCTTCATCTTTAGCAACTTCTACAGTTGGTAATTCTTCAGCTGTTACACTTTCACCTTTAGCTGTTTCCAAAGCTGGCAACTCAGCTACTGGAAGAGCTGGTGCTGTTACACTCTCGCCCTTAGCTGTTTCAATAGGAGCACCAAGTGTTGCAGGGTCAATTGTTGGAAGCTCTACTGTCGCACCTTCACCCTTAGCATAAAGATAGAATTCTCCATCTTTACCACCTACTTGCACTTCTGGAAGCGCTTCTGCTGTTGGAGCCTCAACTGGTGTGTTTGTAAAATACAAACCATTTTCATCCAAGGCAACCGCTACTTCATTTAATGTTGGTGCGGTAAGGCCCTCACCATGTTTTGTGATATCTACAGTACTTGGGTCCAAGGCTGGCAATTCTACTGATGCAGTCACACCTGTACCGTGCGCATAAACATATGGCTCACCATTGTCAAAACCAAGTGCTACTTCTGGAAGTTCCGCAGTCACACCCTCGCCATGTTTTGTGATGTCCACCGTACTTGGATCCAAGGCTGGTTTGTAGTCAGAGTTCAATACGCTGCTACCTTTTGCTGTCAATTCACCTGTATTGATATTGAAAGTTGGGATTGGATCTGCATAAGCACCTGTACCATGTGCAGTTGCTACACCAATCTCATTAGCTGATACAGTTGTTCCTACAACCGCAAGAGCTGCCAATGATACCAAACCAATAGAGGTTTTTCTCAAAAGATATGTTTTCTTTGTTGACATAATGTCACCTTCCCTTATATATAATCTACATTTGAAATAAAGCTGAGATAATGTTTCACCATTATCCGTGGCTCTTATCCTAACCATCACCCTATAAATGCAATGATTACAGTTATTATACCCCCCCCCCCCCCGATATTTTTGTCAAGTTTTTTATTGTATTTTTTATCATTTTCTTTATGTAATTTTTTGAAAATTGTCGCAAAATCCTTCTTGTTTTTCTGAAAATAAAGGGAAACAAAAAGGACCATTTAGGTCCTTTTTGTATGTAGATTATTTTCTTTTCTTGAGCAAGGCTGCTGAGCCAAGAAGACCTAGACGACCTACAAGCGAAAGAACTGTCATCACTTCACCAGTTTCTGGAAGTTTTTCTGATGCTGTTGAAGTTGTTTTCTTCTCTGCTGCTTTTGTTTCAGTTGCTTTAACTGTTGCAGGGTCAATTGTTGGCAAAGCTGCTGCCTTAAAGCTTTCACCTCTGACAGTTTCCAAAGCTGGCAATGTTGCAGTTACACCTGTACCTTTAGCTGTTTCTACAGCACCTTCGCTTGTTGGAAGGTCTGTTGTCACGCCAGCCTCTGTCCATGATATCAAGGTGGTTTATGAGCTATTAGAGGGGTGTAAGCAATCGGTTATCTTAGGTGATTTAGGCTACCTGAGCAGTGAACTCAAGAAGGACTTAGAACAAGAAGGTTACCATCTATGGACGCCATTTCGACAAAACATGGCAGGGGCTGAAGAACATAACGATTGGAAAGTGATGGCCATGAGACGAACTGAGGAAATATTTTTAAACCTGCTCTAGAACAACTTTACCCGCTATCTCTGCAAACTGCTCTGCTTCAACCTCTGGAAAATAATTCAAACAATTGGCTGTCGCAAAGGCCGCCGCTTCTTTCAAAAAGATTTCTGGGGCCTGACCTTGACTGATTCCCTTGACTAGCAAGCCCAGGTAGAAATCCCCTGCGGCAATCGGATTGCGTGTTTCTTTCCTAGGCGACTGGATACGGAAGAAGCGCTGACCAATCTTAGCTAGACTCCCCTTGCCTCCCATGGTAATAATGATATTCTCATGCGGCGTTACTTCTTTTAGTATCCGCAAAATGTCCGCTGGACTTTCTTCATCCAGATCTGGATAAATATCTTTCAGCTCTTCATTATTGATTTTGATAAGGGCCGGTCTAGCTTGATAAGCCGCACGTAAAGCTGGTCCACTGGTATCAACTATGGTTAGTACCTCTGGGTATTTTTCAATAAATCGCTGAATATAATCATCCGGCATGCCCTTCATGAGACTGCCTGAAAAGACTAGGATGTCGCCAGCTTGCAGGCTATTTTCAATCTGCTGGGTAAATTGGTCAAGCAGATCCTCTGTTAGTTCAAAACCTTTTTCATAAAATAGTACTACATCGCCTGTGCTAGTTTCTACGTAAATATTGCAGGTTCTTGTGTTCTGATTATTTTCAACCACGCATAGGGCATTTCCACCATCAGCATTAAGCTCCTGAATATAGCGACCAATCTGCCCACCTAAAATGGTATGGATAGTGTAGTCTGTCACTCCATTTTCTCGAAGTGCATAGGCTACATTGAAACTCTTTCCACCAGGATAATCCCTGACTTCCGACGGACGGAGGGGAATGTTCTTTTCAATCTTTTCAACAAGAAGCGTGCGATCTAGGGCTGGATTGGGACAAATTAAGTGAATCATAGGGAACTCCTTTTTTCTTTTGTACATATTATTATACTATATAAATCAAAAAAATAAAAAAGATAATTCCACGATGGGAACTATCTTTTCTACTATTTTATGATGCAAAAACCGAAATTCGTTCTTGCTGGTAGCCACCTTTTTCCGCAATGTCAACCAAAGCCACAGCATAGTCGGCATAACTAATATAGCTTTCACCTTGGGCATTGACTTGGAAAACCTCGCCAGCCAAAGTGTAGGCACCTGCTTTTTGACCTTCTGCATCAAAATCGGCTGCTGGGCTGATGTAGGTCCAGTTAACTGCTGTCGCCTGACGATAGAGGTCTAGACCAGCACCCATAGCCTCAGCGATTGGCAGGTATTCCGCAGGGAAATCTGGTGTATCTTTCAGCATAGCTGTCTGGCTCTCGTCTAAATAAAGACTGCCTGCACCACCAACTACTAAAAGACGAGTTGGACTACCAGCAAGGATGGTCGCTAGATGCTCAGCAAGACGAGCGTGATCCGGCAAGGTTTCTGGTGTCCAAGCACCAAAAGCATTGACTACTACATCAAAGCCTGCCAAATCTTCTTTGGTAAGAGCAAAAGCATCCTTTTGGATTACTTCTTGGGCTACGCTCTTGTTTTCAGAACGGACAATAGCCGTCACCTGATGACCACGTTCTACTGCTTCCTTGGTAATAGTTTGACCTGCTTGACCATTCGCTGCAATAATAGCAATTTTCATATTGATACCTCACTTGTTTTGTTGTAATGTTATTTTTTACAATACTTAGTTTATATCATGTTTGTTGTAATGTCAATAGTTACAACTCAAAAATTTAAAAAATCATCACGAGGATGATTAAATACCTATAATTCTGCCAATAAATCAGCAATGGTTGTTTGTCCCAACTCTTTTTCCAGAGCCGACTGGGCATTTTCCAAACGGCTATCTAGCAGGGGATGAATATTGCGGCCGACCTGACAGGCTGGATTGGGTTGTTCATGAAAACCAAAAAGTTTCCCCTTTTCTCCAAATAACTCTACAGCCTGATAGATATGAAGGAGGGTAATTTTATCTGGTGCTTGGGCCAAACGTGCCCCACCTACACCGCGTGCCACCTGAACCAAACCAGCCTCTTTCAACTGGGACAGAATATTGCGGATGATGACAGGATTAACCCCTACACTGCCTGCAATACTGGTACTGGTCTGTTTTTCCTTTTCTCCCTCCAAGGCTAGCAAGACCAAGATATGACTAGCAATGGTAAATCTACTCGAAATTTGCAATTCTACTTTCTCCTTCCATAAAATTGGTAACGGTCACTCCTAGCAAGCGTACACCTTTCTCAGCCTGTCCAACTTCTTCAAAAAGCTGACGGATTTCTTTCTCTATTACTTGAGCTTGATTGGTCGGTTCTTCCAAACTATGTCGCTTAGTCAGGGTTGAAAAATCTCCATAGCGGATTTTCAGAACAATGGTTCGCCCTTGTTTCTCATTTCGCTCCAAGCTGGCGGCCACTCGTTGACAGAGGCTGACTAGCTCCTTCAAGACATCTTCATCTCGATAAAGGAGCTTGCGGTAGGTTCTTTCCTTACCGATAGACTTTCGTACCCGATTGGTTTTGACAGGACTATTTGAAATGCCTCTGGCCTTCCGATACAAATCATAACCAAAGCGCCCAAAGCAATCTATCAAGGCCATTTCTGGTACATCTAGCAAATCTTGCCCCGTGTAGACCCCCATCTCATGCAGGCGTTCCACCGTCTTCTTCCCCACACCGTGAAATTTTTCAACAGGCAGGGAGGCGAGAATACCAACAGCATCCTCAGGCAAAATCAGGGTCAGCCCATGCGGTTTTTCCATATCCGAGGCAATTTTTGCCAAAAATTTATTGTAGGAAACACCTGCGGAAGCTGTCAAATGGAGTTCATTCCAGATGTCGTATTGAATGAGTTTAGCGATTTTGACCGCTGAGCCAATTCCAAGCTTATTTTCTGTTACATCCAAGTAAGCCTCATCGATGGACATAGGCTCCACCAAATCAGTATAGCGATGGAAAATTTCTCGAACCTGTCGCCCAACTTCCTGATATTTTTCATAATTGCCAGAAATGAAAATCGCCTGCGGACAACGTTCATAGGCTTCTTTTGAGGACATAGCCGAGTGAATCCCAAAGGCACGCGCCTCATAATTACAGGTAGATACCACTCCTCTACCGCCAGATAGTCTTGGGTCAGCCCCAATGATAACGGGTTTGCCCTTCAAAGCAGGATTATCCCTGACCTCAATGGCAGCAAAAAAAGCATCCATATCTACATGAATAATTTTTCTAGATAAATCATTGATTAGGGGAAATATTAACATGGTGCTCCTTTCTGCTCCTTACTACTAGACATATTATAGCCTATCTAACAAATTTTTTCATAAAGCGAACATTGACGGGCAAATAGTACTCAATGAAAATCAAAATCAGACTAGGCGACGCATATGCAGATAGAGCACCACTACTTCGCATTTTTAGATAGTAGAATTTTCAAATGTATAAACTTAGACGTGTCCTGTCTCTAATTCCATTTTGCTATAAGGTTGTGAAAAGGTTCGATAAACAATACAAAAGAGGCAGGTCCGATACCTACCTCTAATGTATTTGGAGAACAAGCTAATTATTTTATTCTGAAATGACTACTCAAATCGTCTTCTTCGAGCCACCATAGCCATTAGACCTACTAAACCAGCTGCTAGGAGCAAGCCTTGTTCAGTTGTTTCACCTGTTTGCGGTAAAGTAGCTGAAGTAGCTTTTGCTGGTTTTGGACTAGCAGCTTCTTTCGCCAAGTTTACAGGATCAATACTTGGAAGAGCAGCTGCTGTAGGAGCATAGTTAGGAACTAAGCCTCCATCGAAAGCAGGTAATGGTTCTGCTTTAACACTATCACCTTTTGCAATCACAAGCGGTGGCAATTCCCCTAACGGAAGAGGATCTGCTTTGGTGCTTTCACCTTTAGCAGTGACAATGTCCTCATCCTGTTTGACTGGCTCATCAACTGGTTGCTCAACAGCGCCTGGATTTGATGGTATTTCACTAGCATTCAAGCGAGCAACTGTAGCATCTAAGATATTTGCTGTCAAAAGATTTGCAGCTTCGACAGAAGCCATAAAGTCTTCCACTTCTTTGACAAGAGCTGTCTTACCTGCTGAACGTGCGGCCGCAAGGGCTGCTTCATAAGGTGCCTTATCAAGTGTTGCCTCTTCTTGAACAGGGGTCAAGAAGCGGAATTCTGCAGCGGACATGAATTGATCTGCAGTATCACCGTATGAGGCAGTACCTGTAATCACAATCTTCTTAGCCTTAATTGTCTTACCGAAATCAATTGTCTTAGTAGCACTTGTTGCTGGCCAATCCGCACCAGTAAAGGTATGTTCCACGTTTTGATCATCAGTAATTACCAATGTCAATGCTTTCAAGATACCGTTGCGGCCTGATTGTCTTGGCACATATTCAAAGCGTTGAATGTCTACTGGTCTACGAAGGTTAACTGTCGCTGGCTCATTAATATGACGGCCATTCCATGGTGTGTGCCAGATAGTAGACGGATTGCCGTCAAAGGCTTTAGCTATTTCTTCACCTTGTTGAGCACTAGCCTGAGCCAAGCCAATATCTTCGTTTGTGATCGCTGTTTTCTTCACTTGAAGATTTTGACGGGCTGTATTGGCAGTAGCAATCAAGGTACGAGCGTCTTCGATACTAATATCCTCAGGAGCTGCAGACACTGCTAACAAAGCTTCTTTGTACGGTGCCAAACTTGCTTGAGTATAGTTTTCATTCAAGACTGGAGTATTCAAGTTATAGTAATCCGTTGTCAACAAGTGACCAGTCAAGGTAACTTCTTCGATCACCAGATTATCCAGCATAAAGTCATTGTAGCCTCGGAAGTTGGCGTTTCCACTAGTATCTCCCTTGGTATCACCACCACGGCGAGTTGAGAAGATACCAACCCAAGTATTGCCAGACTCTGCACCTGTAACTAAGAAGCTTGCTTTCTTAGCCTTATCACTACCTTCCCATGAATTGTTCAATGGATTCAGCGTTAGGCTACCGGCATCGTCATTGTAGCGACCTTCACCGATTGCAAAGGCATAAGTTCCATTGGAACCTGCTTCATAGTCAAAGCTCACACGATAGGCCTTGCCAGCTTCAAAGCGGAAGTTTTGTGGAATAGTTTGGTAAACAATGCTATTGCGAGCTGTCAGACCATTTGTCTTGAGTGACCAAGTGCCTTCAATGACATCGTCCACTTTCTTGCCATTCCAGCCACGCTGAGTATATGGAGCATGTTTTTCTGCAAGGTGGGTACGGTTGTCCTCAACTCGTTCAATACCACCGATAACAAATGGGAAAATACCTTGCGGAACACTCTCAAAGTTTTGCTTGAAGGTACCAGCAGTTGTATTGTGACCTCCTGCAAACATCGTTGAGTCATTTTCAAAGATACGAATTTCATCAAAATAGGTTGCTGCAGCATCTGCATCGCGAGATAGGGTCAAGTGTACATTATCCACATTGTCTCCAGTTGTGAAGAATACATACATGTTTTGGAAGTAACTTGTATTATCAACCGTTGCGTTTTGTTGCAATGTATTATGAGCATAGGCTTTAACGTAGTTCAGAGCAATAGACTCATTTGTATAGTTTGTAACTTCTGAACTGCCTGTATTGACTGTAATGCTAGCTTTTGCTGTACTGCGGTTGTCTACCCCTACATAAGCTGCATAGCTGGTATTTGGTTTCAGACCTGTCAATTTTTGACTGAGACTAACTTTGGATGTATTGCCTTGGATACGGAGCATATCGTTGGCACCTTGGGATTTGACCAAAGTAGCCTTGCTAGTATCACCATCAATTGTCCAATGGTCCAGCTTACCTGAGTTAAAGCCTTGGTCATAGATATGCATGCCGTCGCTCCAGGACATCTCTGGATTTGTCTGCGGAGATTTATATAGAACATACGGCGCATTTGCATCAGCTTGAATGGTAATTTGACCATTTGTTACTGCCAATTCTTGAACATCTGTCTTACCAAGCTCAGTAAGTTTGTAGAGGTAAACCTTGTTACCAGTCCAATCTGAAGGAAGGGTCCAAGTTGTGGCACCTGCTTCTTCGTTGAAGTAGTACATTTTGTGTTTGTCACTAGTCAGGTCATTACCATTCGCATCCCAGTTCCAAGGCACCAAGTAAGCTGCTCCATCTTGAATCGTACGACCATTCAAGGTTACTGTACGTTGGCGATAGCCAGCATTGTTAACATCATTTGACTTACGGGTCAAGACCAAGGTATTGTCAGACTTGTCTTTCAAAGTGATTTCCATCTCTGGCGTCCAAGTATAGGTTTCACCGTTGTCCGTCATACGAACAGGGTCACCATTCTTCCAGTTGGTTACTTGGAAGTGTTGGATATACTTGGTCATCAGGTTGTTGGCAAACAAGTTGGTAATGTAACCATTATAGTCACTACGTCCTTGCCATCCTTCGAAATCTTTCATATCGTAGCCGCCAAGCAGTGGATAGTTTGCAGCACCACCATATGCAGGATAATCACCAACCCATGAATCTTTTTGGTGGTTACGAATGAAGCGGGCGATATTAGAGTTGATACCTTTCAGAGTAAAGCCACCATAGGTTAAGTCTGCTGCCCAGTGTTGGAAGGTCGAGTCATACTCACCTGCATAACCCCATTCAAAGGCATTTCTCCAACCTTGCATATTGATTTCTTTGGCAAGAACATGAGTTTCCCAAGCATTTTCGCCACCAGACTGACCATTACCCCACACATCGACATAGATAAAGTCTAATCCGTCACCCAGTTCTTTCTTCAAATCTTCCCAACGTTTCAAACGGTTGTGAGCCAAATCATAATGACCACTGATGTTGATACCTTGATCAATCCAGTTCCAACCATAGGCGTAGTCACCATTTGCCTGACGACGAAGAATCTCTTCAGAGAAGTATTGGGATTCTGGATAGGTTTCAGATGCGTTAACGTGAATACCTAATTTTGCGCCATATGGTTGCGATTTTTCAATCAAAGTCTTAAAGTCTTCTGTGCCACCGATACGTTTACCAATATCTGCATAGTTCAAGTGACCAGAGTCATGACCTTCACTACCATACCCTTTAAGAAGAACACTTTGTCCCAAGCCATCTGTATGAAGGGCAATTTTCTTAATACCATCCAAGGTCATCAAGAATGGGTTTTGAGCCTGTGATCCAAAGTTCATGGCAATACGGTAAGCTACCAGTTCCGGTACATATTCATGCCCTTTTGGATTGTTCATAATTTGACGGTAAGCAATAGCACTGTCTTGCCAGTCTACCTTATTATCATTGTTTGCATCAGCTGCAAAAACTACTTTTGCACTTGGCAATTCGAGAGTATATTCTGGATAAACGACACCGTTGTGGGCTCCCTCCCATCTCCATGGAGAGGAAGCAATTCCTAGATGAACACCAGTTTCACCATCAACAGTATATCGGTGGCTATTTGTTGTCAAGCGTGTAAAGTCACTTGCACCACCACCATAGCTATTTTGTGAATTACTCCAAACTGCTGCCGCAAATTGATCTGTTGAAACAAAGCCATACATGTACCCTTGACGTTGGTAATTCACACCATCTTGCAATTGAATATGCTCATCACCTGTGCGATGGGTGTGGGTCGACATGCGACTTCCATCAAATTTTGCATCGGTTTGATGGCTAGCGACTGAAACCAAATTATTTTCATCAAAAGCAATGGTTTGGATCAACTTGGCAACATCATCAATCTCTGCTCCATAGGTCACTTGGTTGCGGTTATTAACTTCCAAAACATCAAAGTGAAGTTCTTTACCTTCTACCTTGATTTGAACTTTGATAGAAGCGTTGATTTTGTTAGCTTCATCCACAACATCCAAAACATAGTGAGCGGTCTTGTCGTCAACTTTGTTATAGGTAACGGTTGGCGTCACTTTCACATTGTTGATGCGTAGTGAATTGAGGGAATGAACCTGTCCAAATACCTTGTTCCCGTTGAAAGTATATTCTCTAACACGTGGGAAGGCCCGGTCAATCTTGGCAGTTAATTCACCCGAATTGAGTTCATCATAGGCAACTGCCGCATCATTGACCACAAAAGCTGTTGTAGGTGTTTCTTCTTTTTCATCTGCAGGGGTCACACCTGTTTGGTCATCTGCTTTTATATCAACCTTGGTTAATTGCTGACCAAATGTACCTAATTTCAAAGCAACTCGTTTTTCAGCTGACAAGGCTTCTTTCACAGCTGTTTCCAAGTTTAGTGTGTCAAACAACTGTACATCATTGTTTGTAGCATTCAACTGCCCATCTGATTTGTATGAAATCGATAGAGTATTTTTACTATCTTTTACAGGAGATGTAGTGACTGTCCGTTCACGTAGCCAATTTCCTGTACCGTTAACCTTGTACTCCCAGAACCATCCTAAATTATCATATCCAACAAAGAGGAAGTTGTTAACATCTTTGTATTTGACAAAGACTCCAAAACGGCCTTGGTTGTTTTCAGAACGCTCTACAAACTCCAAGTTTAGATTGACATTGCCTTCTAGACTACCTTCCAATCCAGCTTTTTCAAAGACGGCAATGCTATCTCCATTATTGTTTTGTGTCGTTGAAGAAAGTGCATTGTAACGAACTCCACCTTCTTCCTTAATGGCAACTGTTCCTTTGATAGCTGAAGTAGATCTCCAGTCTGGTTGGATATCAGTCGGTGTTGGCGTAGGTGTATTCGTCTCTCCTGTACCAGTTGTGGCATTCGTTATTGGCTGGCTAGCAGTTTCTGAAACTCCTTCTTGGTTTTTAGCAACAATATCTACCACTGTACGGTCAGCATCACGGCTAGTTACTTTTAATTTTGCTGAGCGTGTATTCTTCAAGTCATTCCAAGCTGCTTCAGGAATTTGCTTGGCAGCAAATAATTCCTGAGCTTCAGTCATGGAATCTGAAATAATAGATGCAGAAATTTCCCCAGTAGATGTCAGGTTAACACTTAATTCATAGAGAACATTTCTTTCAGGAGCAGGTACCCGTTGCCCTTGGTACCATGTGCTTCCGCTTGGAGACTTGTACTCCCAGAACCAACCACCTTTATCATATCCAACTAGGACATGTTTATTTTGATCAGTATGATTGAGATAAACACCAAATCGAGCCTTTTCTGGTTCAGAACGTTCTACAAATGACAATGATACCTCCGCACTGCCATCTGCATTCATCTTCAAGTCAGAATTTTCAAATGTTCCAATATTTGTCGAATTGTCCTGACCTGCAACAGAGGACAAGCGGTTGTAACGAATTCCTTCTTCTTCAACCACCTCAACTGTACCAGCCGGTGTAGAAGTTGGAGTCCATTCCGCAACGGCTTCTTGAGATTCTGACTGGGCAAAATTCAATTCCGTCCGCGCAGCTTCTATATCCGTAGCAACTACCTCGTCTGTTTGGGAGCTATCTTGATCCACAACTCCTTCATTTGTATTGCTAACATCATTGTTTTCTATCGTCTCAACAGGAGTATCGGCAAGTGCTGTTCCCTCTGCCAATACTGTTCCACCTGAAAATAGAGAAATTCCTACGATAACTGACGCCGCACCTACTGTCAATTTTCTAATTGAATATCTATTCTTCTTAGAAAATAATTCCTTAGAGTAAGCTCTCATCGTCTGCCTCCTTTTATCTTTTGTTATTAATATAATATACACATACATTCTACATGATAGCGCTTTCTTTGTCAATATATCAATCCATTATATTTGACTGTTGTTGAATATTTTAATATAATGATGACTTGAGAGACCGATGACTGGATTATTGGATTTATATTCCACTACTTGGAAAAAATTCCAATTTATTTTTCAGTGTTTTGTCTTGAAGAAAGTGCTTACATATGATATACTAAAATATGTGAAAAGTAACAATATCTTAAAGGAGAACCCTCATGTCAACAAAAGTTAAAACAAAAAATGTTGCTGAAGACATTTTCGCCCAAGCCTGGGAAGGCTTTAAAGGTACAGATTGGCAAGATAAGGCAAGTGTAACACGCTTCGTTCAAGCCAACTACACTCCATACGATGGAGATGAAAGCTTCCTCGCAGGCCCAACTGAGCGTTCACTTCATATCAAAAAAATCATCGAAGAAACCAAGGCTGGCTACGAAGACACTCGCTTCCCAATGGACGTAGATCGTGCTACTTCTATCGCTGATATTCCAGCAGGTTTTATCGATAAAGAGAACGAACTCATCTTCGGTATCCAAAACGATGAGCTCTTCAAACTCAATTTCATGCCACGTGGTGGTATTCGTATGGCTGAAACAACGCTTATCGAAAACGGCTATACTCCAGACCCACTCCTTCATGAAATCTATACAAAACACGCTACAACTGTAAACGATGGTATCTTCCGTGCTTACACTGCTGACATCCGCCGTGCTCGCCACTCACACCACGTTTCTGGTCTTCCAGATGCTTACTCACGTGGCCGTATCATCGGTATGTACGCTCGTTTGGCTCTTTACGGAGCAGACTACTTGATGGAAGAAAAAGTAGCTGACTGGAATGCGATTACTGAAATTGATGAAGAATCAATCCGCCTTCGCGAAGAAATCAACCTTCAATACCAAGCATTGCAACAAGTTGTACGCTTAGGTGATCACTATGGTGTTGATGTTCGCAAACCTGCGATGAACACCAAAGAAGCAATCCAATGGACAAACATTGCCTTCATGGCAGTCTGCCGTGTTATCAACGGTGCCGCTACTTCTCTAGGTCGTGTGCCAATCGTTCTTGACATCTACGCAGAACGTGACTTGGCTCGTGGTACATTTACCGAATCTGAAATCCAAGAATTTGTTGATGACTTCGTATTGAAACTTCGTACAGTGAAATTCGCTCGTACAAAAGCCTTCGACGAAATCTACTCTGGTGACCCAACATTCTTGACAACATCTATGGCAGGTATGGGTAACGATGGTCGTCACCGTGTTACGAAAATGGACTACCGTTTCTTGAACACACTTGACAACATCGGTAACTCTCCAGAACCAAACTTAACAGTTCTTTGGTCAGACCAACTTCCATATTCATTCCGTCGCTACTGTATGGCAATGAGCCACAAACACTCTTCTATCCAATACGAAGGTGTGACAACAATGGCGAAAGATGGTTATGGCGAAATGTCATGTATCTCTTGCTGTGTATCTCCACTTGATCCAGAAAGCGAAGACCAACGCCACAACATTCAGTACTTCGGTGCTCGTGTTAACGTTCTTAAAGCTCTTCTTTCAAGCTGGAACAACGGCTACGACGATGTTCACAAAGATTACAAAGTGTTCGATGGTGTTGAACCAAATACTTCTGAAATCTTTGACTACGATCAAGTTATTGCCAACTTTGAAAAAGCCCTCGACTGGTTGACTGATACATATGTAGACGCGATGAACATCATCCACTACATGACTGACAAGTACAACTATGAAGCAGTTCAAATGGCCTTCTTGCCAACTCACCTTCGTGCAAACATGGGCTTCGGTATCTGTGGCTTTGCAAATACTGTTGACTCATTGTCTGCTATCAAGTACGCACAAGTAAAACCAATCCGTGACGAAGATGGCTTCATCTACGATTACGAAGTAACTGGCGACTTCCCACGTTATGGTGAAGACGACGACCGTGTAGATGACATTGCGAAATGGCTCATGGAAGCATTCTTCTCTCGCTTGAACAAGCACAAATTGTACAAGAATGCTGAAGCAACTGTGTCTATCTTGACAATCACTTCAAACGTTGCTTACTCTAAACAAACAGCTAACTCACCAGTTCACCGCGGTGTATTCCTCAACGAAGATGGTTCCGTTAACACTTCTAAAGTGGAATTCTTCCCACCAGGTGCTAACCCAACTTCTAAATCTCGTGGTGGTTGGTTGCAAAACTTGAATACTCTTTCTAAACTCAACTTCAAACATGCCAACGACGGTATCTCATTGACAACTCAGGTTTCACCAAAAGCTCTTGGTAAGACCTTCGATGAGCAAGTGAACAACTTGGTGACAATCCTTGACGGATACTTCGAGCAAGGTGGTCAGCACGTCAACTTGAACGTTATGGACTTGAACGATGTTTATGACAAGATTATGGCAGGTGAAGATGTTATCGTTCGTATCTCTGGATACTGCGTAAACACTAAATACCTCACTAAAGAGCAAAAAACTGAATTGACTCAACGTGTCTTCCACGAAGTTCTTTCAATGGACGACCACGCTGCTGAGGTTTCAGGTCAAGCTTAATCAAGCAAACACAAAAGGACTTGCACATGCAGGTCCTTTTACTATGTCGAAAAATCTACTGAGTGTTGCGGAAGGATAGTTATTAGTCAACAGCCTCTTCTTCCTCCAAGACCTGACGAATCAAGACCATGACCTGGTTTCGATCCAGCTTCCACTGGGCCCGCTCATCCTTGTCAAAAGTACGATTCGAGAGAAAAATCGCAGCTTTCTGCAAGGGACGATTGTACATGATAAAGGTCCCCGTATAGCCTGTGTGCGACAACCAGTCCCCTTTCTTATCCCAGGCCAACGACCGCTTGCGCTTGTCATCAAAGCCATAGTCCTGGGTCAAATCTGCCGCAAAGTCAGCCGTCAGATAGCGCTCCAAAAAGATTTCCAGATCCTTGACCGTCGAAAAGAGACCTGCACTACCCGCGTGAACACCCAAGACACGCGCCTTGGGGTCATGTACCAGACCCGCTTTGACGCCACGTACCGTCGGTACCGCCTGACTGACTGGTCCAAAGGAGGTTTGAGACATGCCAAAGGGCTCTAGAACGTCTCGACTGATCAGCTGGTCCAGACTGTCTCTACCCAGTTCCTCCAACAAAAAGCCCAGTAAGAGAAAATTAATGTCTGTGTAGAGGAAATCTTTCCTATCCGTTACGGTAATCTTCAAAATCGCTTCCTTGAGCTGGTCGGCATCCAGACTATCCCGATTGGGAATGAAGGGATCGATACCACTAGTATGGGTCAATAATTGCCGAAGGGTGACCTGACTATCCGCAAAAGCAGGATAATAAGACTGCAAGGTCCTATCGAGCTCCAAAGCTCCGCTATTAACCAAAAAAGTCGCAAGAGTCCCCACACCAACCACCTTGGAAACAGACGCCAAATCATAGGTCAAACCCGCCTCAACTGGCGTATGCCCATCCTGAGTCCCCAGATAGTACTCCAGCCACTGCCCCTTAGAAAAAAGAGCCAGACTGGCACCAGGATAGACTCCTGCTACAATCTGCTCTGAAATCTTGTCTAAAATTACTTGTCTCATTTTTCGAACCACAATTCAATACCACTTGGGTCAACCGTTTGAATAAAGCTTGCTTTTTTATCTTTAAAGAACGGACCCTCTAACTGGCTTTCCAAATGCGCCCAATCAAAGTCCTGCTCGACGGGAAAACGCAAGCCTTCTAAATCCCAAACTTGTTCTGCAGGAGTTAATAAATCCTTACCTTCTGCTCCAACAAAACGCAAAAAGGCTTGTTGAGGTAGGATTGCCTCATAATAGTCTTGGCTAATACTAGCTTGTGGGGTATTAATCCAGACAGACTCTACTGTAAAAGCGGTCAGACCAGAAAAGTCATCCTGCACCTTAAATGGAACAGGTGGAAGGATTGCTTTTAGGTCATCAACAGATGCTTCTGCATGTAAAAGAAAGGTGTCTCCTTCTGGCGAAAGAGCTTCAAAACCATAGCCATTTTTTCCTTGGTAGAGCTTACTATACTGTGACCCTTGCGCCAGTAAAGCTTCAATTTCAGAGGCACTGTCTACTTTTATCACAATTTTATTCAGTTTTTTAAGCCCTTCGACAGCACGGGTGCGATTACCAGGAGATTCTGTCAAAACAAGCTTCGTTTCTGGACTTGTTCTATCTCCAAAATCAGCAAAAGGACCATCTTCTAGCTTGGTCTTCATTCCTAGATTTTTTTCTAAAAATCCTTGGTTAATAGCCCTATTATTAATACGTAAAACAGGGACTATAGCATCATTTTTTCTCAACACGATACATTTCACTCCTCAGTCATTCTACAATATTGTATTAAAAATTTCGTCATTTTACAACTAATTGTATCGTCGTTTTATACATTAATATTTTTATATATACGGATAATTTTTAGACAAACACTAGCTTATCAGATATAATAGCTATTATAGACTATTATCCTAAAAAAGAGGAGAATTTATGCGCTTTAATCAATTTTCTTTTATAAAAAAAGAGACCTCCATCTACTTGCAAGAGCTTGATGCTCTAGGATTTCAACTGATTCCTAATGCAAGTAGTAAGACAAATTTAGAAACCTTTGTCAGAAAGTGCCATTTCCTGACAGCCAACACCGACTTTGCCCTGTCCAACATGATTGCGGATTGGGATACAGACCTGCTGACCTTCTTCCAGTCTGACCATGAGCTGACTGACCTGATTTTCTATCAAGTCGCCTTTCAGTTGCTGGGCTTTGTACCTGGTGTGGACTACACAGATGTGGAAGAATTCCGCAAGGCTAGCCAATTTCCGATTGTCTATGGGGACATCATTGACAACCTCTATCAGCTCCTCAATACTCGGACCAAGTCTGGAAATACCTTGATTGACCAGCTGGTCAGCGATGACCTAATCCCAGAAGACAATCGCTACCACTTCTTCAACGGCAAATCGCTAGCGACCTTTTCAACCAAAAACCTTATTCGAGAGGTGGTCTATGTCGAAACACCTGTCGATACGGCTGGGACTGGGCAGACAGATATTGTTAAGCTATCCATTCTCCGTCCGCACTTTGACGGGAAAATACCTGCGGTGATTACAAACAGTCCCTATCATCAGGGTGTTAACGATGTAGCTAGTGACAAGGCCCTGCACAAGATGGAAGGGGAGTTGGCGGAAAAACCAGCTGGCACCATCGAGGTCAAGCAGACTAGCATCACCAAGCTAGACTTGGACCAGCGGGACCTGCCTGTCAGCCCTGCCACCGAAAAACTGGGCCATATGACTTCATACTCCCTCAATGACTACTTCCTCTCTCGCGGCTTTGCCAGCCTTCATGTGTCTGGTGTCGGCACGCTGGGCTCGACGGGCTACATGACATCTGGCGACTACCAGCAGGTGGAGGGCTACAAAGCGGTGATTGACTGGCTGAACGGCCGCACCAAGGCCTACACAGACCATACTCGCTCGATTGAGGTCAAGGCTGATTGGGCCAATGGTAAGGTAGCGACGACGGGACTTTCTTATCTCGGCACCATGTCCAATGCCTTGGCAACAACTGGCGTGGACGGATTGGAAGTCGTCATCGCAGAAGCGGGGATTTCCTCTTGGTATGACTACTACCGTGAAAACGGGCTGGTGACCAGCCCTGGCGGCTATCCAGGCGAAGATTTAGACAGCTTGACCGCCCTGACCTACTCGAAAAGCCTGCAAGCAGGCGACTTCCTCCGCAATAAAGAAACTTACGAAAAAGGACTGGCAGCAGAACGATCTGTCCTGGACCGCACCAGCGGTGACTACAACCAGTCTTGGCATGACCGCAACTACCTGCTCCACGCTGACAAGGTCAAGTGCGAGGTGGTCTTTACCCACGGCTCACAGGACTGGAATGTCAAGCCAATCCATGTCTGGAATATGTTCCATGCCCTGCCAAGCCACATCAAAAAGCACCTCTTCTTCCACAACGGTGCCCATATTTACATGAACAACTGGCAGTCTATTGATTTCCGTGAGTCCATGAACGCCCTGCTCAGTCAAAAACTGCTGGGCTACGAGAACAACTACCAACTGCCAACGGTCATCTGGCAGGACAACAGCGGTGAGCAAACTTGGACGACCTTGGACACCTTTGGCGGTGGACAAGAGGCTGTCTTGCCACTGGGAACTGGAAGCCAGACCATTGCCAATCAGTATGCCCAAGAAGATTTTGACCGCTACGGCAAATCTTACCCTGCCTTCCACCAAGACCTCTATGCAGGCAAGGCCAACCAAGTCAGCATCGAGCTGCCTGTAACGAAGGACCTCCTGCTCAACGGACAGGTCACGCTGAAACTCCGTGTAGCTTCTAGTGTAACCAAAGGCCTCTTATCTGCTCAGCTATTGGACAAGGGAAATAAAAAACGCCTAGCCCCAATCCCAACACCGAAAACAAGATTGAGCTTGGACAACGGCCGTTACCATGCCCAAGAAAATCTGGTGGAGTTGCCTTATGTGGAGATGCCGCAACGCTTGGTGACCAAGGGCTTTATGAACCTGCAAAACCGCACCGACCTGCTGACTGTCGAGGAAGTGGTGCCAGACCAATGGGTGAATCTAACCTGGAAACTGCAGCCGACCATTTATCAGTTGAAAAAAGGCGATGTCTTGGAGCTGATTCTCTACACCACCGACTTTGAATGCACTGTTCGGGATAATTCTCAATGGCAAATCCACCTTGATTTAAGTCAATCACAGTTAATTTTACCGCACTAATATTTGATTTTCAGCTCTAAAAAGAGGCTTGGCGTTTCCGCCCGGCCTCTTTGTTGCTGTTTCATAATGGTTTAGATCTGATCTTTAGATTTTTTGTTTATAGCTGTAGCGACTACTGCCAAGCTAATTCCAGCTAAACCAAGGCCTACTAAGGCTAGGTTATTGCGTTGTTCACCTGTTGCAGGTAGGGTTGCTTTGTTTGCAGAAGGTGCGCCTTTATGACTCATTGCCGGATTTGATTGTACTGAAGGAGTTGTTTTTACTTCTTCTTTCTTCATTTCCAAGCTACCTTTTACAAGGATACGGTTTTGACCTTCAACAACAGTCTCTGATAATAGGTTGGTTGCGACAACTTTACCATCAACTATGACATCTTGATAAACAGATACTTTTTTACCTGCTTTTCCTTCTTGAAGAAGGTATGATTTGCCAAGCGCTAGGCTTGCATCATATCTGATTTCTTCTTTGATAGGGAGAGCTTCTTCTACCTTGCGTTCTTTTGTTGTGAAGTCTAGCTTTGGTTTTTCCGCTGTTTTTGGCGCGACTTCTGGAACTGCTGTCTTAGGTGCAGAGTCTTCCGCTTTTGGTTGCTCAGCCTTTGGCATTTCCTCCTTCGGCATGTCTTCTGCTTTCGGTTGCTCCATTTCTGGTTGCTTAGCCTCTGGCATTGGAGCTGGGACCGGAACTTCCTCCTCTTTCGGTGCCGGCGCTGGCATTTCCGCTTTTGGTTCGTCCATTTTCGGCTCGTCCATTGGAGTTTCCGGTGCTGGAGTTGGAGCTGGAACCTCTTCCTCTTTTGGAGCCTCTGGCATTGGAGTTGGAGCTGGAGTTTCTTCCTCTTTTGGAGCCTCCGGCATTGGAGCTGGGGCCGGAACTTCCTCCTCTTTCGGTGCCGGTGCTGGCATTTCCGCTTTTGGTTCGTCCATTTTCGGCTCGTCCATTGGAGTTTCCGGTGCTGGAGTTGGAGCTGGAAC
>NZ_JARQPL010000017.1:7869-20340 GCF_046032535.1 Streptococcus suis | reverse complement strand
CTCTTCCTCTTTTGGAGCCTCCGGCATTGGAGCTGGGACCGGAACTTCCTCCTCTTTCGGTGCCGGTGCTGGAATTTCCGCTTTTGGTTCGTCCATTTTCGGCTCGTCCATTGGAGTTTCCGGTGCTGGAGTTGGATCTGGAACCTCTTCCACTTTTGGAGCCTCTGGCATTGGAGTTGGGGCCGATGCTTCTTCCTCCGCTTTTGGTGCTTCTGGTGTTGGCTCTGCATCCGGTGCTGGAGGAGTTGGCTTATCAGCCTCTGGTTCCATTGGTTTTGGTCCCTCTTCCTCTTTTGGTGTGTCTGGAATTGGAGTTGGGGCTGGAACCTCTTTCTCATCTTTAGGAGCTTCCGTGTCAGTTTTCGGTGTTTCTTCCTTCGATTCTGGAGCTTTTTCTTCTGTCTTAGGTGCCTGTGTTTCCTCTTCTACTTTCGGTGCCGGTGTGTCCTCCTCTTTTGGAGCCGGTGCCTCTGGCATTGGAGTCGGAATTTCTTCCTCGGCTTTTGGCGCTGGAGCTGCGTCCGGAGTTGGGACTGGTGTTTCTTCTTTCGGCGCTGGTGCCTTCTCTTCTGTTTTCGGCTCCTGTGTTTCCTCTTCTACTTTCGGTGCCGGTGTGTCCTCCTCTTTTGGAGCCGGTGCCTCTGGCATTGGAGCCGGAACTTCGTCCTCTGCTTTCGGCGCTGGAGCTGCGTCCGGTGCTGGAGTTGGAATTTCTTCTTTCGGCGCTGGTGCCTTCTCTTCTGTTTTCGGCTCCTGTGTTTCCTCTTCTACTTTCGGTGCCGGAGTGTCCTCCTCTTTTGGAGCCGGAGCCTCTGGCATTGGAGTCGGAATTTCTTCCTCGGCTTTTGGCGCTTCTGCTTCCGGTGTTGGAACTGGAACTTCTTCCTCTTTCGGCGCTGGTGCCTCTGGCATTGGAGCCGGAACTTCGTCCTCTGCTTTCGGCGCTGGTGCTGCGTCCGGTGCTGGAGTTGGAGTTTCTTCTTTCGTCTCTGGTGCCTTCTCTTCTGTTTTCGGAGCCTCTGTTTCCTCTTCTACTTTCGGAGCTTCTTCCTCGGCTTTTGGAGTTTCTGGCACTGGAGCTGGAGCCGGGACTTCTTTCTCAGTTTTTGGCGCTTCCGCATCCGGTATTGGAGCAGGAGCGTCCTCTTTCGGTGTTGGAGCTGGCTCTTCAGCTTTCGGCTCTAGCTTTTTAACTATCTCTTTAATCTTTTCAAATGACCGTTCTGCTTCTTGAGTATAATTTTTCAGGTTACTTCCAATCTGACTTGCATAATTAGCATCATCTCTTTGCTCCAAATGCGCCTTATACTCATTTTCAATTTCTTGATTGTCAGGGTATTTTGCACGATACTGGGCAACCTGACGTGTCAAACGTTCCAACATAACATGGCTTCTAAAGTTTGCCAAGTTTTCAGAAAGTTTCTGAATATCAGACTTGCTTTCCCCAAGAGTAGAAACGCGTCCCATTTCACCTTTTCCAAATCTTAAATTCTCATCCCATAACTGTTTTTGAAATGAGTATTTAGCGCTATCATATTCAGGAAATTCATTCAACTTTTTCAAATCCGTTTTTAGCTCTTCCACAAGTTCTTTGAGGTTCTGAATAAGTGACCTTTTTAATTCTATCTCTTTAGCTATCTCTTTAATCTTTTCAAGCGCTTGTTCTGCTTCTTGAGTATAATTTTTCAGGTTACCTCCAATCTGACTAGCATAATTAGCATCATATCTTTGCTCCAAATGTACCTTATACTCGTTTTCAATTTCTTGATTGTCAGGGTATTTTGTACGATACTGAGCAACCTGACGCGTCAAACGTTCCAATGTAATATGATTTCTAAAATCAGCTAAGTCTTCAGCAATTTTTGGAATGTTGGAAGCATTCTCCTGCAAAGAAGAAACAAGATCCATTTGACCTTTTCCAAAACTTAAATTAGAATCCCACAACTCTTTTTGAAGTGGGTATTGAGAACGATCATATTCTGGGTACTCCTTCAACTCTTCCAAGTCCATTTTTAACTCTTCCACAAGTTCTTTGAGGTGTTGAAAAGGTGTCTTTTTAACTTCTGTATCCTCTGTGGCTGGAGAAGTCTCTGTCGTCGCAAAAGTGGTTGGTGTCGAGACTCCCGCCCCAAGTAGGCAAGTAGCAATTAGCACCGAGCCTACGCCGACTTTAAATTTACGAATACTATATCTGAATTTTTTATTTGCAGTTTCCATTTCTACCATCCCTAAATATATTATATTTTATTATATACTATATTATACCACGATACTCAGGTGGTTGGATGTGTTTTTTATGTGTTAAAACTCTACCGAATAGCTCTGCTTCTTCATCATTGAATACATGTAACTATTTTTCTAGTGGATGTATAATCACACCCTGCACCACACGGTTGACGGTGCCTGTTGGCGATGGTGTATCTGGTAAGTTGTTGCACTTAATGGCTGCCATGATAGATACCGTTTGGGCAAAGATGATGTAAGGGAAGGTTAGGAAAACATCTGGCAGATCTGCTCCACCTTCTGCCAAGACAAAGTTAGCTGCCTCTGTATCTGCTAGCTTGTCAGCCGACAATGCCACTATCCGCTCTGCTATGCCATCACCATGAACTTCATTGAGCAAGTCCACATCATACTGACGAGTGTAGGCATCGTTTGAGGCAAAGAGGAAAATCAAGGTCTTTTCATTGATGAAAGATTTTGGTCCATGACGGAAACCGAGTGGTGACTCGTACATGGTCGCAATTTTGCCTGCTGTCAATTCCAGAATTTTCAACTGAGCTTCGTGGGCAAGACCATAGAAGCCACCCGAACCGAGGTAAATCACTCGCTCAAAATCAAGGTTAATCAAGTCTTGCACGTAGTCTTCACGGTCCAAAACATCTTGACCCAGACGGGCAATGATCTCAACCCAAGCAGCTTTTTCTTCTTGACTGGCTGGCGAGAAGACGAGGAGGGCTGTCAGAGCCATACAGCTGTAAGAACCTGTCATGGCAAAGCCCTTATCGTTTGAACCAGCTGGTTGCAAGAGCAGGAGATTTTCAGCATCGCCTTCAGCCGCTAGTGCCAGCTTACCTTTTGGTGCACAGGTAATGGTCACTTGATACAATTTATCTACCAATTGCTTAGCGACTTCAACTGCTGCCACACTTTCTGGCGAATTCCCTGAACGGGCAAAGGATACCAAAACCGTTGGCACATCTGCCTGTAAATAGTCATGTGGGCGACTAACCAGCTCCACTGTACCAATGGCAGAAAAACGAATGTGTTTCAAGTCATTGACTTGGTTGAGGTAGTTGGCAATACTTTGCCCAACAAAGTCAGAAGTCCCTGCACCTGTAAAAACAACGTGAACAAAGTCATGTTTTTCCTTGATTGATTTTAGAAAACTCTCGATTTTTTCCAATTGGTCAAGATAGAGTTGATAAGCCTCTTTCCACAAGCCAGGCTGTTGGTAAATTTCGGTCGCCGTAATAATAGCTCCCAACTTTTCTAATTCTTCTTTTGCTAAACGGAACATAGCTCCTCCTTGATTTCTGGTTATAACCAGTTTTTTCTTATATTATAGCGAATTTATCCCTCAAAGTCAATTTAAAATAGATTAATATGTCAAATTTATATCCGATATTGCTGACTATAACTTATTTTAAGAAGGTAGCATTATCTACATAAAACATGTTATAATATTTACTACGCCTCTGCCTTTGAAATTTTTTAACAATAAGGCAAAATAAGGTAAGGAAAAATTACAAACAAGGTCTAAACCCTTGATAGGAAAGGAATCTTAAAAATCTTATGATGAATATGCAAAACATGATGCGCCAAGCTCAAAAACTTCAAAAACAAATGGAGAAGAGTCAGGCTGAGTTGGCTGCTACTCAATTTACTGGTAGCTCTGTACAAGACTTGGTTACTGCTACTTTTACTGGAGATAAGAAATTGGTTTCTATCGACTTCAAGGCTGATGTTGTGGATGCAGACGACCTTGAAACCTTGCAAGAAATGACAATCCAAGCCGTCAACGCTGCACTTACAAAAGTTGACGAGGCAACTCAGAAAAAACTAGGTGCCTTTGCAGGTAAATTACCTTTTTAAAAGAAAACGCGATTGGATATTCTCCTCTCGCGTTTTTTTATTCAAAATTATAAATCAAAGACTGAAATTGCAGGAAAAAGAGGTCTGGATAACGTCGATTCTCTTTCATTTCCTCCATCAGACTTTGGAGATCGGTCATGTTGTCAGTGATGATACCATCCACTTGTAGCAGCAACATCTTGGTCATACTCTCTTCTTCATTCGGTGTCCAAGCATAAACTGACTTCCCACGAATCCAAGATTTTACCATAAAGTTTTGATCCAGCGAAGTGTATTCCATAGTATAGCCGTCAGCAACCGTCGTCGGATAGATAGAGTTGAACGGAAGAATAAAGAAGGATACTAATTTCTCGCTATACTGCTTTATTTCGATAATAGTACGGTAATCTAGTGATTGCATCTGGTGTCCTTTGGCAATCAAACGTTGACCGTATTTTTTTAAAAAATTCTGGGTGAGTTTTGGCGAATCTGCCTTGGTCACTTTAATTTCTACCAATAATTTCTGTCCCAGCTCATCCGCTTTTTCAAGATATTCATCAAAAGAAGGAACTGGAGCTGTCATGCCATTTTCAGATGCAGTCATCCCTGTCAACTCTGCAAGAGTATAGTCATGTGTACCTCCGGGATTGCCCGTCAAAGCCAATAAATCCGTATCATGCATGACAATAAACTGACCATCCTTCGTCTCCTGAACATCCATCTCAATGTAGTCTGGCTTGAGTTGAGAGGTTTTCTCTAGGGCCTCGATAGAGTTCTGGACAGCATTGCCATTGTCAACACCGCGATGGGAAATGGTAACTGGCAGGGTATCGAAGGGATAGTAGAGTGCAAGCACTCCTTGGGTACCGAATACCAGACCAGATACTAGCAAAATTGCCAATCGCAAGCGATGACGGAGGCGTTTACGGCGGTAGTTTGGCAATTGTTTCCCTGTTAAGAGACTAATGAATCCCATCATAAAGAGCGCAACTACTCCGTAGTAGGCTAATTTTAGGATTGCATAACAAACAACTGCCAGCCAATATGAAGGACCTGTGTCTGGTAGATAAGGTTCAGCCACTAGCTGTACTAGATAGAGCAATATCCCTATTCCTGTGAATAGGAGGACTGGAAAAGTAACCAGCCAAATCAGACGGAAAAAGGAACTGACTTGTTTTCTTCCCCTGGTCTTCTTCCAAGAATAAGCGATGGATTCCTTCACACTCCTGTGTTCAAAGTAAATGTTCGGCAGAGCGTACATAAAGCGTGATGCGAGCCAGAAGAACAAGAGGAGAAAGAACAAAATCAATATTCCTAGCCAGACTGTGTTAGATAGGTAATCTACGATAAATTGGGGTACTACGATTTTATTAAAATAATAGATATTTAATACCCGTCGTAAAAACGGGAGAAGAATAACTGAGTAAAAGAGCAGAAATAAAACCTTTGGTAGGCTGCTGTGACGGATAATCGCCACCATACTATCTCGTACATCCCGTAAATAGTCGGGGAGGTGCTTGACTTTTTCATCCAACAGTTGCCAAACCCCTGTGAACAATAGAGCTAATTCTAGATAGGCAATGGCAATGTTGACAAAAAAGAGGAGAATAAACAAGCCTGTCACGAGCAGATTTTCAGCAAACACCGACAACAAATTCGTCGGTGAAAGGTAGGCATGCCCTGTCATAGCTAAGAGCCCCTCAGAAATCCATGAATTGAGCGGTATCCAAACAAATTCCATAAAGGTAAACAGGGTAAAAAAGAGCAAAAGAATCTTGTCTAAGTTGTAATATATTTTTTGAAATTCACGTTGTATCTTTTTCATGATTCTAGTGTCCCATATTCTGACAGGAATTGCAAGCCTTCATCAAATATGCTAGACTAGAAAAATAAAGGAGGTTCTCATGATTAGAATTGCACCGATGACTGAAGATTATTTGCATACACTTTGGAAGATTGGCCATCGTCAAGCCGCACCTCGCTGGAAGGAATTTGCAGCTCCCTATTTTGATGACTACCAGGCCTGTGCCACTTTTGAAAATTTTCAAACACTTGAACTCTACCAGTGGTTACAAAAAGATTGTGTCAGAGCAATCTTAGTGGATCAGCTGCCTATCGGATTTGTGAGCTATTACTGGGAGTGCCAGTCAACACGCTGGCTCGAAATCGGGATTGAAATCTATGACGATAAGGTCTGGGGAAAAGGATATGGCACAGCTGCTCTCCAACTCTGGATTGATACCATTTTCCAGCAATTTACAGAATTGGAACACATCGGACTCACTACCTGGTCTGGCAACAAGGGCATGATGAGAACCGCTGAAAAATTAGGCATGACCAAAGAAGCCCATATCCGCAAGGTTCGATACTGGCAAGGGCATTATCATGATTCTATCAAATATGGAATTCTGAGAGAAGAATGGCTAGAACAAAAGAAAAAATCAAGTTCCTAAGTGGAGCTTGATTTTTTACATTTGATTTGCTCTACTATTTCCAAGCCAAAGTAAATCGAAGGGCTACATAAAATACGAATCACTATCTCACTATTGTTGTAACATTGATTGTGCTTGTTTAACAATATGCTCTGCTGTCAAACCATATACATCCATTAAGTAAGCTTGTTGCCCAACTTGACCAAAAGATTCCTCAATACCAATTCGATGTACTGGGGTTGTCAGATCCGTAGCCATTAATTCACAAATGCTACTACCTAGTCCACCAATTCGATTATGATTTTCTACAGTTAATACTGGCCTTCCTGATAATAGAGCTGGTATGTCTTCATGAATTGGTTTGATACGAAAAAGATCAATGACTTGAACAGATACTCCTTGAACCTCTAACTGATCCGCCGCCTTTAATGCCTGCTCTACCATAATACCACTCGCAAGCAAGGTCATATCCTCCCCTTGCCTAAGGACACAGTAGCCTTTGCTAAAATCTTCTCCACCTTGATAAATAGCCGTTGGCGCTTTCCGAATCGTGCGAATATACTTGAGGCCGTCTAGCTGTGTTGTTTCCTCAAGAACAGCTTGAAACTGGATATCGTCACTGACTTCATAAACACGCGCTTTTGGAATCAGTCGCATTAGTCCCAACTCTTCAAATGGCATATGCGTACCGCCATTCATCTCAGCTGATACTCCTGCATCGGAACCAATGACCGTGGCATTAAGCTGGGCATAAGCCAAGGAAATAAATACTTGGTCGTAAACACGACGACTTGCAAAGGGGCCAAAGGTGTGAATATATGGATTATAACCCAGAAGGGACAAACCAGCCGCTACCCCCACCATTTCCTGCTCCATAATGCCAACATTGACATAACGTCCACCCAGAACAGAGGACAGTTTATTTGTGGCCATAGAGCTAGATAAGTCTGCCTCAATAGCTGCTATGGTTGTGTCTTCCTGCCCTACCTGAGCTAGAAAATCACTATAAACCAGTCGCATCTCCTTTGTCTGTCTCATTTCGTCACCTCCAACTCTCTCGCTAAAACAAGAGTTACTTGCTCTAAATCTTCCCGTAATTGACCCGACAAACGCAAATGGTGATTGCTTTCTAATTCTTCTAAGAAGGTAACTCCCTGCCCCTTAGTAGTATCAAGAACGATACATTTTGGTTGTGGAGACTTACTTGACTTCATTGTTAGAATAGCATTTATAATAGCATCTATATCGGCCCCATTCACACGCACTGATTCCCAACCAAAAGCCTGAAATTTTTCAACAAAATCAAAGGTTTGGCAAATATCATGGGTACGACCGTCTAGTTGTTTTTTATTGTCATCCACAAACAGAATCAGTTTCGATAGTTCGTGGTGGGCTGCAAACTGAGCTGCTTCCCAGCATTGACCTTCATTCAATTCCCCGTCCCCTACCAATGTGTAGGTATAGTATGAGGACTGTTCAATTTTCTTACCGTATGCTACCCCAGTAGCGACACTCATCCCTTGCCCCAACGAACCTGTTGTCATATCCACCCCTGGCGTTAAGTTTCGGTCAGGGTGTGAAGGCAAATGTGTTCCATTTTGATTTAGCGACAAGAGAAAATCTCTATCAAAGAAGCCTTTCAAATACAACGTACTATAAAGTGCTGGACCTGCATGTCCCTTAGACAGAATAAAGTGATCCCGCTCCTTAGAAGAGAAATTCTGGACACGAATGTCCAGAATTTCTCCATATAGAGCAGCCAACACTTCTACGATTGATAAGCTACCACCATAATGACCAAATCCTAATTGATTCAAAGTCGCCAAGGTATGGTAGCGAATTTCTTTGGCAAATCGTTTCAAATCAGCTGTACCACTAGTCATATTATCCTTCTTTCTGTTCTTTTTTCACCAATGACAATCCAAGCATCAAGGCCAATACTGCAAAAATACCAACAGAAACTGTGAGAATACCGCCATTTTTAGCAAGAATTCCCAAGAAAATACCTGATAGACCAAAATCTGCATCTGAGAATGTTGAACCTACAAAACCAAGGTCTCCCAAAACTGGGAGCAAGAACACCGGTAAGAAACTGATGAGAACGCCTTGCATAAAAGCACCGCAAACAGCTCCACGAACACCACCTGAGGCATTCCCCATAACACCTGCAGTAGCTCCACAGAAGAAGTGTGGTACGACACCTGGAAGGATAACGACACCGCCAGTCAAGGCAAGAATAATCATGCTGACAATACCACCTGCAAAACTAGAGATAAAGCCAATCAACACGGCGTTTGGTGCATAAGGATAAACAACTGGACAGTCTAGGGCTGGTTTGGAATTCGGAACCAACTTCTCTGAAATTCCTTTGAAGGCTGGAACAATTTCCGCCAAAATTAAGCGTACACCGGATAAGATAACAAAAACACCTGCTGCAAAAGTTCCACCTAGGGTCAAGGCATAAATCATACTGTTAGTACCACCACTAAGGTTTTCCTTAATATAATCACCGCCTGCAAACAAAGCCACAATCATGTAAATCAAAGACATAGAAATGGCAATGCTGACAGTTGAATCACGCAAGAATGCCAAACCTTTAGGGAAATTAATATCCTCAGTAGACTTAGACTTATCACCGACTAAACCGCCTACTACACCACTCAACCAGTAACCAAGTGCACTGAAGTGACCTAGGGCGACATGATCATTTCCTGTCAATTGAATCATGTATTTTTGAACGAAGGCTGGGGAGAGTGTCATAATCAGACCTAAAGCCAACCCACCCATCACAATTAGGCCGACAGAAGTGAATCCTGCAACACTCATGATAACTGCAATCATACAGGCCATATATAATGTGTGGTGTCCTGTCAAGAAAATATATTTAAAGCGTGTAAAGCGAGCAATAGCAATATTGAAGACCATTCCAAGCAACATAATCAAGGATGTAGCAGTTCCATACTTATCCAAAGCCATCGCTACAATAGCTTCATTATTTGGAACAACCCCTTTCAAGTTGAAAGCTTGTTCAAACATTTGACCAAATGGCTCAAGCGAGCCAACAATAATATTCGCTCCGCCACCAACAACAATAAAACCAACAAAAGTTTTCAAGCCCCCCTTAATTAAATCTGCTGCGGGCTTTTTCTGTAAGGCTAAACCTAGAATAGCAATGAGAGCAACCAGAATTGCCGGAGTTTTAGCAATATCAATGAGAAAATCCAATACCATTTTCTGTCTCCTTTATAATTTTATCTTTGCGGGTCATCCCCTGTGTATACAATTTAAACCAAACCTTTTTCTTGACAGATAGCCGTGACAAGTTCCCTCAACTCATTCATATCAATAATACTATTCAATATTCGAACATCTCCTAAATGAGTTGCAGAATCAGCCAGGTCACGTCCGACAATCCACACATCTGCTTCACTCGGATTGGCACCACCTAGATCATAATGCTCCACATGAACATCTGATACACCTAAATCTCGCAAAATGGATTCAATATTCATTTGAACCATAAAGCTAGAGCCTAAACCTGAACCACAGGCTGTTCCAATTCGTAACATATTACTGTTCCTCCTTTAATAAATGTTGTACATCGGCAAATTCTTTGGCGCCGACAAGTTGTTGAATATTTTCTTCTTCTCGCAAAATTTTTGTCAAATGCGAGAGTGCTCTGAGATGGGTTTGATTATCCACGGCTGCAATACAAATGAACAGCCGAATTTCATGACTAGGGTCATCCAATAGATAAACTGGCTTATCCAATACCAACATTGACATCCCTACCTCATTAACCCCATCTTCTGGTCGTGCATGTGGAATCGCAATTCCTTTACCTAGGTCAATAAAAGGACCAAACTCTTCTACCTTCGCTATCATAGCATCAATATATCGAGTTTCTATAGCTCCTTTATCTGCCAGAGGTCGTGCAGCCAGGGCAACTGCTTTTTGCCAGTCTAAAACTTCCTCAGACCATTGAAAGGTCTCTTTTGTAATCAATTCTTCTAACATAGGACTCCTTCCCCTTTGCTCATGGGAGCGCTGATTGAGAAACTGCACCAATTCATATTTTAAAGCCTGCTCCTGATGAATGGTTGCATGTTTCCCAACAAGTGATAATAACTGCTCAATCTCAATCGGAAAATAAGCCGCATTTGGGAAATGCTGATTAACCAAATGAAATAATTCTTTTTTATGATTAGAGGTCATCAGCTGGGATACCAAGAAAAATGGTAGCTCTATATTCAGCTTGATAGTTCCAAATACCATGTCATAGTCTGTCATGTCTAGCATCTTCCAATCCTGTAAGGAATGGGTATCGGCAAAATAGATATTAGGAAATAGTTGCCGTAGATTTTCTTTTACAATCAGCGAAGAGCTCACTCCATTTGGGCAAACAACCAAGGCCCGATAACGATATGAACGTTGTTGACCTGCTTCGATGTAGCCACCAAAGTGGATGACAAAATAAGATACCTCACTATCTGGTATAGTAAAACCTAGATGCTCTTCCAAAGGTCGCAAAGCTTTTTTTACAAGATAGAACAAGTCAGCATGCTCTTCTTTGATGGTTTCAGTATATGAATTGACATTTACCAAACGAGATGTTAAACGGTAGTAAGCAGGAATTAGGTGACGTTGCAAACCTTCAATCATTTCCGAGCGATGTTCAAAAGCAATTAAGGACAAACGTTCCATCTCTTCCACTATTTCTACAGTCAAGTGGTAAAATAGGTCATCCTTTTCTCCGCTCTCACCTTCTAAGCATCCTTGCAGTAAATGTGACAGATACTCTTGTGTCGCAGCATTTAATTCTAATGTGCTAGTACTTTTTAAACGTAATAATTTCCAAAGGCGTTGCAGAAAATCTTTTACAAACCCTACCTTTCCTTCAAAATTCCAGTTAATAAGGTTGCCAACACGCGCCTGACGGATAAATAAAAATATCAAAAAATACAAATATTCATCCAATCTCTCTTCTAAAGCTGAGACTTTATAATAATTGCAAGCTTGCTGACTCACTATTTTCAATTCTTCAATAGGATTTTCCTCACCCCAAGATTTAAGAATATAATCCAAAGCCCACACACCAATCGAAGACTGCAAACAATTACTGAGTGCATAAAGCGCCAAGCGATGTTTATCTTCTTCTCGACCAATTAGATGATAGCCTTTCGCCCTCGTATATTCCAAACGTACTTGAAAGTCCAAGCAAAGTTCCTTTACATTCTTAATATCCGTCAACGTTGTGTTACGGCTCACACTCAATAATTCTTGGTAGTGAACGTTTGATACAAATTCTTTTCGGATAAAGGTATAAAGATAGATAAGAAGCTGTCTTTCTTCTTGCGAAAGATAGATCTGGCGATTGCGAAAGAGCGAGAATACACTTTCTTTTTGATTGTAAAGCTCCGTAGAAATAACAAACTCGCTATCTTTGTATTGTATCTGCGGGAAGGAATGTTCTTGCAACAATTGATTGACTAGTTCCAAATTAGAATGTAGCTGCTCCTTTTCAATTCCTGTTTGAATACTAAGTTCGTACAAACTTTCTTTTCGAGTCGCAAACAATTCCATCAGAATTGCCATGGTACGATTATCAACCATATTTTCCTCCTTGTCTTAATTGTATCCCTTTTCATTTCTGATTTCTAGAGTCTTTGAGCCCAATTAATATAATGAAAAACAAAAATTCAATTGTGCTCACTACTTAAACTAAAAAAGATTGGTGCCCACCAATCTTTTTATATCACATATCATCTTCCATTTTTTAGCGCGGGCTGAAACAGTCTATCCCCAGACTGTACCTCGCTTTCCTATTTCCAAGCTCGGGCTGAAACAGTCTATCCCCAGACTGTACCTCGCTTTCTTATTTCCAGGCTCGGGCTGAAACAGTCTATCCCCAGACTGTACCTCGCTTTCCTATTTCCAAGCTCGGGCTGAAACAGTCTATCCCCAG
>NZ_JARQPL010000017.1:0-7769 GCF_046032535.1 Streptococcus suis | reverse complement strand
ACTGTTTCACTCCCCCAGACCTTTATTCGCTCTCTTGTTTCCAAGCTCATGATAAAAAGGTCCCCCGGACCTTTATTCGCTCTCTTGTTTTCAAGCTCATGATAAAAAGGTCCCCCGGACCTTTTTATTTCCCAAACAAACGTGCAAAGAAGCCTTTAGCTTGCACTTCTTCTGCCTGTGCTTTAACTTCGTCCAATTCCAACTTGAGAACTTCCTTATCAGCCATAGCTTTTAGTGTCAATTGCTGTTGCTGATCCAACTGTTTATCCTTCTCAGCAATCTGCACATCTTTGACCTTGAGTTGTTCATCTTTTTCGGCAAGTTGCTTATCTTTGGCTTTTAATTGACTATATAAGCGGATGATTTCAGCATTTTTCTCGTCAACTAAAATTTCCATCAATTCACGATGCTTGACTTCATCGCTAATCGGCTCATCTTCAAAAATGGTTGTTTTGTAGATTTCCTCCAACTTAATCAAGCCAGCACGGTTTACAACGGTCACACCCTTGTCATTTTTATCTACAAATTCTTCAGGAAGTGATTTGACACGATTATTCATAGCCTGCCGGCTCACTCCTAAAATTTCAGCTAACTCACTGACTGTTTTTTCGATTCCCATAATATCCTCGGTACTTACATTTCTCATAGTTTGTATCATTAAAATATTACCACAGAACCCTATCCCTGTCAAATCTAGGGGAATTTTCTTACCAAGCATTAGTGGATAATCACAAACCTCAAAAGCATCCTATCTCAATGCAATGTTATGTAGAAACGAAATATACATTCTATCTAATAAAACCATTTTTAGCACTCACTTGCTTGAACCAATATCCAGATTTTTTGACGGTACGCTTCTGAGTTTGGAGGTCAAGTGAGACCAAACCGTATCGGTTTTTATAGGCATTTAACCAAGACCAGCAGTCAATAAATGTCCAGACCATATAGCCCTTACAGTTCGCCCCTTCATCAATACCTCGATGGAGCTGAATCAAATGGTCTTCCATGAAGTTAATCCGATAGTCATCCTGAATCATGCCGTTCTCAGTTACCAACCATTCGATATTCCCATAGTTCTCCTGGATATTTTTGGCAATGTCGTACAGCCCTTCTTCATAAATTTCCCATAATCCCAGTTATTCCACCCTTTTCCATCACCAGCTACGCTTCCTTCACTTTGAGGACCTGAAGTAGAAGACCCCCACAAAAAACCTTCTGGAAAACGATACTCTCTTTGCTCGCCTGCCATGCTGCCACCTATTTTCCTTTAATTTACAGATTGGACATCTAATAAAACTCGACTTCCTCAGTTTCATTATACTCCCTTCGCTCCGAAATCGTCCTCTGCTATCTCAAGGAAAAACTCCACAAATCATAGCAAAGACTCAAACTACTTTCTTGATGAAAATATGATACAATAAAGGCATGAATACAGTAGATACCATTATTATCGGAGCGGGGCCAGCCGGCATGATGGCTGCGATTTCTTCCAGCTTTTACGGCAAGAAGACCCTGCTCCTCGAAAAAAACAAGCGTTTGGGCAAGAAACTGTCTGGCACAGGTGGCGGACGTTGCAATGTGACTAACAACGGTACCTTGGAAGACCTACTGGCTGGCATTCCCGGAAATGGCCGCTTTCTATACAGCGTCTTTTCTCAGTTTGACAACCACGACATTATGAATTTCTTTCAGGAAAATGGGGTCAAGCTCAAAGTCGAGGACCACGGCCGTGTCTTTCCGACCACCGACCGTTCCCAGACCATTATCAAGTGTCTGGAGATGAAGATGCTGGAAAATGGCGTGGACATCCGTACAGGGACTGAAGTGGTTTCCGTCCGCAAGATTGACGACCTCTTCCATGTCAAGACCAGCGAGGAGACCTTTACAGCACCCCAGCTGATTGTCACCACCGGCGGCAAGACCTATCCTTCTACTGGCTCGACTGGCTTTGGTCACGACATTGCCCGCCACTTCAAGCTGGAAGTCACGGAGATTGAGGCCGCTGAAAGCCCTGTTTTGACCGACTTCCCCCACAAGAAGCTCCAAGGCATTTCCCTGGACGACGTCACCCTGACCTACGGCAAGCACGTCATCACCCACGACCTGCTCTTTACCCACTTTGGCCTGTCGGGGCCTGCTGCCCTTCGTCTGTCTAGTTTTGTCAAAGGCGGCGAAACCGCATTTCTCGATGCTCTGCCGACCCATTCTGACAAAGACCTGTTTGAGCATTTAGAAATCAACAGGGAAAAATCCGTCAAGAATGCCCTCAGAGAACTCATGCCAGACCGCCTAGCAGACTTTTTCGCTGAGAATTATGACCGTAAGGTCAAACAAGTTTCCCAAAAAGACCTGACTGAACTGGTCACCCTCCTCAAAGCCTTACCTATCAAGATTACAGGCAAGATGTCCCTAGCCAAATCCTTTGTGACCAAGGGTGGCGTTGACCTCAAGGAAATCAATCCAAAAACCTTGGAAAGCAAGAAAGTCCCTGGCCTCCACTTTGCAGGGGAAGTCTTGGACATCAACGCCCATACCGGTGGCTTTAACATTACTTACTGTCTTGCAACTGGCTGGGTGGCAGGGAGTTCCTATTCTTCGTAAATCAAACTCAGACCTTGTTGACTTGATTTGATGAGTGTAAAGCTCCAGTGGAGCTTTACAGCCTGCTACCCGAAAATAAAAGGTAGCAGCGTTCTATCTACATCTAGTGTCACGAACTACGTTCGCCCTATCTCCAACCTCCAAAGGTTCCCCGAACCTTTTTGTAGCGAACTTTGTTCGCCTTATCTCCAACCTCCAAAGGTTCCCCGAACCTTTTTGTAGCGAACTTTGTTCGCCTTATATCCAACCTCCAAAGGTTCCCCGAACCTTTGGAGCTAGTCTGAGTTCGATTTCCTTTGAGTAGTACACTACTAATTATTTCATGACTGAAAATTCAAGCAAAAATATGCTTGAATTTTTTTGTTTATTAGTGTATGATATATTTATAACAATATAACAAAAGGAGATTGGCTATGCAACTGAAACTGTCTGCTATTTCTAAAAAATTTGACCACAAGATTATTCTGGAGGATGCCAGCTTTCAATTTGAACAAGGCAAGATTTACGGCTTGCTGGGACGGAACGGGGCTGGTAAGACAACCTTGTTTAACTGCATTGCCCGTAATCTGACCCTAGATAGTGGCTCGATTCAGTTTGTAAAAGGAGAAGAAACATTTGACTACGATAATACGGACATCGGTTTTACCCAGACCTATCCACAATTACCTGCTTTTATGACGGCCTATGAGTTTGTCCGTTTCTATATGGACATTCATAAGGACAAACTCAAATCTACTCGCAGTCCAGAAGAATGGCTAAACTTGGTCGGTATCGGGGAAGAAGACCAGCATCGCCTGCTCAAGGATTTTTCCCACGGTATGCAGAACAAGGTCCAGTTGCTTCTGTCTTTGATTGTCCAGCCACCTGTCCTGCTCTTGGATGAACCTCTGACGTCCTTTGATCCTGTGGCTGCCCACGAGTTTAAACAGCTGATTCGGGAGGCTAAGAAGGATTCCGTCATTATATTTTCCACCCACATCCTCCAATTAGCACAAGACCTATGTGATGAGATTGTTTTGCTCCATCACCAAGAATTGCAGGCTGTTCCAAGCGACAAACTCCACGACCCTGACTTCGAACAGGAAGTGGTTGCCTTGCTGACAACAGATTAGGAGGAGCCTATGAAAACCATTCTACGTTATTTTTGGTATCGGGAAAAGTATGCCCTCCATCGCTCCGTCAACGGATTTTTCTACTATCTACGGAAACTGCCACTTGTGGGAAAGAGCATTCCAGAGAGTATTTTCAAGTCTTACAGTTTTAAGTCTGGTCTCTTTTTGGTCCTGCACATCCTATCCATCCCCAGTCGCTTTTTGACCAAGGGCTTCTGGTTGGTTTTTCATTTCTATCATGCTTCTTTCTGGATGAATATCCTAGCTACCGGGGAACCGACCTTTTGGATTATTCTTCCAAACACTTGGCTCCTTGGCTTTATGTTCTGGTTTTTGTTTGTCGGACTAAACTATCGTTTGGGGAAGGGCTTAGACCCTGTTATCTCGAAAGCAGATAGAGAATTTATGCAGAACTTCGGTCTATCACAATCTACATTTCTGCAAAGTCAACTCTTTATCGAACCTATCCTGACTACTGTTTACTATCTTCCAGCCCTAGTTATTTTTTGCCTAATGACAAATCAATGGTTGGTCTTTCCTGTCGGCATGATGACCGTACTAGCAGGTCACCTGACTGGTCATGCTCTCAATCGTTGGTTCTTTGAACACCGTATGTTAACCCGTCGCAATTCTTGGCATGCTTGGCTATGGCTCGCATTTGTTTTTGTTTTATATGTTCTGGCTATTGTCTTCCGTCATCAGCTCTCCTTAGGTATGCTAATTCCTATCCTGCTTGTCCAACCATTTTTGATTTGGTTTAGCTACCATTATTTGAAAAGACAAACCAACCACCTTGACTATCTTTCTTACTGCATGGACGAGTCCTTACAAATGGACAAGAAAATTGTTGAGATGACCAAGGGCAATGAATACACCCGACAAGGGTTGCAGATGCAGGCAAAACTGAATATGGAAACAGGAAAGGACCTGTCCCACCTGTCTGGCATGACCTACCTAAACGCTCTGCTATTTGACCGCTACAAAAAAGTCCTCTATAAGAAGGTGCGGGACTGGGTCTTGGCACTAGTAGTCATTTTGGCAGCCCTGGAGGGGATTCGTTACTTTTTAGAGCCGTTTACCTTTACGGAAGACTACTTGCTCCAATTCTTACCGCTTTCCTTCATGATTATGTATGTAGCTTCGTCGGGCAAGGTGGTGGCTCAGATGGTCTTTGTTAACTGCGATATTTCCATGCTTCACTATCCTTTTTATCGTGAGGCTAAGACCATTATCGCTGGTTTTAACTACCGATTTTTGCAAACCTGCAAGCTCAATCTCATCTTTGCGACCAGCCTCTTTTTGGTAATCCTGATCCTGTGGCGGTTTGCTCTCAGCTTGGAAACCATTCTTCTAACTGCTCTGCTTCTGCTGAGTTTGACAGCTCTCTTCTCCTTCCACGACCTTTTTATCTACTACATCCTCCAGCCCTTTACAAAGGATATGGAGGTGGTCAACCCAGTCTATAAATTTCTCAGTGGTGCCCTCTACTGGGTAGCCTACCTCAATATCAAGCTGGAGCTTGGCAGTCACTTGTACATCCTACTCATTTCTCTGACTATGATTGCCTATGTCAGCATCGGTTACTGGATTTTGCTGAAAAAAGCCCCGCAGACTTTTAGATTGAAAGCATAAAAACAGCCTCTCGCAAGAGAAGGCTGTTTTCTCGTCATTTAGTTTCTCTTTTATTACTTCGACGCAAGAGGAAACTCCGTTTCCTTATTTCCAACTTCAAACACTCCACTGGATTGTTTGAACTCGCCTTGCCTAACTTCAGTTATGTCTGCGGCTTTTGATGTGAACATAGTTCACTTTATCCCCAGTCTCCAACTATCTCCCAGATAGTTGGAGCGAGTACTAAAAGTAAACTAAAAGACTATATTTACCAAATCCCCAAAATCGCCTGCCCAACCAGTGTCAACAGGGTCACGCCTAGCCAGCAAACTAGTCCAACAAAAAGAGCTGCTCTGCCATTTTTCACCAAAGCAAGCACATTGGTCCGCAAGCCAATGGCTGTCATGGCCATACAAATGAGAAACTTGGACAGGGTTTTGAGCGGAGTAAAAATGTCCGCACCCAGTCCAAAGTGACCTGCAAGACTTGTCACCAAACTGGCTAGGATAAAGTACAGAATGAAGGTTGGAAAACCTGCCAAGAGGGACTTCTTGTCTGCCTGCTCCCCCTTCCCTCGAGCCTGCCATATCGCCAAAACCGACGTAATGGGAATAATGGCCAGAGTCCGCGTCAGCTTGACCGTCACAGCCGTGTCCAAGGTCTGACTGCCCAGTCCGTAGAGGCTGTCCCAGATGGTTGCTGTAGCGGTGACCGACGAGGTATCATTGACCGCCGTTCCGGCGAACATCCCAAAGGCCTGACCCGAATCGGTCGAAAAACCAAGCCAGGTTGCTAAAGTTGGAAAGACCAAGGCCGCCAAGACATTAAAGAGAAAGATGACCGAGATAGCTTGTGCCACATCCTCATCATCTGCCTGAATAATGGGAGCTGTCGCCGCAATGGCTGACCCTCCACAGATAGAGGTCCCTACACCAATCAAGGTCGCTAGATGAGATGAAATGGACAACCATTTCCACATCAGAAATGCCAAAAACAAGGCAATACTGATGGTTGACAGAATAATCGGTAGAGATTGGCGACCGACTGCCAAGACCGCAGATAAGTTTAGTCCAAATCCCAAACAAATCACCGCATACTGCAAAATCTTCTTAGAGGTAAAGGTCAAGCCTGGCTGAAACGCATTTTTCCTTGAAATGTAAGAGTGCAGGCTTATCCCGATTAGAAGGGCAAAAACAGGCCCACCCACTACTGAAAACCAACTTCCTAAGCACCAGCTTATTCCAGCCAAGACTAGACAAAGTACCACACCTCTGGCATTTTCCTTAACCATAAGCCCCTCCTAGAAAATCAAGCGGAGAGCAGCTGTCGTCAAGACGCCAACTACTACTGCGAGGAGGATGTTTTTGGTCCTCAAGACCACCAAAAAGGTCGGAATGAGGGCCAGACTTTCGACGGGAAGAAGGCTGGGGAGTGTGCCCACCTCTTCGTCCATGATGCTGGACAGGGTCAGGGCAAAGATAATGGTAATCGGTAGAAAGCTGAGGAACTTGACCATGCGAGGTGGCAGGGATTTGTTCTGCGTCAGTACAAAAGGCAGGACGCGTGGTACCCAGGTCACTAGGGCTGCCGCCAGAATAATCAGTAGAATACTAGTTTTTATCATCAATCATCACCCCCACAAAACAACCTAAGAGCGTCGCCAGAAGCACCGCCACATAGGACGATACCAGCACAGACAGGCCGACATAGGCTAGACCAACCGCCAGCAAAATCAAACCGATTTTTTTCAAAGGAATAGTCCGAGCCATAGCCTCCAACTGCCCTGAGAAAATGCCGACAAACATGGCAACCAAGGCAAAATCCAAGCCAAACTGCTCAGGATTTGGAATTAAACCACCGATGAGATTGCCCAGAGTGGTAAAGATAACCCAAGAAGCATAGCCAGCAAAGTTGTTGCCGTACATCCAACTAGGGGCAATCTGCTTTTCCTCAATGTGTTTCCGCAAGAGAACCGCATAGGATTCATCTGTTAAAAATGAGCCAATCAAGATGTTGGAGCCCAGACTGTTGCCCTTAAAAATGGTCGTCGTGTGCAAGCACATGAGAAAATTCCGCAGGTTGACAAAGAAAACCGTCACCGCAATCGACAACAAGGGAGCACCTGCCAAAGTCATGGCACACATGACAAATTGGGCACTCCCTGCATAGACCAAGAGGCTCATCAAAGCCATTTCCACTGCAGAAATGCCTGAATTGACCGAAACCACTCCGCAGGCTAGACCGATACTGGCATAGCCCAGAGCTGTGGAAATAGCATCCCGCAAGCCCTCACGAAAAGCATGTTCCTTCATTCCATATCTCCTTAATAATTCGTAAAAAGTATTCTCTCATTTTCTCACATTACAACGTAACCGCCCAATAACAAAGTGTATTGAAAAAGGCTCCAAAGTCCTGTCGACTCTGGAACCTTTTTCTATTTACACG
>NZ_JARQPL010000016.1:0-46281 GCF_046032535.1 Streptococcus suis | reverse complement strand
TTTTCTTATATTATACTCCTAAATACGAAGAAAAGCCCTTAGAAAATCAATTCTAAGGACTTTGTCTTCAGTCTGAAACGGCTAGTTTAGCCGTTCTTAATATTATTTAGTTGGTACGAACTGGTGTAACCAATTGAATAAAATCTTCCCCTTCATTATTTGGAATCAATGTAAATGGACGGACAGAAGAGATAAAGCTAATTTTCACTTGTTCACTAGTTGTGGCTTTCAATGCTTCTATCAAGTAAGTTGGGTTAAAGCTGATTACTAAGTCTTCACCTGATACTTCTACAGTATCTAATTCCTCATTCACACGTCCAACTTCTGGAGAATTTACATGGGCCGATACAACATTATTAGCAATTTCTAGTTTTACTGTACCATTTTGGGTTGCATTTGAAAGAAGACGAGCACGCTCCATCGAGTGACGAAGATTTGCAGTATCAAAAATTGCAGTTGTTTTAAACTCAGTTGGAATTAAGCGGTCTGTATCAGGGTAGGTACCTTCTAATAAGCGTGTATAGAAGCTAATATGCTCGCTTCTAAAAAGGATTTGATTATTTGAAAAGAAGACTTCCACTGTTTCAATATCATCTGTAAAAACTGCAGTAAATTCACGGAGAGAACGACTTGGAATGACAACATTAAAATCATCACCAGATGTATCAAGGACCAATTTCCGTTGGCTCATACGGTGTGAATCTGTTGCAACAGTTTTTAGATTTTTATTTTCTGTTAAAACAAAATGAACACCCGTAAGAATAGGACGACTTTCTTGTGTAGAAGCTGCAAATGCTGTTTCATTAATTGTTTGTTTTAATACTTTGGTTTCTAACACCAATGGTTTTGAAGTTGGAACTTCCTGTAAACGAGGATACTGTTCTGCTTCTTTTCCCTTTAATGTGATTTCAGACTTGCCACTTGTCAAAACGATTTGCTTTTGTTCAATTTCATTGAAGTCAAGGACTAAATCCGGCATACTGGATACGACATTAATAAAGAAACCAGCTTCTAAGAGAATGGAACCTGGAGAACTGATCAAAAGTCCTGCATTTTCATCTTGAATAGAAATAAAATGTTCAATCGAGATTTGTCCATTTGAACCAGTTAAAGTAATCCCTTCACTATTTACTGTAATTTTTACTGTTGAAAGAATTGGAATAGCATTTTTTGTACTGATTGCCCGTTTAGTAATACTAAGTGCTTGTAGAAATATATTTTTATTAATAGAAAATTGAATCATGGATTCTCCTTTATTTATTATCTATAAGGTTAATAGTAATAGTAGTCTCTGTGGATTCTGTGGAAAAGTGATGAAAGACCAATAAAACTGCGGAAATTAACTTGTTCACAACTTGTGGAAAAAAACAAAGTTTTTTAAAAAGTTATACACAGGTTAACGAAGTTTATTTTTTATACTGGTAATCTCTATTTCTAAATTCTCATCATCCAAGAGGAGAGTTTTTATTTTATTGTATGCATGCATAACGGTTGTATGGTCTCGATTACCAAATTCTTTCCCAATTTTTGGAAGGGAATTGTCTGTCATTTCACGTGCTAAAAACATAGCAACTTGTCGCGCGTGAACGATATGTTGAACACGCTTAGAACCTTTTAATTCTTTCAAGCTGACACCGTAGAAATTTCCCACTTCGGTTTGGATTTTCTCAATAGGAATAACCATATTTTGTGGATTTGTTTGTTTTCTTGATCGAATAGCCTCAGCAGCAACCTCGACACTTATCTCAGACAGTTGACGCATAGTGGCTATCAAATGGATATCTTTTAAGGCACCTTCAAGGTCACGTACGTTCGAATCAAATTGCCCAGCTAGATAGGATAGCGTCTCATTTGTAAAGTTGTAAGGCAGGTTCTCGCACTTGTTACGTAAAATTGCGATACGTGTTTCAAAATCAGGTGGAGTGATTTCACTGGTTAACCCCCATTTGAAACGTGTTACTAGTCTTTCTTCCAAATTGTCTAAGTGATCGGGATTACGGTCGCTTGTGAGTACAATCTGCTTATTTTTTTCATGAAGCGCATTAAAAGTATGGAAAAATTCTTCCTGTGTTGTTGCTTTATTACGGAGAGACTGAATGTCATCAATTAGAAGTAAGTCCAGATTGCGATAGGTTTTTTTGAAACTTTCCATATCATTGAGACGGAGGTGTTCTAAAAATTCATTGATGAATGTTTCCGATGAGACATATTTTATTCTTGCCTGGGGATTATCGGCTAGAACCTTATTTCCAATCGCATTTAAAATATGAGTTTTTCCAAGACCAGGACCACCAAAAATGAATAATGGATTGTAGAGCTCACCTAGGTTATCAGATACAGCTAAAGCTGCAGCCTTTGCCCAGTGATTATTGTCTCCTTGTACAAAATTAGCAAAGGTGTACTGGGATTTTATATCAGAATGAACCGGTTTAAAAGTTTCTTGAGGAGTAGCTGATTCAGGTGTCTGTACCTGGTGAACCACTGAACTTCTTGCGTTCGTAGTGTTCTTAATCTCCTGTTCATCCTCTGTAAATTGATATTGGATGGCAAGAGGCTCTCCGTAGATTTCAAAACTAGCGGCAATCATTAACTCTTCGAAGTTTTTTTCCCAGAAATCTTTTTTAAATGGACGATTTAAGAAAATGTTGGCAACTTGCTGGTTGATTCCGAGTAATTTTGCATCAGCGACATAAAAATCATAAATAGATGGCTTAAAATTTACTTTTGCCAATTCAATAAATCGTTGCCAAAAAAGTTGTTCTTGGTTCATATTTTCCCCCTTTCACATTATATTCGTTAGAATAGTGTACCATAAAAAAAAAAAGTTTTCCACAGATAATTTTAAAAATCCACACTGTTAAGAAAAGTTTTCCACAAAATGTGAATAAAAGTCAGAACCTTTGCTGGTCCTGACTTTTTGTAATGATTTTAGTGTGGAAAAGAGTGTTTATAAAAATAAATTGTAAACAAGTCTATTTTAAATTGTTGATAATTCTTTCGAATTCATCGAGGTCATTAAAGCTAATTCGAATTTCTCCGCTCCCGTTTTTCTTCTTGAGAATTTTTGTAGCTGTTCCAAGAGTTTTACTGAGTGAATCTTCCTGTTCTTTTAAAAATTGGTCGCGTTGTTTAAGCTTAGTGTGTTTTTTCTTATTTGCAGCTATTAATTTTTCAAGCGTACGCACACTTAAATCTTTTGATAAAATGAGTTGAACCCATTCGGCTTGCTTTTCTTCTGAAAATGACACCAATTGTCGCGCGTGCCCTTGTGAAATTTTTCCTTCTTCTACAGCTTGTTTAGTCTGAGATGATAGATTTAGTAGGCGCAATAAATTACTGATATATGGTCTTGATTTTCCCATGATTTGAGCAACTTCATCATGTGTTAACCCTCTACTAATCAATTTTTGATAAGAGGCTGCTTCTTCTATCGGATTTAAGTTAGAACGCTGCAGATTCTCTATGATAGCCTGATAGAGTAAATCATCATCAGTCAGTTCTTTTACCACTGCTGGTATTGTAGTCAGTCCAGCTAATTGACTAGCTCGCAACCTTCTTTCTCCAGCTAATAATTCGTATCCGATAATAGAAGATTTTCTTACAATAATCGGTTGAATTAAGCCATTTTCCTTAATGGATTGAGCGAGCTCAAGTAGCTCCTTTTCATCAAAATGAATTCTTGGCTGATAGGGATTGGGATGGATTTCTGAAATATTTAGTGTACGTAATTCTTCCATATATCCTTATTCTAGCAAAAAAAATGAGACTTTACAATTGTGTAAAGTCTTATTTGTCAATTATTCGCTAAGTTCTTCTGTAGAATGTGTCAACTTAATGTCAACAGTTTGTTTCTGATTGTTGCGGTAATAAGTTACAGTGATTGTATCTCCAATTTGATGTTTGTAGAGAGCGCTCTGGAGGTCACTCTTATTTTGAATAGCTTCTCCGTCAATCTCAGTAATAACATCAAAAGTTTCTAATTTTCCATCTGCAGGTAGCCCACTTTGTGTAGAGACAATTACGACACCGGATGTTAATTCCGTATTTGATAATCCAGCTTTTTCCAATTGACTAGTTGACAAGGTCGTCAAGTTAACCATATGAACTCCAAGAGCAGGTCGGCTAACTTTTCCATCTTTTTCAAGTTGATTGATAATAGCTACGGCATCATTTGCAGGAATAGCAAATCCCATCCCTTCCACAGCCACACCTGAGCTACTTACAGAACTTGAGGTGATTTTGCTAGAGGTGATACCAATAACTTGTCCTTGGATATTAATCAACGGTCCTCCAGAGTTTCCTGGGTTGATAGCTGTATCGGTTTGAATAGCATTGGTTGAGATTGTTTGTCCGTCTTCTGATTGTGAAGTAACTGTCCGACTTAGGCTGGAAATAATACCTTGAGTAACTGTATTGGCGTAGACACTACCTAGAGGACTACCAATTGCGATAGCAGTTTCTCCAACTTTAATTGTATCGGAATCAGCAAATTCAGCAACAGCAGTGACTTTATCTGCTGATATTTTTATAACAGCTATATCAGAATAGGTATCGGAACCAACGAGTTCACCGCTGATTTTTTCTCCAGATGCTAAAAGAATATCAATCTTTTCTGCGTTATTAATAACATGCGTATTTGTCACAATATAGGCATATTGACCATCTTTTTTGTAGATAACACCAGATCCCTCTCCAGCAACGGCTAGTTCGTCAGATGATTCAATATTTCCAAAGATAGCACCAAGACTATTGTTGGCTGACTTTTGGTAATTAATAACAGACACAACAGCATTTTGTACTTTCTCTACAGCTTTTGTGGTGGAAGTTTCATTATTGTATTGAACATTGCTGACACTAGTGATAGTAGAATTTGCTTGTTGAACCTGTGGTTGGAAGAAAGATGCTGATAAGGCCCCGATAAGACCTCCAAAAAATCCAATTACAAATAAAATCGCAAATTTCAAATATTTTTTCATATAAAGAATCCTTTCTATTTCTTTAATTTTCCTTAAGATTACTCTTGCTTTCTTAATTATAGCTTAAAGTTTTCAAAAATCAATCCACAACCTGTGGATAACTCTGTGAATTATGTGAAAAACTGTAGCCATATCCTGATTTTCTAAAAATATTTTCTGTCGTACGCTTGTGGATATGTTACAATTATTTTATGAAAATAAAATTGATTACCGTTGGAAAATTGAAAGAAAAGTACCTCAAAGAAGGTATTGCAGAATATAGTAAACGATTGGGACGATTTGCTAAGTTGGATATGATTGAGCTTCCTGATGAAAAAACACCAGATAAAGCCAGTCAGGCAGAGAATGAACAAATATTAAAAAAAGAAGCCGATAGAATTATGTCTAAAATTGGAGAGCGAGATTTTGTCATTGCCTTAGCGATAGAAGGCAAACAATTTCCATCGGAAGAATTTAGTCAAAAGATATCTGACATTGCAGTAAATGGGTATTCAGATATAACTTTTATCATCGGTGGTAGTTTGGGTCTCGATTCTTGTATTAAAAAAAGAGCTAATTTGTTGATGAGTTTTGGACAGTTGACACTTCCCCATCAACTAATGAAATTAGTTCTCATCGAGCAGATTTATCGTGCATTTATGATTCAGCAGGGAAGCCCATATCATAAGTAGTTTCACGTGAAACAAGGAGTGAAAATGAATCAAAAAGATTATCGTGTTTTTGAGGGATTGAGAATTGCTTGTTCATTAACGTTTATCAGTGGTTATTTAAATGCCTTTACTTTTGTGACTCAGGGTGGTCGCTTTGCTGGTGTACAATCTGGAAATGTTATTTCCCTAGCTTATTTTTTAGCTAAAGGTGACTTTGCGCAGGTAGTTAATTTTTCCATTCCCATTTTATTTTTTGTATTCGGACAATTTTTTACCTACTTAGCAAGAAGGTATTTTGAAAAACAAACATGGTCTTGGCACTTTGGTAGTAGTGTAATGATGTTAGTTCTTATTTTACTAACTATCATTCTCTCACCTATTATGCCTGCGTCTTTTACAATTGCTAGTCTAGCCTTCGTAGCCTCTATTCAAGTAGAAACATTTAGAAGGTTACGAGGTGCTCCGTATGCCAATGTGATGATGACAGGGAATGTCAAAAATGCTGCTTACCTCTGGTTTAAAGGAGTTATTGAAAAAGATTCAGAACTTAGAAAAACAGGTAGAAACATCTTATTGACCATTATAGGGTTTATGCTAGGTGTCATTATATCTACTCACCTATCCTTCCAATTTGAAGAATATGCCCTTATTGGTCTGATTTTGCCAGTTTTATATATTAATTATGAATTATGGCAAGAAAAAAGACCTACTCGAGGTAGGTCTAAATGATTCCAGCAGGATTCGAACCTGCGACCGTTCGCTTAGAAGGCGAATGCTCTATCCAGCTGAGCTATGGAACCTTAACCATTTTATTTTACATTAAACAAAGCACTCTGTCAATACAATAAAAAATCAAAAAAATGTATTGACAAACAAAGTCACATGTATTATACTAGTTATTGTTCTAAAAATGGTCCGTTGGTCAAGGGGTTAAGACACCGCCTTTTCACGGCGGTAACACGGGTTCGAATCCCGTACGGACTATTTCTTCCGCCATAGCTCAGTTGGTAGAGCGCATGACTGTTAATCATGATGTCACAGGTTCGAGCCCTGTTGGCGGAGTAGATAAAGCATAGGAAACCTTGAGAAATCAAGGTTTTTTGTTGTTTTGGTCAAAAGTTGGTCAATGAATTTAGAACTATCTCAGCTTTTACTGCATATTGGATAAGAATGAAAAAATCGTGAAAAAGCGACATGAATAATCATACAATAGGAAAATTTGGTCAAAAAATGGTCAAGTGTTTGCTGACATGATTTTTCTAATTTTTTCAGTTTCTTCTTCCTCTTTTTCCTTAATAAGATGAGAGTAAGTTTCTATAATTTGCTTTGTATCTTTGTGACCTACGATTTTCGAAAGTGTCCAAATATCAATTCCTTCAGCCAGTAAAATACTGATATAGGTATGACGAATACCAGTAGCTGTTAGGACTTTTGGAGTTATATTTAATTGATGAAGCAGTTCACTGAGACAAGTATTGACAGTTTTATTTGAAGGTACACCATAAATTGGATTAACAAATAGAAGATTATTTGGATTATCGAAATCAATTGTATCTTGCTCTTTTAGCAATTTATCGAGTACTTCTATTACAGTATCATCAATAGGAATATTTCGTACAGATGTTTTTGTTTTAGGGTCTGTAAACTCATTTTTCGCTGAATCGTATCGCCTATAAGTTACAATCTCTTTGCTTTTCCAAAGTATGCAATCCCAAGTTAAGCCTAACACCTCTCCAAATCTCATACCAGTCTTTAACTGTATGTAAAGAAGATAGTAAACTAAGTTGTCAGTATAGTTTACATTATTGTAAAGATAATTAACTAATTTTTTATAATCTGCTTTACTATGAATATACTTATCTTCTTTTGATTTTGCTGGTTCTAATCCAGTTATCTTTACACCTATTGTAAAGTCATGGAAATCAAGTCGGTCTTGCTTAGCAAATTCTAGAACTTTCTTAACTTCAGAATTTAAACGAGCAACATTATCACGACCATTAGTTTTGGCAAATTGATTGATAAAGAGTTGATAGCGACTAGCCTTTATATTTACTAAAGGCATATTTCCGAAAAACTCTTCAATTAGTTTGCCACGTTTTATGTGTTTGTTGAGTGTCGCCTGTTTTTTATTTAAAGGCACGATATGTAGCTCATACCACTTTTTCCAAAGTTCATGTAAACTAATTTGTCTATCAATGTTAGCCCCTTTTAGAAGTCTAAGTTCAATCTCAATTGCTTCAAGTTCAGCTTCTTTTTTAGTTCTAAATCCAGAATTTGAAGCTATTACTTTTCCTTTATCATCAAAGATTCTATAGTCCCATAATTTTTTCTTACCTCTTTGTCTATAGGATGCCATATAGTTACCTCACTTTCATAAAAAGCAGATAACCAAGGGTTGTCTTGGTTATCATAGCATAATTATTTGAAAATTTCTAGAAAATTCTGTTCGAAAAATTCACGTGTTTTAGTAGCTAAAAAGAAATATCGACCTCCTCGATTCTGAGGATATTTTACAAATCCGTTTGGGTTTTGTTCAATATCAATTTGTTTGCGAATAATCGGCTTATATAGGACATTTTCAAGTAGCCATGGACGAGATACAGAGAGCATTTCTAGGACATCATTCATAGTCATATACTGACCTGCTACAGCACTTTTCTTCAGTCTTTCATATTCATCTTTATCTACAATAATCTTCGAATCAGGAAGCTTAATAGTGATATTTGCTAAGTCAATAGTAAATTTATTTATTTCCATGACTTTATCTCCCTTCTAAATTATGAGATAATAGACTAGGGATAAGCCTAGTCTTATCTCAGTTAATCGGCAACATCATTCTTATTGTTCTTGGCGGAATTTTTAGGGTTGATGTTGTTTTTTTGATAAAAAATTTGAAAAGCATCTTCAAGTAAATCTTTAAAATTAAGATTAGAGAGTTTGTCACCAAACTTAGATAACCATATTCCTACATCTGTGTTTGGGGTGTAGTTGGCCTCATACTCTTGAATTAGTCTGATGATGAAGTGGTTACGTGCTTCTGTTCCCCATATTGTTTCTATTTTCCATAGAAGTGGATAGAAGCCACTACCTTTCATTAAATATAATATTGTTGCCATCAGGTCATTATTCCTTGAAGATAATGATTCTAGTGCTGGAAAGTCTCCCATATTTTTCATTAAATCACTTGTTACATCAAGAGCTTCTCCATTAGTTGATTCGTAGAAGCAATACTTATCAAGTATTTTATTGACAATTAGCTTGCTCAAGTCTTCAGAGCTTTCTAATGTTAGTAGCAGAGCTAGGATTTGATTACTATAAGTTCCTTTATAGGAAGCCTCCATACGAATCCAAGAATCACAGAATTTTGTGAGGTGCATATACCGTCCTTGATTATCTAATTGCTCCTGGTACTTATTATAGATACGAAGTAAAGCGTTAATATTCTTTTTCTTGCTACCAATATAAACAGTTTGAGCATATCCATTTACCTCTTGAGCACTAATTTTTGATATATTTTTACGTCCCTTGTTATTGGTAATGATGTATTGCTTTGTTTTCAAACCTTGGTAGAGGTCATTGACAGTTAACTTATAGTTAAAATAGTCAACGGCAAAGTCAATACGTGAAAGACGTAATTCATAGTAATCCTCGTCCAGTAATTGCGCCATGTTGTGGACGTCAATTGATTTACTGTTTAAGTCTTGATAACTAGATTTATATTGCGACAATGCAGATGCACTGAACTTTAATATAATACCCGTTGTAAAGTTAGTCTGATGCCAAGCAATTGCAAAATAGTAAGGCAAGTCTTGAAAGGTGAATCCATCTGTATAGCCTGCTGGAGGTGTTTTTAATGGAATATAATTTCCAAAAAGAATAGGCAGAGATAGTTTATTAGCTATTATCTCAGATAGCGTTGAAGCAATTTGATGCCAATTATCTGGATAATCACCGACTGTATCTTCTGTGGGTTTGATAACAAATGTTATTTCGTCAACGCTTGTCATAATAACTGTTTTTCGTTCATTGTTATTATTAAGAATTACTTCAATTTCGTGTGTCATAAATTATCCTCTCTCCGCCCAAGTACGAAAAGTTAACTAGGCGGTAGATTTTGTTTTAGTTAACTACATGGTAAAAGTGGACTATATCTAGTGATAAGGGGTAATTACTATGGGACGGGGGTCTTTACATATCCCCGTTAGCCAGCTAAAGCTGGCGAGGCTGTAAGCCAATCCTTCGCTTGAAGGCTACGGGGCAACAGCCTCATCAAATTAAAAATAACGGTCTGAACGTCGCACAACTTCCAGAATTAAATTTTCTAGCGGTTGCATGTTATAACTAGGTACTATGATGTGACGGCTCTCTTTTCCATCGATTTTCATATATCCTACCCCTCGGGAATTATTTCTTATGATGTTCTCTTTTTCATCGTAGAAAAGCATAGAGATGGTTTCTTTCGACTAATTACATAGATTAGAGCATGTAAAAAGCCAAGTCATTTTTCGACTTGGCTTATTTTTCAACTTCTTCTATTAAATTTATCATAAGTTTTAAGAGTCGCTCTTGTTTATCTTTAGGGAGCTCAGCAAGCAGGGACAGTAATTGATTGGTCAGAGGGTTGTTTTCTTTTAGCGAGATATCAAAAAATGTTTCTACATCTGTATCAAGAGCAGACATGATTTTTTCAAGTGTTTGGATTTTTATGTTTGGTTCTAAGTTTTCGAGTTTATAGGCGTATTTTAAAGGGAGGTCGGCATACTCCTCTAGTTGTTGCTGGGTCATGTTTTTTTGGATTCTGAGAATACGAATCCGTTTACCGATATATGCCCTTAAATTTGTTGTTTTCATGTTGATACCTCTTTTAGAACCTATACTACTGTATTTAATATCTTTAAAGAACTACTCCAAAAGCGAATATTTTTGTAAAATAGCTTTTAAATGCTATAAAATATGGTATAATATCTTTAAAAAGCTATTTAGGAGTTTATATATTATGCTTAAATCTGATATTCATGGTCACGGTACCATTAAGAAATTGCGTACTGGTGCGGTTGTGTCTGTATTGACTACTTCGATGCTAGTAGGTGGGGTAGTGAGTGCCGAGGAGGTTGTTACTCGTGCTGAGTCTACTTCGGTTGAGGTGGTTGCTGAGTCTGGTGCAAGTGAAGAGGTTGTTGAAACCAAGGTAACTGATGCCCAGGTATCTGAAGCCAAGGCTGAAGCAGACCAAGCTAACCAAGCAGTTACAGAACAAGAAGCAGTTGTAGGTGGTTTGGAAGAAACTATTGCTACAGGTGAATCTAAGGTTTCTGATTTGAATACTCAAATTGAAGAAGCTAACAAGGTTACACCTGAGGTAGTAGCAGATGCTAAAACTGATGCCGATGCTAAGTCTGATGCGTTGGCTACAGCTAATGAAACTGTAGAGACTGCTAAAAATTCTGCAAATGCAACAGCAGAAGCGGTAACTGTTCAAGAGGGTGTTGTATCTGATGCTGATGCTAATGCTCAAAAAACTGCAAGTGCGGTTGCTGATGCTGAGAAGAAGGTAGCAGACCTTTCAGGTACTACAGATACAACTCAACTTCAGAAAGATGTAGATACTCTTACTGAAAATGTTGCTAAAGACACTACTGACTTAGCAGAAGCTAAACAGGCTCTTGAGTCTGCACAGTTGGCTGAAACCGACAAAGCACAAGCTATCGCAACACAAGGAGGGGTAGTAGCGTCTAAGGAAGCTGATGTTGACTCAACTGCAAGTGCTTTGGCAAATGCAACTAAAGCTAAGTCAAATGCTGATAAAGAAGTATCTACTGCTAAATCAGCTCTAGATACTGTCAAGGCGGGTACTACTGTAACGACAGGTACTACAGAAACATCTTATTTTAAGGATTCTGTGGGATATGCTCCAGAGTTGTCTGATGATTATCTTAATGCAATTAAGGCTCTTTATGAGGGAACAGGTACTACTTCAGGTGTACGTTCTGCCATTAACTCGGCTTATACTTCTGAAGAGACAGGTGTTTCTGCAACTACACTCCGTAATTACAATTCAACAGGTACTCGTTTTGTAGAGGGTGAGTTCGTACCTTATGGCTCAGAGGATACAGATTCTACTGTAATCGTGGACTTTAACAATCTTACTACTGAACAAAGTAAGGAACTTTCTCTTTATGCAGCAACTATTATTAACGATTTGCGTGCTAAGTTGGGAACTTCAAAGCTTGCCGTTACAGATACTTCTGTTGCTTTAGCAGTAGCTTTGATGCAAAAAGAACAGTATTTCTATACTGTAAATACTTGGAATGGTGAGAAAAATACCACCACTTACACTAAACCGCTCTCAGAGAATTTAGCATCTTCTGAAACAGAGATTGGCGTAACTGGTGGAACTTCTACAGCAGTTCAAGGCAAGCTAATTCCTACTTTTTCTTCTGTAGATGTGAATAATCTCACTATGGGGGACTTGAAGTTACTGGTGTATCAAGGTATCGTAAATTCTTTGATGGGTTCTTCAGAGTCTACAACCTCCTCTACAACTTATGCTAGTGCTTTCTCTATTCTAGGTTTAGACGGTACTCAAAACGTTGCTCTGGGGGTAGATTTGGCTCATGAGTATGCTCAGGGCAAGCCTAATAGTTTCTTTACAACATTTGTATTTACCCCTGTTGCTACTAATACTACAACTAAAACAGTAGTAGATGAATCAGCAGTCGCAGCAGCTCAATCGGCTTATGATACTGCTTTGGCTAATGCCCAAACAGCAAATGTAGCTTACCAAACTGCAAACACTGCATATATTAATGCACAACAAGCCCTTGCAGATGCTCAAAAACAACTTTCTGACTTGAAGTCAGGTACAGTAGATATTCATGCTCTTGAACAAGCAGTAAAAGATGCTGAAACTCAACTTGAAAAAGACCAGGCGTCCTTGCAGTCTGCTAAAGAAACTCTTGCCGTAGCTAAGGCTAGTGCTATTGACAAAGCTAATGCCCTTTCTAAAGCTAAGGCTGAACTGGTAGAGGCTCGCTCAGCAGATGAAAAAGCTCAAAGGGTACTTACACAAGAAAAAGAAACTCTGGAAGTGCTTAAGAAGGCTGACCAGGTTGCACAACTTGCTCTTACTGATGCTATTGCTAAACAAAGCACAGCTAAATCTAACTCTGAAAAAGCTACTGCTAAATACAATGAACTTGCTAAAGCTTTGGTTGACAAGGGGGCAGTTCTTACAGTCTTGAATGCTAAGCTTACTGAAGCTAATCAAGCCCTTGCAGTTGCTCGTGCAGAGTATGAGACTGCTAAGGAGTTACTTGCAACCCTTAAAGCTAATGCAACTGAGAAAACTGCTCGCTACGAGGAGTTGGCTAACCTGAAGGCGGAACAAGACCGTGCTGAGGCTGAGGCTAAACGCTTGGCTGAGTTGAAGGCTAAGGCTGAAGCTATCAACAATGCAGGGGGTATTGCAACTCCAGTTGTTGATGAGGTTGGTAGGATTGTTGATTATGTGGATGGGAAAAAGGCAACTGCAAAAGTTATTAAACAGCCTGGCATAACACAAGTGGGCAATAACATTACTTATTCACGGGTTGAGAAGTATAAATCCCTACCACAAACAGGTTCAAAAGAATCATTGCTTGGTTTACTTGGAGCAAGTATGTTATTAGGTCTTGGCTTAAGCACGACAGGCAAACGTAGAAAAACAAGATAAAAAGAAAAATCTTCTTACTTGATTGTAGGAAGATTTTTTGGATTCCAAAAAATTTCGGAAAGACTGCGCTATTCCAACAATTTTTAGGAATGTTAATAGATTTTGAAAATTTTTAGTCACTCCGAAACGCTTCTTTGTCAAAACTTGGTCAGAGTGTATTTTTATAAAAATTCTGTATAATTCAGAAAAAAACTTAAATATTTTGGAAAAAATCATTTGGTCAAAATTTGGTCAAATTCCCGCTTTTTATTACTCCCTAGATAAGTAACAAACCCTTGATTATCGCTATTTTTGTTATATATTTTAACTTATTTTAACGTATAATTATCTGTTGGCGGAGTAGATAAAGCATAGGAAACCTTGAGAAATCAAGGTTTTTTGTTTTTTACAAGAAAAAACCGAGAAAGTTTAGGATTCTCGGTTCTTAGAATAATAGTATCTAATGAATTGATAGGAGAAAAATACAAAAACTGCACCCAAAGAAATCAGTAAACCTAGATAGAAACCATTTGGTATAAAGGTTAAAACTAGTTTAGTTTGATCTGGACTTACATCCACTTTCATAAAACCCTCTTGCGCTTTTTGGATTTTGATAGGTTTACCATCAATGGTTGCATTCCATCCTTTATCATAGGGTAAAGTAAGGAGGAGCGAGGCTTCTTTATCGGTTACAAAATCAACGGTTACTTTATTACCATCAGTTTTTGTTACTACTTGTTTTTCTTGGAGAATGGAAATAGCCTGTTGGAAAGCTAATAAGTCCAATCGATAAAATTGTGGTTTATCAAAAGAAACTTGATTATTTTCAGGAAAATATACATCGACTTGAACTTGTACATCTGTAGTAAAGCTCCCCACATTGAAGAAAGAGAAAGCATTATCTAGTGTAAACTCACTTGACTGATTATTGACAGTAATGACAACCTTTTTTTGATTCTCATTTGAGAATGTTAAATTTGGCAAATTTAAGTATACTTGGCTATTTGCAGGTATATTTACTAAGAAAGTTGCCTTTGCAGTATCCTCATTGTCAACTTTGTTGACAGTCATTCGATTGCTCAGTTCAACTGTATTTTGTGAAACAACATCTGATAAAGTGTGGTAGTATTTTTGAGATAACCCTGTTAGTTGATTAAGAAAATTTGTTTGATTATCGAGAGTCAGATTTGTAAAATTGACATCTTTGTAAATCCCTTCAGTCAATAGGGCTAACCCTATATTAAAACTATTTTCGTAAAGATTAATAGTAGACTGACTCTGATTCAGTGTGAAACCAAACTTATTTGGGTCCGTAGTAGCTAAATTATATTTGATTCCGAATAGGCTATCAGCAATAATTGTATTATTCTGATAACGAAGATTCAAATTGGTACCGTCTGAACGGAAACCGAGCTTATCTAGTACTGAGCTGGAAGCACGATTTCGAATGGAGGAGAATTGAGAAATACCGTTGTAATTGAATTTCATGCTATCATTGCCAGTTTGTGGTAATAGACGTTCTATACGATAAAATGAATCAGTTGTAGTCTTTGTAGACTTTACAATACTGTCAATATCTGTCAATTTTTCTTCATAGTTTGATCGGCTAGGAAAATGCCATTCATCAGAAATCCCCTGAACCTGATAATGACTATGTAATCCAAGTTCTAAGAAAGTGAAGAACAATAAAACAATATTAGTCCATTTTAAGGATGATTTATAGCGAATCATTGCTACAAAAAGAATGAAGTAGGCTATTAGAAATTCTAGTGTGAGTAGGAAATTTACATCCATTAGAAACTCATAATGATCTCTAAAAATAAAGGTAGAAGCAAAGCAAATGAGTAAAAATGAAACAATCAGGGTAAAATTTTTAATACTTACTTGACGTAGTCGTACCAATGTCTCTGCTGCTAAATAGATAACGGTTATTGATAGAGCCCATGCATAACGATAGAGGAACATGTTTGGCGCATGCATACCTTGCCAAAAAAGATTGAGTGGTTGTAGGTAGAAACTTGAAATAATGAATGTAAAGAATAGAGCATAGGAGAGTTTGACAGTTGGTTTTATTTCTTTTAATGTGAAGAATAGTAAAGCGAGTATTAATGGAACGAGACCAACAGAGATCATGGGAATAGAACCGAATTTTGTTGTATCAAAGCTACCAACTAAGTTTTTTGCAAAGAAGTCCAGATACCAAGAGTCTTCGGTTTTTAGGTTGACAATTTTTGTAAATGTCTCACCGTGAGTTTTTAAATCCAAGTAGGTTGGTAACAACATGAACATGCTACTTAGAGCAGATAAAATTGACACTATTGTAAAGTTGATAAATCTTTTGATTCTCTGACTATCTATCCATGATAATTGAACCAATGTCCATAATGTTAGAAAAATAGCCACCATATACCCGAAGTAATAGTTTTGGATAAACAAGCATGTTAATGTTATGTAGTAGAGAATCGGACCCTGTTTTTTTAATAATCGATGTAATCCAAGAAGAATTAGTGGGAGGAGTATAAAAACGTCTAGCCAGTTGTTTATTTCTAATTGACTTGTACTAAAACTCATCAGAGAAAAACTAGTAGCGAGTAACAGTGCCCATTCTTCTTTCAAATTTTTATGGATACCCTTTAGGCTGACATAAGTTGACAACCCAGTCAATCCAAATTTGACAATAGTGACAAGATAGATAGCGTCAGGCATGGATTGTAAATCAAAGAAAAATACAATTGGAGACAGGAATGAACCTAGGTAATAGGAGGATAGAGCATAAAAATTGAGTCCTAAACCACTTGAAAATGTGTAAAAGAGAGAGCCGTCTCCGTGTAAAGTATTTCGTAATGTTTGATTAAAAATAACATACTGATGGAAGCCATCACTGGCCAATATTGTTGTATCACTTCCCCACCAGATTCCTTGAAATGCTAAGACGATAGAAATAATGGTCAGCGGAATAAGGAAAGATAGGAGATAATAAATGGATGTTTTTGTAAATATTTTTTTCATAGATTTAAAAGAAAAGGCGAATAAATCGCCTTTTTATTATGCTTTCCAAAGTTCTTGTACTTTTACTTGTACTTCAGCATTTTCCAAAAATTCATCGTAAGTTTCATCGATTCGATCGATAACACCGTTTTTAGAAATGACGATGATGTGGTTAGCAAGTGTTTGGATAAATTCGTGGTCATGGCTGGCAAAGATGATGGACTCTTTAAAAGCTTTCAAACCATCGTTCAGACTGGAAATAGATTCCAAATCCAAGTGGTTGGTTGGATCATCTAAGACCAAGACATTTGATTTGAGAAGCATGAGTTTTGACAGCATCACGCGCACCTTTTCGCCCCCTGATAAGACGTTGACAGGTTTGTTAACCTCATCACCTGAGAAGAGCATACGGCCCAAGAAACCGCGCAAGAAGGTATTGTCATCTTCTTCCTTGCTGGCAAATTGACGGAGCCAATCAAGGATAGATTCGTTGGTATCAAAATCACGAGTAGTGTCTTTTGGTAAGTAGGATTGACTAGTAGTGACACCCCACTTGACAGTACCTTCATATTCAATATCGCCCATAAGAGCACGAATGAGAGCAGTTGTTTGGATGTCGTTTTGACCAATAAGAGCAGTCTTGTCACCTGGACGCAGGATAAAGCTGATATTGTCAAGAATCGTTTCACCATCGATGACAACTTTTAAGTTTTCAACTGTTAGGAGGTCATTACCGATTTCACGTTCTGATTTGAAATTGATAAATGGGTACTTACGGCTAGAAGGAATAATTTCCTCCAACTCGATTTTGTCCAACATTTTCTTACGTGAAGTAGCTTGCTTAGACTTAGAAGCATTAGCAGAGAAACGGGCAACGAATTCTTGTAATTCCTTGATTTTTTCTTCTGCTTTGGCATTACGGTCAGCTTGTAGTTTAGCTGCTAATTCACTGGATTGTTTCCAGAAGTCATAGTTACCAACGAAAATCTTGATTTTACCGAAGTCTAGGTCGGCCATATGGGTACATACTTTGTTTAAGAAGTGGCGGTCGTGGGACACGACGATAACTGTATTTTCAAAGTCAATCAAGAAATCTTCGAGCCAGTTGATGGATTGGATGTCGAGACCGTTGGTTGGCTCGTCCAAAAGAAGAACATCTGGTTTACCAAAAAGTGCCTTAGCCAAGAGAACCTTAACCTTCTCACCGTTGGTCAATTCGCTCATGTTTTGGTAGTGGAGGTCTTCTGAAATGTTGAGGTTTTGGAGCAATTGAGAAGCTTCACTTTCAGCTTCCCAGCCACCAAGTTCAGCAAACTCACCTTCTAATTCAGCAGCACGGACACCATCTTCATCAGAAAAATCTTCCTTCATGTAAATAGCATCTTTTTCTTTCATGATGCTGTAAAGTTGCTCGTTCCCCATGATAACAACGTCAATCACGCGCTCATCTTCATAGTCGAAATGGTTCTGACGTAGCACAGAAAGGCGTTCGTCTGGTCCAAGTGAAATATGACCTGTTGATGGCTCGATGTCACCAGCAAGAATTTTCAAAAATGTAGATTTACCGGCTCCGTTTGCACCAATCAAACCGTAGGTATTTCCTGCTGTAAATTTGATATTGACATCGTCAAATAATTTGCGGTCGCTAAAGCGAAGCGACACGTCTGATACTGTAAGCATAGTTTCTCCTCTATTTCTGTCTATTAGTTTTATTGTACTAGAAAGAACTTGAATTTTCAATGAATTACATTGGAATCAAAATATCTTCATCATAATGTTTATGGTCTTTTTGAAGACTGAAGCCACGTCCACGCACCTGACTCGCAGGCATAACAACCATAAAGGCAGTTTCATCAATTTCTAATACCGCTGTCTCCAGTTTCTGCATTTCTGGAATAGAGATGGTAGTCATCAACATGCGCTTGTCAACCCCTGTAAAGCCACCGATAATTGGAAGTTCTGTCACACCGCGATCAGCAACTTTAGTAATATAGTCTTTAATTTCTTCTGATTTTTGAGAAATAATCATGACATTTCGAGAAGATTGGGTACCAGACATCATGCGGTTGACAATATAAGTAATGGTCATTAGGGCAATAATCGAGTACATAACAGTATCAGTATCGAAGGCAATAAATCCAAGACCAACGATAATACCATCAATAATAGCCATTGTCAGACCTAATGATAAAGGGGTGTACTTGTGAATAAATTGAATAAGAATACCTGTCCCACCAGTAGAAGAATTTCCAAGGAAAACAAGACCAAGTCCAAAACCTAGGATAATTCCACCGAAAATAGCAGCTAGGAGAGGATTTTCTGTCAAGTTGGGTAAACCTGCTGTCAACTTGATGCAAAGAGGATAAATGACAGCACCATAGACAGTTTTGATAAATACAGATTTTCCTAAGAAAAACCAACAGATGATTAATAAAGGGATGTTACAGTAGAGGACAAAGTCAGACGGACTCCACCCCAGAAGAGCATTGAGTGCGATTGCTAAACCTCCGACACCACCAGATACGATATTATTCTCTAGAAAAAAACTGTTAAATCCAATGGCCATGACAACTGATCCGAGTGTGACAGAGATAAAGTCCTTTATACGTTCTTTCATATATTCTCCTTGGTTAGTGTTATAAAAGCAATTTCTATTATCCCTAATTTAGACAGTATCGTCAAGGCTTTGTCAGCTTGACTTTCTAATTTTTTGCGGTTATAATAGGAATCAATCAGAAGAGTAGTAAGTGGATAATTTTTAGAGAGTTTGTGGTTGGTGGAAACAAACAAGAGTCGCTTATGAATGGACTGAGTGAATAGAATCTGAATAAATAAGGATTCGGCTAGCAGGCCTTATGTGCAAAAAGATGTAAGCTTATTTAATGCTTATAAGTGAGGTGGCACCGTGTCCTTGACGCCCTCGCACAGTTTTCTGTGCGTGGGCTTTTATTATGTAAAAGGAGAACATTTTATGAGTAAACCGATTATCCTAACAGGAGACCGTCCAACAGGCAAATTACATATTGGACATTATGTTGGTTCGTTGAAAAATCGTGTTTTATTACAGGATGCAGGTCAACATGAACTTTTTGTCTTTTTAGCAGACCAGCAAGCCCTGACAGACCATGCTAAAGACCCGCAGAAAATTGTTGAATCCGTTGGAAACGTAGCACTAGATTATCTAGCGGCTGGACTTGATCCAGCTAAGACAACGATTTTCATCCAGAGTCAAATTCCTGAATTGGCAGAGTTGACCATGTACTATATGAACTTGGTATCTGTTGCACGTCTAGAACGCAATCCGACTGTAAAAACCGAGATTGCTCAGAAGGGATTTGGCGAAGGAATTCCAGCTGGTTTCTTGGTTTATCCTGTTTCTCAAGCGGCAGATATTACAGCCTTCAAGGCAAACTTTGTTCCAGTAGGAAATGACCAGAAACCTATGATTGAGCAGACTCGTGAAATCGTTCGTAGTTTTAACCATGCTTACCAGACGGACATTTTGGTGGAGCCGGAGGGCATTTATCCTGAAAATGAGGCAGCTGGTCGCTTGCCAGGTTTGGACGGCAATGCCAAGATGTCTAAGTCACTTGGAAATGGTATTTATCTGGCAGATGACATGGATACGCTCAAGAAGAAAGTCATGTCCATGTACACTGATCCCAACCACATCCGTGTTGAAGACCCAGGTAAGATTGAAGGAAACATGGTTTTCCACTATCTTGACGTCTTTGGGCGCGAAGAAGATAAGGCTGAGATTGAGGCTATGAAGGAGCACTATCAACGTGGTGGTTTGGGCGATGTGAAGACCAAACGTTATTTGCTGGACATTTTAGAGAGAGAATTAGGACCAATCCGTGAACGCCGTCTGGAGTTTGCACAGGATATGGGACAGGTCTATGCTATGCTTGAAGAAGGAAGTCGCAAGGCTCGTCAGGTTGCCGCCACTACCCTTGATCAAGTAAAGGATGCCATGGGAATCAACTACTTTAAATAAGGTTAACAATAAAAGAGCAATGTTGAAAAAATGTTGCTTTTTTCATTTAAATCACAGCGAAGTAAAAAACAAACGTTCGATTTTTATAGATAAAACTGAATAGAATTTTCTGAATTTTTAGGAATGATGATATTAAAGCGAATAATGATTGACAAATGATTTCAAAATGTTATCATAATTAAAATACAAATAGCAATCACGCTACATATTAAGTAAGAAAAGAGGAAGAACATGTCAAACTGGGACACTAAATTTTTGAAAAAAGGCTTTACCTTTGATGATGTATTACTTATTCCGGCTGAAAGTCATGTATTACCACATGATATTGATTTAAAAACACAATTAGCACCAAATTTGACCCTTAATCTTCCGATTATTTCTGCTGCCATGGACACTGTAACAGATAGTAAAATGGCTATTGCAATGGCACGTGCAGGTGGCTTGGGTGTCATCCACAAGAATATGTCCATAGCAGAGCAGGCTGATGAGGTTCGTAAGGTAAAACGTTCTGAAAATGGTGTCATTATCGATCCATTCTTCTTAACTCCTGAGCACACAATCGCAGAAGCTGAGAAATTGATGGCTACTTATCGTATTTCAGGTGTGCCAATCGTTGAAACATTAGAAAATCGTAAGTTGGTCGGTATTATTACCAACCGCGATATGCGTTTCATTTCAGATTACTCACAGCCAATTTCGACAAACATGACAAGCGATGCTTTGGTAACAGCGCCAGTTGGAACAGATTTGGCGACTGCTGAGGCTATTCTTCACAAGCATCGTATTGAAAAATTGCCATTGGTTGATGAAAATGGTCGTTTGTCAGGCTTGATTACCATCAAAGATATTGAGAAAGTGATTGAGTTCCCAAATGCTGCGAAGGATGAATTTGGTCGTCTTTTGGTTGCGGGTGCTGTCGGTGTCACATCTGATACTTTTGAACGTGCAGAAGCTCTCTTTGAAGCAGGTGCAGATGCGATTGTCATCGATACAGCTCACGGTCACTCAGCAGGTGTTCTTCGTAAGATCAAAGAAATTCGAGAACACTTCCCAACTCGTACCTTGATTGCCGGTAACATTGCCACAGCTGAGGGAGCTCGTGCCCTTTATGAAGCAGGCGTTGATGTTGTCAAGGTCGGTATTGGACCAGGTTCCATCTGTACAACACGTGTCATCGCAGGTGTCGGTGTACCACAAGTGACAGCTATCTACGATGCGGCTGGAGTTGCGCGTGAATTTGGCAAAACCATTATCGCTGATGGTGGTATCAAGTATTCAGGAGATATTGTCAAGGCACTTGCTGCGGGTGGTCACGCCGTTATGCTTGGTTCTATGTTTGCAGGAACGGACGAAGCACCAGGCGAAACAGAAATCTTCCAAGGTCGTAAGTTCAAGACCTATCGTGGTATGGGCTCTATCGCAGCCATGAAACAAGGTTCAAAAGACCGTTACTTCCAAGCATCTGTCAATGAAGCTAATAAGCTTGTTCCAGAAGGAATTGAAGGACGTGTAGCCTATAAAGGTTCTGTTGCAGATATGATTTTCCAAATGGTTGGTGGCCTTCGCTCAGGTATGGGCTATGTAGGTGCTGGTAACTTGACTGAATTGCATGAAAATGCTCAGTTCATCGAAATGTCAGGTGCTGGTTTGAAAGAAAGCCATCCACACGATGTTCAAATCACAAACGAAGCTCCAAACTATTCAGTACAATAAACAAAAACAAGACCCTGCTTGACAGGGTCTTGTTTGTTGTGTAAATAAGGTTTACAAATGTGTAAATATTTGTGTAAATACCGGTTATTCCGACTCAGTAACCTTACCAGACTCAATATGGAAGATTTTTAAACTATCTGGTAGCTTGTGTAGGTGGTCTAAAGATGTCGTTGTAATAAATGTTTGAGTCGTATCCGTAATAGTTTCTAGTAGCTTGATTTGACGATTATTATCCAGCTCACTCATAACATCATCTAAGAGTAGAATTGGGTACTCTCGTGTGACTTCTTTCATCAGCTCGATTTCAGCCAGTTTGAGTGACAGAACGAGACTGCGGTGTTGTCCTTGGCTACCATAATGGGCATTCATTCCATTTATAAAGAAAGCTACATCATCTCGATGTGGTCCAACTCCTGTATTTTTCTTAAATAAATCACGTTTGCGACACCTTTCCAATTCCGTCAAGAATATGTCAATTAAATTGACAGAAGTAGTAAACTTAATTGAGGATTGATATTCGATAGTTAGTTCCTCTCTCTTATCTGAAATATCTTGAACTTTTCTATTTCCGAATTCCTCTAATTTCTTTAAAAAGTCAATACGATGTTGGATAACACGACTACCATATTCAGCAAGTTGCTGATCTAACACGGATAGGAAGTTCTCATCAATCTTATCTGTAGATTTGAGGTAAGTATTTCTTTGTTTTAAAACGTGGTTATAATTCGATAGGTCAGAGAGGTAGAGCGGCTTGATTTGACCTAGCTCGACATCAATGAACTTTCTTCTCAAAGCAGAGGCACCTTTTATCAGCTGTAAATCTTCTGGAGCAAATAGGACGACGTTCATATGTCCAATGTAATTAGAAAGTTTTGCTTGTTTGAGATGGTTGACCTTGGTCACTCGCCCCTTATCTGTCAAGTGAATGTCAAGTGGAACTTTACCGCTTGCGCGATGGAGTAAACCCGAAATAGATAATTCCTTTTCTTGAAACTGTAGTAGGTCCTTATCTGTTCGTGTTCGATGACTTCGTGTTAAAGCTAAAGCATAGATAGATTCTAGAATATTGGTTTTTCCTTGGGCGTTTTCACCTAAAAAGACATTGAGCCCTTTGTGGAACTCAATATCTAATTGGTTGTAATTGCGAAAATGTTGTAACTCTAATCGTTCTAGCCACATGTCTACATACCAGGGAAACGAACAGGTTTTCTTTCAGTCTTTTTAGTTGCTTTTTTAGGAGTCTTTACCTGTTTCTTGTTCTTTTTATTTTCTTGATTTAACTTTTTAACGATTGCAGCCACACGTTCTTTTTCAGCTTGATCCTCTTGGTGTTGCTGTATTTCTTCTGCACTAGGAGCGACGATTGTGATGCTGGTGTTGTGGTCTGGGAGTGTGATAACATCTCCGACACGGATTTTTTTACCGCGTCTTTTTTCATCCTCTCCATTGAAAAGAATGGTATTTTCTTCCAAGAAACCTTTAATGGCACCTCCTGAATGGAGAATACCAGTCGTTTTTAATAATGCTTGTAATGTGATGTAGTCATCAAATAATTTAAATTCCATAAGTCACCTCGTTACAGAATATTATATCACAAAATGGTATAATGGAAGGTACAATGTTTGAAAGAGGAAGACGATGAAATTACAAGAGGGAGTAGATCTTCATTTTATTGATACAGATCAGTTTACGACAAATCGTATACGTATTCGCTTTGCAGCTGAAATGAGTGAGGCTACAGTTGCTGGTCGTGTGTTAGTTGCAAATATTTTTGAAATGGGTAACCAAGAATTTCAGACTGCTCAGGCTGTTCGGAGAAGATTGGCAGAATTGTATGGTGCTCAGTTCTCGACCTCAGTTTCGAAACGTGGTAGGGTGCACTGTGTAGATGTGACAATTTCATATGTCAGTCCTCGTCACTTGCCAGAAAATGAGGATATTACAGTGGAGATTCTTGATTTTTTATATACGTGTATATTTAGACCACTGAAAAAGGGGCGAGGATTTGATAACCAGATTTTCGAGGTTGAAAAAACGAATTTAATCAATTTTCTTCAGTCAGAGATAGAAGATAATTTTTATCATGCAGATGTTGAAATGAGTAAGCTTTTTTATAAAGATCCCTCTCTTCAAATTCCACGCGTCGGTAGGCTTGATTTGGTTGAAAAAGAAACAGCAGAATCAACCTTTCAGATTTATCGGAATATGTTGCGTATGGATAAAATTGATATATTTGTCTTAGGGAAGGTTGACAGAGAACAAGTTAAAAGAAAACTTGAAGATTTTGGTTTTACTTATAGAAATCCCAAATTAGAGTTAGAATATCATCAGGAATATTCAAATATCACGCAAGAAAAAATCGAGCGTAAACAGGCAAGGCAGTCCATTTTGGAATTGGCATATCATTTACAAGTGATTTACAACGATGTAAACTATCCGGCTTTGATGGTATTTAATGGTCTACTGGGTGCTTTTTCCCATTCGAAGTTATTTATGAATGTTCGTGAGAAAGAAAGTTTGGCCTATACAATTGGCAGTCAGGTCTCTATTTTTTCAGGAATGCTGAAGGTCTATGCTGGAATTAGCCGTGAAAATAGACTCAGGGTAATGAAGTTAATTAGTAAACAACTACTTGATTTAAAATGTGGTAAGTTTACAGAAGAAGAATTAGAGTTGACAAAAAACATGTTGATTCATTCAGCAACCTTGGCTCAAGATAGGCAGAATAATTTGATAGAACAAGTATATAATCAAGTTACCTTAGGAAATAGAAATTTAAGTTGGTTAGATTGGATTGAGGCTATCAAATCGGTATCAATAGACGATGTCATTCGAGTAGGACAGATGATTAATTTACAGGCTGTTTACTTTATGGAGGGGACAGAAGAATGAAGTTAGTTGAGAAGAAGTATCCTTACATGAAAGAATCTGTCTTTTATGGAAAAGTTGACAATGGGTTGACAGTTATTTTGCTTCCTAAAGTAGATTTCCATGAGACATATGGAATTCTAACGACAAATTTTGGGGGTATTCATACTCGATTTACATTGGCTAATGGTAATAACGTTGTTTATCCTGCAGGGATTGCACATTTTTTAGAACATAAGCTGTTTGAAACTGAGAATGAAGAGGATATTATGAATAAGTTTGCTAAATTGGGAGCAAGCGCAAATGCTTATACCAGTTTTAGACAGACTAGTTACTTATTTTCAACGACTCAGAAAGTATTGGAGTCTCTATCACTTTTACAATCTTTTGTTCGAGAACCGTATTTTACAGAAGATAATGTAGAAAGAGAACAGGGGATTATTGAACAAGAAATCGAGATGTATCAAGATGATGCAGATTATCGCTTGTTTACGGGAATTCTATCATCGCTTTATCCAGAAAGTCCTTTGGCCTATGATATAGCAGGGACAGTTGAATCAATTGCTACAATTACTGCGGATGATTTACATGAGAATTTTGAAGTGTTCTATCATCCAAGTAACATGAATTTATTCGTTATTGGTAATTTTGATTTAGAGGCAGTTTGGAAACAAATTTCAAGTTATCAAGTAGCTCAGATGGATAATCCAGCTCAGTCGTTTGAATTGGCAGGTGTCCAAAAGTTGCCGATACAGGAACATCTCTCAGAGCAATTTGAAGTATCTACCCCAAAATTGGCTGTTGGTTTACGGGGAAATGACGAGGTTGATAAGGAGACTATTCAGAAATATCGGCTCAGTTTACAATTTTTATTTGCCATGTTGTTTGGTTGGACTTCAAAACGATATCAACAGTTATACGAGCAGGGAAAAATTGATTCTTCTTTCCAGTTCCAATTAGAGGTTACACCTGAATACCACTATTTGATTATCTCGGGAGATACTCAAGAACCCATTACGCTTTCTAGTATCCTGATGAAAGCACTTAGGAAATTTGAGGATGATGCAGATGTGACAGAGGATCATTTACAATTGTTGAAAAACGAGATGTATGGAGATTTTATTCGTAGCTTAAATTCTCTTGAGTTTACAGCTAGTCACTTTGTTTCTCAGTATTCAGAATATGAAAATGTTTTTGATATACCTCAAATGATACAAAGTCTTCAGTTAGATGACATCAGAGAGGCAGGTCGTCGCTTTATTGATCACTGTGATATGACAGATTTCACGATTTTTCCAAAATAAGTGGGCGCAACCCGTCGAAATTTCCTTGGAATTTTGTTAGAATAGTATACTGTACATGATGAGCGATAGAGAGAGAGTATTATGAGACAAAAGAGTATAGGGGAAGTACTTAGAACAGCCAGAGAAGGACGGGGCTGGACATTTGTTGATTTACAACGGATAACAAAAATCCAAGCTAAATATTTGCAGGCACTTGAGTACAATGATTTTGATTTTATTGCAAACTCAGATGATGTTCATTCTATTTTAAAAGCATATGCTGAGGCTTTGGAATTAGATGCAGATGTTCTACTGGATGCTTACGAGACCAATAGTTTAGTGAAATATTATGAAGATGGAGAAGAAGAACTACGCTCTTCAGAATTGAAAAGAAGCTATAAGGTTCGTAAACGTAAAAAGAACTCTTATCTTCCGTTGATTTACTTATTACTCGCGACGGGTTTGATTATTATTTTTGTGACTTATATTGTTCATAGCAGGCTTCAAAATAGAGCATCTATTACGCCTACTACAACGTCATATAGTATAGTTGAGCAATCTGTATCTGAAGCAAGTAGTGGCACAGAGACGAGTTCGACTGAGCAGGCGCAGTCAAATTCAACGAGTTCAAGTAGTTCCGCTACAGAAAATGTGACTATTTCAGGATCAGGTTCTAACATTGTTGCGACCCTTAAAACAGTGACTTATCCAGTAGAAGTAACTGTAACAGCAAAAAATACAACGAGTTGGATCAGCCTTTCTGACACCTTGTTAGAGGGGGGCGTTACACTAACACCTGATAATCCAACAGTAACTACTACTATTGAAGAAGGAGTGACTTCTACTACACTTGTTCTTGGTGTTGTCAAAGGAGTAGAGGTAACTGTAGGTGGCAAAAAGCTAGATCTATCAGCCTTGACAGCAGATACAGGCTCAATTACAATAAATTTTGAACAATAAAGGTTTTATATGAAAAAAGAAAATATTCCCAATGCATTGACGATAGGTAGGATTTTGGTAATCCCAATTTTTATCTTGTTACTGACCGTTTGGGATTCAACAATTAGTCATGTCTTAGCAGCACTAATCTTTGCTTTGGCAAGTATTACGGATTATCTAGACGGCTACTTGGCTCGTAAATGGCAGGTTGTAACAAACTTTGGAAAATTTGCGGATCCGATGGCAGATAAGATTTTGGTGATGACAGCATTTATCATGCTTGTAGAGCTTGGCTTTGCTCCAGCTTGGGTAGTTACAATTATTATTTGTCGTGAATTGGCAGTGACAGGTCTTCGTCTACTCTTGGTGGAAAATGGAGGAACAGTTCTAGCTGCGGCTATGCCGGGAAAAATTAAAACATTTTCACAGATGTTTTCAGTGATTTTCCTGCTCTTACACTGGAACGTCGTGGGGCAAATAACACTCTATATTGCACTTTTCTTCACCCTATATTCAGGTTATGATTATTTCAAGGGTGCGTCCTTCTTGTTTAAAGATACATTTAAATGATGAATATTATTGAAGTAAAAAATTTAAAATATAAATACAACCAAGAGGATGAGCAATATACTCTAAATGATGTTTCGTTTCACGTGAAACAGGGAGAATGGTTGTCTATTATTGGACATAATGGTTCGGGTAAATCAACAACAGTTCGTTTGATTGATGGTTTGTTGGAAGCTGAATCCGGTGATATTTATATTGACGGTGATGCCTTAACCATTGATAATGTATGGGATAAGCGGCGCTTGATTGGTATGGTCTTTCAAAATCCAGATAACCAATTTGTAGGCGCTACAGTTGAAGATGATGTTGCATTTGGTTTAGAGAATCAGGGAATCCCTTTGGAGGAGATGCGTAGTCGAGTTGACGAAGCTTTGGAATTAGTTGGAATGACTGATTTCAAAACACGTGAGCCTGCTCGTTTATCTGGTGGTCAGAAGCAGAGGGTGGCGATTGCTGGAGTGGTTGCCTTGCGTCCAAAAATTATTATTTTGGATGAGGCTACGTCTATGTTGGATCCAGAAGGTCGTCTCGACTTGATTAAGATTGTCCGTGAAATTAAGGAGCGTCATGGTATGACGGTTATCTCTATAACACATGATTTGGATGAGGTTGCATTGAGTGATCGAGTTATCGTGATGAAAAATGGACAGGTTGAATCAATTAGCACTCCAAATGAACTATTTATGCGAGAAGATTTGGTAGATTTAGACTTGGATAGACCGTTTACGACAGAACTGGCTTCATCTTTGCGCCAGACTGGACTTGATTTACCGCTCCGCTATTTTACAGAGGAAGAATTAGAGGAAACTTTATGGGAATTGATCTCCAAGAAGTAAGCTATACCTATCAAGCTGGCACTCCTTTTGAGGGGCGTGCGCTTTTTGGTGTGGATTTGGAGATTGTTGATGGCTCTTACACGGCCCTTATTGGGCATACGGGTTCGGGTAAATCAACGATTTTACAACTCTTGAATGGATTAAATGTACCAACAGAAGGAAGAGTAGTCATTGATGATGTTGTGATTACAGCGACGTCTGAAAATAAGGATATTAAGCAAGTCAGGAAGAAAGTTGGGCTGGTGTTCCAATTTCCTGAAAGTCAAGTGTTTGATGAAACGGTCTTAAAAGACGTTGCTTTTGGTCCACAAAATTTCGGAGTTTCTCAGGAAGAGGCTGAAACGATTGCGCGTGAAAAGTTGGCCTTGGTTGGAATTGATGAAAGCTTGTTTGAGCGTAGTCCTTTTGAACTATCTGGTGGTCAAATGCGTCGGGTAGCGATTGCTGGGATTCTAGCAATGGAGCCTAGTATCTTAGTTTTGGATGAACCAACGGCTGGATTGGATCCTGCGGGTCGTCAGGAATTGATGGATATTTTCAAAAAGCTTCATGAATCAGGCATGACAATCGTTTTGGTAACTCATTTGATGGACGATGTGGCTAACTATGCTGATTTTGTTTACATTATGGAAAAGGGAAAGCTGGTCCGTTCTGGTAAACCAGTCGATATTTTTCAAGAGGTAGATTTTTTAGAGAGTATTCAGTTGGGAGTGCCTAAGATTACTAAGTTTGCAGCTAATTTGGAGAGAAGAGGTTTTGTATTTGAACGTCTTCCTATTACAATTGAAGAATTTACGGGGATGGTGACACATGGATAAATTAATTTTAGGTCGCTATATTCCTGGGGATTCAATTATTCATCGTTTGGATCCAAGAAGTAAGCTTTTAGCAATGTTTGGATTTCTATTGATGATTTTTTGGGCCAATAATTTGGTCACCAATGCCTTGTTGATAGCATTTGTTTTAGGAATGGTTGTTTTATCTCGTATTCGCTTATCATTTTTTATTAATGGTTTGAAACCGATGATAGGAATTATTCTATTTACAACTTTCTTCCAGGTTTTCTTTACACCTGGAGCGACCATTCTATGGGAATTTTGGATTTTTAAATTATCTGTAGAAGGGTTGCAACAGGCGGCGATTATTTTTGTTCGCTTTGTTTTGATTATTTTCTTCTCAACCCTATTGACCTTGACGACGACACCCCTTAGCTTGGCTGATGGTATTGAGTCGGGGCTTGCACCTTTGAAGAAATTTAAAGTTCCTGTGCATGAAATTGGTTTGATGTTGTCCATGAGCTTGCGTTTTGTACCGACCTTGATGGATGATACCACTCGGATTATGAATGCTCAGAGAGCTCGTGGAGTGGACTTTAATGAGGGAAATCTTATTCAGAAGGTAAAGTCAGTTATTCCTATTTTGATTCCCTTATTCGCATCAAGTTTTAAGAGGGCAGATGCTCTTGCAACGGCGATGGAGGCGCGTGGGTATCAGGGCGGCGATGGGAGAACCAAGTATCGGATTTTGGAATGGAAGTTAGCAGATACGTTAGCAATTTTAGTTATGTTAGCTTTAGCTGGACTCTTATTTATATTGAAAAAATGAGTAAAAAACGCTAGAAATAGCGTTTTTATTGTCTAATTTCAATTTGAATGTAATATTTGTAACAATTTCACAAAGTCTAAGTAATAGTTAGAGGGTATGATAGACACATGACAGAAAGGAATGTGACTATTATGAACATTACATTAAAGAAAAACTTAAAAACAACTATTGCTGGTTTGGTAGCGGGAATCTCCCTTTTGACTGCGGGTGTAGTCAGTGCAGAAACCTATACTGTAAAGTCTGGTGATACCCTGTCTGAAATTGCTGAAACACACAATACTACTGTTGAAAAAATAGCAGAGCAGAATAAGATTACCAACTTAGATTTTATCCATGTCGGTCAAGTTATCGAATTGGGAGATGTGACAGTGAAGGCAGTAGAGAGTTCAGTTGAACAAACTCAATCAACATCAACTTCTACTGCAACAGTAACAACTAGCACCTATTCTTCAAATTTGAGTGCTGAAGATGCAGCAGCAAAAGAATGGATTGCAATGAAGGAATCAAGCGGTAGCTATGATGCCCGTAACGGTATCTACATTGGTCGTTACCAGTTGACAAATACTTACTTGAATGGTGATTATTCACCAGAAAACCAAGAGCGTGTAGCAGATGCTTATGTTGCTAGTCGCTATGGTTCATGGTCTGCAGCCAAGGCTTTCTGGTTGGCAAATGGTTGGTACTAAGATAAATTAGAAGAGGTCTAGCACGATGCTGGACTTTTTTCTATTGTTGAAAGTTGTCTAGCTTTACAGATAAGGTTGTTTTGTTTATAATTGTGAAAAAATTGACTAGAAAAGAAGAACTATGAAATTACAAAAACGAATTTTTCGATTAAATATGATCATGCTGGTCCTGTCATTGATAGCCATGTTAGGAGTTAGTGTCTATGTGGTGAATAGTATTTATCGTAACCAAGAAACATGGCAGTCCACTAGCCAGAAGACAGCAAGTAGTCAACAGAGTTTGGAAAAGTTTTCGGGATCAGATTTTGCAGTATTGGCAGATGAGTTAGCATCGAATGATGCACGACTCTATGTAGGAAGTAATGGTGAGACTGTCTTTTCAAATCTGAAAGATGATGCGGATGAGATATTTGGAGTGCCAGTATCATCAACCACTCACATCTCCTATGTAGATGGAGAAATTGTGATTAGCCGTAAACTCGCCACGGATGGGCAAGTTTATTATTTATAAGCCTTGTTAGAGGATATGGAAGAACAACAGGAAAGTCAGGAATTTCAAGCCTTTCTTTTGCAACTTTTCTTGGTTGGTGGGGCAGGTATTGTCATCATAGTGGTGCTTAATTTCTTCTTTACTCACCGTCTCTTAGGTGTTGTTATGCGGCCTTTGGATGAATTGCATAGCGGTGTAGAGCGTATCCAGCAGGGAGATTATACAGTGTCTTTGACCTATCAGGGAGATACGGAATTTGAAGAATTGACCCAAGGGTTCAATCAAATGCAGACTTCTTTGTTAGATGCCCGTGAGAAAAATCAACTGTATGAACAAAATCGAACCCAGATGGTCGCAGATATTTCGCATGATTTGCGGACTCCCTTGACTTCTATCAAAGGTTATGCCAAGGGAATTTTGGATGGTATTGCCAATACGGATGAAAAACGTAATCAGTATTTGACTGTTATCTATCAAAAATCTCAGGTGATGGAGAAATTACTGGAAAAATTATTTGCTTTTTCACAATTGCAGACAGATAAAATGCCATTTGATAAAGTCCAGCTTGATTTGGCTATCTTTTTACAGTCCTATGTAAGCGAGAAAACTGAGGAATTAGTAGATGAGGACATTCGGTTTAGTTTGGAAGTATCGGATGGATTACCAGTTGAGATTGACCCAATTCAATTTCGTAGAATTCTAGATAATCTGGTGGACAATGCACGAAAATATGCCGCTGTAAAGCCCCTGATAATCAGTATTACTGGACAAATGCAAGAGCAAGAAGTTGTTTGGACTTTTACAGATAACGGAAAAGGTGTAGAAAAGAATAGACTTGACTTGATTTTTGAAGAATTTTACAGGGCAGACGATACCAGACAGCAAGTAGAAGGCCATGGTCTGGGGTTAGCGATTGTAAAAAATATTATCGAACGCTTGGGAGGTCGAGTGTCTGTTGAGGCAACTCCAGGACTTCGATTTATCTTCAGATTACCTAGAAAGGATATGAAATGACACGGATTTTAATCGCAGAAGACGATGTAGAGATTGCTTATTTGGAGCGAGATTATCTGGAAATGCAGGGCTACCAAGTAGATTTGGTACATGACGGTGGTCTTGTAGAGGACCAACTCAAAAAAGAGGATTATGCTCTTTTAATGCTGGATGTCATGCTCCCAAATAAAACTGGCTACGATCTTTGTCGTGATTTACGGGATAAGGTGGACTTCCCTATTTTGATGGTTACATCCAAGCAAGAAACCATGGGCGTGGTGAGAGGGCTAGGCTTGGGAGCGGATGATTACATCAGCAAACCTTTTGATCCCATGGAGTTGGTGGCGCGTGTAAAGGCTCATTTGGCTCGCTACCAGCGTTTTCAAAAGGATAATGATCAGAATGAATTAACAGTTGGGAATATGACTATTTTCTTGGATAATTGGAAGGTGACTTTGGATGGTCAGGAAATCAAATTGCCCAATCGTGAATTTGAATTGCTGGTTTATTTAGCAAAACACCCCAACCGAGTATTCTCTAAAGATCACTTGTTTGAAACCATTTGGGGATATGACTATGTTGGAGATAGTGCGACAGTTGCTGTTCATGTCAATCGGCTCCGAGATAAATTGGGAGCGGATTTGATTGAGACTGTCTGGGGAGCAGGCTATCGTCTTAATGATTAATTTATAAGTGTTTAGAATTTGTTTAGAAAGTTTCTCCAAAGTGTTAAAACCTATCCTCTATAATAGACTTATCAGCAAGAGCTGAAGAAAACAAGTTAAAAAGAGGACAAAATGGAAAATAATAATCAACAACAAGAAATTATTGAAGTGGCAGAAAATAAGAAAACAGGTGTCTGGGAATCAGTCAAACAGAAGGTTACAGGCATGAGTAAGAAATCGATTATCTTATTGTCAGCAGGTGCCTTGGTACTTGTGACGGCTGGTTTTGTCGTAGCAGAAGTCTATGAAAATAAACTAGAGGCATTAGAAAATCAAATAGAGCGACAAGTTGTAATTGCAGATGATGATGACAATCAACAGGTAACAGCACAAGCTAATGCATCATCAGCCTCATCAGTAAATACAACTTCTGCTAGTCAACTAGCAACAAGTTACGGTGTAAAGTTAGTTGACACCTCTGAGCTAGATGGTACTTATACAGCAACATCTGGAAATGACACCTACACGTTGACTGTAAAAGGGAATCAAGCAACCTTGACAGAAGTTGACAATGATGGGGACCAGGATATAGAACAAGTGATTTTTGACTTAGATAAAAAACTTGCCTACATTGACGGTGAAGCAGATACATATTCCCTGAATGGTACTACTCTAACCTTGACAGAAATTGATGCCAATGATACAACCTTAGAGAAACTAACATTCACGAAACAATAAGAAAAGGAGGCTGGGCAAAAAGCTTAACCTCGCTTCTCAGGGTTCGTGTCAACATCTCAGCGCAGTGGTTGATTGGCAGATTTGTTCGTGTTTTATACTCCAAATCTGACCTAATCAACTGTGCGGGGGCGGGAAGACGAACTATTTTTGACCAGTCGAGTTCTTTCCCGCTCCCTTTTTGGTTTACATTATTGTCAATCTTCCCCAAAAATTTCTTGAGCCAGGCGACGACCCGTCGGTGTAGCTGCAAGGCCTCCTTCGGCAGTTTCACGGAAGGCGGTTGGTAGGGCAGAGCCAACTTGGTACATGGCATTGATAACCTCATCTACAGGAATTTTTGATTCAATTCCTGCCAGTGCCATATCAGCAGCTACCATGGCATAGCTTGCTCCCATGGCGTTTCGTTTAACACATGGGACTTCTACCAGACCAGCGACGGGATCGCAAATCAGACCCAGCATATTTTTGATGACAAAGCAGATGGCTTGGCTGGCTTGGTAGGGAGTTCCACCTGCTGCCAGTGTCAGGGCTGCGGCAGACATAGCAGAGGCAGAGCCGACTTCTGCCTGACAGCCTCCTTCTGCACCTGAGATGGAGGCGTTGTTGGCAATGACCAGACCAAAGGCTCCTGCTGTAAAGAGGAAGTCAAGTTGTTGCTCTTCTGTCAAGTTTAACTTATCAATAGCAACACCAAGAACGGCAGGCAAACAGCCAGCAGATCCAGCAGTGGGAGTGGCACAGACTAAGCCCATTTTGGCATTCAATTCATTAACGGCCATGGCATTTCTTGCGGCGGATAGGACAGCGGAATCTGACAGGGTTTTACCAGATTTCATATAGGCATCTAACTTGGCAGAATCGCCTCCTGTTAAACCAGATACGGATTTGCTTTCAGTAAGTCCATCTACGATGGAGGCTTTCATAACTGTCAAGTTTCTTGACATAATTGTCAATATTTCTTCGCGGCTACGACCTGTCAACTCAATTTCAGTCGCGATCATGAGTTCAGCTACATTACCAGAAAAGTTGTCTGCTTGCTGAACTAATTCTTCGATAGTATAAAACATGTCTTTCTCTTTCTAGTTGAAGAAGGTAACATTGTGCAAGTGGGGAATTTTTTCGATTTCTGCGATGGAATTTTCACATTGGCGGGCATCCACTTCGATAATCATAATGGCTTTTTCGCCAGCTTGTTCACGTGTCACATTCATTTGGGCAATATTGATATTGTATTTTGATAAGATGTCAGTTACCTTGGCAATCATACCTGGAACATCTTGGTGAACGATGATAATTGTCGGAGTATTCATATTGAGGTTGACAGAAAAGCCGTTGAGCTCCGTTACTTGAATATTGCCCCCACCAATCGAAACGCCCGTTGCTGATATGGACTTTTTGTCATTTTTAATAATGATTCGTGTGGTATTGGGATGAGGGGTATTGCTGTCCTTGTTGACACGCCAGTAAACCTTAATACCTCGTTCTCTTGCAATATCAAGAGAGTCAGGAATGCGGGGATCATCCGTATCCATGCCCAGAATACCTGCTACCAAGGCTACATCTGTACCGTGACCACGATAGGTCTTGGCAAAGGAGTTGTAAAGTTGAAATTCAACCTCTGTTGGCTCATCGCCGAAGATGGAAGACACAATTTTCCCAATGCGGACCGCCCCAGCCGTATGGCTAGAGGAAGGACCAATCATAACAGGCCCGATAATATCAAAGACCGATTGAAATTTTAAGTTGCTCATAATTTGCCTCGTATTTTTTCTTACCCTTATTATACCAAATTTTCTGGTTAGGGAATATGCCTAAATGAATGGGCTTTCCCATGTCAAATTCCTGTCGATCTCACCTTTTGTGTGGTATAATACAAGTTGTTCAAAATCGACCTTCAAATCGTTTTTTGAAAAAATTTTGGAATACGACCTTCAAATCGTTATTTCTACGAAAAGATGGGAGAAAACTATGTCAATTGACAATTCTAAAACGCGTGTCGTTGTCGGTATGAGTGGCGGTGTGGATTCATCAGTTACGGCTCTCTTGCTCAAGGAGCAGGGCTACGATGTGATCGGTATCTTCATGAAAAACTGGGATGACACGGATGAAAATGGCTTCTGTACAGCAACAGAAGATTACAAGGATGTGGCTGCAGTAGCAGACCAAATCGGCATTCCTTACTACTCTGTCAACTTTGAAAAAGAGTACTGGGATCGCGTATTTGAGTACTTCCTAGCAGAGTATCGGGCAGGCCGCACACCTAATCCAGATGTCATGTGTAACAAGGAAATCAAGTTCAAAGCTTTCTTGGATTACGCTATGAACTTGGGTGCGGACTATGTGGCGACAGGTCACTACGCTCAGGTATCACGCGACGAGGACGGCACTGTCCATATGCTGCGTGGGGCAGATAATGGCAAGGACCAGACCTACTTCCTCAGCCAACTCTCACAGGAACAGCTGCAGAAAACCATGTTTCCGCTCGGCCATTTACAAAAGCCTCAGGTGAGGGAAATAGCAGAGCGAGCAGGCTTGGCGACTGCTAAAAAGAAAGACTCGACAGGCATCTGCTTTATCGGTGAAAAGAACTTCAAAGAATTTTTGGGGCAATATTTGCCAGCCCAGCCCGGTCGGATGATGACCGTTGACGGTCGTGACATGGGAGAGCATACAGGCCTCATGTACTATACCATTGGTCAGCGGGGCGGGCTTGGTATCGGCGGACAAATCGGTGGGGACAATGAGCCTTGGTTTGTGGTCGGAAAAGATTTGTCCAAAAATATCCTCTATGTCGGACAAGGCTTCTATCATGACTCCTTGATGTCAACTTCTTTACAGGCGAGTCAAGTGCACTTTACACGTGATATGCCTGAAGAATTCACGCTTGAATGCACAGCCAAGTTCCGCTACCGTCAACCAGACAGTCAAGTGACTGTCAAGGTAAAAGGGGACAAGGCAGAAGTCATCTTTGCCGAGCCACAACGGGCAATCACACCAGGACAAGCCGTTGTTTTCTACGATGGACAAGAATGCTTAGGCGGCGGTATGATTGACATGGCCTATAAAGACGGAGAGGCTTGTCAGTATATTTAATCAAAAATAAAAGCTTAGCACCCTCATGCTAAGCTTTTTATCTTATCCCCAGAAAGCATCTTCGGCTTTTTGGTCGGCTGAGAAGAGCCAAACTTCCTTGATTTTGCCATCTTCCATACGGAAAAGATCGATACCATTCATGTTTAGTTCTTCACCGTCTGTGCGAGTACCGAGGAATGTTACGTTAGCGGCAACAAGAGTATCATTATCTGACACCCAGTTTGTCACTACTTTGAAAGTTCCATTTGTTTTTTCGGCGAAAGTTGCTAGATGTGCTCCGAGTACTTCCTTACCAATTTTAGCACCAGATGTTGAATGATTTCCGGGTTGATGCCAGATAATGTCATCCGCCATAGTTTCAAAAAGAGCTGCAAAATCACCAGCGATGAGAGCATTGTTATAGGCATTAAAAATTTCCAAGTTTGTTGACATTTGATGTCCTCCAATTTTTTTGATATAGTACAATTATAGTCCAATCAATCAATTATGCAAGTAGGTACTTTTGTATTTGTTGGTATCAAAAGTGATACTATTGTGATAAATAAAGGAGAATTTTTTTGAAAAAAGTTAGTGAATATGGTATTTGTCCTTTTGCAACAACGCAAAAAGTCTTGACTGGTAAGTGGGGATTGGTGATTATCTACCAACTCAGTACAGGAACGAAACGTTTCAATGAACTACAGCGACTGATTCCAGGTATTACTCAAACCATGTTAACAAGGCACCTTAGACAATTGGAGGAGGATCGCATTATTAGTCGCACGGTCTATGCAGAAGTCCCCCCTCGTGTAGAGTATAGCTTGACTGAAATGGGCGAAAAATTTCGTTCGGTTCTGGATGCTGTTGAGGCTTGGGGCTTAGAGTATATTGAAACGTTAACGTAACACCAGATTTGAAATTCTACAAATCTTTTGATAGAATAAGAGTAACAATCATCATGATGGTCAAAGCTCATGGGAATTGTAGGCTTTTTTGTCCTGCAATTTTCGAGAGTTTTGGCTATTTTTTGTGATTGGGGAGAGAAGATGACCTTTTTGATATTACAAAAATTTCAGAATCAGAACTGAGTCAGTTTCCTAATCTAAAAACGATTGATGGAATAGTGTTATTGATGACAGATGATGTAAAACTGTTCTTGAAATCGAAAGGTCTTCGATTTTTGATTGAGGAGTAGCTTGTCAATCTAATTGACAGATGTGTAAAGGAGGGGAAAATGCGTGTTGTAGTTATTCAAGCTAGTACAAGAACTGAGATCAACCAGCTCTTGTTTGACACAGTTTGTGAGGTAGTGGATGGACACCATGATGTCGTTAATCTAGGTGTGTTTCCAGAAGAAATAGAAAACTACTCTTATGTGGAAGTGGCTGTTATGATTAGTCTGTTGATTGAAACAAATGCAGCTGATTTTGTTGTAACGGGGTGTTCTTCTGGACAAGGAATGATGATGGCTTGCAATAGTTTGCCAGGTTTACGTTGTGGCTTTGTGCAAACACCTCAGGATGCCTATCTGTTTGGTCGGATTAACAACGGCAATGTAGTTTCTTTACCACTAGGCTTAAATTTTGGTTGGTCTGGTGAGTTGAATTTGCGATACACCTTGGAAAAACTATTTGATGGAGAATTTAATACAGGCTATCCAGTTCAAGATGCTGAACGTAAAAAGAAGGAAGCAACTGAATTAGTGCATCTTCATCAGTTGACAACACGCTCTTTTTTGGAAATTTTACCAAACTTTAATGAATATCTATTGACTAAAATTTTAAGACGTAAAACATTTTTTGATTATATTTATCAAAACGGGACGAATAAACTCCTTTTAGAAAAGTTAACGGCTTATAAGGTTTGAACTTTAGAAGCAGATTTGATACAATATTTTTAACAAGAACTATGATGGTCAAAGCTCATGGGAATTGTAGGCTTTTTTGTCCTGCAATTTTCGAGAGTTTTGGCTATTTTTTACTATTGGGGAGAGAAGATGGATTTTAGGACCAGAATTGACAATCAGATTTTTGGTGTTCGTGCGACGGGCTTGGTGGTACAAGATGAGAAGTTATATCTTGTTAAGTCGCCTGAGGGGAAATATTACACCTTAGGTGGAGCTATTCAGCTTGGCGAAACAACCGAAGAGGCTGTGCAACGGGAAATGAAAGAAGAAATCGGAATTGATGTGGAGGTTGGACCACTAGCATTTATCGTTGAAAATCAGTTCACCTTACAGGAGAAATCCTATCATCAGATTGAATTTCTCTATATAGTTACCCCACTGTCTAATCCAGCTACCAATCTGGAAGAAGGGAATTCTGTTCGCCAGTGTGAATGGGTTACTTTTGCGGACTTAGAGAAACTGGATCTCAATCCAGCCTTTCTTAAGACCGAGCTAGCCAAATGGGACGGACAACTAAAGCATTTTATGAACAAAGACAACTAAAGTAGCGGAGGAAACTATGCCTGTCAAACTGATTGCCCATGTTTTACTGACTGTTGCAGATAGCCACTTGATAATTCAGCGTTCTCAGATTAAGCGTGGCAAACCCAATGTTTTTCCTCGATATTGGGATATCCCAGGCGGTCGTGTCGAGGAGAATGAATTGCCTCGTGATGCTGCTGTTCGAGAATGCTATGAAGAAACAGGCATTTCGATAGCCAAGGAAAATCTGACCATTATCCATGAAGATAGTCAGTTTGATGAAGAGAAGCAGACGGTGTTTACAAGGCTGGTCTATGAAGTGACTCTTCCTGAACAGCCCAAAACAATTCTTCTTGATCCAGAAGAGCATACTGATTTTCTATGGATTACTAGTAGCGATAAAAATAAGAAAAATTTAGTTCCATATCTCGATGAAATCTTAGAAAAGAGAAGGAAGAATGGATTTTAGGACTAAAATTGACAATCAGGTCTTCGGTATTCGGGCCACTGCATTGTTTATAAAAGATGGGAAAATATTTCTTACCAAGGACTCTAAGGGGCGTTATTATACCATTGGTGGTGCGATTGCAGTCAACGAAACTGCGCAAGATGCGGTTGTTCGAGAAGTCAGAGAAGAATTAGGGGTTGACAGCCGTGTCAATCAACTAGCTTTTGCCGTTGAAAATCAATTTACACATGAAGGCATAGATTTTCACAATATCGAATTTCATTTTATCGTAGAGCCTATTGGAGAATTGCCTGAGAAGATGATTGAAGATAAGTTGAAGCAACCTTGTGAATGGATTGAAGTTGACAAGCTTGTAAACCTTGATGTCGTGCCTGCTTTTCTGACACAGGAATTACCAATTTGGAATGGACAAGTTAAACACATTATGAACATGAAGGAGAAAACAACATGACACACACATTTGCAGAAAACTATGATGTCATCGTGATTGGTGCGGGACATGCGGGTGTAGAAGCGGGATTGGCAGCCAGTCGGATGGGCTGTAAAACCCTGCTTGCAACTATTAACTTGGATATGGTGGCCTTTATGCCTTGTAATCCCTCCATTGGTGGCTCTGCCAAGGGGATTGTGGTAAGGGAAATCGATGCATTGGGTGGCGAAATGGGCCGCAACATTGACAAGACCTATATCCAGATGAAAATGCTCAATATGGGCAAGGGGCCAGCTGTTCGTGCCTTGCGGGCTCAGGCAGATAAGGCAGAGTACGCAGCAGAGATGAAGCGGACGGTGGAGCGTCAGGAAAATCTGACCCTGCGTCAAACCATGATTGATGAGATTTTGGTGGAAGAGGGCAAGGTGATTGGTGTCCGTACGGCTACCAACCAGAAATTCTCAGCCAAGGCAGTTGTGGTGACGACGGGTACAGCCTTGCGTGGTGAGATTATCATCGGTGACCTCAAGTATTCGTCAGGGCCTAACAATAGTCTGGCTTCTATCACGTTGGCGGATAATCTGAAAGAATTGGGTCTTGAAATCGGTCGTTTCAAGACAGGGACACCACCGCGTGTCAATGCTCGTACCATTAACTACGAAGACACGGAGATTCAACCAGGTGATGAAAAGCCAAATCACTTTTCATTCTTGTCCAAGGATGAGGACTATTTGCAGGATCAAATTCCTTGCTGGCTGACCTATACCAACGCGACCAGCCACGAGATTATCAATAGCAATCTTCACCGAGCACCTATGTTTTCAGGTATTGTCAAGGGGATTGGTCCCCGTTATTGTCCGTCCATTGAGGACAAGATTGTTCGTTTTGCGGATAAGGAACGCCACCAGCTTTTCCTAGAGCCAGAAGGTCGCAATACCGATGAAATCTATGTTCAAGGGCTGTCAACCAGTCTGCCAGAAGATGTGCAGCAGGACTTGATTCACTCTATTAAAGGTTTAGAAAATGCCCAGATGATGCGGACAGGGTACGCCATTGAGTACGATATGGTTATGCCTCATCAGTTGCGGGCGACGCTTGAAACCAAGAAGATTTCAGGGCTCTTTACAGCAGGTCAGACAAACGGAACATCAGGTTATGAAGAAGCAGCTGGTCAGGGAATTGTCGCTGGTATTAACGCCGCCCTCAAGGTACAGGGCAAGCCTGAATTGATTTTGAAACGAAGTGACGGTTATATCGGCGTTATGATTGACGACTTGGTGACCAAGGGAACGGTGGAACCTTATCGTCTCTTGACCAGTCGGGCAGAGTACCGCTTGATTTTGCGTCATGACAATGCCGATATGCGACTGACGGAGATTGGTCGTCAGGTAGGCTTGGTGGATGATGAACGCTGGCAGGTTTTCCAGATTCACAAAAACCAGTTTGACAACGAAATGAAACGCTTGGAGTCTATCAAACTCAAGCCAATCAAGGAAACCAATGAAAAAGTCGTAGCTATGGGCTTCAAACCTCTGACAGATGCCTTGACTGCCAAGGAATTCATGCGTCGTCCAGATGTGACCTACGCAGATGCAGTAGCCTTTATCGGCCCTGCGGCAGAGGACTTGGATGCCAAGACCATTGAGTTGATTGAAACAGAGGTCAAGTACGAGGGCTATATTGCCAAGGCCTTGGATCAGGTGGAGAAGATGAAACGCATGGAAGAAAAACGAATTCCAGCCGACATTGACTGGGATGATATTGATTCCATTGCGACCGAGGCTCGTCAGAAATTCAAGCTGATTTCACCAGAAACCATTGGCCAAGCTAGTCGGATTTCCGGTGTCAATCCAGCCGATATTTCCATTCTCATGGTTTATCTGGAAGGACGCAGTCGTTCCATTTCTAAAAACAAATCAAAGGACAGTCACTAAGGCTGTTCTTTTCTTATGCGTGCTAGCGAAAACTAGCAATTTCTTGTGATTTATGGTAGAATGGCAGGCAGAGGTTAGTGATGAAAAGATTTCGATTTTCGACAATTCACTTTGTCATGATAGGTGTCATTTTATTTGGGTTGGTGGCTCTTGTCCACCGATTTTTTCCAATTGGTGCCAGTACAGTTTTTGCGCTACTCATCAGCCTATTAGTGTTGATTGCGCTGTTTATTTATCAAAAACATTCTTATGAATTTAGTGAGATAGAACAGATTGAATATCTCAATAATCAGGCCAATTCTGGTTTGATGATGCTCTTGGATAAAATGCCAGTGGGAGTTATCAAAGTTCAACCAGATAGTAATCAGGTAGAATGGTTTAATCCCTTTGCTGAGCTGATTTTTGCTCAAGAAAATGGTGAGTTTGATCAAAAAAAACTACGTGAAATTATTGACGTTGGTCTGGATGAGGAGCGAATTTATGCAAACTTTTCAGGCAAGAGATACGCTGTTAACGTTGATTTTGATCAAGGGTTATTTTACTTTTTTGATGCGTCGACAGAGTATTCAGCGACAAATAGTTTGATCGGAAGCCGTCCTGTTATAGGGATTATTTCAGTTGATAATTATGATGAACTCGAGGACACGGTATCTGATTCACAGATTAGCCAAGTCAATTCCTTCTTGGCTCAATTTGTTTCGGAATTTTGCCATGATTACGGTATCTACTACCGACGCGGCACAATGGATCGATTCTATTTCTTTACAGATTATGCTGTATTGGAAAAATTGATAGAGAATAAATTTTCAGTTATTGATAAGTTCCGCGAGGAGGCTAAAAAGTTAGATTTAGGTTTGACTTTGAGTATGGGATTGGCGTATGGTAATGAAAATCATCACCAAATCGGACAGGTTGCGCTTCAAAATCTCAATATGGCTGAGGTTCGTGGTGGAGACCAGGTTGTGGTCAAGGAAAATGATGAGAGTAAACAGCCACTTTTCTTTGGCGGTGGCTCGGCTTCTTCCGTTAAACGAACACGTACGCGGACTCGTGCTATGATGACTGCTGTATCAGATAAACTCAAATCGGTTGATGCTGTTTTTGTGGTGGGGCATCGTAATTTAGATATGGACGCGCTTGGATCCGCGGTCGGCATGCAGTACTTTGCTCAAAATATTATGAACAATGCCTATACGGTGTATAATCCAGATGAAATGGCACCAGATATTGCACGTGCTATCAAGAAGTTGAGTGATGAAAATTGTTCTAATTTGCTAACGGTTGAGGAAGCCATGAAGATGGTCACTTTCCAGTCGTTGTTAATCATGGTAGATCATTCAAAGATTGGCTTGACTTTGGATAAGGATTTCTATGAACAATTTACCCAGGTTGTGGTGGTTGATCATCATCGTCGCGATACGGATTTCCCAAATAATGCAGTTTTGACTTATATAGAGAGTGGTGCTAGTTCTGCGAGTGAGTTAGTAACGGAATTAATTCAGTTCCAGAATGACAAACACCATAAACTTAATCGCATTCAATCTAGTTTATTGATGGCTGGGGTTATGCTTGATACAAAAAATTTCACCTCTCGTGTGACTAGTCGTACTTTTGATGTGGCTAGTTACTTGCGGACTCGTGGTAGCGATAGCTTGGAAATCCAGCAGATTGCTGCGACAGATTTTGAGGAATATCGTCAAATCAATGAACTGATTTTAAGTGGGCAGAGAATTGAGTCCAATGTTGTTATTGCGTGTGCAGATGATACTAAAGAATATGATAATATTATTCCGAGCAAGGCTGCCAATACAATATTGGACATGGCAGGAATTGAGGCGGTATTCGTTGTAACAAGAAATACAAAAGGGTATGTATCTATTTCTGCAAGGAGTCATAGTAAAATCAATGTTCAACGCATTATGGAAGAAATGGGTGGAGGTGGCCACTTTAACCTAGCTGCCGCTCAGGTATATGACCAGACAATCGCAGAAGTATGTGAAAAGTTGACGGATAAAATCCGCGAAGAAATAAATGGAAATTAGGAGAACAGATATGAAAGTAATCTTTTTAGCAGATGTTAAAGGTCAAGGTAAAAAGGGTGAGATTAAGGAAGTTCCAACAGGTTACGCCCAAAACTTCTTGATTAAGAAAAATTTGGCTAAGGAAGCAACAAACCAAGCGATTAGCGCCCTTCGTGGTCAGGAAAAATCTAAGGAAAAGGCTCATGCAGAGATGATTGCAGAAGCAGAGGCTATCAAGGCTAAGTTGGCTGAGGAAGCTACTTTAGTGAAATTTGTCGAAAAAGTTGGTCCAGATGGTCGTACCTTTGGTTCTATTACCAGCAAGAAAATTGCTGAAGAATTGGAAAAACAATTTGGTATTAAGATTGACAAACGTCATATCCAATTAGACCACCCAATTCGCGCCCTTGGTTTGATTGATGTACCAGTCAAAATTTATCAAGATGTGACAGGTGTTATCAATTTGAGCATTAAAGAAGCTTAGAAGAGTTATCATTATCAGTGAGGAGGTGAGATCTTGGCAGAGTTGGATGAATTGCGGGTGCAACCGCAGGATATTCTGGCTGAACAGTCGGTCTTGGGAGCTATTTTCCTTGATGAAGGCAAGCTGGTCTTCGTTCGTGAATACATCGAAGCTGAAGATTTTTTCAAACATGCTCATAAGCTAATTTTTAAAGCTATGATTGCTCTTTCTGATAGAAATGAGGCAATTGATGCAACTACCATGCGTAACTATTTAGTGAACCATGGTGATTTGGAAAATATTGGTGGCTTGGCCTATTTGGCTGAAATCATTAGTTCCGTGCCGACGGCGGCCAATGCGGAATTCTATGCCAAGATTGTTGCTGAAAAGTCTAATCTCCGTAAACTGATTGCCCGTTTGACGGATGCAGTTAATCAGGCTTATGAGGGTGCGGATGGTTCAGATGACATTATTGCCAATGCTGAAAAAGCTTTGATTGATGTCAGTGAGGGAGCCAGTCGAAGTGGTTTCAAGCGGATTGATGATGTCTTGAATATCAACTTTGACAACCTTGAAACTCGTGCTAAGCAGACGTCGGATATTACAGGGATTGCAACTGGTTATCCTGCTCTTGATGCTATGACAACGGGTCTGCATGAGGAAGAGTTGATTATTCTTGCGGCTCGTCCTGCGGTTGGTAAGACGGCCTTTGCTCTCAATATTGCGCAAAATATCGGTACAAAACTGGGTTTGACAGTTGCTATCTTCTCTTTGGAGATGGGTGCAGAAAGCTTGGTTGACCGTATGCTCGCTTCAGAGGGAGTTATCAATTCGAGGGCTATTCGTACGGGGCATTTGACGCAGGAAGAGTGGAATAAGTATATGGTGGCTCAGGCTAATTTGGCACGGGCTAGCATTTACATTGATGATACACCAGGTATCAAGATTACGGAGATTCGTTCGCGGTCACGCAAGTTGGCTCAGGAAACGGGCAATCTAGGCTTGATTTTGATTGACTATCTTCAATTGATTACGGGAACAGGTCGGGAAAACCGACAACAAGAGGTTTCTGAGATTTCCCGTCAGTTGAAGATTTTGGCCAAGGAATTAAAAGTTCCAGTTATCGCCCTCAGTCAGCTGTCTCGTGGCGTTGAACAGCGTCAGGACAAGCGTCCTGTTTTGTCTGATATCCGTGAGTCAGGGTCTATCGAGCAAGATGCCGATATCGTTGCCTTCTTGTATCGTGATGATTACTATGAGCGCGGTGAGCAAGAGGATGGTGGCATTCCAAACAATACGGTTGAAGTCATCATCGAGAAAAACCGTTCCGGTGCGCGTGGTACCGTGGAACTGATGTTCCAAAAAGAATACAATAAATTTGCAAGTATTTCCAAGAGGGAGGATGGATAGAGAATGAGTGATGCATTTACAGATGTTGCTAAAATGAAGCAAATCAAACAAGATATTAAGGACCATGAGGGACAGATCGTTGAATTGACCCTTGAAAATGGCCGTAAGCGTGAGAAGAATAAGCAGGGGCGTATTGTGGAGGTTTATCAGTCTCTCTTTATCGTTGAATTTGAAGATTCAAACAATACCTTTGTGGAATCTTATACTTACTCAGACATTTTGACAGAAAAGATTTTGATTCATTATTTGGATTAGGAATGGGAGCCTGTGATTGCAGGCTTTTTTGTATGATTTATAGTCATTTGAATTAACTTTGATACATCGTCACTTTCGGCTTGCCGTACTCTAGTACAGCCTGCACCTCAGTTCC
>NZ_JARQPL010000015.1:0-46478 GCF_046032535.1 Streptococcus suis | reverse complement strand
CTCGTAGCCCAAGTTCAATACCATCATAAAAAAGAAGGCTTGATTTTGTTATCACAATCAGTTCAGGGAAAAGAAAAAAGCTATCGGAAGCACAACCGATAACCTCTGAAGAATACTTAAAAATAAAAAAGAGGAGGACTGACGCATCAGACCCTCCCAGACGTGACTAACACGCCCCAATTCGATACAACAATAATACCACTAATTTCGTTTTCCGTAAATAAACTTACTTATTTATTGAATTGACAACTTCTATCGTTATACTCTATTGCAAAACTAAAATGAAGCCATGACGTGAACACAAATCTACAAAATTAGTATTTCTAGACTTTTGGATTATACCTTTTTTAACAATTCTATACTATTAAATTATAGCGAAATACTTCATTTATGAATTCCTTATCCAAATTTCCGTGAGCAAAATTATTTCTTTGTTTACCTATTCGCTCTGCAATTTCAGAGTGATTATAAGAAATATTGTTTAATTTATACAAGTAACTACCGAATTTATCCAGTATAGTCACACCGTATTCTTCAAAAGTTTGACTAATTTTTTGAGAAAGAGAGAAATAGGATACAACTGATTTTTTTAAATCTTTGTAAATTTTTTTCAGCTTTCCTGTTGAGTTTTTTATCAAACGCTCTAATTCTTTACTAGCTTCTTCTTCCAGTATTTTTCGTTGCTCGCTTTTCCATTCATCTTCTGAAAATAGTCTACTAAACTCCCATTCAAATGCAGCGGTTCTTAATACAAAACTAGCAGCATCAATTATCCGACTATCCCTAAAACTCTTACCTAGATGTCTGAGATATAGATTATTTTCAGCTATGTCATCTAATATCTTTCCCTCATAACCAGCAATATATTTTTGTTGAATATATCTTCCGTCTTTCAATGGCTTCATCTCAATCTCAATACTTTCTTCAATCACATTGAATTCCCCAACCTTTCCTTGAGTATTTGATAATCGAATATCAGTAAAACTAACATTTCTTCGATTACAAAGAAATTGGATAAATTCCTTTGCGATACGATATAACTCTCGTACAAAAGAATAATCTTGAGTTTCTTCAAAATGAAAAACCATTGACGATGATAACGCTAGAGGTGGCTTTTCTATAGATAAACTTGTTGTTCTAGTGACGCCGAAATAAACTTGAACTTCTTTTCCAAAAACGTTAAATTTCTGTTCTTCTGTCGTTGTTGAATCAAAATCATAGGTACTAATATTGATTTTTCCATCGTGTTCTTCAGGTTTATACGAAATTTCAAAGGTACGATTAATTGGATGAATATAGTTTAGCTCTAGCCCGCTAAATGATATTCGACTAATCCTAGGTCTGTCAGAATAACTAACAAAATAGGCCAAAATCGGCACTGTAATGATACCGTTATTTTCCTGAAGTTGCGTGTGTTTATTTGTTAAAAATGTAATAACTCGATTTGTTTCATTTGCCCGTCCATAAAGAAAGTCTTCTTCTACGAATTTAGGCTTCCCTGGCCAAGAAAAGTTTCCTGTTCCTAATTTAGTATAGAACCAAGAATACCTAATTTCATCCTTTTCCCCTTCATTGGGAATCAAGAATAATCTTTCTTCATCGAACGTAAAAAAATTCATACCCCATCATCTGTAAAGTTCCTGTCAACATATAAAACTAAACCTCCAAATGATTTAAAATAATTGCTACTATGTCCACAGATTCCTCAAAACTCGTTTCACTGGCATATCTGAAAGATTTTTGATAACGAGACCAAAGCTGTTTCTGATAGTCAGATCTACGTAATGTCTCTAATTGCTCTTCCCAATTTATCAAAATATCTAAACTTTCTCTTTTTTTAGCAGTATTGTGCAAAGCAGTATTCAATATGTGTACATCAATCTCATCTTTTCGAAGGTGGTACAATGTATAGAGATCATAGCGGTCACGAGGTCTAGTTGAAGCAGCTCCTCGACTTATAATGGTTTCTAATTTTTCAGCAAGAACTGTTTCTAAATTATAAGTCCAAACTTCTAGCTTATCCTCTGAGAAAATGGATTGTAATTGGTATGTAATTTCTCGTGGCGTAATATGGTCACCTGTCGTTATATCAATAAAGACAACTTCACGTAAGGTGTCAAATGTCGCATTTAGTTTAAGGGAAAAACCACCATATTCGTCATCTTGTCGAATTGGCTCTAACTTATCAATTTCAAATTGGAAACTTTCAGAAGGTCGATTGATTATTTCTTTGAAGATTGATTGAATACTTTCTTCGTTAAGAGGTTTATCTTTCAGGGTAACATCTAAATCCATTGTTGTCCGTTTATCTAAGCCAATCATCTGTCCGATAAGAAATCCACCTTTCACAATGAAAGAATCTTTATACCTGCTCTCTGAGATGAGTTTTAAGACTTGTTCAATCAGAAAATTTTGCTGAACTTGTTGAGCAGGTATTCCTTTTTCTCTTGCAATATTCTTGACTTTTGCTTTGAAACTATTAGCATTTGAAAATTTCACGACAAGACCTCCACATATGATTGTAGTTTTTCAGTTACTTTAAATAGATGTGCATAGTGATACAACTTAGTGTAATCTACAACTCCTTTTTTGAAGTAAGCTTGAAAAGCTGGGGCAATAACTTGAATATCGACATGGTAAGCTGTTCTCAAACACTCCACTAATGTTCGTTCCATATCATATACTGAGATAAACTGTCCAGCCTGTCGCTCCAGTCTAATAATACCGATTTCATGATACTTTCTAGCAACAATCGGCTTGACCCCAGCTTCTTTCATTGGCCTCGTATTTGTCCCAAAAGGAAAAGTCATCACAGGCTCAAATGGAATGGTAAGGGACAGACCATGTAACCAAAGTGCTGTTTCTAAGGAATAAATTCCTTTTGGAAAACGGTACTGTAAACTAAAATAGTCATCGATATAGGTATCTGGCAGATGATAGATACCTCTTTCAATTGATTCTACTTTCCCTTTTGAGACTAATTGATTCAGTTGTTGATAAGAAAAGTTATGCTCTTCCATTTCACGAAAAGTTATTACTCCATGATTATTTTTAATATAATTATAAACGGGTTTCTCTAACAAATCCATATCACCACCTCCAAAACAATATGCTAACACTTTATAACAATGTTAGCACATTGTTTTAAAATAATCAACGATAAACAGAACAATATGCTAACAAATCAAGTTATTGTTAGCATATCCTTTTTTAATTCGTCGTATAAGCAAAACTCAAGCTACTATCCACTCCAGATAATTTACGGAAGGTATAGTTTGGATTGCCATTGTAGTTGGTTTCGGAGAAAAGGAATGAACCATTTGGACAGAATTTGCGAATATTGGCCGTTCATCAAACAAAAGTGCGTTCATACACACCTCTTACATCATTATTCAAAAAAGAAAAGCAACCTGAATATTCTAATTACTTTAAAGATATAATATTTTAAAATCAGACTACGTTGAACCCTGTTGGAGTTTGATTTGGATATACAAAATTGGATTTAATAATCGCTCTCCTTAGTAACTAATACTCATTTAAAATCAAACGGATATTCTTTCCAACAAAAAAACCGCTACTCCGAAGAATTGCGGTTTAATCATGTTATTAAGCTACTTGAGTAGTTACTTTATTATTTAAGAGTAACTGAAGCGCCTGCTTCTTCCAATTTAGCTTTGATTTCTTCAGCTTCTGCAGTTGCAACGCCTTCTTTAACCATAGCTGGTGCACCGTCAACAAGCTCTTTAGCTTCTTTAAGACCAAGACCAGTGATTTCACGTACAACTTTGATAACGCCAACTTTTTTGTCGCCAGCAGATGTCAATTCAACGTCGAATGAGTCTTTAGCTTCTTCAGCAGCACCACCAGCTGCAGCAACAGCTACAGGAGCAGCCGCAGTTACACCAAATTCTTCTTCGATAGCTTTAACAAGGTCGTTAAGCTCAAGGATAGTAGCTTCTTTAATTTCAGCAATAATGTTTTCAATGTTCAATGCCATTGTGATTTTCCTCCAATTTAGGTTTTTAAATAGTTTGTAGCACTAAGCAGCTACGCTCTGACGCATTAAGCTGCGTCTTCTTTTTCTGCAACAGCTTTGACAGCGTATGCAACGTTGCGAACTGGCGCTTGAAGTACAGAAAGCAACATAGAAAGCATGCCTTCGCGGTTTGGCAATGTAGCAAGTGCTTCGATTTCTTCTTTTGAAGAAACTTTACCTTCTACAGCTCCACCTTTGATTTCAAGAGCATCAGCAGTTTTCGCGAAATCGTAAATTGTTTTAGCTGGAGCAACTGCATCGTTTGAGAATGCAACTGCAGATGGACCTACAAACAATTCTGCAAGACCTTCAAGACCAGCTTGCTCAGCAGCACGACGCAAGATTGAGTTTTTGATAACTTTGTACTCAACTTCTGCACCACGCAAGTTACGACGAAGAACTGTATCTTGTTCTACTGTCAAACCACGAGCGTCTACAACAACGATAGAAGTTGCAGCTTTCATTTGCTCAGCAACGGCATTTACTAATTCCGCTTTTTTAGCGATAATAGCTTCACTCATTTTTTTACCTCCGTTTTTATTTTGGGCTAGGCACAAAAAAATCGTACCTAAACCTAGACACGAAAGTACAAATACGTTTATCTCAATAATCGTTTTGTGCCTCGGTAGGATGTTTATGAGTCCAGCTCCCCTACTGTCTTAGGTCAGTTTTTTCAAACCTCAATTATCATAACACAGTATTTTCAATAATGCAAGACTTTTCTCCTATTTTTTTAATTTTTTAATTTTTTAAACATTTTTTCAAACTGATATTGCCGTTTAGTTCGTTTTAGTTGTAGAGGTCAGACTTGGAATGTGAAACACGAATTGCTGTGATTTGCTTCGCAAATCTTATCTCCAACCTTTTTACCTCGATTTTTTCATTTCTATGCTCAGGCTGAAACAGTTCACTGAACAGTTTCACTCCACTGGCCTGTTAAACCCAATCAACCACTGCACTGAGAAGTGACTTTGAACTTTTTGACCAGCCTCGTTTAAAGTTGAAAATAAGGAAACGAAGTTTCCTCGCTTGTCGAAGTAAGCTAAGATAAACTAAACATGACTATAAAAAACAACTGCCATTCCCTTGAGAATAGCAGTTTAATCTTATTTAATTTTGTCTTCTTCGTAGTCGCCATTTGGGCAGACAACTTGTTTGCTACCACCACGAACTTTTTTCTCTACGAGATAGTGGTCACATTTTGGACAGGAACGTCCGACTGGCTTGTCCCAAGAAGTAAATTCACACTCTGGGTAACGATCGCAACCATAGAAAAGACGATTGCGTTTACTCTTGCGTTCAATCACCTGACCTTTTTGGCAAACCGGACAAGTCACACCGATTTCCTTGGTGATTTGTTTGGTATTGCGACAGTCTGGGAAATTGCTACAAGCGTAGAATTTTCCAAAACGACCTAGCTTGATGACCATTTCACGACCACAAACATCACAATCAAAACCAGCTGGCTCATCCTTAATTTGGATTTTCTCCATCTGCTCTTCAGCCTTAGATAGCTCAACCTTGAACGGTTGGTAGAAACCATCAATGACCTTCTGCCACTGCTCTTTCCCGATTTCTACATCATCCAATTTCTGTTCCATATCGGCTGTAAATTTGACATTAACGATATCTGGGAAGAACTCAACAATCAGCTTGTTGACAATTTCCCCGAGTTCAGTCGGCTCAAATCGTTTGGCAGCAAGCTTAACATAATAGCGTTTCTGAATGGTTTCAATGGTTGGTGCGTAGGTTGACGGACGACCAACACCGTTTTCCTCTAGGGTCTTGATTAAAGTTGCTTCTGAATAGCGAGCAGGCGGTTGAGTAAAATGCTGTTCAGGATTTGTTGTTGTTCTAACAACCGTATCTCCATGCTCCATGTCTGGCAACATCTTATTCTTATCAGAGTCATTATAGACTGCCATGTAACCATCAAACTTCACTTGGCTACCATTGGCAGCGAAAATGACACCATTTTGCCCTAGACGAACACTCATGGTATCAAAGACTGCCGCTGCCATCTGACTAGCTACAAATCGATTCCAAATCAAAGTATAAAGACGAAGTTGGTCCTTATCCAAATACTTGGCAATAGACTCTGGTGTCAAATGAACATTTGACGGACGAATGGCCTCATGGGCATCCTGTGCTCCTGTCGCATTCTTGACCTTGCTACCATGTTTTGAATAGGTAGCACCAAAACGCTCCGTGATAAAGTCAGCAGCTTGTGCTTGTGCAACAGGGCTAATACGTGTTGAATCCGTACGCATATAGGTAATCAAACCTTGGGTACCACCTGTGCCAAGACTGACACCCTCATAAAGTTGTTGAGCAACCATCATGGTTTTACGAGTACGGAAATTGATTTTATTAGCCGCATCCATCTGCATGGTAGAAGTTGTGTAAGGCAGAGGTGCATTTCGTTTGCGTTCCTTACGCTCAACCTGTTCTACTAAGAAATCATCCCCATCAAGTCGAGCGAGAATTTCTTTAACCTGCTCATTGTTTTCAATTTTAGTTTTCTTTCCATCTATACCGTAGAATGAAGCCTGGAATTTCTTGCTCCCCTTTTTGAAGGTTGCATCAATTGTCCAATATTCTTCTGGTTTGAAATTGCTGATTTCATTTTCACGGTCGATGATGAGCTTGAGGGCAACAGACTGCACACGGCCTGCAGACAAGCCTTTTTTGACTTTCTTCCAGAGAATGGGTGAAATCGAATATCCAACGATACGGTCTAAAACACGACGAGCCTGTTGGGCATCAACCAAATCATGATTGATGGCACGTGGCTCCTTAAAGGCATTTTTGACAGCATCCTTGGTGATCTCGTTGAAAACAACACGGTTTTTATCCTTTTCGTCTAGTCCCAAAATATGAGCCAGATGCCATGAAATAGCTTCTCCTTCACGGTCCGGGTCACTCGCGAGAAAGACTTGCTTAGCATTTTTTGCTTCTTTTTTCAAAGAATTGATGAGTGGTCCTTTTCCACGGATGTTGATGTACTCAGGTGCATAGTTGTTATCAAAGTCAATAGACATACTAGATTTCTTCAAATCTCGAATATGCCCGACTGAAGCAACGACCTTATAATTTTTACCAAGATATTTTTCGATTGTTTTTGCCTTAGCAGGCGACTCTACAATAACGAGATTTTTCTTGGTTGTTGTTTTTTTCTTACTAACTGTTTTTGTAGCCATTCTTATACCTTACAAATATTTTTAACCTCACAAAGAATATACTATTTTTCAGTCAGTGTCAAGATTTTTATTTTCCTATAGGAAAACTTATTTTAAAATTGATAGTCCGAAAGGATGTCCAAGCCTGATGTAATGCACTTTGCCCCCTCTTGAATCAAATGATGGCAACCATCTGATTTTCCGTCCATAATGGAACCTGGAATAGCATAGACTTCTCTTCCTTCTTCCAAGGCACGTTCACAAGTAATCAAGCTGCCAGACCGCATCTTAGCTTCACAGACTACCAATCCTTCCACCAAACCAGCTATAATGCGATTGCGTTCTGGAAAATGGTATTTGAGTGGCTGAGCACCAGCTTCATACTCTGTCAGCACCAAATGGTGTTTTCCGATGTAGGTCTGTAATTCTCTATTTTCTTTGGGATAAATCTTATCCAAACCAGTTCCAATAACTGCAATGGTTTGGCCTCCATTTTTCAAACTGGCGATGTGGGCTGCTGTATCAATTCCTCTTGCCAAACCACTGACAATGACAAAGCGATTATTGAGTTCTTTGATAATTTTCTGGACAGACTGAATGCCATTTTTGCTGGCATTTCGTGTACCAACAATTGCCAGCTTTGATTTTTCTAGCAATTCTAAATCCCCTTGATAAAACAAAAGTACAGGTGGATTGTAAATTTGCTTCAATGCTAGTGGATAGACATCATCCAAAATCGAAAAAGAAGGAAACTTGTTAAATTCTTCTCGACAGGCTTTGATATCCAAATTCTTATAGTTTTCCATAAATAACACTGGATTTTTACATTCGGATACGACAGCGACATTTCGCAAGGTCAATTTTTTTCCGTGTTTTTCTTGATAGGCCAAAACTTTATTCACATTAAGATTGGTCAAACCTGCTTTTTTCCATTTAAACAATTCAAAATTATTCATTTTCTTCACCTCACTTATACTATTCGCAAGGGAAAGAAAAAATGGGAGTGGGAAAGAACTCGACCCCAAAAAGAGTTCGTCTTCCCACCCCCGCACAGTTGATTAGGTCAGATTTGGAGTGTGAGACACGAACAAATCTGCCAATCAACCACTGCGCTGAGATGTTGACAAGAACTCTGAGAAGTGACGCTATCCCCTTAATTTTTGAGGTATTTCTTTGATAACACGCGCAGGATTGCCAGCCAAAACGACATTATCACCAAAAGACTTAGTCACGACAGAACCAGCACCAACAACAACATTGTTGCCCAAGGTCACACCAGGTAAGATTGTCACACCACCACCAGCCCAGAAATTATCACCAATGGTAATTGGAGAGCCATATTCCAAACCAGAATTTCGTTCATCAGGATCTAGTGGATGAAGTGGCGTTAGCAACTGTACATTGGGACCAAGCATGGCATTTTTCCCAATGGTAATGGGACAAACATCCAACATGGTACAGTTAAAATTTGCATAAAAATCCTCACCAACATGAATATTGCTACCGTAGTCACAGTAGAAATTTGGCTCCATGTAAATCCGCTCACCTGTAGCTCCAAACCAATTTTTCAATTGCTCCGAACGGGCTTGACCATCTAATTCTTCGTTAAATTTTTTCATCTGTTGGCGGGCAAAGGTTCGCATCTCTCTCAATTCAGCATCTGCCGCCATATAACATTGCCCAGCTATCATCTTTTCTTTTTCTGTAGGCATATATTTACTCCCTTTTTTATTCTTACTACTAATCATAGGATTTCTCATTCTAAAAGTCAATCCTTCTTGACAAGTCCAGCTAAGATTTGGTATTGTTCTTATTAATTTAAACCAACGAAAGAGGGAATCATGCAAGAAAAACATGAACAAACTATAACTTTGACTACTGCAGAATTGCTTGGGTTGATACAAACTGAATCGGTGCAATTACTAGACGTTCGTGACCCAGAAGAATATTCAGCTGGTCATATTGATGGTGCTATTAATTGTCCCATGGATCGGATTGCCACATTTGATGGACCAGTCGACCAACACTATCTCCTCATCTGTAAGAGCGGAAAACGTAGCAAGCTGGCCAGAGAAATCCTGTCATCTAAAGGATTTAAGGCAAATGATATTGCAGGTGGCATGGATGCTTGGGACGGATTGATTGTGAAATGAGGGTATTTCGGAAAGGAAGTACCCTTTTTCTTTACTTTATTTTTTAAAAATTATATAATCTAGTTATGGATACTAGATAAAAGAAAGTAGATAATCATGAAACAAACTATTCCCTACTGGCATGAATTACCTGATTTAGATTTATATTTGGACCAAGTTCTGCTGTATGTTAATCAGACGACCACTTCATCAGAGCTATTGGAACAAAAAAGTTTGACGGCCTCTATGATAAACAACTACGTCAAACATAAACAGCTTGAAAAACCTGTTAAGAAAAAATATCAAAAACAGCAAGTTGCCCGCTTGATTGCCTTGACTATCTTAAAAAATGTCTTTTCTATTCAAGAAATCAGTCAGACCTTAAATCTTCTTCTCCACTCGAACAACTCTGAAACCTTATACAATCATTTTGTTGACTGCATGCGAAATGAGGAGAGCGATGAAACGCCTGACATCATTCGTTATGCCTGCCAGTCTGTTAAACTATATTACAAAACCCGTCAACTCACCATGGAGTTAGAAAGGAGTCACCATGAATCCTAGTTTGAAATTAAGCCTGAAATTGTCTTTTGGCGAAGAAGTCGCAAATACTGTCACCCATGCAGTCGGTGCCTTGCTTATGTTGGTCTTACTCCCCATTACTGCTATCCATTCTTTTCAAGATTATAACGTGACCGCTGTGGTCGGCATGTCCATCTTTGTCATCAGCCTATTTCTCATGTTCCTATCCTCCTCCATCTACCACTCCATGCCTTATGCTTCTACTCACAAATACATCCTAAGGATTATCGACCACAGCATGATTTACATTGCTATCGCTGGAAGTTACACACCTGTAGCACTTTCCTTGGTCGGTGGCTGGTTGGGATATCTAATTGTTGGTTTGCAATGGGGATTGACCATTTTCGGTATTCTCTACAAAATATTTGCTAAAAAAATCAATGAAAAATTCAGCCTTTTCCTCTATCTCTTTATGGGATGGTTGGTTGTCTTTATCTTGCCAGCTATTCTGCAAAAGACTGGACTTGTTTTCGGAATTTTGATGCTAGCTGGTGGTTTATCTTATACTATTGGAGCCCTCTTCTACGCCAAGAAAAAGCCTTACTTCCACATGATTTGGCATCTCTTTATCCTACTGGCTTCAGCACTTCAGTATATCGCCATTGTCTACTTTATGTTGTGACCTATGTTACGAGTTCACAGATTATTGATACTTGGCTACTTTTGAAATTTCTTGAGCAGGTGATTCATACTCATTTAAAATCAAAAATAGCTATCTACCAATAAAAGTAGATGTAGATGGTTTCGATTTTGAATTTTTTCAAAAGAAAACAACATGCTTAAAATTAATGATTCGTAACTCGAACATAAATAGAACAGTTTTGCGTATTATAAATAATTTACGCTTGCTATTTTTGAACTTAACTGAGTATCAGTATAAACAAAAAATAAAACGCATAAAACCATCGTTATAAGTGAAACGTATAGTTTTATGCGTTTTTCTACTGCTATTAGAATACCTTAGTATACAAACTGAATTCGATTCATCATAATACTAACTATTCAAAAATAATATACACTACTTTTTTTACGTCATCCAATTGTATCCAACTTGTATTTGGATTGGTATAAAACGATATAGATTGTTGACTGATTTCTTGATTCTCTTCTATTGTTGAAGGAATATAGTTCACACCTTCTAACTTTAAAAAGTTATCACTTCGTCCTTGACTTGGTAAAGGATCCCACCAAAAGAAACTCTTACCAACTGGTTCTCCAGCAATAATAAATGGAATTCGATTTCCTTGATACTTACCAATAAATTGCACACGATAGTCAGAGTTTGGAATTGCTTTCTTAATTGTTTGAGCCAAGTTGCGATCGTCTTGATACTGACGGTAATTCTGATATACCAAAAAGACTGTAATCATTGTGAAAGTAATCAAGGATAATTCTATGAAATGTTTTAGCTTTTTCTTTTTACCATAATAAATTGACGAAAAGATAATACCTACTACAAATGGAAACGTAGGAAATAAAGCACGGTATTGCAAATTTCCTACAGCAGCTAAAGTTAAGAAAGGTGAACAATAAAATGCAGATTTAAGAAAAAAACTGCTCATATCTATCTTTTTCGAAAATAATTCAAATAAAAAATAAATAGTAACAAAAACTATGATAACAATCGCCAATAGAGATACTTTACTTAAAAACAAAATATGAAGGTAATCACTATTTCCATTTTGTTGATTGAATAAGTGGTTAAGTAACCAATACACCCCCAAACTAAAACAAGGTGCTAAAAAGAGTTTCAATATAACTAACCGTGGTTTCAATGTATCCTTATTTTGTAGTAAAAAATAAGAAGTGCTAGCGATTATAAAGTCCAGAAAAGATTGGTAAACACTAATGGCGAATCCAAATATTAAAATCGGAATCAACCAAGTATACCAGTTGGTTGATGTTGAAAAATAATAAGCAGATAAAACTACCAATAAACAGGTAAAAACCACTTCTGCATTTTGTAATTGAAAATAAATCTGAAAATAAGTAATCGGCAAGGATAAGAAAGTTAGAGAAAATATAATAAGATGAACTTTTAATTTTTTACTTACAAAGTACAAAAAGAAACCCAGCCCTATTATCATTATTAGGTTATTTAAAATTGGAGAATATCCTGTTGGAAAAAAGAGTTTTTTCAAACCAACTAGACCAATCCGTCCTATTGTTTCCCAAGAAAATAACAAATAGTCATAATGAAGAATTGCATTTTCTGTATCAATCCCAACAGTTGGAAAGATAATAAAGTGCCCCAAAAATAATATTGGAAGGAGATAGGCCCAAATCAAGTCTTTAAATCGTATAAAAAATCTCATTTTTCCTCCTAATGCATTAAACTGATAATCATTCCAATCAGATAAAGGACTGACACGATGCTCAAAAATACCAAATGCGTCTTTCGACTCATGACCACATAGCCAACAAATTCCCGAATAAAGGCATTTAGGCTAAAGTAAAATTTTGTCTTTGCTCCGTAGCCGATACACTTGATTTTCAATTGTCGTGCCAATAGCAGAGCTCTGAAAACGTGATAGTAATTGGTTACAAGGGCAAATCGACTGCCAGGTTTCATCAGGGCATAGGAAAATTTCAAGTTTTCCTCGGTATTAGTTGATTGATTTTCTATCACAATATCTTCCGCAGGAATGCCCTGCTCCATAGCATAATTTGCCATAGCTTGACCTTCTGCCAGGAGTTCATCAGGACCCTGTCCGCCTGACATGATGAGCTTGCTGCCAGGATGTTTCTTGTAGATCGCTATGCCTTTTTCAATCCGCGAAGCCAAAAGCGGCGTTACCTTGTCACCAATTAAGCCCGCACCTAAGACCACCACATAATCAAGCTTGCCTGGGAAAAGATTGACCAAATTGACAAAGCTAGACGTGGTATAGAGCATGCTGATGATAATAGCATAGGACACCAAAAAACCAACGTAGAGGAACAGCATGATGAAAAAGCTGATGCCTGAAAGGGATTGAACCACAAAGGGAGCGATGAAGAGATAGTAAGTCAGGGCAACCGCCAGTCCCATGGATAGGAAATTATGGAAGCGAACCCCTTCTCTCTTCAAAATCTGAAAGCCATTCAGATAAAGTGTGAAAAGCAAGACAAATGGACCACTTAACAAGGCTAAAAAGAGCACCATAGCCATGTTTATGGCCAGCAAACGTAAGATTTCATTGTTTTCGAGAATGCCTGTTGAGATAATCCATGCCAAAGCCCAGACGAGGATGTTCAAGGCAAACAGTGAGATAAAAATCGACCGCCGCTCCCAGAAATAGACGAGAGCAAACAGACCGATAGCAGCTAAAAATAGCCAGAAAAAGACTGTCACAACTAGTTTCCTCCTGTTACCATAGACTTAATGGGCTCAAAGGTTTTGCGGTGAATGGGCGTGATACCTAGCTTGTTCAAGCCTTCCAAGTGCTCTGCCGTTCCATAGCCAGCATTCTTGGCGAAGCCGTAGCCTGAGAACTCCTTGTCATAGTCTGTCATCATCTTGTCCCGCGTCACCTTGGCCACGATAGAGGCCGCTGCGATAGACAGGCTGTTGGCATCCCCCTTGATGATAGAGGTTTGCGGTATGGAGGTATCCAACTTCATAGCATCGATGAGCAGGTGGTCAGGTTTCTGGCCTAATTTCCCCAAAGCCTCCAGCATGGCTAACTTGGTCGCCTCGTAGATGTTGACCTGATCGATGACAGCTGCATCTTTTATTCCCACACCGACTGCCACCGCTCGCTCCATGACTTCTTGGTAGATTGCTTCATGCTTGGACTTAGGGATTTTCTTGGAGTCGTTGAGGTAGCGGATTTTGCACCCTTTGGGCAAGATAACCGCCGCTGCCACCACCGGACCTGCTAGAGGCCCTCGGCCGACTTCGTCGATACCAGCGATGAACTTCGCCCCATTTTCATAAAGGGCTTTTTCGTAGAATAGCATAGCTTCTAAGCGAGCGTCTTCTGCTGCTTCTTTTTCCAGATCCTTACGGCGTTTCTTAATGGCAGCCTGGACCCCTGCTCGATCATCCTGAGCCAGTTGGTCCCAGACTGGACTGTCCAGACTGTCTACCTGAGCCAGCAGAGCAGTCACTTCCTTAATCGTTGCCATCTAAGTCACTCACCCTGTCTAATGTATAAGTACCCAAGCGACCATCCCGAACGTCCTTGACAAAGAGGTTATAAAAACGGTCATAATCATCACGGAAGCCTAGTTTTTTTGTCCAGTCCATGATGAGTTCAGGTGTTTCCTGCTCCAAATCCATGCCCTTGAACCGCTCTTGTAGACGTTCTGGGTAGTTGGCTTTGAAGTAGTCCAAACCAAAAATGGTGACTTCGTCCATAGGCAAAAGTTGGTCCTTGATAGCCCCAGTCAGAGCCAACTTGAGACCAACTTCCTGGTCCTCAAATTTAGGCCAGAGAATACCTGGTGTATCAAGGATTTCAAGATTCTTGTTAGACTTGAGCCACTGTTGACCCTTGGTCACACCTGGTTTGTTGCCGACAACAGCGATTTTTTTACCAGCCAGACGGTTCATGAGAGTGGATTTTCCAGCGTTTGGAATACCGATAATCATGGTCCGCAAGGTTTCTTTTTGAATACCTCTTTGGCGTAGGCGTTCAATCTTCTCTTTCATAAGGCTCTTGGCTGCGTCGGTCACCTTTTTCACCGTCGCTTGCTCTTTTGAGTTAATAGCAAGGGTACGGATGCCTTGACCTTCAAAGTAGCTCTGCCATTCTTTGGTACAAACAGGGTCTGCCAAATCGACCTTGTTGAGAATCATGAGCTTGGGCTTATCACCAACAATTTTGGTCAACATGGGGTTTTGGCTGGATAAGGGCAGGCGGGCATCGACCAAAATGGTCACAAAATCAACGTGCTTGATGTTTTCTTGTACCTGCCGACGAGCCTTGGACATATGGCCCGGAAACCATTGAATAATTGCCATGTAGTAAAAATCCTTTCGTAGCAAGGGTTTAAGGCCCTTGACTTATTAATTTTTCATCTAGGCACCAAATAGGCACCAAAGTTTCGGTTACCAAGATATTTCATATGCCAATACTTTACCTTTTTTCTTAATAGTCAAAAGTTCAAAATTAGGATAAACTTTTGTAAGTTCTTTTTTATCTTAGGTAGAATATTTGCCGAAATATGTCGAGGTTGATAGCTATTCGATAAATGAAGTTTCTCTCTAAATTCCTGCACTGTTAGAACAATTTTTTCAGCTTTTGAGGTTTCAATCATTTCACTCGCCATTTTCGAATGCTTACTAGTAAAAAATTGATGTGTAGAAAAATCTATATTCTCTATCAATTGTTTGTTTTTTACAGACACAGACCAAGAATTGAACCAACTTTCTTTCAATTCTCCAAACGTTTTTATTTCGGAAACAGAAAAAGAAGATTTAGTTTTTTCCTACAATGTTTTAATTTTTTCAATCAATTCCAGCTCAGCCTGTTTACGTGCTCGACTCGAATTCTTGTAATATGAAACTATTGCGGTCTTCCATTTCCCGATTAGTGGATCTTTATATTTTTCAACTACTTCATATCGAATTTTTCCTTTTGAATTAGTTTTAGTTCTATAAAACATCGTTATTCTCTATATCAAAATAGAAAATCGATACAATTATAGAATTTAACCAATTCATATTATACCATGATTTATTCTGAATTACCGCTTTTGTTTCCATTCAAGAAACTCTTGAAAACCATCTAAATTAATAAATACGATTTTATGGGAGGGGTGCAATATATAGTAACGAAACCTTTTCATTTCTCTCATTTCCTTTAACCAGCGGTTAAGAGTATAGTATTCCTCCAAATGCTATATATTTTTTTGACAATTTGGAGGGCTTCGTGTCTTATTCATACTTGAAACTCTCTTTGTAAATTTATTTCCTACCCATTTAGTAAGTGAATAATTCCATTGCTGGTTTCACTTAAAAAAAGAGCAAAATTTCATGATTTACATCTTGAAATTTTGCTCAATTTTTATTACTTAACTATTATGTTTAACAGTTGATATTCAATTCTTCAAATTTCCTACTAGCATCTTTTATATTATTGGACTAGGAATGCAGAACCAATTATTCCGTTATTGCCGCCATCAATTTTTGAGATGATAATATTTTCTAAAATATGTTTTTGTTCATGATGTAAAGATAGTCTCAAAACTGTCTTTATGTCATCGATAAAATCTGGGTTATTTTGTGCTACACTACCACCCAAAACAATGATTTTTGGATCAAGTAAACAAATCATACTATGGATTGCTTGGACCAATCCATCTCTCGCATTAGCTATAATAGCCGATGCTGTAATATCACCTTGACGCCAATTATCAAACACTGCCTTGGTTGACAAATCTTCACCATACATTTGCTTCCCTTGGCGTTCAATAGCTGGTCCAGAGCAAGAGATTTCTAGACCACTTGTTCTTCCGAAACTTCTAACTGGCATAAATCCAATTTCACCCGCAAAGCCAGAACCCCTTAGAATTGTGTTGTTTATGATATTTGTAGCTGCGATACCAGTAGAAATTGTGATATAACCAAACATATCATTGGCTTCTAGAGACAGTAATCTATACTCAGCATACGCTGCTACTTTCACATCATTGTCAATTTTTATTGGAATATTTCCAAATTCTTCTTGAAGTCGCTTAACAACAGGAAAATTCTCCCATGGAATATTATTTTGAAAAACTGCGATTCCATTTTCAACATCAACTTTTCCCGGCAAGCCAACACCAATCCCTGAAACATCCTCAATATTCAGTTGCTGACTGTTTAGTAGTTCTCGAATAGCTGTACACACGCATTGAAATAAGGTTTCTGACGACTCTTTATTGCTTGGCACCTTTAGACTATAAGCCACATGACCTGTATCATTTACCAGTCCCACAGCAACTTTTGTACCGCCAATATCTACACCTAAAGCATATTTAACTGCCATATCACCCTCCTAGTTTCTCTGCGCAATCAGAATTGTATATGGAGCTAGTTCATACTCTGTTTCTGTCAGAGCTGTATAATCTCCTCTAACCAATTGATAGTCGGAAAGATTGATATTATCTAACTGAATAGTGGCTGAATGACTAGCTGGGTTCCGAAGCGAAAGAATTTCTTTCCCTGCTTCTTCATCAATACATCTGTAACCATAAATTTCAAACGCTGACGGTTTCCCACCAATCATTTGACTGTGTTTTAGGGTCGCGTAATTGTCCTCTATCCACTTGACTGCACGAGCATTGGCTTTCCATCGCTCCTCATCAAACATTGTATAGGAATAATGGAACTCCCAGAAAGCATTCCCACGAGTAGAAATAAACATCAGATAATCTTCAAACTCTTCTACACTTGCATACATTTGATGGTCCATGTACCAGGTATGAGCCGTACTCGCATAGACAGGCTCATGGTTATAAAGGCTCCAAAGAGGCAATTGAATATCTCGTTTGGTCAAAAATTCTTCGTATTGGCAATCACGGTAGGTAATCATCCGTTGAATATCATTCCCAGCATTTTCCGTAAAGCCAACATCCTGTGAAATTTGTATCCAAAGGCTGTTGACCCATTGTAAGAACCATGGGCTAGGATTAACATAGGAAGTCAAGTTCAACCAGCAATCTCTATCTCCTCGCTCTGCCCTTAAATCTTTTAAGAGGTCAATCAAGAATTCATAGACAGGAGTCATAGTGTGCATGGCAAACTCACCACTAGGGTCTGGCTTATCTGGCTTCAGCAACCAACCATCGATTTTCCAATAGCTGATATCATATTTTTTCTGGTAATCCAACATTTTTTGCTTCATGCCTTCCAAATAATTAAAATCACCAATATTGACATCATTTGACAAGGTATTCTTGCTACCGAATTCTGGATGGGCCTCCAACCAGTCACTCATGATAACTTCTGTTCCGTTATAGCCTCCACGTGGTCCGATCCAAAGACCAAGACTTGCACCTAAATTATTTACGAGAGCTTTTACCTTTGTTAGACCGTTAGGGAACTTTTCATTAAACTCCCAAACACTTTGGTAATCGCACCAGCCATCATCAACGACATAGGCATCCAACTTCACACCATTATCTTCAAAGCCATGTGAAATTTCTTCAAAACTTTTTACAATGATTCCTTCATCAATTGCAGTCATATGGTCATACCAAGAATTGTATTGTTTTCTGAAATAACTTGGTTGGGCTATACCACTAATGTAAGTAAAGAAGTCTTTTTGTATACTTGACTTATCAAACCCAGACGATGCACCAATAACAACCGGCCAGATTTTCTTAGGTTTTTTAATCTCGTGTCCAACATAATAGCGAGAAAAATAGGTCTGGTCTTCTATCCTATTCTCCCCCATTGGAAATTCCATGCCAAAAAAGAAAGACTTGGCATAAATTGGCTGTCCCAACTCTACATAATAACCAGAAAATCCAGCCATTTCTTTGATATCTTCTTGCTTTTTAGGTAGATAGACATGTTCTAAATTTGTAAAACTAAACCGTTCCACATCAATATAGTTGATTGTATTTATGGATGACAGAATCGTCACCTCTTTGACAAGAACGTCTTCACGAACTGAATATAGAATGGTCAATTGGATTTCAGAATGATGAAAACTTACCAGAATACTTTCATTGGTTTGCTCGACAACATGGGCCGTAAATTCTTCCGATTTGAGTTGGCTGCCATCACAGTAAGTAACAACAAATTCCGTACATTTTTCGTTCCCAATAGACTCGTTGACCTTTTTATTCAAGAGATGGGAAGTATAAAACTTCCCATCTTCTAATTTAAAATAGCGTGCTACATTTTTATTTTCAATCTTCACTATCATCACCTACTAATTCAATTTTTATCACACTATCAATGCTATCTGGCAATGGATAAGTAAAGTGAGGAATATCACCATACTGTGCAAAGCAAATCCCTTCATACGCATTAGTGGTCCAACTCTTAGAAATCTTCACTTCACTTCCATCATGGAGGAAACTTATTCTTTTGACTTTGCTTTCATCGATACCAATCAGGGCAAGAGGGCCAATTGGCTGTTCGAAGACATGAGCATACACCGTGTTCCCTTTTTGAGTATAGTAGCCCCATTCTGGTTTAGGTAATGAACTAACGCCACAACCATAAATAGACTCACCATTCTTATCTAACCATTTTCCAAAATCACTTAAAATATCTTGACTTTCTTGATTGAGAACACCTAGTGCATCTGGACCTACATTCAGAATCATATTCCCATTCTTACTTACACACTCAACCAACTTACGAATAAGTGTCTTGGACGATTTGTAGAAATGATCCGTAGGATTGTAGGCCCAGTTATTATTCATTGTTAAGCAAAGTTCCCAAGGAATTGGCTCGCCGTGGATATTTCTAATCCCTTTGTGCGGAACAAGCTGCTCAGGACTAACAAAGTCTCCAGAATAGATATTGATTTCATCTGTTACAATACTGCCAAATCCTTCTCCTGATGTTTCTAAACGATTGTCAACAACTACATCTGGTTGATGCTTGCGTACAAGCTTAATCAAATCTGTTGCACGCCACTTTTCACCGAACATTTCTCCATAAGAGTAGTCAAACCATAGAATATCCAGTTTTCCATACTTGGTGACGATTTCTTCCACTTGATTGTGTAAGAAAGTCAAGTAGTTGTCAAAGTCAACCTTCTCATCTTTAAAGGCTTCATTCTCACGCATAGGATGAATCATATCGCCATATTTCGGATAATCTGGATGATACCAGTCTATCAGACTGAAGTATAGACCTACTTTTAATCCTTCTTCTCGTACTGATTCAACAAATTCAGCTACTAAGTCTTTCCTGATTTGTGTATTTGTAGATTTGTAGTCAGTATAGGCTGAGTCAAACAAGCAAAATCCATCATGGTGCTTGGCGGTCAAGACCATATATTTCATACCTGCTGCTTTTGCTGCCTTCGCCCACTCTCTCGGATTGTACTTTACAGGATTAAATGCTTCAAAATATGGCTGATAGTCATCAATGGATAATTGTTGATGACTGCGGATCCACTCCCCTTTTCCAGGGATTGAATAGAGCCCCCAGTGAATGAACATTCCAAAGCGGTCTTTTTGGAACCACTCTGTACGTTTGTTAATTTCTTGTAAACTATTTTTTGTCATCCTTTTACTGCTCCTCCTCCAAGGGCTTCAATAAAGTATTTACTTGCAAATGCAAATAGTAAAATTGGTGGTAAGATAATCACAACAATTGCTGAAAAGAGACCATTATAGTTAGTATTAAAGCTAGTTGTGAATTGACCAAGCAAGGCTGGAACCGTCAGCTCATCTTTATTGATGATCAACATTGATGCCCAATAGTATTCATTCCAGTTATTTATAAAAGCTAAAATTGCTGCTGTTAAAATACCAGGTCTAGCAATAGGTAACATTACTTTCCAAAATGTCTGGGCATAGCTCGCTCCATCAATTTCAGCAGCTTCTTCCAACTCCTTAGGTATTATTGCAAAGTAATTCTTTATGATAAAGAAACTCATGGCAATACCGCTACAAGAGTAGACAAAAATCAGAGCTACTGGCGTATTATATATCCCCAAAACATTTACCAAACGATAGACAGGGAAAGTCATAGCTGTTGCAGGGATAAATAGAGTGGAGTACAACATTGCTGTTATCAGCTTTTTCCCACGGAAATCCATCCGAGCAATAACATAAGATGACATGGAAATCATGATAATACTGATAATCACAGATATGGAAACAACTTTAAAACTGTTCCAAAAATAGTCCAATACATGTAACTCAGTAAAAACCTTGATATAACCATCAAAACTTAAATCAGTTGGCAAACTAATGCCTGGATTTTTCATAGGATCCGCTTTTAATGAGGATAGAAATATCCATAAAATTGGAAACACTGAAATTAAACAAGTAATAGCCATATAGATGTAAATAATTAATTTCCCTGACTTAGAAAGGCCATTCAAACGATTGTCCATATGCTCTACCTCACTTTCTACGTTTACCTTCTTTGAATATCAGATTGATACACAAAATGATTAGCATTCCGCCTAAAATCTGAATCACACCTATAGTGTTAGCTCTGGCATATTGTGTACGAGAACTAGATACCGCTAACTCCCTTATGATAAAACTGATACTTTTTGTTCCAGCTGCACCATTTGTTAGGAAGAATACTTCGTTATACAATAGGAAACCCGAAGTTGCGGCCATAATCGAAACTGTCTTTAATGTTTCTTTTATCATTGGAATGGTGATATACCATTCTCTTCTCCACCCTGTAATGTTATCTAGTATTGCTGCTTCATGGATCTCTTGTGGAATGGCGAAGATTTGACCCAATATCATTATTGTCGATGTCCCTGCAAAGAAAATATAAGCACAAGTCATCGCAATAATATTCAAGCCAGGTGTCAATAAAATCGCATCCGAAAATTCAGGGTTAAAAAAGCGGATAACTTGGTTAACTACTCCATAATTTGGATTGTAGATTTGAAGAAAAATCAAACCCATTGCGGCACTAGAAATAATACTAGGTATGATATAAAGGTTTCGAGATAGTTTCCAACCAGCCAATTTTTTTGATAAGGCTATAGCAACTGATAAAGCTAATGGGACTTGAACTACTACACCTATAATTGCCCATGTAATTGAATTTTTCAGTGCTTCCAAAAAGAAAGGATATTCACTAAAAATGTACTTATAGTTGGCAAAAAGATTGCCAAAACCTAGAAATTCTGGGCTGGTTAAATTCGTATAATCCCACTTAGTAAAGGATGTTGCAAAAATAGTTACCACCGAATAAAAGTAGAAGAGAAAGAAACAAACTAATGTCGGGAGTAAAAATAGAAAAATAAATCGTTGTTTCTGTGCCTTCCTATTTTGTAAGGTCATGGTTTTCTTTGCCATAAAATACTCACTTTCTAAAAAAGGGCTAAGGAATACATCCTTAGCCCTGTTATTTTAGCCGATAAGGGCTTTCAAGATGTCTTGTGTTTCTTTTACTTTCTGATCGATATTGACACCGTCAGCAGCACTTTCGGTCAATGCGTTGATAATTGCAGTACGAACGTCACCACCCCAAACAGATACAACAGTAGGAACAGTTACATCTGCATTGTTTGCCATAGATGTCGCTTCACCTAAGAGTTTTACAGTAGCGTCGTCAGAACCGCTTGCAATTTGAGCAGTATCAATCGCTTGGCTAGCTGGGTTCGCTCCCACTTTTTCGAAAATTGTAGTTTGAACCTCGTCACTGGTCATGTATTTTACAAATTCCAATGCAAGTTTTTCTTCTTCCTCAGATAGTTTACTTGAAATTGTAATACCGCCACCAGCTGAACTAATCGCAACATTACCAGCGTACAATCCTGGTTTCAAAGCTGCATTATCTTTCAAACCACCTGCAGCCCATACACCGTTGAAGAAGACTGCTGATTTATTTTCAGTAAAATCAGTTGAATAAACGTTGGCATCGCCGCCTGCATTAGCTGAACCGTTTGCTTGCACTTCTGTCATAACCAATTTAAGTGCTTCTGCAAATTCTTTTGAATCAATTCCTTCAGAAGTTAGAGGACCTTCTAATAGTTTACGGCCAGCTTCAGATGAGCCAAGTACAGTGTTAAAGAGACGAATTGCCGGCTCTCCTGCACCAAAGGCATATACTCCTTGTTTACGAACCAAGGCCATAGCTTCAGTAAAATCACTCCACTTGGTCCATTGGTCAGGAGTTTTAGCCCCAGCTTTTGAGAAAATATCTGCATTGTACCAAAGACCTAAGGTTAATAATTGGTCGTGGACTGTATAGATTTTTCCGTTCACATCATTTTGTGTATAGTTTAGACCAACATTTTTTTCCAATCCATTATCATCGATATATGGTTTCAAATCCAGAACCAAACTTTGTTCAATAGCTGCTAGCGAAACATCGTTACCAGCCAAGTCAATCATATCTGGAAACTCGCCACTTGCAACCTTGTTATTCATAATGTCTGTCAAGCTTCCGTTCACAGGAGTTGGTTTAAATTCAACATCACCGGTTGCATGTTTTTTCGCAAATTCATCATAAAGATCACGCATAACTTTAGCAGCTGGCCATTCTTCTTCGCTATGGTGATAGCCATGATAGAACTCTAAAACTGTATCATCACCACTTGCTGCTTTTTCAGAACTTGAACTAGTTCCTGATGACGATCCGCAAGCAGCTAGAATCACTGAAGCAAATAAACACAATGCTCCGCATTTCAACAAACCTTTTTTCATTTTATGTTCCTCCGTCTTATTTCCTTTGTCCGTAAGTTTTAAATTTTTCAGCCATCAATTCCATTTCTTCATCTGGGAGGATGATTGGTTCTCCCATGCTTTTGGCAACACAATAAATTTTAGAACAGTATTCAATCTCCTCAATGATATTGAAGGCATTTAGTAAGTCTTGAGCACCAGCCAAGATACCGTGGTTGGCAAGAAAGACTGCACGTCTGTCTTTCATAGCCTCCGCAGCATTTTCAGCCAATTCCTTAGTCCCATATGTGGCATATTCTGCTACTCGGACATCTTTACCAGCTACCGCAATCATATAATGGCTAGCTGGTAACGGCTCTCTTAGTACTGCCAAAACAGTTCCATAAGTGGTATGGGCATGAATGACTGCATCAAGGTCTTCTCGTTGCTGGTATTGAATCAGGTGCATATACCACTCACTAGAAGGAAGCTTTTCACCTTCGACTACTTGTCCTTCCAAGTCCATGATGACAATATCTTCTTCCTTGATTTCAAAGAAATCAATTCCAGATGGAGTGATTGCCATTAGACCTTTTTCACGGTTAAATACGCTCAGATTCCCACCAGTACCCTTGGTTAAGCCTTCAGTAACTAACTTTTTGCCGTACTTTATAAGTTCCTTTCTTTCTTTTTCCATGAACATAAAGTGTTCTCCTTCTATTTACTATATAGCGGCCCTAAAACCTCACACATCTTGAAATCTGCCGCTTCCAAATCCTTAGTGCCGACACCGTCAAAAATGCTTGGACGGAAAATTCGTTCCCTTGGAATATTGTGGAGGGCTACAGGAATTCGCAACATACTAGCCAGAGTGATAACTTCTGCACCAATGTGTCCATGAACAAAGGCTCCATGGTTAGATCCCCAATGATTCATGACATCATAGACCGTTTCAAAACCAGGTTCTCCAAGATTCGGAGCAAACCAAGTTGTTGGCCATGTTTTATCTGTCCGCTCATCCAAGATACGGTGCACTTCATCATCCAATGGACAGGTGTAGCCTTCTGCAATTTGTAAACTTGGACCAACACCCTTGACTAGATTGACACGAATCAAGGTCACAGGAAGTTCCCCCTGAGTCTTGAAGTGAGAAGAATAGCCACCTCCTCGGAAATATTCATAGTTTGCTCGACACCAATCTGTCGCTTCCAGACAGGCTTTTATATCCTCCTCTGTCATATTCCAGAACTCTTTCATGGTTGGCTGACCAGCTTCATCTCGTGCTGCTGCACTTCCATCAAGAGCTGAAGCTCCTGAGTTAATAAGGTGGAGGATGCCATCCTTAGCCCTACCTGTTAGCTCTTGACCTGTCACCCGTTTGACCGCCTCTGGGCTCCAATAAGTCCGAACATCAGAGAAAATTGGAGCCTTATTGGTTAGGAGGGTTCCAAATAACATGGCGGTCGCATTCAAAGTATCATTTTCTGTTGCAAAGGCAGTCACAGGACGTGGACCATTCCAGTCAAAAGTGGAAGCCAGAATCGCTTCAGCAAAATCACCGTTTGGCAACCAGTCTGTCCACTGACGTTGACCTTGGAAACCACCTGAAATTGCATTTCTGCCACGAGCTTCCTCTTCCCAGCCAATCTCTGCTAAGCGAGGATTTCCAAAGAGAATATCTCGGATAATCAAGGTTTGCTTGGCAATAAATTCCCAATCCTTGTCTGCTGGAATCACCTTAGACTTGGTAATCACTTCTGGGAATTCCTTTCCTACATTGATGTCAACACCTTCTTTGCAATATTCCCTAATCCAAGCAAGAGCTTTTTCATATTCTTCTTTATCGTAGATTTCCAACTCCATACGGCGAAGAATCTCAGTCATGTCCACAAATTCGACCAACATTCCCAGATAGTCTTCAAAGAAGGAAGTGGTAACCTGAGAACCCGCAATTCCCATTGAAGAAGCTCCAATGTTGACATAGGACTTGCCTTTCATCTGACCAGCAGCAATGGCTCCCTTGGCAAATAGCAAGATTTTTTCAGCCACATCTGCAGGAATGCTATTGTCATCCAGATCCTGAACATCATGACCATAAATCTTGAATGCTGGGTAACCCTTTTGAGCGTAGCCACTCATGGCTGCGGCTAGATAAACTGCTCCAGGCCGCTCTGTCCCATTAAAGCCCCAAATAGCTTTAATCGTATGTGGATCCATATCCATGGTTTCTGTTCCATAGCACCAACTTGGTGTGACAGATAAGGTTGCAACTACATTGTCACGAGCAAACTCATCATAGACAATCCCTGCATCCCCTTGACCACCAATGGTTCGACTGGCCAGCAAACATTGAACAGGGGTTCCGTCTGCGTAACGCAAATTGGACTCAATCAAATCCTTAGCAGCCAGAGCCATTTGCATGGTTTTTTCTTCTAAGGATTCCCTTACACCGCCCTGTCGACCATCAATAGTCGGACGGATTCCAATTTTAGGATAAAGTGTCATTTTTTTCCTCCTTCTTTGGATAAAAATGGTTAAATGTTATAGACTCTTTTACAAGTTTCTTGGCTTCTTTCATATCTTCAACATAGCCAAGTGCCTTAAATTGAACGAGGGCATTACCGATTGAGGTTGCTTCATACAGACCAGTAACCACCGTCTTACCTGTAACATCTGCTACTAATTGTGAGAAATATTCTGACTTGGAACCACCGCCTATTAAGTCAATTCTCTTATAGATGTTCCCTGTTATCTCTTCCAATTGTATGATGACTTCTTTATATTTTTCAGCCAAACTTTGATAAACTATCTTAAATAGAATCGCTGGGTCTGTTGATACTTTTATCCCCTTATCTGAAAAATAACAGACAATTTTTTCAATCATGTTACCTGGACTTGCGAATGTCGAAGCATCTGTGTCAAATGTTGGAACACAACTTTCCACATTGTTCACCATCTCTGTAATTTCGTCGTATGAAAAATCTTTTCCTAATTTTAAGAACGATTTTTTTAATTCTTCAATAATCCAAAGTCCAGTACAATTTTTCAAAAATCTAGTAGTCCCATCATAGCCAGCTTCATTTGTGAAATTATACTTCAGTGCACTATCGGTAAGTATTGGGCCTTTCAGTTCTGTCCCGATAAGTGACCAAGTTCCACAAGAGACATAGAGTAAGTTTTCCTCTTCATGTGGAATCGCTGCTACCGCACTTGCTGTATCATGCTGACAGACATTGATTACTGTTATTTCATTATTCAATATTTCGTCCGATATACTACCAAGTATATTTCCTTCGGATACTAGTTTCGGTAAAAGTAATTCTGAAATTTCAAATGTTTTTAAAATTTCATGATTCCAGTCTTGTGTCAATGGGTTAATCATTTGCATTGTGGAAGCAATGCTTCTTTCAATTGCGACCTCACCTGTCAATACAAAATTTAAGTAATCTGAAATCATTAACAGTTTATCAGCTTTGAAATATTCTTCGGGGGTCTGAGATTTACAAGCTATCAATTGAAATAGTGTGTTAATCTCCATCAACTGATTACCCGTTTTAAAATACAAATCATTTAGAGAAGAATATCTTGCAATCTCATCTAATATTGATTCAGTTCGCCTATCTCGATAGGATACTGGTTGAGCAATCATTTCTCCATTTACATCCAATAATGCAAAATCAACACCCCATGTATCAATTCCAACAGAAGATAATTCTGACTGTTCTTGAGACATTCTGATACATTTTTTAACACTTTTTACCAAGCTTTCTATATCCCAACACAGTCTTCCCTTCACTTTTTGTATTGAATTGTTGAATCGATGAACTTCTCTCGAAATCAGTTTTCCATTTTCAATAGAATATAGGATTCCTCTTCCCGACGTAGCTCCGAGGTCAATAGCCAATACAGTTTTCATTTGAACCTCCTTTCTGTTACCGCTTTCATGATTTTATTTTAATATATACAAACTTCTATTACAATACTTGAACAGTATATTGAAAATTATTCAAAATATTGACATAAAATCGCCATTTTTGTTCAAAATATGTTATTATATACTCAAGAGGTGTTAGTATGAGTAGAGATAAACGATTAAAAGAAATTACAAATATTCTTCACAGTAAAAAGAGAATCGATATAAAACAACTTGAAAAATTAACTTTCTCAAGTACATCAACTCTTCGTAGAGATTTAATCTATCTTGAAGAACAAGGTCTCATCAAAAGAAAACATGGGGAAGTGGTGCTAAACGCATTTAATACCGTCGAGCTTGCTCATAGTATCAGAGAGACTGAAAATAGGTCAGAAAAGAAAATCATTGCTGAGCTTGCAAAAGATTTTGTTGGACCAGGGATGTGTATATACTTGGATTCAAGCACAACTGTTTATGAATTATGTCCGTTCCTTTCAACAATTGACAATCTAATTATCTTTACGAATGGACTTAATACTGCTCAGTTGCTTTCTGAACTTTCTAATCCAACAATGAAAATATTTGTCACTGGCGGTGAGGTCAAACACCATTCTGCCTCAGTCGTAAACCATAGTATGGAAAATAGTCTTCTTGAACATTTTAGTATAGACCTTGCTTTTTGTTCTGCAAGGGGAATTGATGAAGAATATGTTTATGAAGCTTCTTTCAGTCAAGCCATTGCAAAAAAATCTATTATTGACAAGGCTAAAGAGACAATATTACTGATTGATAGTTCGAAATTTCGGATGTCCGGATTTTTCAAAATTAACAATCTAAAACAATATAAAACCATAATCTCAGACAAGCTACCTGATGAATCCTTATTAACTTCTGCCGAAAAATATGAAGTTGAATGGATTGCCGACTAATAATACAAACTATATATCAGCTTACCGCTCTACAACTTTAAACTCTTGTAGCAAGCACAGTAAGTGGGTACCCACTTACGATAAAATTAACGAAGCAGACGCCTTTGGCCCTGCTTTTTTCGTTACATTTTATAGTCGAATGAATTAGCTTTCAGACAAGGAACTGAGGTGCAGGCTATACTAGAGTATGGCAAGCCGAAAGTGACGATGTATCAAAGTTAATTCAAATGGCTATACTTGTTAGGGAGAACCCTAAGACCCCAATAGAAAGGCATAGATTATGGAAAAACGTACTAGACCAAACCAGTTAAAAATTCGACTTTCGGATAAAGAACTCTCTCAAGTGCGACAAAAATATGGACAATCTCGGTCAAAATCAATGCGGCATTTCGTCCTCAAGTGTATCCTTCAAACATCGATTTATGAAGTCGATATGCAACCATTTAGAGAGTTACAACATCTCCTTTCAAAGACCTCCACTAATGTCAACCAAATTGCCAAGAAGGTCAATACTTACTCCCTTGTTTATAAAGAGGACATTAAGACAATCCAAAACGAAATACTTCTCTTTAATGTTATAGTAAAATGTAACAAAAAACAGTACATTTGTGATATAATGTACTGATTTTATTTCATTTAACTATAATTCAACCATTGAATAATTGCCATGGGGTCCTCCTAAATATGATTCATTGAAAAAAGCCGTAAAAACGGCTTTAGATTGAAGAAAAAGCCCATTTTGGACAATTTTTTTCAATCTTTTTTCTTTATGTTGAAAATTAAAAACTCTCAGAAACGCCGAAATATCAATGTTTCTAAGAGTTTAATAACTTGCTATCTTTCGCAAACTTCTTCAAATTTTTATATTTTTAGGAGTTTGTCTACGTTCTGGCTGTAAAAACGGCTTATTTTTTTATTATTATAGCAGAAAATCAATATTTTGTCTTACTTGTTCCTCTTAAATTCTCTCCCGTAACTTTTCGACAAAGAGATAGGCTGCGGGACAAATTAGAGTATTTTTTATTGTTAAATTATTGATTTGATAAATCTTCTTGCGGTCGGTATGCGGAAATTCTCGACAGGCTTTAGGACGAGCATCATAGATACTACATAGATTATCGCCTCCAAGGAAAGGACAGGGCATGGATTGAAATACCTTATCTCCGTCCTCATCCACACGCAAATACATATCCTCAAAAACTGGAAGTTTCATGCGTAAATGCTTGGCAATTCGGGTAATATCTGCTTCTGTAAAGAGCGGTCCCAACGTTTTGCAACAGTTGGCACACTCTGTACAGTCGATTTCAGAAAATACTTCGGCATGAATATCTTGAACAATTCTATCCAAATTTTTAGGTGCTTTTTTCTTCAAATTTACTAGAAATTTTCGATGTTCTCCTTGCTTCTGCTGGGCCAATTGCTTGTATCTTTCAATGTCGACGGTCATAAACTCTCCTTTTCGACCACTATTATACCACAAACTAGCTATTGAGCTCTGCTATTTTTCAAAACCTTCTTCAGAAAAAATCCTGCGGGAAACTTCGGCTACAGGCAGACCAATAATGGTGTGAACATCCCCAGAAATACCTGCTACAAAGCGTGGGTCAAGCTCCTGAATACCGTATGCACCGGCCTTATCCAGTGGCTGCTTTTCACGGATATATGATTGAATAACCTCTTCAAGGGCTGGATAATAGTCGACAAAATCAATCTGTGCAACCGTATAAAAAACTTCCAATGAATCACTTGTCCGTAGGCAAACAGATGTTACTACGTGATGGCTCTTTCCAAAATAGGAACGTAACATGGTTTCAGCTTCTGTCAAATCTTGAGGCTTGTTAAAAATTTGCCCATCTGACACGACGATTGTATCCGCAGAAATGTAGAGATGACCAGTTACCAAATCCATGTCCGATTTAGCTTTGGAAATTTCACAACAAGTTTTTGCAGCTCGAGTGAGAAAATCATCTGTAGCGAATTGTTTCATAAAATGTTCTTCGATACCACGCTCATCCACTTCAACTGATGCGATTTGTGGTTGTAAAAATCCCAATAATTGTTTACGACGTGGGGAGTTGCTAAGCAGAACGTAAGAACTAATCTGCTCACGATCCCCCTCTTTTTGATATTGAAATACAGTTTGCATGTTTCCTCCAGTCAAAAACAGAGTCCGAAGACCCTGTTTTCAGATGATTGATTAATTTTCTTTTCTACGACCTACTGCCATGGCCAGTCCTGCAAGACCTAAACCAAACAGGCTGAGCGTCAGATTCATCTGATCACCAGTATTTGGCAAGACTCCTGCTTTTGTAGTTTTTACTGGACTTGCTACTTCTGGTTTTTTATCTCCTACTTTCGGAGAATCAACTGGGGCCTTCTTGTCCGTTGCTGAAGTATTTTGTACTTGATTAGATGGTGAATCCGTATTTTCGGCTGGAACAGTTTCTGGATTTGAGGCTGGATTTTCTGGATCAGTATCCAATAAAATCTCGATAAAGTCTGGGTAGCCATCTTCATCCGTATCAATGCTTGAATTTACAGGAATGATACGTGAATATGGGTTGACAACCTCATAAGCTGATAAGTCAGCTGTCTTTAGGTATTCAGCAAAGACGCTGTCCATTGAAGGACCTTCTTCACGTGCTCCGCCAAGCATTGTGTAGCCATCACCACCAGCAGCAAGGAAGTCATTTGTTGCTAAATAGTACGTTTTTTCAAGATCCAAGGCATCATATTCGCCAGTCTCTGGATTAAGAATACCGATAAGAAGAACACGTTCTTCTACAGGAAGAGTTGGATCGTAGAATACGTTTGCTCCTGAAATGTGTAGGAATCCACCACTAGCTTCAAAGAGTGGCATACCATTTTCATCTAAAAGCATCTCGCCAGTTTCTGGATTCACTTGCAATGTAGATGATAAAGACTTGGTAAACATATCATAAATTTGCTGACCAGTCACAGTGATTTGAGAAACAATGTTACCAAATGGCAAGACTGCAATAATATCACCTTTTGTAACAGGCTGATCTTTAGCAATTGTTGCACGTAGACCACCACCGTTAGTCACAGCAAGGCTAGTTTTGTTTGAAAATCCTGTTTGACCATAGGCATAAATCGCATCCGTCACTGCATTCCCCAAGTTGGTTTCACGAACACGCACGTTTGAGCGGTCTCCGTTTAATTCCACTGGGTTATTTTCAATAACTACTTGAGCATTTTCAGCTTCATATTTTGCTTTAATTTCATCAACCAAGGCTGCGATTTTAGCATTTGGCGTCACGTTTTTAGTATCCGCGGCAGAAATCAAACCAGCTTCACCCAATAATTTATCGGATTTCAAGGTTACTTTACCGATATTGTTCAAGTAAGAGCCTGTTTGATTATAAGTAACGTTATCTCCATAGGTAGTCGCTTCTACCGTGTGGGAATGACCGTCGATAACAATAACACGTTTACCAGCTAATTTGCTATTTTTAGAAAGTGCTTCAGCAAGAGTTGAACCTCTCCATTCAACAGGTGTTGTAGAATCGACACCTAGGTGAGCTAGAATGATATAGTTCTTGTAAACACGATTATCTGCTAGAGCACGTGCTTCCACTTCGTCAATCACTTTATTGACTTCTGTGACTGGGTCGGTAAATATTACTCCCTCAACATTTTTAGGATGGGTTTTTGTAGCAGTCTCAGGTGTTGTTACACCGATAACTACAAATTCATCGCCTACAACAGTTGGAGTTTTATCGACGATAGTCGAAGCTTCAAAAACACGAGCACCATTAACGTAAGTGTTAGCACTCAATAGCGGGAAGTTCAAGGTTTCCTTGTACTTGATTGCTTGATCCATCCCAAAGTCAAATTCATGGTTACCAACAGCCATTGCATCATAGCCGACTTGGTTCATGATATTGGCGCGGTCTTCACCTTTTGTAGAGTTGGAAATTGGAAGTCCTTGGAAGGCATCACCAGCATCTACTACAATTGTATTTTCTACTTTGGCACGTTCTTCTTCAATGACTGCCGCAGCCTTAGCGTCACCGATGACATTTTTTTCTTCAAGAATGCGACCGTGAACGTCGTTTGTGTGGATAATAACTGCCTCTACCGTTTCTTCCGCAGCAGGGACAACAGTTTCCTCCGTTGCTACGTTTTCAACTGACGTTGCTGGCTGATTGGTTGTGGTAGCTGCAGTCGTCGTCTCAGCAGCTTGTACTTGTTGAGCTAAAACAAATGGCGCCAACAAGAGTGTGGACATTACAGGCAACAAGATTTTTTTCTTTTTCATAAATAGACCTTTCTTCGGCATTTTTTATATCTCTATTATACACTTTTTATCAAAAAACAAAAACATTAAAATCGCTTACATGTTAAAAAGGTTCGAAATAAGGGAGCGGGAAAGAACTCGACTGGTCAAAAAAGAGTTCGTCAACAATTTTTCGTTTTAAGTTGTTGAGCTGAAACAGTCTATCCCCAGACTGTTTCACTCCCACCCCCGCATAGCTCCAACAGTCAGAGTAGTGACTGTTGGAGGTTGGAAATGAAGCGAACTCTGTTCGCATCAGTCGTAATGGTCAGATTTGGAGTGTAAAACACGAACAAATCTTCCAATCAACCACTGCGCTGAGATGTTGACACGAACCCTGAGAAGCGAGGTTAAGCTTTTTGCCCAGCCTCCATTTCCTATTTACCAAATACTATTTGTCCATTTGCAATGGTGTAAAGGACCTGTCCTTTCAGACTATCACCAACAAACGGAGAATTAGCAGACTTCGAGGCAAAATCCGCTGTGACCAACCGATTTGCATTTGGGTCAAAAATAACAAGATCAGCTGGGCCATTTTCAGCAAGATAGCCAGCATCAAGACCATAGAGCTTGGCTGGATTAATAGTCATTTTCTCCAACAATTGCACGAGTGTCAGATGCCCTTCTTCCACCAGATGCGTCAAACCAAGTGAAAGTGAGGTTTCCAAGCCTGTCATTCCTGAAGGAGCTTGCGTAAGATCCTCTACATTTTTCTCATCTGCATGATGAGGTGCATGGTCCGTCGCAATGACAGAGATAACACCAGATTTCAATCCCTCAATAACCGATAATCTGTCACTTTCCAAGCGTAATGGCGGATTCATTTTAGCATTGGCACCTTTTGTTAGAAGTAATTCTTCTGTTCGTGAAAAATGTTGGGGTGCGACTTCTGCCGTGACGTTTGCTCCGAGACCTTGAACAAATTCAACCACCTTGACCGACTCGGCTTTGGATAGATGCTGGATATGAACACGCGCACCTGTTTCATAGGCAATCATGACATCGCGAGCGACCATGCTGTATTCTGCTACGCCTGTTGCTCCACAAACATGAAAATGTTTTTCAGCTACTTGCTCGTTGAGTCCCAAGACACCATTCAGGTCAGGGTCTTCTTCATGCAGACTGATGAGACAGCCCTGCTCTTTGGCTAATTTCATAGCTTTTCTAACCACGCCAGCATTTGTCAAAGGAATACCGTCGTCCGAAAAGGCCACCGCTCCAGCTTCTAGCAAAGCAGGAAAATCGGTCAGGTTTTGCCCATCGAAATGATCTGTAATGGTTGCCACACTATAAATGTGAATAGCTTCTTTTTTAGCAGAATCCAATACTTCTTTTAAGGTTTCAACATTTGAAATCGTCGGATTAGTGTTAGCCATCATGACAACAGAAGTAAAACCACCCGCTGCTGCAGAAAGAGCTCCTGTATGAATATCTTCTTTATGGGTCTGACCAGGCTCCCGAAAATGCACATGAACATCGACCAAACCAGGAGCAACGACTAATCCTGTCGCATCAATCACTTCTTGCTCAACATCTTCTGAAATCGACTCCGCAATCTTAACAATCTTACTTCCGTCCATCAAGATGTCGCAAACCTTGTCTAAACCGGATTGCGGATCCAATACACGACCATTTTTCACTAATAACATTCATATTCTCCTTTGTAGTACCAAAGCCATTACCATCTACTATCGCAGCCAATCAATTCCTGTTCTGCCTTGTGAAGTCAAGTAGGTATTTGCCTGTGAGAAGGGCTTGCTTCCGAAGAAACCTCGATAGGCTGAAAGAGGGCTTGGATGAGCAGATTCGATAACCAGATGTTTTGGATTGGTTATCAACGCCTTTTTCTTGCGAGCATAAGCACCCCAAAGAATATAGACAACAGGCTGGTCTAAGCTATTGACCACCTTAATAACAGCGTCCGTAAAAGACTCCCAGATTTGCCCTGCATGTCCATTTGCCTGACCTGCTGGAACAGTTAAACAAGCATTGAGCAAAAGCACACCTTGTTCCGCCCATGCTGTCAAATCATGATCTTGTTTGACGCCAATATCATCCGTCAATTCTTTTAAGATGTTTTGAAGAGATGGCGGAGCTGGTACCGAGTTCGGAACAGAAAATGACAAGCCCTGTGCCTGACCAGGTCCGTGATAGGGATCCTGTCCCAAAATAACTACTTTAACCTCTTCCAAATCTGTTGTTTGAATGGCAGCAAATACCTTCTCACGAGGCGGATAAATGGTTCCACTAGCATAAACATGATCTAAAAACTGATTGATTTTACCAAAATAATGTTCTGGCAACTGTGCCTTTATCAATTCGTGCCAAGCTGAATGTTCCATAAACTGCTCCTAGTTTGAACTTTTCTCTTTAACAATATAAATCGGACGTTTCTTCGTTTCCAAGAAAACTTTTGCCAAATATTTACCGAGAATACCAATGGTCATCAACTGCAGACCTCCCAAAAATAGGATGATGCAAATAGTCGACGGCCAGCCAATTGTAGGATCTCCGAACACCAAGGTTTTGAAAACCACAAAAACCATTAGAACTAGCGACAATAGGAAGGTGAAGAAACCTGTATAGGAGGCAATATTCAAAGGTGTATCTGAAAAATTGATGATTCCTTCAATAGAATAAGAAAGCAATTTCCAGAAAGACCAACTAGTTTCGCCAGCGACCCTCTCAACATTTTCATAGGGCAAGTATTCTGTTTCGAATCCTACCCAAGCAAAAATTCCTTTTGAAAAGCGATTGTATTCAGACACAGCTAGAATGGCATCTACCATGTGACGACGCATGAGACGGAAATCACGGGCACCGTCTACTACCTCGACCTGGCTGATTTTATTCATCAATTTGTAGAATAATTTTGCAAAAAAGCTACGAATCGGTGGCTCACCATCTCGACTGACACGACGGGTTCCAACGCAATCTAAATCTGGATTTCCATCCAACATAGCCTTCATTTCCATCAACATTTCAGGTGGATCTTGTAAATCAACATCCATGACAGTCACTAGCTCACCTTGCGCAGCTTGTAGACCTGCATAGAGAGCAGCTTCTTTCCCGAAATTCCTTGAAAAAGAAAGATAGCGAACAGCTCGGTCTTGACCAGACAATTGGCGTAAAACCGTTAATGTCCTATCCTTTGAACCATCATTGACAAAAATATACTCAAATTGTTCCCCCATCTCCTTACGAACTTTCTCCATAGCATCGTAAAAATAGGGAATTGCCTCTTCTTCATTAAAACAAGGCACGATAACTGAAATCATGTTCTTCTCCTCATACGGTCAATTATTGTATTCTCAAAATACGTTAGAGACTATTATACCATTTTACAGGATAAGTTCCCAGAAATCGTGCGTGGGCTCGTTTTAAATCTAGTCTTCCTGCCAAGTTTCTTGATTTTGACGGAACTTTTTAAGCAGATTCAAACCATCTGCATTGATATATCCCTGTACTTTTGCGACCTTGATTAACTCTGAATAATTGCTAAGCGTCACCAATTTCACGCCAGCATTATCAAAATTACGATCTGCCTTTGGCAATTCATAGGTAAAGATTGCCACAACACCAATAACGTCAGCGCCTTCACGCTCAGCTGCTGCTACGGCATCTAGAACAGACCCTCCAGTAGAAATCAGGTCTTCAACGACAACCATTTTTTGTCCCTTGACGATGCGACCCTCTAATTGATTCCCTGCACCATGGTCTTTTGGTTTGCTACGGATATATGCAAATGGCAAATTCATCCTATCTGCAATGATAGCACCATGAGGAATACCTGCTGTGGCAGTTCCGGCAATCACCTCAACCTCAGGAAATTCTTCTTCGATACGCTGAACAAAGCCATCTTCAATCAAATTTCGAGTTTCAGGATAAGATAGTGTAATACGATTATCTGTATAGATAGGTGATTTGATCCCTGATGTCCATGTAAATGGCTTTTCTGGACGCAGATGAACTGCCTTAATATCCAATAAGTGTGATGCGATTTCTGTTGCTAATGTCATAATAGACCTCCTTCTAAATGCGTACCATTCCAACATGACCATCCCGCCGAATAGCCTGTCACTCCTAAAGTACTGGTTCAATCTATGAACCCTATAAAAAACTATATTTATCCCTGTTGAATTCTTACAGACTTCTCCTAGTCCACCATTTCAATCCATGAATCAAAATACTGTTCAATGAAATTGGTTTTCTCTTTTATTTCTGTCACGGTAAGTTTTTCATCAAGACCTGTCAGAATCCATTTATCCTCGACATCATCTCTGCGATGGATAATCGCGACCAATTTCCCCTCGAAAGCTGTCAAGGGCTTCCGAACAGCTTTGGAAATGATGTAAACATCTTGCTCTTCACCATCTCCAGCCAATAGATTTGGAACATAGCCGTAATTGATTGGATACTGGTTGCCAAATTTATCAATATACCCGATAGGTCTATCAATTATAATCTGATAAATCTTATCCACGATTCCACTCCTCTTTAATAGACAAATAGGTCTGGTAAGGATGTTCTGATTTTGTAATCGGGCGACCTACCACAATGTAATCACTACCGATTCGAGCAGCATCTGCTGGTGTCATAACTCGTTTCTGATCGCCTACTTCACCCCCAGTCGGACGAATTCCTGGCGTCAGGCACACAAAATCAGAACTCGTAGCATCTTTAATCAAAGCCACCTCATGCGCTGAACAAACCACCCCATCAAGACCAGCTTCTTGTGCTCTTTGAGCATAATGAACAACCGCTTCCTGCAAACTAGTCTGTATATTCTGGTCTGTTCTCATCTGCTCCTCTGAGGTAGAGGTCAACTGAGTGACCGCTATTAAAACAGCATCCTTACCCAATCCCCTTCGTGCTGCCCGCATCATCTCAACACCACCAGCAGCGTGAACGTTGGTCATATCCACACCGAGTTTTGCCAAGACTTTCATAGCAAACTCGACGGTATTAGGAATATCATGCAGTTTCAAATCTAGAAAAATACTGTGACCGCAGCCTTTCAAATAATTGATAATACCTGGTCCCTCCGCATAATACAACTCCATTCCAACCTTTACATAGAGTTTCTCATCTGGTGGGAACTGTTCCAGAAAAGACTGAACTTCTTCTTTACCTGCAAAGTCAAGGGCAATAATTGGTCTTGTTTCTTTCATAAAATCCTTTCATTTACACAAAAATCCCTGCCAAATCGGTCAGGGATGTGCACGAATTCAGCTTGAAAATCACCTTTCAAGCATATTACATGACACCTTCCTAGCCTCTCTGGACTTAATTAAAGGAGATATTTTCTTTATATTACTCTTTTATTTTATCTTTGTCAACGCTTACCCAAGCTTTCTCTAACTTCTTGGCGTAAATTTTCTATGGTGTCAATACCATAAACTTCCATGCGTTCGGGTAAATCCTTGATAATAGTTGGACAGGCAAATGGGTCTGTAAAATTGGCCGTTCCAACTCCAATCGCTGAAGCTCCTGCAATCATCATCTCTAAAGCCTTGTCAGCCGAATCCACACCACCCATGCCAATGATAGGAAGGTTGGTCATCTGAGCTACCTGACGAATGAGTTTGAGAGCAATCGGAAAAACTGCTGGGCCTGACATTCCTCCTGTACCATTTGCCAAGATTGGCTGGCGATTTTTAAGATTGAATCGCATACCAACCAAAGTATTTATCATCGTCAAGCCAGTCGCTCCAGCATCCTCAGCAGCCTTGGCCAACAGGGTTATGTCTGCCACACTTGGTGTCAACTTAACGTAAACAGGTACAGATGAGGCTTCGACTGCTGCTTTTACTGCTTGATAGGCTAATTCTGGCACCTGTCCAATCAAGAGACCATTATTTCCGTGGTCCACATTGGGACAGGAAATGTTCAGCTCGATAGCTTTTACGTTCGGAGCCTTTGAAATTTTCCCTGACACATAGGCATATTCTTCATTGGAAAAACCAGCCACATTAGCAATGATAGGCAAGTCTGGAAAATGCTGTTCCAACCAGGGGAGTTTTTCGGATAAGACTACATCAACACCCGGATTTTGAAGTCCAATGGCATTGAGCATACCTGCTGGTGTCTCGGCTACACGGGGAGTCGCATTGCCATAACGAGGATGACGGGTAGTCGCCTTAATCATAATGGAACCAAGCTGGTTGAGATCATAGTAATCCGCATACTCCTGACCAAAACCGAAGCAGCCAGAGGCTGGAATGATGGGATTTTTCAAGTCCAAGCCTGGTAAGGAAATCGCTAATCGTTTTGTCATTTCAACCTCCTACAAAATTAGACTACCAGTCGCAAAGACTGGACCTTCCTTGCAGACACGCTTGTTCTCGTGTTCTTGTCCCTCTTTGGGTTTGACAACACAGGCATAGCACGCCCCCATCCCGCAAGCCATCCTAGCCTCCAGTGAAATGTAGGCATGAGGATGTTCCTGAAAGCGTTGGTCAACATAGTTCATCATAGCTGGCGCCCCACATGAGTAAATGGCTGCAAACTCGTCTGTCAGCTCTTCAACGACCGTTGCGACATTCCCCTTACGCCCATAGGAACTATCATCCGTTGTGACATAAACTTGACCATACTTGGCTAGTTCCTCTTCCAAAATGACGACCTCTTTGGTGGCAAAGCCAATGACTGACGTGACATTGACACCACGGTTCGCCGCCTGTTTCGCCACTTCCACCAAGGGAGGAACACCGATTCCTCCGCCAATGATGAGAATGCGGTCTCCTTCTTTGAGAAAGTCTACTTCAAACCCTTTCCCAAGCGGTCCCATGACATCTAAATGCTGTCCGACCGTCATCTCAGAAAAGACTTCCGTCCCTTGACCTTCCACTCGATAAATAATCCGACATTGAGACTTATTCCGATCAATCTCGGAAATAGATATTGGTCTCCGCAAGAGCATGGAATCATCTGGAACACGAATATGGATAAATTGCCCCATTTTCATATCTTGGACCATATCACCCTGCAAGGTCATAGCAAAAATTCGTGGTGCTAGTTGGACTTGGTCCACCAGTAACATCTGTTCTTTTAAAATCATCTTTTCTCCTATTCTATATAACAATGACACAGAAAACAAGAAAGTCGATATAGAGAAAAAACCTTGCTGGCTAGCAAGGTTACACGAAAAGAAGGCAGTATTTGCCCTATTTATCACGTTCCCTTCTTCGCCTCTCTGGACTCAGTTAAAGGATATATTTTCAGCATTATACATTTTTTAGAATAATTTGTCAAATCATGTTACAATAGAGGTATGAGAATCCAACAATTATACTATATTATCAAAATTGCAGAAACAGGCAGTATGAATGAGGCTGCCAAACAACTCTTCATTACCCAACCAAGCCTTTCCAACGCTGTACGAGACCTGGAAAAAGAAATGAAAATTAAAATCTTTTTCCGTAATTCTAAGGGCATTACCCTAACAAAGGATGGCATGGAGTTTCTTTCCTATGCTCGTCAAATTGTTGAACAGACCGAACTATTGGAAGACCGCTATAAAAATCCGAATGCAAAACGCCAACTCTTCAGCGTCTCTTCTCAACACTATGCCTTTGTCGTCAACGCCTTTGTCTCACTTTTGAAAGAAACTGAAATGGAAGATTATGAACTCTTCCTACGTGAAACACGGACCTGGGAAATCATCGATGACGTCAAGAATTTTCGCTCAGAAATCGGTGTGCTATTTCTTAACAATTTCAACCGTGATGTCTTGTTGAAGCTCTTGGATGATAATCGACTAACCTATACCCATCTATTTACAGCCAAGCCGCACGTCTTTGTCAGCAAGACAAATCCTCTTGCACAGAAAACAACAATAACTTTGGAAGATCTGGTCGATTTCCCGTATCTTAGCTACGAGCAAGGTATTCACAACTCCTTCTACTTTGCCGAAGAGATTTTGGCACAGGAACACCATAAAAAATCGATCGTTGTTTCCGACCGAGCCACCCTCTTTAATCTCTTAATTGGTCTGGATGGCTATACAATTGCGACTGGTATCTTAAATTCAAATCTTAATGGGGATAATATCGTATCTATTCCACTTGAATTTGATGATGAGATTGAATTGGTCTATATCCAACATGAAAAGGCATTGCTGTCCGACATGGGAGAAAAATTTATCAATTACCTACTTGAAGAGGTAAAATTCGACCAAAAATAAATACCATTTTATATAGACAAACAAAATACAATATGTTATGATACATTTATGAAAGACGTTGAAAAGAAAAATGAAAATAATTCATTTTTCTTTAAGGAAACGCTTTCATTTTTTTATAGTTTATGCTATAATACACATATCATATATATTAAGGAGTGGTTAGATGGCTCAAAATAAAATGTTAGCTATGATTCTTGCTGGTGGACGTGGTACTCGTCTTGAAGGTTTGACAAAGAAAGTCGCTAAACCAGCGGTCGCATTTGGAGGAAAATACCGTATTATTGATTTTCCCCTCAGTAACTGTGCCAACTCTGGTATCGATATTGTCGGTGTATTGACCCAGTATGAACCTGTATTATTAAACTCTTATGTTGCACAATCTCAACGTTGGGGCTTGGACGTACAAGGTTCTGGTATCTTTGTCCTGCCACCAAGTGAGAAGATTGAAGGTTTTGGTCTTTACAAGGGCACAGCTGATGCAATCACTCAAAATATTGACTTCATCGATCTTCATGACCCTGAATACGTCCTCATTCTTTCAGGAGATCATATCTACAAGATGAACTACGACAAACTCCTTGATACGCATATTCAGAAAAAAGCTGATGCGACAATTGCTGTTATCGAAGTACCAATCAAAGAAGCCTCTCGCTTCGGTATTATGAATACGGATGAAGATTATCGCATTGAAGAATTCGAAGAAAAACCAGAAAATCCAAAGAGTAACTTGGCCTCAATGGGTATCTATATCTTCACATGGAAGACCTTGAAAAAATATCTCCAGGAAGATGACAAATTAGATACTTCTTCACACGATTTTGGACATGATATCATTCCAAAATACCTTGAAGATGGCCGTACTTTGATTGCACATCCATTCCGTGGCTATTGGAAAGACGTCGGTACTGTCAATAGCCTCTGGGAGTCTAATATGGACTTGATTGACCATGCAGGTGACTTAGACTTGTCCGACCGTTCTTGGAGAATCTATTCCGAAGACAAGGGCTCACCAGCTCAAGTCATTGGTGCAACTGCAACAGTAAAATCAGCCTATATTGATAAGGGGGCTGTCATTGACGGAACGATTGAACACTCTGTAATTTCTACAGATGTGCAAGTAAACCATGATGCTGTTGTAAGAAATTCAGTTCTTCTACCAGGTGCAATCATCGGCGAAGGAGTTGAATTGGATTATGTCATCGTTGCTGAGAACGTTAAAATTGCGGATGGAATCAAACTTTCAGGTGAAGCCGACAACATCCTCTTAATTGATAAGAATGTAACCAAATAAGAAAGGACTGCTATGCTAAGAAATACTCTAGGAATTGTAAATATTGAAGGAAACAACGTACATTTTGGTGATGTGATGAAGCACCGTGGCGTACAAGCTTTCGGTTTCTTAGGTCGTTATCGCCTAATTGACTTTGCTCTATCCAATATGTCAAACTCTGGAATTACAGAATTCCAAGTGTACATGCCTGCCGAAATGCGTTCAACAATTCAGCACGTTGGTACAGGAAAACACTATAATATCAACAGTAAACGCGGTACCCTTCGCTTGCTCAATAGCGCAACAGACCCAAATAGTGTCTATCGTCATGATATTAACGCCTTCACAGAAAACATCCACTACATCGAAAATTCTACAAAAGATTATGTGCTAGTTGCTCCATCTTACTTCATCTATAGCCAGGATTTTTCAAAAGTCATGGATGACCATATAGCAACGGATGCTGATATTACCGTTCTTTATAAAAACGTTTCAGATGCTAAAGAAAATTTCATCGGCTGCCAAACTCTCAAATTTGGTGAAGACCGTCGTGTCGTAGCTTTTGAGGAAAACCATGGTAAATATAAAAACCGTTCCGTTTCCCTTGAAGCGTACATTATGAAGCGGACTACCTTTATCGACTTAATTAAACGTGCCAATAAGGTTTCATCACTCTACTGGTTGAAAGATATTTTACGTGATACAGTCAATCAATATAAAATCATGGGCTATGCGCATCGTGATTATGTTGCATGTATCAATACTACCGCTTCATACTTCAATACTCAAATTGAATTGATTGACCAAGATACCCGCAAACTCCTCTTCAAACATGATTGGCCAATCCATACCCAAACAAGTGATAGCTCACCATGTTTGTATGGTCCATTGGCAGAGGTCAAACGTAGCCTAATTTCAAACGGGGCAAACATCAATGGTCAAGTCGAAAATTCAGTCATTGACCGCGATGTTATCATCGAAGAAGGCGTTGTTATCAAAAACTCAATCATTCTCAATGGCGTGACAATCAAGAGTGGGGCAAATATTGAAAATGCAATTATCGATAAAGCAACTAAAATTATTCACCCAATTGACATCAAGGGAAGCGAAACTTCGCCTTCATACTTGAAACCACACCAAATCATTTAGGAGCTAACATGACAAAAAAATCTGTTCTCTTTGTAGCATCCGAGGGACTTCCGTTCATCAAGACTGGCGGATTGGCTGATGTTATTGGCTCTTTGCCAAAAGAATTGGTAAAACAGGGTTTAGATGTCCGAGTCGTTCTACCACTCTACAAAAAAATTGCAGTAAATAATCACTCTGATTTCGATTACGTATCAAGTTTTGATGTGCGAGCTGGCGACATCCAATCTATGGCAAATGTTTACAGTCAGGTTGTTGATGGAGTAACATTCTATTTTATTGAGCACCGCGATTTCTTTGAACGCGATGAACTATATGGATATGACGATGATGCCATGCGTTTTGGCTATTTCCAACATGCTACATGTCGTCTGTTAGAAGCACTTCATTTCTTCCCGGATGTCATGCACACACATGACTGGCACACTGCTGCCCTTCCATTCCTTTGCCGTACTTTCTATAGCTACCGCGAAGAATTCCGCAATATCAAGCATGTATTCACTATTCATAACTTGGCTTTTCAGGGAATTTTCCATAAACAAGCGCTTTGGTCAGCGCTTGGCATGGACTATAGCTACTATTTGGATGGTATTGCACGTTTTCATGATGAATGTATCAGCTTCATGAAGCTTGGTATCCTATACGCTGACAAGGTTACTACAGTTTCTGAAACTTATGCTCGCGAAATCCTAACGGAAGAATTCGGCGAAAACATGCAACATGTACTAGAGTTGCGCAAATATGACTTGGTTGGCATTGTCAATGGTATCGACTATGATAGTTGGGATAGTCAAACAGACCAATACCTTGTGAGAAATTATAGTCTTGAAACGATTGAAAGTAAAAAGGCTAATAAACTGGCCCTGCAAGCACAATTTGCCCTTCCACAAGATGAGAATGTCCTATTGATAGGTATCGTCTCTCGCTTGACATGGCAAAAAGGGTTCTATCTCTTGACCGAGGTACTTGGTCATCTTCTTCAAGCCCATGTCCAATTTGTTATCTTAGGCAATGGTGAGGAAGACATTGAAAATGCCTTTAATCACTTTAAACACGCCTATCCTGATAAATTTGCATTCTACCGTGGTTACAATGAACCACTTGCCCACCAAATTTATGCAGCAAGCGATCTCTTCCTCATGCCTTCTATGTTTGAACCATGCGGCATTAGCCAGTTGATTTCAATGCATTACGGAACACTCCCTCTAGTGCGTGAAACAGGTGGCTTGGTTGATACTGTAGCACCATACAATATGTCTACCAAAGAAGGAACTGGTTTTAGCTTTGGAGGGCGTGACGCTTACAATATGCGACAAGTCTATGATTTAGCCCTTCAAACCTACTATGATCGTCCAGATGACTGGCATGCCATGGTTGAACAAGCTATGAAGCGTGATTTTAGTTGGACAGCTTCGGCAGAGAAATACATCTGGCTCTACCGTGAAATTAGTGGTTAGGAAATAAGATGAAAAAATAAACTGAATCGGAGTGGGACCCTAGTCCACTCCTTTTCAACAAGGAGATTGCTATGACAGAATTTACTGACCTAGATTTATATTATATGAATGCTGGTGAGCATACCACTCTTTACGAAAAAATGGGTGCTCACATTATAAAAGAACGAAACAAAATTATCGGAACCCAATTTCGTGTCTATGCCCCAAATGCCAGAGAAGTATTCTTAGTTGGCAACTTTAACGAGTGGCAACGCAGTCACTCTATGGAGCGTGAAATTGATGGAGTGTTTCAACTTTATGTAGACGGATTAAAATCCCTTGAAGATTATAAATACCTGATTATCACACACGATGGGCGTGAAATATATAAGGCTGACCCTTATGCATTTTTCAGCCAAGTTCGTCCAGACACTGCCTCTACAACCTACAATTCGCGTTATAAATTCAAAGATGACCTCTGGATGTATAATCGTGTTAACTATGATTTTAAAGAACAGCCAGTATCCATCTACGAGGTACACTTAGGTTCGTGGAAGCAAAAATTTGCTAATAAAAATGAAGGAGGAGCTCCTGTAGAAGCTTTCAATAGTTATAAGGAAATTACTCCACTTCTCATCGAACATATCAAGGAAAATAACTACACACATATTGAATTATTGCCAATTACCGAGCATCCTCTCGATGCGTCTTGGGGCTATCAGGTAACAGGCTACTACAGTCCAACTAGTCGCTATGGCAAGCCAGATGAACTTAAGTATTTGGTTGACCAATGTCACCAAGCAGGAATCGGAGTGATTCTTGACTGGGTACCACTTCATTTCTGTAAAGATGCTCATGGGCTCTACCAGTTTGATGGTAGTTGGCTATACGAATACTCCTACGAACAAGACCGTGAAAACCACCAGTGGGGGACTGCTAATTTTGACCTTGGAAAAGGACTGACTCGTTCTTTCCTTCTTTCTAATTTAAAATACTGGTTGGAATATTTCCATTTTGATGGCATCCGTGTTGATGCACTATCTTATCTCCTCTATTGGCGTGGTGAAACAGATGAGGATAAGATAAATCATGCCGCAATTGACTTTATCAAACGTGTCAATGCCATGGTCCATACCGACTATAAGGGAGTCTTGATGATTGCTGAAGACTCTTCAAGCTTCCCTAAAGTCACACATTCTCTAGAAGATGGCGGTATTGGATTTGACATGAAATGGGATCTGGGCTGGATGAATGATACACTAAAATTCGTGGAACGCCCTGCTATTTATAGAAAATATCACTCAAATGAAATCACTTTTGGTATGTACTATAACCAAAACGAGCAATTCTTACTACCACTTTCGCACGACGAAGTTGTTCATGGGAAGCACTCCATTATCGAGAAGATGAATGGCGACTACGAAGATAAGTTCCATCTGGCTCGAGTCTACTACAGCTTTTACTTTGCCCATCCTGGAAAGAAATTACTCTTCATGGGAAATGAATGGGGTCATATCCGTGAATGGCACGAATATACAGAAATGGACTGGGGACTGCTACAATTTCCAATCCACCATTCTTTCTATCAAATGATGAAAACATTATCTACTTTCTATAAAGAACATGATGCTTTCTGGAAATATGACTACCAAGCCTATGAAAAAGGATTTAATTGGGTAAAAATAGATGAAGAAGCAAGCCTGTATGCTTTTTCTCGCACTAGTGATGAGCAAGAAATCTTGACTATTCATAACTTTAATGATCAAGAACTATTTGACGTACACTTGGATTTGCCAGCTGACAGCGAATATAAACTTGTCTTCTCATCTAATGCTATTCCAATAGACACATTTAGCCTCTATCCCGATGAAAATGGAGCCAGAATTACTGTACCACGTTTGACCAGTTTCTATCTAGAGCGTGTGAAATAATTATCTGTAAAAAAATGGAGTATTGAACCGACCCCAATTTTCTGTCTAACTTTTGGGGTGTGGCTCACTTACTCCATTCTTTTTTGCATGCAAAAGGGAGTGGGAAAGAACTCAACTAGTCAAAAACATACTAAGATTAGTAGTGAGGAAATCTCCGACGGGAGAGAGTAGTCACTACTTTTTCTTTATGTTAAAGTAGA
>NZ_JARQPL010000014.1:0-46527 GCF_046032535.1 Streptococcus suis | reverse complement strand
CTCCCTTTCTGGTCAGAACGATTTGGGTCACAGAAGAATAGCTTAGATTCTCCACGAACATCCATTTCGATGTCGTCTACTCTAGCGAATTCACCACCATTATCGGTCAGAATGACAGGGAATAGTTCGCAGAAGCTCATCTCTTTCTGATGCAGGTCGTTCTTGATAGCGTAGAGGTGTTTAGCGACCTCATTAGCTGTTTTATTATCAAGTAACCGAGCGAAGATAAAGTTACAGAAGGAGAGGTTAAAGGTGAGAAGTACCTTTCCGCCGATCCGTCCAGTAACGGTATCCATTTCCAGCCAATAGCTGATTCCTTTCTCTGTGAGAAAGCCTTGGAAGTCCTCGTAAGACCGTCCTTCTTTGGCAGATTTAGGAATGGCTTGTAGGTTTCTGGTTCTCCGCTTTCTGAATTTTACGACACGAGGGAAATCAATAGGCTTTGTGGACAGATAGCCTTTTTCAAGGTATCGGTAGATGGAAGCTCTGGATGCCGACAGTTCGTTTGAGGCGATGATGTGGTTGAGGTGTTGTCCCTTTTGGATGGCAGAAGAGACAATCTCGTCCATGCGATAGAATTCTTCTTTATTTAGGGCAACACCTGTTCTCGAATCTGAGAGCTTAGCTTCATAATCAAGCTGAGCTCTTTTTGCGTAGTAGAACTGTTTCTGGTATCCACAATTGGTTCTCTTTTTCGGACAGGCATTACAAACGTAGGGAGCCTTTTTGAGTAGAGGGCAGGCCTCGCAATTAGATGTACTAGAGTTCTCCTTTATCACCCTATTTCTCCGAACTTCTTTTGAGATTGTGGACGGGTCTTTTCCTAGCTTAACAGCGATAGCTGAGAAGGGCTTAAGTTGTTCAATTCCTATTTGAATATCATTGCGATCAGAGAGAGTTAAGTGTTTGTTTTTCATTGTCAGTTACCAACTTGTCCCATAGTAAGTTCTACCTTATTTCTTTGTCTCAGTCTAATTTCCAGTTTTTAAGACAGACTAGAACTTACTTTGGGAATTTAGCACATAAAAAGTTTTCAGAAAATTTAATCAAAAGTATTGACAAAGATTGATGGATGCCGTATAATCATCTGTAATCAGAAGAAGTAGTAAAGCAGAAGTCTTCAGGGAGCCTGTGGTACTGGGAACAGGTGGCGGAGTTTTATGAAATGGGCTGATGTGCATTTATGTCTATTTTATGACGTCGTTAGTCGGTCTTGCCGTACCACCAGTACTGCCTTCGCCCGACTGCCTAGTCCTAAAATGCCCTAAATTCACAATGATTGTTTGGCATAGCATACTTTGCGTAGACTGTTTTGGCTGAGTACGAGGCAGGTCGACGTAGCTTATACTGGCGGTATAGCAAGGAGAGCTAACAAAGTACTCAGCCAAAACAGTCACGCAAATGAACTTAAAACAATGATAGTTCGGTCGGCACACCTTACAGTGCAACTCCTTGTTGGAGGAGATGAGATATGGGAGAATTCTAGACAATTCCCATAAGTGAGGTGGCACCGTGTCATTGACGCCCTCGCATACTGTTTTTCAGTATGCGGGGGCTTTTTCCTTGTCTTGGTAGATTGTCGTTCAATTGAAAAAATGAAATACAGATAATGACATTCTACTTTGACAATGATAGAAATTAAGAGGTAATCATGATGAAACGATGGCGATGGTGGGATAATATATTGATGACGTAGAAATTGTATATTGTGTATTTTACGAGGAGAATGAATATGTTGAAAAATAAAAATTTACTTGCTACAATTGTTGCCCTTACTGTTATGGTAGTTGCTGCTTTGTTTATGACGCAAAAAGAACAGAACAATTCAACGAATAGCACAGAAAAAGTTAAAATTGGGGTTCTGCAGTTCGTGACCCATGATTCATTAGATGAGATTTATAAGGGAATCAAGGCAGGCCTTAAAGAAGGTGGTTATACCACAACGGATAATTTGGACATTGATTTTATGAATGCAGAGGCTGACCAGTCACAGGTTCAAACCATGAGTAAAAAATTGGTGGACAATGGCAATGAACTCTTGATCGGTATCGCGACACCAGCTGCACAGGGGTTGGCAAATGCTACGACAGAATTGCCAATCATCATGGGTGCGGTAACAGACCCAGTTGGTGCCAACTTGGTCAAAGACTTGAAAAATCCTGGTGGAAATATCACAGGGGTATCTGACCAGACACCTGTAGCAGACGCAGTTTCTCTCATCAAGGAAATCACACCAGAGGCAAAATCAATCGGCGTCCTCTATTCTTCAAATGAAGACAATTCAAAAATTCAAGTAGCAGAATTTAAGGCTGCAGCGGAAGAAGCAGGCTATACTGTCCTTGAATATGCAGTGGCTTCTAGCAATGAATTGGCAGCTACAGTAGAAGTGGCAACCAGCAAAGCAGATGTTCTTTTCACGCCAGTAGATAACACAGTCGCGTCTGCATTTTCAACAGTCGTTTCTGTGGCAAATAAAACCAAAACTCCTATTTTCACCAGTGTAGAAGACATGGTCGAAGGTGGAGGTATTGCATCAGTAACCCTCAGCCAATATGACTTGGGTGTGGCAACAGGTAAAATGGCTGCCAAAATCTTAGACGGTGCAAATCCTGGGGATACACCAGTGCAAATTTTCAATGAAGGTACTGTCGTAGTCAACCAGAAAGTCGCAAAAGAATTAGGTATTAGCTTGTCTGAGGACGTTATCAATCAGGCAAGCAAGGTTATCGAATAAAACAAAGGAAAGTTATGATAGTATCAACAGTTTCACAGGCTCTCTTATGGGCTGTACTAGGTTTGGGCATATTTGTCACCTTTCGAATTTTGAATTTCCCAGATATGACAACTGAAGGCTCTTTTCCGCTTGGAGGAGCAGTTGCAGTAACCTTACTGACACAGGGAGTTCATCCTGTCTTGGCTACTCTGGCTGCTGTTTTGGCAGGTTGCTTGGCAGGATTGGTTACGGGCTTGCTCTATACCAAGGGAAAAATTCCTACTCTATTGGCAGGTATTCTGGTCATGTCTTCATGCCACTCTATTATACTCTTTATCATGGGACGGGCAAATCTAGGCTTGTTAAATACCAGTCGATTGCAGGACTTGATTCCATTTTCCGAGCAAGTAAATGGTCTCGTGCTAGGTTTGGGAAGTGTTGCCCTAGTCATTGGAGCCTTGATGTTCTTCCTTTATACTCGGCTAGGTCAAGCCTTTATTGCAACAGGGGATAATCCAGATATGGCACGCAGTTTTGGTATCAATACAAGTCGAATGGAGTTGCTAGGTCTTGTTCTTTCAAATGGGATTATCGCTCTTGCAGGTGCCTTGATTGCACAACAAGAAGGCTATGCGGATGTGTCGCGTGGTATTGGTGTCATTGTGGTCGGTATGGCTAGTCTGATTATCGGTGAGGTAATTTATGGTAACCTTACTATGTTAGAACGATTCTTGGCCATTGTTGTCGGAGCGATTTTCTATCAGTTCTTAATTTTGGTGGTCATTTCCCTCGGTATCAATACCAGCTACCTCCGTATCTTCTCAGCCATGATTCTGGCAACTTGTCTCATGGTTCCTGAGTTGAAAAATAAACTTCTGAAAGGAGCCAGTCTGTCACGATGAAAGCAATTGTTGAATTAAAAAATGCCACCAAGGTGGTGACAAACGGTTTTGATGAAGAACGTGTGATTTTGGATAATGTCAATCTGACCATCTACCAAGGGGATTTTATTACTATTTTAGGTGGAAATGGGGCTGGGAAGTCAACTCTCTTTAATGTCATTGCTGGAACCTTGCCCTTGACCAGTGGTTCAGTCCATATTCTTGGTGAGGATGTAACCAATTGGCCTGCGGAAAAACGTGCTAAGTATCTGGCGCGTGTTTTCCAAGATCCTAAAATGGGAACTGCTCCGCGGATGACAGTGGCAGAAAATATGCTCATCGCCAAGTATCGTGGTGAGGGGCGGGGCTTAGTGCCACGCAGATTGGCCCAACAGACGGAAGAATTTGCCCAGCTTTTGCCGAGAGTGGGAAATGGTCTAGAAAAACATCTGGATACGCCAGCGGGGCTCCTCTCAGGTGGTCAACGCCAGGCATTGAGTTTGTTGATGGCGAGTTTGAAACAGCCTGAACTTTTACTCTTGGATGAGCATACTGCAGCCCTTGACCCTAAGACCAGCCAATCCTTGATGCAATTAACGGACGAGTTGATTGAGACCAAGGGAATGACGGCCCTCATGGTCACTCACCAGATGGAAGATGCTCTGCGTCACGGTAATCGCTTGATTGTCATGAAAAATGGTCAGATTATACAAGACCAAACTAGCGAAGAGAAGTCCCAGATGAAACTGGAAGATTATTATAAGTTGTTTGATTAAAGTCTGGAGAAATCCAGGCTTTTATTATCCTTTGAATTTTTAGTTAAAAAGCAGTATAATATACTAAATATGTCAAGAGGTGCTGTCATGGATAAATTGGTTTTTGAAAGCTTAGCTGACTTTGGAATGGACTATACCGTTGTAGAGCATCCACCAGCTCTGACAACTGAGGAAGCAGACCGTTACATTGAAGGCTTAGAAGGAGTACGGACCAAGTCCATGTTTCTGACTAATAAGAAAAAGACAGCCTACTATTTGCTGATTATGGATGATCAAAAGCAGCTGGATATGGACCAGTTTCATGATTTGGTGGGAGCCAACCGCATTCGGCTGGCCTCGAGTGATAGCTTGATGGAAAAAATGCACTTGCCTGCGGGTGCGGTATCTGTTTTTGGCTTGTTACATAATGTTGATAAGGATATTCAAGTCTTTTTTGATAAAGAAATCCTTTCTGAACCCATTCTAACTTTCCACCCCAATGTTAATACGAAAACGATTTTTGTAAAGACAGAAGATGTTTTGCGTTTTGTAGAAGAGATTGGCTTTTCAGCAACGATTGTTGACTTGGGGTAACAAAGATGAGAAAATGTTTAGCTATTTGTAGTCTATTGTGTTGTCTTTTTTGGTAGGATGTCGGACAGGAGCAGCTTATCAGGCAGAGATTGAACCGATGGAACAATCAGAATTGTATACGGAAAAAGAGATTGAGGCGGCTATTTTTGTCGTTCAAGATTACTTTGATCACCATTTTAACAGTTGTAAATTGCTGACTATCGGTTATAGTGGTGATAATGAAAAGGAATTTGATGAGTGGGCGGAGCACTATGGTGCAGAGGAAGCTATTATCCTAACTTCGTCTTTTAAGGTAGCAGCTGAGGGAGCAGAGCCCACCTTAGAGCCTAATAGTACCCATACGGATTGGAAATGGATTTTAGTGCGGAATGTTGGTGGTAAGTGGGAACATAAGGGACATGGTTACTAATGTATATGTAGAACTTCGTTGATTTTCAGCGGAGTTTTTTGTAAATTTTCTTGAAAAAATGTATAATAGAAGCGATAGCTATTTAGGTATTTCTATTTAAAAGTTGCGTTGATGGTTGAATATAATTTTGAACCAAGGTGTGTCTTTTGCAAATAGAGCTCCGACATAGCAGACTGTAATTCGACTTGGGCATCCCAAGGACCGTTGGTAAGAAAAATAAAATGGACACCTGTGGGATGTCCAAAAAGGAGAAAAAATGAGTAGCATAAAAATCATGGCTCTCGGAGGTGTACGTGAAAATGGAAAAAACCTGTACATTGCCGAAGTGAATGAACATATTTTTGTTTTGGATGCAGGGGCAAAGTATCCTGAGAATGAACAGTTAGGTGTGGATGTAGTCGTCCCAAATTTCGATTATTTGGAAGAAAATAAGCACCGTGTAGCAGGGGTCTTTTTATCTCACGGGCATGCAGATGCTATCGGGGCGCTTCCTTATCTCTTGGAGAAAGTGAAAGTGCCAGTATTTGGTTCGCACTTGACGATTGAATTGGCTAAGCTACTTGTCAAGGGGAATAATGCTACTAAGAAATTTAATGATTTCCATGTTATCAATGCTGAAACTGAAATTGATTTCGGGGATTCAGTGGTATCTTTCTTTCAGACGACCCACTCTATTCCAGAGAGTTTAGGAATTGTCGTTAAGACGGATGAAGGAAATATTGTTTACACAGGTGACTTTAAGTTTGACCAGGCGGCAGATAAGTTTTATCGTACGGATTTTGGGCGATTGGCTGAAATCGGTAACGAAGGTGTGTTGGCCCTCTTATCAGACTCAGCAAATGCAGATAGCAATGTTCAAGTAGCGAGCATGCATGAGGCCGGGGAGGAAATTCTGAATACGATTGCTGACTGTGACGGGCGTGTTATTGTGGCAGCAGTTGCCAGCAATATTGTACGTATTCAACAGATTTTTGATGCAGCAGAAGCAACTGGTCGTCGTGTCGTGTTGACAGGACATGATGTGGAAAACATTGTCCGAACAGCGATTCAATTGAAAAAACTTCGTTTGGTCAGCGAACGCTTGTTGGTAAAACCAAAGGATATGAACAAGTATGAAGACCATGAATTGATTATTCTAGAAACTGGTCGTATGGGCGAGCCGTTAAATGGATTGCGTAAAATGTCTATCGGTAGACATCGCTACGTTGAAATCAAAGAAGGTGATCTAGTTTATATTGTTACCACTCCAAGTATTTCAAAAGAAGCGGTTGTTGCTCGTGTAGAAAACTTGATTTACAAGGCTGGTGGAACGGTCAAATCCATTACAAAAAAACTGCGTGTATCTGGTCACGGCAATGCGCGTGATTTGCAGCTCATGCTCAACATCATGAAGCCTAAATATCTTTTCCCAGTTCAAGGGGAGTATCGTCAATTGGATGCTCACGCTAAGGCTGCGCTTGAAATCGGTATGTATCCAGAAAACATTATCATCGTTAAGCGTGGGGATGTCATGGCTTTTGAAGAGGGGGATTTTGTCCATAGCGGAGCGGTTCCTGCTGGTGATGTCATGATTGACGGAAATGCCATGGGCGATGTTGGAAATATCGTCCTTCGTGACCGTAAGATCCTCTCAGAAGACGGTATCTTTATCGTGGCTATCACTGTCAACCGCCGTGAGAAAAAAATCATTTCCAAGGCCAAGGTCAATACCCGTGGTTTTGTCTACGTGAAAAAGAGCAAGGACATCTTGCGTGAGGCATCAGAATTGGTGAATACAACGGTGGAAAATTACTTTACAAAGGATAGCTTTGACTGGACAGAGCTTAAGAGTGCTGTTCGCGATGATTTAGCAAAATTCCTCTTTGACCAAACCAAACGTCGCCCAGCTATTTTACCGGTAATTATGGAAGTCAAGTAAGCTGATTTATATATAGTCATTTGAATTAACTTTGATACATCGTCACTTTCGGCTTGCCGTACTCTAGTACAGCCTGCACCTCAGTTCCTTGTCTGAAAGCTAATTCATTCGACTATACATAAGAAGAGCCGAGGGCAACTCAGGCTCTTTACCATAAGGAGAAGATTTATGGCAATAATGAAAATTGAATACCACTCAGAAGCTCTAGATATGTCTAGACAGGTTACGGTTTTATATCCAGATCGCAATCGTGTGGAAAATCCTGATGACAACGATATTCCTGTCCTATATCTTTTGCACGGTATGGGAGGCAATCAGGATTCCTGGCTGAATCGTTCTATAGTGGAACGATTGGTTCGTTATACCAATCTTATCGTGGTTATGGTCAATACAGATAAAGGCTGGTATACCAATACCACTTACGGTATGAATTACTTCGATGCCATTGCAGTAGAGTTGCCTCAAATTCTCAAACGATTTTTCCCAAATATGTCTGACAAGCGGGAGAAGAATTTTATCGCTGGTTTGTCTATGGGTGGTTATGGGACTTTCAAGATTGCCATGATGACCAATCGTTTTTCACATGCAGCTTCGCTTTCAGGCGCATTGTATTTTGATTTTGATAATCCAGCGACAGCAGAATTGGGAAGTCTTTCGTATTGGCGAGGAGTATTTGGTGACATTTCTGATAAACAGAATCCAAATAATTTGTTAGAAATTGCTAAACAATCCGATAAAAAGACCAAATTTTATGCCTGGTGTGGCGAGGAAGATTTTCTCTTTGAAGGGCATCAAAAGGCAGTTGGGGAGTTGAAAGAGCTGGGATTTGATATAGAGGCAAGTTTCGGACCTGGTAAACATGAGTGGTACTACTGGAATCAGCAGATTGAGAAGGTATTGGCTTGGTTGCCAATTGATTTCAAATTGGAAGAAAGACTGTCCTAGTTTTTAAGAAAAGTTTCAGAAATTATGGCTATACTAAAACCTATTTCTAGAAAGAGGTATAGTCTATGAAACTTATTGGAAATATTCTACGGAGGATTTGGCGGACATTTTGGGGTCTGATTTGGTTATCAATGGTGTTGGCTTGTGGTCTAGGTCTATTATTCTATTTTCAACAGGAAGCAGCGCCTCAGATGTTACAAACTTTAGCTCAGGAAGTGCAATTGATGGTCAAAGGACAGTCTGAAGTGACGATTGAAGAAGGTGTTAATACCATTAAGCACCTGACGACTGATACGGTCAATACATCTGATCATGGTCGATGGGAAAGCAATACTGCGACTGTTTACATTGAAACCCAGAATCCAACATTTGTAGCTGCCTATGAAACAGCCATTGCAAATTGGAATGCGACAGGGGCCTTTACTTTTGTGATGACAAGTAATCCAAATCAGGCTGATATTATTGCTACTGAGATGAATGATGGAAATACCCAGGCAGCAGGTGAGGCCAATTCAACGACTAATTTATTGACGAATTATTATAGCTCGGTAACGGTGCGTCTGAATAGTTTTTATTTATTAAACGACCAATATGGTTATGATGGGAGTGGGAAAGAACTCGACCAAGATAAAAAGAGTTCGTCTTCCCACCCCCGCACAGTTGATTAGGCCAGATTTGGAGTGCAAAACACGAACAAATCTGCCAATCAACCACTGCGCTGAGATGTTGACACGAACTCTGAGTAGTGGTCCTGGGCTTTTTGCCCAGCCTCACAGCTGAGCATGAATTGGGCCATGCTATTGGCCTAGATCATGAAGATAGTCAGACCTCTGTTATGGAATCGGCAGGTTCTAATCATGGTATCCAGCAAGCAGATATTGATGCGGTCCTTGCCTTGTATTCAGAATAGAAGGGAAAATATGTTTCGAACAATTACAAACACAATAAAACGTTATCCTGAGCAAGCTCTGCTCTTTCTCTATAATGCTGGGATTTTTGCATGGATGCAGTCTACCAGTCATTCGATTATGGAACAAATCGGTATAGATAGCAGCTGGTTTGATAAAATCCCTGAACCTATCAAGGCCTGGACAGGTGCCAGTCTAGAGAGTATGCAAACCTTACTCAATTCTTCCGCTTGGGGATGGCTGATTGTATCTATGATATTGATGTTGGTCATCCGCTTTGTTAAGGGCTTGATCAAGTTTGTCATCATGCTGATTATTATCGGCGGTGGTCTTTATCTACTTTGGCAGAATAAGGAATTGCTTAGCGGATTGAAGGTATAAAAATCACAAAAGAAAAAAAGAAGCTGAGCAAGCCATCTTAGATGTCTGCTCAGCTTTTTTGACTTATAATACTCTTCGAAAATCAAACTCAGACCTTGTTGACTTGATTTGATGAGTGAAAGGGGAGCGGAAAAGAACTCGACCAAGATAAAAAGAGTTCGTCAACAATTTTTCGTTTTAAGTTGTTGAGTTGAGATGTTGACACGAACCCTGAGAAGCGAGGTTGGTCTTTTGGGCCCAGCCTCACTTTCGCAGAATACGGCAAGCCGAAAGTGACGATGTATCAAAGTTAATTCAAATGACTATACCTTGAAACAAAATAGTAACAGGGTTCTATCTGCATAAGTAGAAACGAACTAAGTTCGCCTATCTCCAACCTCCAAAGGTTCCCCAAACCTTTTGTAGCAAACTTCGTTCGCTTTATTTCCAACCACCCAAGTTTCCCCAAACCTTTTGTAGCGAACTTCGTTCGCTTTATTTCCAACCCCCCAAGGTTCCCCAAACCTTGGGGGCTAGTCTGATTTTGATTTTCATTGAGTATAAAATCCGGATAACAAGGTCAGCTTTTTATAGTGGTTTGAATTAGGGAAAGGACAAGTTTGAGTTATAGTGTTAGAAACACACTCCTAAAATAACTTTAGAGTTCTCAAATTGATAAACGTAGCTAATCCTGTTTTTGATTTGGTTTGCTATATATCCGCCACAACCTGTCAGCCTGAATCACTATCAAGTTTTCAAAGCTTTACTGCTCCCCTGTAGTGCTCCTATCAGAAGCTTCTTTCTTGTGGCTGATGGTATCAAGGGTTTCTTGACCATAGCTGTCTTTCTTGTTACTTAATATGCCCAAAAATAGAAGAATACTGAGAATAATACAAATGGTTTGCTCGATCTTATTCAATTCCTGACTGATATTGTAGCCAAAATAACTTGAGGCAATATTGTCAATCAGCATGAGAATAAGGGAAACAAGACCAATCCAAAACATATGGAGTTTGAGACGTTCTTTTAGTTTCATATGAATCCCTTTCTGTCATTGAAATTTTCTCCTGATAGCCCAAAAGGATAGCTGTTTTCTAATTCGATGGTAGACCGATTAACTATCGGATGAGGATTGAATCCCTAATTTTTGTAGGATATACCGGTAAGTATCATTTTCGGTTACCTTGTGAGTCAGGTGCCGCTGTTGGTGATTTAAGAGACGCTGTTTGTAGCAATCCACGGCAAGGCTAGGGTCAAGACCAGCAAGAAGCATGTCAATAATCAAGGTTTCATAGCCTTTGATATCACTTAATGTATTAACAGGTGAAGAAGGGGCGTCTGAAAGACTTCCTTTTCTTTTTCGGTAGCAATAGAGATTTTTAGAATAATAGACTGTTTTATGACTGTTGAGGACAAGCAAATGTGTCGTATACCTGTCTTCCGCTACTCTCACATTCGGAAAGCGAATGTATCTATTGTGTTCTTTTGAAGTAAATAAGTGACTACGGAACAATTTGCCCCAAGCAGTTAAGAAGGCAATAGTCCCCACAGTCAATAAATGTGAAAAATAGTTTTCAATCGTCAATACTTCTGTTCTCACTTCTTGAGAATGGATATAGTAGATGCCATTGTTTTCATCGAAACCATAGTATTCTCCAATGACGATATCAGCCTCATGGAGGGTAAGTTGTGTAAACAGATCCTCGATGAATGTTGTTTCGAGGTAGTCGTCGCTATCCACAAAGGTGACAAAGTCACCAGTCATGTTTTCTAAACCTAAATTTCGTGAATTTGCTACACCAGAATTGCATATTTTTTTAAGTAAACGAATCCGCTCGTCTCGTGCTTGGTATTCTTGACAAATGCTTACGCTACTATCTGTCGAAACGTCATCAATGAGAAGAATTTCTAGGTTTTGATAGGTTTGACCAATAATACTATCTAAACATTGCCTGAGATAGTTTTCTACGTTATAGATGGGGACAATAACTGAAATAAGTGGCTTTTCCATTAGGTATCCCTTTCTTAAAAAAAGTTTTGAATAGCCTGCACCATTTCTTCCGGATGGTTACTCGAAATCATGGTATTCGTTAGCTCTGGTTGATGGGCGACAGTATCAAAACTATAGATGGGAATTTGTTTTTGCTGACAGCGGTTGAGGATGTCTTTGACTTCCCACCAGTGATTGATGTCTAGATAGATGGAGGTACGATCCAAAATCTCATCTTCCAGTTCAGTATCGTTGATATTGCTATAGATATTGACATTGCTAAAACGACGAAAACTATTGAGATGAGGAGAGATATGGGTTCCAGCCAAGATATTGAAAGCAATATCCGGCAGGGAAGTAACCAGGTATTCCAAGTGTTCCAGAGTATCGGATGCCGTAAAGGTTGTGACCTGTTTGTCAAATTGTGGTCGAGGTCGATAGGTCATAGTTCCTGATGAGGTCACAATGGTATTGGCAGGGACATCCTTATAGATAGTGCAGCCTGCTCCGATGATCACATTGTCACCGATGGTCACCCCCTTTAGGATAACAGAATTAGCTCCGACCCAACAATGTCGTCCAATGGTGATAGGGGCTGTGCTAAAAGAGATGGTTTCAATGTGGTGATGGGAGTAGTGGTGATTGTTGTCATAAATTTTGACTCCATCACCAAACAGACAATAGTCACCGATGGTCACTTTCTCCATACATCTTAGAACACAGGAGGAGTTAAAAAAAACCTGCTTGCCGATTCGTAATTTGGCATAATTCTTGACTTCAAAGCTACAAAAGTTTTTAGCTATGACTCCTTCTGCAACCTGAATATCAGCATGTTCTTCAAGTTCTAAATTATAGTATTGGCCTAAATAATTGATTGGTAGTTTATGTTTCATATTGCTTTCCATTTTCTATCAAATAGGCAAATTTTAATAGTCTATTATATATTTCTGTATTTGTTTTTCCTCGTTCTTCTAGTATCGCAAGATATCTGCTTGTTCGATAACTATAGTAAGGGAAACTATTTTCTAAAGGATATCCGTGTAGGAATAAATCAAAAACTTGTGTCAGGTAGTTTTCAACAATATCTTCTATAGATTCTGGATCAGATAACGTGCTTGTTAGGTTACCATCTGTTCTGGTTCTATAACAGTAGCCTGCTAAGGAGTAGTAAATCGTTTTTTTACTTTTTAGATATAGTTGGTAGAGTACGAATTGATCCTCACAAACTCTTATGTCCGTTGGAAAACTTACTTTAAAGTCATTAAAAAATAGATTTTTCTTAATGAGCTTAGCAACAGGAAAATTAAAAATATCTGTATAAGCAAGAAATATTTTATCTATACAATCATGTTTGGATAATTCTTCTTTAATGATATTGTGTACATGGATGATAAAGTTTCCTTGATTTTCGATATAGCGATAATATTCCCCAACCACAATATCAGCATATTCAGCTATAGACACTTCGTATAATTTTTCTATAAAGTTGTATTCGATGTAATCGTCGCTATCAATAAAGATAATATACTCACCCACACAGTTTTCAATTCCCCAGTTTCGAGAATCAGATACCCCTCTGTTTTCAGGTTTATTGAATAGTTTAATTCGACTGTCTAACTGGGCATAGTGCTGACAGATTTGTTTACTGTTATCGGTAGAAGCATCATTTATTAAGAGTATTTCTATATTTTTATAAGTTTGATTGATGATGCTTTCCAAACATTGTGATAAATATTTTTCCACATTGTAGACGGGAACGATAACTGAAATTAAATCGTCCATACTGTGTCTCCTCCTAAATCATAACCTGATGAACCGTATCAGTCAGTAGCTTTTGAGCAAAGTAGCCCTTCGTAATCAGTTCTCGGAAATTCCAAAGAGAATCAAGGAGGGAACGGTATTCTTCCTCAGTGATAGAGGAAACGATGGCATTGGCTTCTTCCAGACTATCGACAAGGAACCCCAGCTTGTATTCGGAAATATAGTGGGCATTGGAGAGGCTACGCGGTGCAATGACAGGTAGACCTGCTGCGATGTAGGTGCTTAATTTGTAGGAAACGTTGAGATTATAATATTCTGCATCTTCCCCTTGAGACCAGACAAGACCAAAGCCACCATTTTTATTTAATTCTTGGAGTAGGCTGAGACTGTATTTCCAACCTTGGTAGGCTACATTGTTGGGTTTGGTTGGGTAATATTCTGGCGCAAAGAGATTGAGCGGTGTTGCAAACTGCCAGTCGTCAACAAAGTGGAAACGTTGCGGATTTCCTGTGAAGTTGACAACACGGTGAAAGGCAGGTTTTTCTAACCATATATCTGTTTTATGATCCCACATATTTTGCAAGAGAGTATTGGTGACCCGAAGACCGTGCTGGTAGAGCAGGTCTAGCATTTTCTGTGAAGGGGCGATAATCAAGTCAGCCATATTATACATCTCAATGGTCTTTTCCATCAGGTAGAAGTTGGAGCTGAACATGAGTGGTGGAATATCGTGGATAAAGATGACAATTTTTATGCCAGCGTAAATTTTGAGCCGTTTAATGTACTCGTGGTCAAAGTGGGTACCGTTCCAGCTAGGTGCTTGGAAGATGATAACATCGCCATTTCCTACAGCAGCGTTCATGCCATCAAATCGAATAGCCAGATTTTCAACGCTTTCGCCATCGGCATTGAAACTATAAATGCCGATTTCTTTGATATCTAATTTTTTTGCAATATCTGCGACCATGTTTTGAGCCATAAGGGCGACACTCAGGGGGGATTGGCCGTAGAGATTGGTGATATGAACTTTCATTGTTTTCCTCTCATTGTCTTATTTTTTGTACTTGTTATACTGTTTCGATTTGTTTCTAGTCTACCCAAAAAACATACTATTTTAAGGCTTATCTTGCCAATTGAAATAGGTCATCAATCTTTTTCCTATATATTCATACACCTCGCAATCTTGTTGCTGGTGATTTTCAAGATAGGTTTTATGTTGGTTTAGTAAGTAGATGTAGCATTCTTTTAGATAGGTCATATCTTTGTTTAATAAGGCAAAGTCAATTATTTTCTCTTCAAAGCCCTTGATTTCGTCCATAATACGCTTTTCTGATAGTTGCGTTTTGGTTATGCTATTTTCTCGTCTTCTGTACACATATAGATATTCATCGACAAAAATGTTTTTTTGGCTTTTAAAAAACAGTTTATGCGTCGTGTACTGATCTTCATGCAAGATATCTACAGGATATCTGATGGATTTATATGGGGTGTTATCATTGAATAAGTTGGCTCTATATAGTTTAGCCCAAGCAGTCACAGCAATAAATGAAAAATATCTATGACATTTTTCAAGGCATTGCTCTCCAGTCAACAATTCTATTTTATTGACACTATTTTGAGAATTAGGAAATACAAATAATTTGTTATCTTCTTCAAACTCTATATACTTGCCAATGGCAATGTCTGCCTGACAAGTTTTTGCATGTATATATAAGGTTTCGATGCAATGATTTCCAAGATAGTCATCACTATCAACAAAGGTTACAAACTGACCAGTCATGGCATCCAGTCCCTTATTTCGAGCATCAGATAGTCCGCCATTTTCTTGATGAATGACCATTATCCGCCCATCTTTTGCGGCATAGTCATCACAAATCTTGCCTGAACTATCGGTCGAACCATCATTGACCAGGATAATTTCTAGATTTTGATAGGTTTGGTTGAGGATACTATCCAGACATTCGTGTAGGTAATTCTCGACATTGTAGACAGGGACGATAACACTGATCAGCTCTTCTTTGATTTTTCGATAGACATAGAGAGTTTCTTTGACATAAGAAATCTTGTCGGTTTCATAGCTCTTCGGGATCAAATCATGGGCTAAATCGATATTGTTGTCTCTTACATAGCTTGTTTTGAAGAGTTTACAATAGGGATTTGTCAGATAGGTTTTATGTCTAGGGAAAGTCTGGAAGTGCTTTTTTACAGTTTCAGCCGTCACTGTCTCTTCCTTGAATAGATTGGCATGGAAGTAGTAATTACCATCGTTTTCATTAAAGTCACAGTTTTCCAGCAATACAATATCAGACTGGTATTGTTCAGCACTGTTCAAGGCTGTTTCGATAAATGAATCATCCAGTTCATCCATGTGGTTGAGACTGAGTAGGTATTGTCCTTTGACCAGCTTGAGCAAGTCTTGTCCTGAAGGACTTGCTGGGTCGACCTTTAAGATGTCTACACTTTCCGCATCCAGTGGGTATTTGGAGCAGACATCTTGCCTCTGAATATTTCCCTCAGTATTGTAGTTTAGAAGGATGAGTTGGATGTTTTTGTGGCTTTGTTTGCAGACTGTTTCGATAGTCGCTAGACTTGTTTCGTTGTAAATTGGTAGTAGGAGACTTACTAATTTATTTTCAGTCATCATTGTTTCAGTTTAACCCTTTCAATTTATATAAGATGAAAACAGGGTAGGAAGGTTTAGTTTATCAAATTTTAATTCCCTCCCCCAAAAGTGCAAGCTGCATGTCAATTTCTTCTGCCAAGTTTGGAGGTAGGGTAGCTGTGTTATTAGACAGGGACAGCAGTTCGTGACGATAGAAGTCTTTGTCCGCTCCCTTTGTTAAGACGTGATAGGTTTGTAGTGCAGTCAGATAGTCTGAGGCTTCTTGATTGTTGGTTATTAAGGTTTGGTCAGGTCGACTATTGCTAGAAATATAGGCTACTTCTGGTAGATAGACCAGACTTGCTTGGGAATGTAGCAAGAATCGAGTCAGGAGCTGGTCTGGGAGGTCTGTTCTTCGTTGCCAAGCCCTTGTCACCACTTGGGGAGCTAGGAGCATACCAGACAAGGATTGGTAATAGGCGACCTGCTGGCTGGGTGCCAGCTGGGTCTGTTGTAGGTAAGATTTTCCATCCAGAACTTGTTTTTCTTGCCACAAGGGGTTGAAAAAGTAGAAGTTACCAGTAGTCTGTTCAAATTGGCTACAGCTGACTTTGCTGATGTCAGCCTGATTTTCTTCTAGTGCTAGAAAGAGCTTGGCGAGATAGAAAGAGTCTACCCAATCATTTGCATAAATCAGACTGAGATAGCTACCTGCCATCTTTTCCAAACCTTCTTTAAGAAAATTGTGCTGATTATTTGGTGTAAAGTGATAGTAGCGGAAGATGGAGGAGGGTTTCACTGCTGCCAAACACTTTTCTTTTGTTTCCCTATCGGCTGAATAATCCAAGATGATACAATCAATATTGCGATAAACTTGTTGAGCAATGGAATCCAAGGTTTTATCCAAGTTGTCTGCTGCTTCAAAAATAGGAAGTACTAGGCTGATTTTAGGCTCGATAAACTGGAGATAGGCCTGATGAAACTCCAAGTAACGATTGACTGCGAGCCGATTGTACTCTGGAACATCAAGTTGGCGATTCCAAGGTTTTTCTAAACTAAAATGGTTTAACACAATATCGGCCTCTTTGCGAAGATTTGCCTGCCTTTCCATATAGCCGTAATTATAGATAGGGTCTAGGGATTTTATCTTCCCTTCCAATGCGACATTGATAATGTCTTGGTCTTGGAGACGAATCTTATCCTTGATGGTATGTCCGCATTCGAATAACAAGCTTTCAATCTTATCTTCTCTGATTTTTTTAAGGTCCATGAGTAGAACCCCTGAGTTAAAGTAGTAGGTCGGGTCCGTCATCCCAATACTCCGACGGTAGTCAAAACCGCCTTCTGATGGTGGTTCACTAACTGCGGCCATATAAGCCCCGTCTAATGGAGTTTCCCAGAGGGGCTGGAGATCCTTTTGAGCTAGAATATCGCTATCTAGGTACAAGATACGGTCTAAATCAGGAAGAAGACTGGCAAAGGCCATGCGGAAATAAACCTCAGGCCGTGTGATATGGCTACGGTTAAGAGGTAAGTCTTCGAACTGTTTGGCATCCACCACAAGGATATGGATGTTTAGATTGTGAAAGCGGTCTTCTAATTTTTGAAGTTTAAAGCGACTATAGTCTGATATATCAGATGTGAGGACATAGACGGAAACAGGGGATTTTCTTGTATGCACCATGATGGAATAGAGGGTGGTTCCCATGTAGTCTATATAGGAATCGCTGACAGTAAATGCTAGGTTCATAATGTTTCCTTAATAGAATGGCTTGTGATGAGGAAGTTGCTCTAAGAATTGCAATTCATTGAGCTTCGCTTCTATCTTGGTAGCGAGCTCTTCTTTCTCTAGTTTCTGGGCAGTCACAAGCAGGTCATAGAGTTCTTGTTTGTAGTATGTTTGGTAATGAGAGAGAGAGAGCTTGCAGAAGGCTAGATAACTAGCAAATCGACTTAATTCTTCCATTCGAGTACGAATTGCTTCCTCAGTTTCCAGTTGGGCTTTTGAGAGGAATGAGCTGCGTTTGACATATGTTCTGTTGTTGACAAAGGCTACAGATTCGCCGACCAAGTAGAAGAGGCAGGCTAGTAAATCTTCTGAGTGATAGCTGGCTAGTTGACCTGCTCTCTGGATGATAGTGGAATGGTAGAGTTTGCCATCTAGGTGGGTATGACGGAAAGTTTCATACCATTTTAAGCCGAAGAGGTTTTCTAACAAATAGCTGGTTTGTCGGTGGCCGTCAGCAAGGTCAGGCTCAAACATCTTGTAGATCCCCTCCTCCTCTTCTAGTAAGGTAAAGGGCGCACTGGCTATGAAGGTATCTTGCTCCACAAGCTGATGGTAGAGGGATGAGATATGGGTTTTGTCCAGCCAGTCCTCTGCCTCTATCATGCTGAAATAGCTGGTTTTGATGTGCGCTAGTCCTGCATAATAGGCTTCCATTTTTGTGGCAAAGTCTTTTTTGATCACCATTACTGGATGCTCTTTGGTCAGGTAAGGAATCAGGATTTCTTCCAGTTCAGGTTGGTCTTCTGGTAGCAGGAGTAGAATCTGTAGGTTCTTGTAATCCTGCTCAAAGACGCTGGCTAGGCATTGGCTGAGGGAGGCTGGTCTGGTCTGCCAAGCGTTGACTAGGAGAGTAACTGCTGGCTCGACAGTGGAGAGGTAGGCTTGAAAGGTTCTGCGATAGAGTTCGAAACTCTCGCGATTGTATTGGAGATAATTTTGGTCCTTTCTCCAAGGCTTGTGCCAATTGAAGTGGATAATGACCGCTTCTTCCAGCGAGATATGTTTGACCTTGCGTTGATAGGCAGTCATATTGTACTTGGCTTCAAGGTTTAGGATTTGCCCCTTCAAACCGATATTGATAATATCTTGGTCTTGATATTCAATGTAATTCTTTATCTCTTGCGCTTTGGCAAAGAGGAATTCCTCAATCTTGTCTTGGCGCATTAGCTCTAGGTTAAAGAGAAGTACCCCTGCATTTACATAAATATCCTGAGGGGTGAACCCGATTTTTTGTCGATAATCGGAGTTATCATGGAGCATGTCCAATTCGTTGACTCCGGCCAGGTAATGGTGAGTCAGGTCACTTTCCCAGAGAGGGTTGAGTGAGCCCTTTACCAAGATGTCACAATCGAGATATAAGATGCGGTCCAGTTCTGGCAGTTGGCTAGGCAACAGGATCCTGAAATAGGTTTCGAGCGAAATACCTTCTTTCAAAGGAAGGTGCTCAAAAGTCTTACTATCAATCTCAATAAAAGAAATGCTCACCAGCTGAGAAGTCAGGCGATTGAGTTTAAAACGACTATGGTCAGACATCCATTTGGTCAATACATAGAAATGCAGTTCCTGGTTAGGATGGTGTTGAATGATGGAATAGATGGTCGTTCCTAGATAGTCGGCATAGGAATCAGTAGCACTAAATGCGATATGCATCCGGTTCTCCTTTGTTTTTTTAGTTCTAAATCTACCTAGTCTTGCCCTCTTTTGTGGATAATAAGGTCTGTTAGTTTACTTTTAGCGCAGTCTGTACTGAAGGTGGAAATAAGGCGAACAGAGTTCGCTACAAAACTGTCTGGGAGACAGTTTGAGGTTGGAAATAGAGCGAACTTCGTTCGCTACACAAAGGTTCGGGGAACCTTTGGAGGTTGGAGATAGAGCGAACAGAGTTCGCTACAAAACTGTCTGGGAGACAGTTTGAGGTTGGAGATAAAGCGAACTTCGTTCGCTACACAAAGGTTCGGGGAACCTTTGGAGGTTGGAGATAGAGCGAACAGAGTTCGCTACAAAACTGTCTGGGAGACAGTTTGAGGTTGGAGATAAAGCGAACTTTGTTCGCAACAATCGTAATGGTCAGATTTGGAGTGTAAAACACGAACTGCTGAGATTTGCCTCGCAAATCTTATCTCCCACCTTTAACCTCGCTTTTTCCTTTCTAGGCTCGGGCTGAAACAGTTCACTGAACTGTTTCACTCCCCCAGACTGTTAAAGCCAATCAACCACTGCGCTGAGATGTTGACACAAACCCTGAGAAGTGCGCTGGACTTGAGCCCAGCCTCCCCTCGTCGAAGTATTAAAGGAGAAACTAAATGACCTTATCTGCTGGCTAGAGTAGATTGAGTCTTGCTAAGGTTTGATGATAGAGTTGATGATTATTTTGACAATAGCTTTCCTTGGCTAGTAGTTGGGCTTGTTCTTTATAGTAATCCATAAAATCAACGGTCAACAGTTGGTTATTGGCTAGCAAGGTAAAGAGATAGGCTAGGTCATCCACTCTATTGTTTAGTATTTCTAAGTTTTCAGCTTTTTCTTTAAAGCGACGTACATAGAGTTTGTGACGGCTAATCACCACTTTGCCAGCAGTTAGATAGGCAAGATAGGCTAATTTTGTGTTGTTTAATGACTGTCGATGAAAGATAGGTGAGAAAATTTGGGCATGGAATAATTTTCCAAACAAATTCTCATGTCCTTCTTTTTCAAACCAAATCAAGCTGTGTAAACATTGAAGTAGTTCTTTGCTCTTTATGACGGTACCGATTGGAAACTCTTCTGAATAGAAGAGGTAGTTTTGCTGTTCCTCATCAAAGACAGTGAAAGAGGTCTGGGCGATCTGGCAATCTTTCTCAGTCAAGGAGGTCAATAAGCACTCGATGTACTCTAAATCCAGCCAGTCAGTCTGACGTACAAAGGTTAGGTAATCTCCGTTTGCCTTTCGGATGCCAGCCTGATCGAGAGTAGTAACCTCGGTATCTACGGTGAGCAAGTGGAAACGGCTATCTTTCTGGTAAGCCTCCATTAGCGCTTGGCTATGTGAATAAGCTTTGTTCTGCACCAAGAGGATTTCAAGCTCGCGATAGGTCTGCACGCTGATAGATTCTAGGCAGGCTTGGAGATAAGGGCTTTCTTCGCCGATAGGGATAATGATGCTGACCACAGGCTTATTCTGTAGGGCTATGAATGCTGCCTGATAGTCTTGGTAGGTCAGGGCAGAAGCCTTGAGATAGTCGGGTATTTTTGTGATAGCATGCCAGGCCTTGATGTCACCGTTGAAGTGTTCGATGACAATCTCGTCAGCTGTCAGTTCCCTATTTTGCTTGCGGACATCGGTATAGTTGTAGGAAGGTGACAATTGCTTGAACTGTCCCTTGTAGTAGGTATTTAAAATATCTTGGTCAGGAAATTTATAGTCTCGAGCCTTTTCTAAGGCTATGGCAATCAACTGATTGGTAGTACCATTCTGACGCATCTTGTCAAGGTCCATCAAGAGCACACCTGAGCTAAAGTAGGCATCATTTGGACCAAAGCCCAGACTATCCAGATACCATTGGTAGTATTTGAAAATATCTGCTTCAACGATTGCTCCAAGCTCATATTCCTCTAAATCCGTTTGGAAGAGCTCCATCAAGTTTCCATGTACCAAGATGTCCACGTCTAGGTAGAGAATTCGACCCAAGTCAGCTAGGAGTTCTGGAAGTAGGAAACGGGAGAAGGATTCAATTGGAAATTGTTCAGTTCGGATAGGAATGGCTGAAAACTGCTGGTCTTCCAACAAATGGAAGTGCAACTCTAAATTGGGAGTTTGTTGAGCTAGGTTGCCCAAGTCTTGGAGAATGCTCTGAGCAATCTCCTTGTAAAGAATATGGACTCGTACCTCTTCCTTTGGATGATGGGCGAGGATAGATAAGATAGTGGCGCCAAGGTATTGGGCATAGCGATTATTAACAGAGAAAGCAATATCTATTGTTTTACTTTCTTGGACAGTCGGCAGGACCTCACCTGTCAAGTCTAAGACAATTTGTTGTAGATAGTCTTGATCCTCAGTGAAGATGATATCCTGGTCAAAATTATGTTCAGCTGTGTGCTTGTGCTGGAGTTTGATTTTGGTTTGAGCCTGCATGGTAAACCATTCATACTCCGAATCAATATGGCCAATATCAATTGCTTGCATACCTGTTTTAGACAGACGATAGGCCAGGACTTTGGCAGTTGGTCCCAACATCAAAAGGACTAGTTTGTCTTGTCCGTAGGTCTTGATGGCCGAAATAATCTCGTCTATTTGGGCGTAGGCATTTTTTGACGGGCAGATAATCCGCTGGATAGATTTGGCTTCTTGAAAGAGGTCATTGCCAACACCTGAGCGAGAGGTTTTGCCTTCGACAATCAGGATGTCTTTGTCTATCCAAATCTGCTTTAAGCTTTGAAAATAGCCTGCCGAGACGCTCTTATCAGCCAAGTCGATATAAGGGCGTGAGATAAAGGTGCTTCCATACCAAGGAGCTTTACAAATCTGGCGGTAGTAGTCTTGGTAGTGCTGTAAGTGCCCTTCCCAAAAATGATTACAGGCGTCTGTATAGCGTTCTCTGTTTTCGAAAACATCTGATAAACAGACCATGAAGTGCTGGTTGCTTTCAAGTCCTAGTATCTCTTTTAATTCACTGGCTAGCTGAGGGTCATAGTCTTGGTAAGGAATGCTGTGACCTGCAATAATGTCCATCTCTCCATCGCCAAATCGTGCGACAGAGCAGGAGTGTTCCAAAATATAATCTAGGCTTTGAGAAATAGGTTTTACTCGGATGGGGATAGTTGGTGTATTCATAGGAAATTGCTTGTTTCTTTCTGATTAGGAGGTTCTTATTCACTAAATAGTTCCAGTTTGTTTAAAACACGTAGGTATTCTAAGCTATCGCTACACTGATGGACTTCTAATTCATGTTTGGTATGTAATAGGACATTATAGAGTTTTTGGCGAACCAGCTCCGTATCCTTCTTGGCTAAAACCAAATCAACGATGCGTTCTTCCAAGGCTTCGATATTGTTCATGGCTGTTTCTAGTTTGAAGTCGGTGGTCATAAAGCTCTGACCATGACGGCGGTACATGTAAAATTCGCTATGAATCAGTGCGATTTGCTTGGCTTTTAAAAAGGTCTTGTGAATGGTATATTCATCCTCATACCTTTTGTTCTTGGGAAAACGAAGAGTATCGAATAAGGAAGCCTTGAAGAGTTTACCACACGGAATTACAAAGGGGGCAGTATTGAGGTTTTTCCAAACAACTTGGCGGTCGAGGGCTTCTTGAACGGTTAGAAATTCTGTCTGATCCTTTTGTGCCTGCTCAACGAAGTAGTAGAAGGTATGGTTTCTCTCGTCCCAGATGAAAAAGTGACCAATGACAATGTCGACATCATGCTGAATAGCAGTTGTCAGACAGGTTTCTAGAAAATCTTCACGAATACCATCGTCAGAGTCTAGGAAGGTAATATACTCCCCTTTTGCAAGGGACAGACCAGTATTGCGGGCTTCGGACACACCTTTGCTTTTTTTTATATGCTTTATGTAGATACGCTCATCACCTTTAGCATAGTCATCACACATAGTTCCGGATGAGTCGGTTGAGCCATCATTGATGAGTAATAATTCCCAGTTGGAGTAGGTTTGACCGAGGACCGTTCGAATACATTCATCCAGATAGTTTTCGACATTATAGACAGGGACAATAATACTGATTAGTGGCTTATTCAAGAGAATCTCCTTTTAGATAGGTATACTTGATTATTTTATCACAAAATGGACAATTTATACAGTAAAATTCGATACAAGCGCTTTGCTTGTGAATACAGGTTCTTAGGCAAGAAAATCCTTGTCCAGTATATGCTGCCAGCAACCCACCAATTTACTTCCGATGGACATTATGATAAAATAAAATGATATAGAAACTTAGGACCTGTATTTACAGTTCAGCACTTCCAGCAACTGCTGGTTTTTCAGTTACTCATTGTTCGTTGTTTTCAAAATACAGTCAATATTCTCTAACAACCTGCCTTGATTAGCGAAAAACAATCTCTTCTATTACAAGTATACAAGCGCTTCACTTGTGAATACAGTTTCTTGAAAGAATGTTAGATTTAGCGATGAATAAATTATTTTTTAGGTATCCTGTTTTAGGAAAAATCCTCGTTACAGGTTTGATTTTGTTTATCATTCTAGCAGGTCGTTATCTACCTGTTCCCTTAGTGAATTTGTCGGGCTATCTGCCTCAGACAGCGCTTGAAGAACTACCTTGGCATCAGATACCACAAAGTAGTTTGCCTATGCTATCCATCTTTTCACTAGGTTTAGGGCCTTGGATGTATGCTACGATTCTCATCTCTCTCTTCTCAATTGGCAGTAAGCAGAGCTCTCTTTCTCCACGGATGATGGAGTTTCGTAAGAATGCTCTGATGTTGCTTTTGGCCTTTATTCAGGGCTTGGGGCTGGCTATTGGATTGAACTATGGCGAGGGTGGCAAACTAGCCATTATTGATGAGATTTTTTTTGTAACCTTGGTCACGATTGCAGGTGCCTTTGTGATTAGCTGGCTGGCCAGCATGAATGCTGCTTATGGTCTGGGGGGGACAGCTATTATCATTCTGATCAATATTATTGTTGGGCAGCTTTATATTTTTCCTCTTTTCCTTGATTTATTCCAGACAGAATTGGCTTTTGTAGGAGGGTTGATATTAGCCTGGACAGCCCTTTCCATCTATTTAACGGTTGTATTAGACCATGCGGAATACCGGATACCTATCCAACGGATTGCTATCAAGAACGATTTGATGAAAGAGGCTTATATGCCTATTAAACTCAATATATCGGGTGGGATGCCTTTCATGTATGCCTATACCCTATTGGCTTTTCCGCAGTATATTTTCTTGCTTTTGTCTTTCTTGTTTCCCAATCAGGCCATGATTTTTCAATATTTGGCTAGTTATTTTACATTGACGAATTTGGAAGGGATTTTGTTCTTTTTGGCTATATTGGCTCTTTTAACCATCAGTTTTGCCTTTACAACGGTTAATCCAACAGAAAAAACAAGAGAAATGCGTCGAACAGGAGATTATATTCCTCTTCTTAGACCAGGTCAGCCAACCAAGGCCTACCTGATCTCCCTTATTTTTAAAATTGGTACCATCAATGCTGTTTTCTTGCTGTTTATGGTTGGTCTTCCTCTGTTGCTTAGTCTGGATTATCCAGATATTCAGAGGATTGCAGGACTGCCAGGGATTTTTATGATGGTTGTAGGTATTTTGTTGACAATTATCAAAGAAGTGAAAATGATGGGCTTAAAGAAACGCTATGGTTCACTCTTTGAATTGAAGTAGGAGAACGTATGACACATTACTTTATTCCAGCTTGGTATCCAGAACAAAGGACTTGGTATGATAATACCAATAACTGGTACAATATGTGGTCGACCGCTCGTTTTGATGACACCATCAATCAGTTGCGCATGTTCGAAACGGCAGGAGAAAAGAATCGACTGCTCATCTTGAATTATATGCCCAATCTTCGGTATTACAAGCACCGTTACGATTTGTTTGAGGTGGATACCTGGTCTCTTTTCGATCAGTTGCAAGGAATTGGAGACTATCAGGGAGCAGTGATTGATTATCTGGATTTTGACTGGCCACAGGGGATTGAATTTGTCAATAGCCCTTTCCTAGCTCTTGCTCTCTTAGGTGGAGAAGTCTATGCCCAGATCGAATTTGGTGAATCGGGTCAGGTTATTTGGATTAGTTTCTTTGACAAGGGGAGTTTGTTCAAGAAAATGGTCTTTGATGATCGGGGCTTTGTATCAAGTATTCTTTACTACCAGGATTGGCAGCCTCTCTATCAGGATTATTTGGGCTTAGACGGCAGGTGGAGAATTCGGGAATTTTTAGGGGACAATGACCAACATATTGAAATCAATCCTCAATTGGAAGTGGCCATCTCGGATAAAGCATTCTATGAGAACATGGAAGAATTGGTTCAAGAACGTTTGGCTTATTATCTGAAAAGTAGTTCAGAGGAGGCCCATATCTTTTTAACGGCCTCTCCTCAGCACTATGATGTGGTCATGAAGGCCAAGGGTAGCCAAAAGGTTGTTCTATCGTTTTTTGGTCAACGTTTCCCTTTGGAGCAGACAGCAAAACTTCTACCTATGTTGGCTATGGCTGACTTGGTTCTTACGGATAGTAAGAAGACAGCTGATTACTTGTCAACATTTAAGATTGCTCCAGTCCATCATTTGTCCTTGTTTGATACCCGTTTGTCCTTGGGTAAGAGCCAACGTTTGAAAGAACTAGAAGTTTACTTTTTATTGGATGGTTTAAGCCCAGACGAGTACCAGGCTTGCTTGGAAGTGCTCTTTAACAGGATGGAAGAATACGAGGATATGCATCTGCATCTGGTGTCTTATCAGACAAACCAAGAAACGGTCAAAAATCTTAGTCAAGATTTAGAAGAATTTCTAGAAACCAGGTCGGAACCCTATCTGTTTTTTGAAAAAGAAGAAGGACAGATGTTCGAATTTGGAGATTCAGAAAGTCAGGAGAGTCGCATCAAGCTGTCCTTTTTACATAGCGAAAATGAGATTATTCAAGCCTTTCAATATGTTCGATTGATTATTGATTTGGCAGAAGAGCCAGATTTGTATACCCAAATTGCAGGGATTAGTTCTGGTATTCCTCAAATCAATCGAGTGGAGACAGAATTTGTTGAACATATGAAGAATGGTTTTATTCTTTTCAGGGATGGAGGCCTACTAGCAGGTATCGATTTCTACCTAGCAGGTCTGACCAATTGGAATAAGTCGCTCATTCATTCTGTTCAAAAAATTTCGGAATATACAAGTGGTGTCCTAGTAGAAAAAGTGAAAGAAAAAATAAACTAATGGGAAATAAAATAGCTATTTTACAAGTTGGTGGAAAGAATTGGCGGGAAGAAGTAGCCATCTCTGAAAAGTTAGAATGGCATTATTATTCTCTAGATGATTTGGACATCCTGCTTGGTCAGATTGATGCTGCGAAAAAGGATAGGTCTAGATTAGAGAAAACAAGAAAACGGTTGGCAAGCTTGTTAGAGGAAACTGAAAAAAATAAGAAAGCTGAGAAAGTCCAGGAGGAGAATCTGCTACTGGAAACCTTGGAAGAAGAGGTAGAGCTTTTACAGAAAAAACTGGATGCTTATCCTCAGTATGCTGTCCTTATTTTAGCTGATGAAATATACCCAGGGACTGTGAAAAAGGTTTGTGAACTGTTTAAGGTTTATGAGATTTTTTATCCAGCAGGTTGGAACACGTCGGAATGGCTCCAGCAGTTTTTAAAAAAGGTCATGGCTCAAGCCTATAATCCTAGAGAAAAAGAGGCTTTTGTCCATACCCTATCCAAGGGATTATTTGTTGGACAATATGGTGCCAAGGTTCATATTAGTGATATGGAAGTTTCCCCTAATTTTTCAGGCAAGGTTCACATGCAGGGGCGAAAATACATGACTTTTGAAGGGGAATTTGGGGACGATTTTCAGCAGTTGGCCTTCTTTCGTTACAATATTCCCTATGGTGAATGGCAGTTTTTGAATTTATTTTTAGAGCACAGTCATTCTTCTACGGCTGACATCCGAATGCTTGTTCGGCTCATCCCAAATGGGGCTACCAGTCAAATTTATCAGCAGTGGGAATTTGATGGGGATAGCTTGAAGGATCAGGTTGTCATCGATGCTGATATAGATGGCTATCTCTTCATTTCTATCTTAGCTAAAGGTGTTGGAAGAGTAGAAATCGGTGACCTTCACTATCGTTGGGGAAGGAATGGATTGGGTGAGTTTATCTTGGGCGGACAACGGCTTGTCGACCATCAGCTCCAGGAGATTTTTACTTACTTTGACCCTGCTGATTTTAAACCACCCCTCTGTGTTTATTTCTCAGGTTTTCGTACTGCCGAAGGCTTTGAAGGTTTTTGGATGATGAAAGGCTTGAAAACACCCTTTATGCTGATTTGTGATCCAAGATTGGATGGTGGAGCCTTCTATTTGGGAAGTCAGGAACTGGAAGATAAGATTCAAGGCAAGATAGAAGAAGCTTTGGATTTTCTAGGTTTTGATTCCAGTCAATTGATCCTATCCGGCATGTCCATGGGGACTTTTGGTGCTTCCTACTATGGAGCCAAATTAAAACCTCATGGGATTGTGATTAGCAAGCCTCTTTTGAGCTTGGGGGATATGGCTTTAGCTGAGCGTTTACATAGGCCTGGTGGATTTCCAACGTCCTTGGATTTGTTATATTCAACCTATCAGTCCATGGATCAAGAAGCAGCAGACAGGCTCAACCAGCGTTTTTGGACCTTGATGGAAGAAGGAGTCTATGCCTCGACAAAATTTGCGGTGGCCTACATGAAAGAAGATGATTATGATGCGGCTGCTTTTGAAAATTTGGTTCGAACCAGTAAGGAAACGGGAGCGACTATTTTGGGTAGAGGTTACTCGGGTCGCCACCTAGATGGTAGTGCTGCAACTTCTGGTTGGTTTATCAAGCAGTATTATGATATGCTGCACAAGGATTTTAATAGGAGAAAATAGTGTGCGGTTAGAGATTAAGTGGAACCATTTTGCACAAGACACCTATTCGTATGGGAGTCGGATTGATTTTGAAAAAGAGGCTATTTCTTTTGAAAATCCCCTCATGCCTCCAAGTTTTGAAATAAAGCACTGGTATTCTCGGACCAATTTCCAGGCCAAGCGGCAGACCCCGACTCTTCCTGTTTTGAAAAAGGGAGCCAGCTACCAGTTGATTCTGGATGCGGAGGCCTATCCTCAGGGGAGTATTTACTTGCGCGTGGTGTTTTTTGATCGTTTTGGAAAAGAGCTGGGATTTGAGATTTTAAAAGATAAGAAAGCATCTTTTACCTATCCCAAGGAAGCTTATTCCTATGAGATTGCCTTGTTGAATGCTGGTTGTGAACGTTTGACCTTTCGCTCTATTTGGTTGCAATCGGTCTTCTCCCCTCAGGAAGAGTTGATTTTTTTGGAAGAAAAATGTAATCCTACAAGTTCTTCTCGCTTACATATTGTTTTTCTGGAGCATCCTGAAGATGTGTACTATGAGAAGGATTTGTTTGCAGAATGTATAGACAGGCTAGGTGATATAGTCTTTGTTTCTGATAGAGCTGACGATGTGTCCATGTTCCATCCTCAAACGGAGCAATTTATCATGGATTGTGTGGCTAGACACCCGGAAGCAAGGGTTCAGTTTTTTGCTTATGGGCCAAGAGGGAATCTAGCAGCTGCTTACTATAGCGAGAAAATAAAACCGGCTGGCTTGTTTCTAAGTTCGGTATTTTATCCTATTGAGACCTATCATTCACTTTTGGAAGAACAAGGGATTTCCCTTTCGCATGTAGAGGATTTGATAAAGCGTGCTAGGAGGGAGAGAGAAGAGAGGAAGGATGTCAGTGAAGGTTTTGTTTCTTCTCTGGTTCATCCCCTCCGATTCCTTATCCAGCAATTTTTAGACAAGGACGGTTCTTGAACGAATGAAAAAACTCCGACAATTTTTCTCTATGGATTATTATCGTTTAAAGAGATTGAAGAGGATTTTTACAGAAATTGATAGCTTAAAAGAGGAGATGGCAGGCCTGACGGATGCTGAAATGCGAGCTAAAACTCAGGAGTTCAAAGCGAGATTGGCAGCTGGTGCTAGCTTGGATGATCTCATGGTGGAGGCCTATGCCTTGGTTCGCGAGGCGGCCAAGCGTGTCTTGGGCATGTTTCCCTATCCTGTTCAAGTAATGGGAGCCATTGTTCTTCACGAGGGCAATATTGCGGAGATGAAGACGGGCGAGGGCAAAACCCTAACAGCTACCATGCCTCTCTATCTCAATGCTTTAGAAGGCAAGAGTGTTATGCTGGTAACGACCAGTGGCTATTTGGCGCGTCGTGATGCAGAAGAGATGGGAGCGGTCTATCATTTTTTGGGATTGACAGTGGCTTGTGGTGTGGATGATTCGGATGATCGGACCACCAAAGATGCTCTCAGTAAGAAAGACATCTATGCGGCGGACATTGTTTATACGACCAATGGTAGTTTAGGTTTTGATTATCTCTTTGAGAATCTGGCGACCCATAAGAATAATAAATACCTGCGCCCTTTTCATTATGCCATTATTGATGAAGCAGATGCTGTCTTGCTAGACACAGCCCAAACACCTTTGATTGTTTCAGGCTCTCCCCGTGTGCAGTCTAACCTTTATGCTATTGCTGATCATTTCGTTACTGGTTTGAAAGAGGGCGTGGGCTATTACTATAACCGAGAGCACGGAGAAGTTTGGTTGACCCAGGCAGGAATGGATGAGGCAGAGCGTTATTTTAGTTCGCAGGAATTGTTTGATATTGATCATGCGGAATTGGTCCGTCATGTCATCTTGGCCTTGCAGGCCCATAAGTTATACACTTTGGGAAAGAATTATGTTATCCAAGATGATGAGGTGAAATTGCTGGACAAGACGGACGGGCGTGTGCTGACTGGCACCAGGCTACAGGGGGGCATTCATCAGGCTATTGAACAAAAAGAAGGGGTCAAGGTCACTCCGGAAATGCGTTCGATTGCGTCAGTGACTTACCAAAATCTTTTCTTGATGTTTGATAAGCTGGCTGGAATGACAGGAACGGGTAAGACCGCAGAGGCGGAATTTATCGAAACCTATAACATGGAAGTGATTCAAATTCCGACCAACAAGCCTGTCATTCGCAAGGATTATCCGGACAAGATTTATACGACCATGCCTGAAAAAATTACTGCTTCTTTGGACTTGGTGAAGAAAATCCATGCGACAGGTCAACCCATCCTTCTGGTAACAGGCTCGGTCAATATGTCAGAGATTTATTCGGAAATGCTTTTGTTGGAAGGGATTCCCCACAGCTTGCTCAATGCCTATAATGCAGCGAAAGAAGCGCAGATGGTGGCGGAAGCTGGCCAGCTAGGAACAGTCACGGTGGCTACCAATATGGCTGGTCGTGGAACGGATATAAAGCTGGGACCAGGTGTGCGAGAATTGGGTGGTCTGGCTGTTATAGGGACAGAACGGATGAAAAGTCAACGAATGGACCTGCAAATGCGCGGTCGTTCAGGTCGCCAGGGAGACCCAGGTTTTAGTCAATTTTTTGCCTGCTTAGAAGATGATCTTCTGATTGAAAATGGTGGTAAGTGGATTCAAGATTTTTATAAGAAGAATAAAGATTTGGTGGATCCGAGCAAGCCACAAGAATTGACTGGGAAACGGTTCAGGAAAGCCTTACAACACTCTCAAGAGGCTAGTGATGGTACTGGAAGAGCCTCACGGGGCATGACCCTGCAATTTGACGAAAGCGTCAAACTCCAACGGGATTATGTTTATAGAGAAAGAGATGCTATTATTGAGGGACGGAGTCAGGCTCTAGATATTTTGCAATTTGCCAAAGAAGACATTGACCTCTACCTTAAACGCCATCCGAATGTAGAAGCTCACAACTTGGAACGCTATATTTTAGATCATATCACCTACGATTTTCACGCCTTTCCAGAACATCTGGAAGTAGGGAATCACAAACAAGTAAGGGCTTTCTTGCTGGGAATCATTGAGACAGAAATTCAGAGGAAGAAAGAACTTCTAACGACCGATTATCTTCAGTTTGAACGCCTGGCTGTCCTAAAAGCCATCGATGAATGCTGGGTGGAAGAGGTGGACTATCTCCAACAACTACGGATTATTGCAAGTGCCAGACAGGTAGCCCAGCGCAATCCAGTATTTGAATACCATCAAGAAGCCTATAAGGGCTATCAGAAAATGAAAGAAGAAATCAAACGCGGTATCCTTCAGAACATCCTTTTGAGCGATGTTTCCTATACGGAAAAGGGAGAGATGCAGGTGTATTTTGCTTAAGAAAGGGCTATAAATGACTGTCTATAATATCAATCTTGGGATAGGCTGGGCCAGTAGTGGTGTAGAATATGCCCAGGCTTATCGGGCTCAACTTCTTCGTCGTAAGGGAGTGGATGCTAAATTTATTTTTACCGATTTCTTTGGTCAGGATACTCTGGCTGACTTGACCCGAAATATTGGGTTTGAGGATAAGGAGATTATCTGGCTCTACACTTTTTTCACGGATCAAAAGATTGCTCCGATTAGTTATACGCTAGACCAGCTTCGGGAAGATGTTGCTGGGAATATTACTAGAGAAGAACGGGACGGGAAGATTGTGCGTTTCTTCTATGAGGAACAGGACTTATTTCTGACAGCCTATCTGCGTCAGGAAGATCAAGACCTAGTACATCGTGTCGAATACGTTTCTAGAGGAATGCTGATTCGGAAGGACTTTTTCACCTATATGAGAAGTTTCAGTGAGTACTACACTCCCCGTGATAACAGGGCTCATCTCTATCTCCGTCGCTACTTTAATGAAGATGGTTCGGTTGCCTATGAAGAGGTAATTGATGGTGAAAACTCTGTCTACCGCATGCCAGATGCCATCCTTTCTTCCAAGGATGAATGGATTGCCTATTTTATGCAGCAATTGCAACTGACTGCCAAGGATATAGTCATCTTGGACCGTGCGACAGGTACAGGACAGGCCGTTTTTGCCAATAAAGGACCAGCTAGGCTAGGAGTGGTCATTCACGCAGAACACTATAGCCCTAATAGCTTGACGGACCAAACGATACTTTGGAATAACTTCTATGACTACCAGTTTGTTCATGCAGATAGTGTTGATTTCTTTATCACCTCGACGCAACGGCAGAAGGAAGTTCTAGAAGAACAGTTTGCTCGTTATGTGGGTAAGGTTCCCCGTGTGCTTGATATACCGGTAGGAAGCATTGATACTATACGTCATTCGGAAAAGAGAAAGCCCTACTCCATGATTACAGCTTCACGTTTGGCTACGGAAAAACATGTAGACTGGCTGACCAAGGCTGTGATTGCAGCAAAGAAATACCTACCAGAATTGACCTTTGATATATATGGCAGTGGTGGCGAGCAAGGTAAAATCGAAACTATCATTAAGGAGTATGGTGCAGAGGACTATATCCAGCTAAAAGGTCATCAGGATTTGACAGAGGTCTATCAGAATTATGAGCTTTATCTTACAGCCTCAAAGAGCGAAGGGTTTGGCTTGACCTTGCTAGAGGCTATTGGTGCTGGTTTGCCGCTTATTGGTTTTGATGCTCCATACGGCAACCAGACCTTTATTCAAGATGGGCTCAATGGCTATCTCTTGCCTTTTCCACAAGTAGAAGATGAGAAGGAAATTGTTGCCCAGTATTGTCAGGCTATTCGCATTTTCTTTAGCCAAGAAAATCGTCAGCCCATGCAGGAAGTTTCCTACCAAATTGCTTCTAAATTTTTAACCTATGAAATTGAGAAAAAGTGGCTAGACTTAGTAGAGGAGGTTGCACAATGATTCATTTATTTGATAGCTATCATCAAGGAAGTTGGGATTTGCACTATTCCCTACTGTGCTCGGGTTATCATAATCCGACTATTGTCCTTAATGATGACGGTTTTCTACCTCACGATGTGACCTCGCCTTATCGTTTTTTTACCCAGTATGAGCAGATGGAAGGTCATGCCTTGTATTTCAATCAACTACAAACTCCTGCTTTTTGGGAAATTCGAGGGGATAATAGCCAGGCTGCTATTTATAATTTTGCTAATAAACGTGCCCAGATTCATTACGCCCATCCAAGCCATAAGCGCTTGATCAAGGCAGTGGATTGGTATGATGAGGCTGGGCGAATTGTGGTAACAGACCGTTACAATGATAAAGGAGTTCGTTTTGGTCAGACTAGTTATGACAGGCAGGGACAGGCTACTCAGACTAGCTATTATGGTCTCAAGGGGCAAGAAGTCTTGGTTGAAAATCATGAAACGGGCGACCTGATTTTGAATTATCAAAACCGTATCTACTTTTTCAAAACGAAGCATGAATGGATTGCTTTCTATCTAAAGGAGGCAGGTTTTGAGTTAGACCGTATTATTTACAATAGCTTGGGTTTATCCTTCTTGACGGCTTTCTATCTCAATGAAGATGGTGAAGATATTCTTTTCTGGCAGGAACCAATTCATGATAGCATTCCAGGTAATATGCTCCTATTGCTCAATCAGCAGAGCAGACGACCAAGCAAGGTAGTTGTACAGGATAAGGCCACTTATGAACGCTTGCTAGAATTAGCCAGTTCGGAACAGAGGGAACAGATTGTTTATTTGGGTTTCCTCTATCCTTTCAAGGAGAAAAAGAAGTTGAAACCAGAAGCCTTAATTTTAACCAATTCTGATCAAATAGAGCAATTGGATAACTTGATTACAGGTTTGCCCAATCTTCATTTTCATATTGGTGCCATTACAGAGATGTCTAGTCATTTGATGGCTGTTGGTAATCATGCCAATGTGACTCTTTATCCAAATATTTCCATGGATATGGTGAGGGACTTGTATCAGAAAACCAGTATCTATCTGGACATCAACCATGGTGGCGAGATTTTATCAGCTGTACGAACTGCCTTTGAACATCGCTTGTTGATTTTTGCTTTTGGTGAAACTGCTCACGCCAAGATCTATGTGGCCAAAGAAAATTGTTTTAGTTCCTTGCAGGTAGAGCTCTTAGTTACTAAAATCCAGAATCTTCTGACTGAGTCAGGAGAAGAAGCAAACCGTCTATTGACTTGTCAGGAAGAAGAGGCTAATTTAGTTGATGTTGCTGCTTATCAGCGTTTGATAGGATAGGAGAAACTATGACCAGAAAACATCCTTTGAGAGAACGAATTGAACAACGCTTGGAAGAAGAGCGGTATGTTCTTCCTAAAAAAAAGAAAAAAAAGAGAGGCTTTGATTTTCATATCATCATTATTCTCTCGGTGCTGATTAGTTTGGGTTTGATTATTTTTAGGATTATTCAATTCTTTTTTGATAAATAGATAAGGCTTGGTTGATCCAGCCTTTTTCTTATTGTCAATTATCAGTTTATCTTTGATTACTTCGACGTGCGAGGAAACGTCGTATCCTTATTTCCAACTGCTAGAGATTTAGCCTTCTGGGTGGGAGTGGGAAGAACTCGACCCTTCATAGAAGAGTTCGTCAACAAGTTTGTATTTCCAGTGGTTGACACTAACTTTGAGAAACGGTGCTGGGCTTGAGCCTAACCTCTGTAATAATGAGAGTTATGATAAGAAACGAAGTAGCAAGATTCGACATGGTTATTCATATTTAGAAGAAATGTTTATGCCGACCTACTTTCACTGTCAAAAAAAAGCCCTAGAGAGCCGATTATAACAAATTCAAAGTCGACGTGGTTCACAAAAAGCAATCATTGTCCCTGTATGTCAAGTATTAAAAGCAACTTTTGCTATTTAAAAAAAACAAACGAAATATCCTGAATTTTTAGCACAGAAAAAGACTACTAGGGAAGATCTAGTAATCTAGTTATAAATTTTTTGGCTTTGATTCTATCATAGGGAGGGAATGTTATATTCCTTTAGTTGTGGTATCAGAAGTCGACAACTAAAAAGAGTTTGAGGTTTCTCAGAGTTCGTCTTCCCAATCCCAGTTGTACGGTCTATTTCTAGACTGTTTTTAGTTCCGCTCTAAACGCCTAAAATCCTGCAACCAATTGACTACGAAGTTGTTCGACTAGGGAGAGGGGAAGAGTTGTACAGCGAGCAATAATATCATTATCCAAGCCTTCTGCTAATAAACGCTGGGCAAATTGGAGGCGTTCTTTTTGTTCCGCTTTCCCCCAAGCTTCTTCCCAAGCTTCTTCTCGTGCCTCACGTAGGGAAGAGTAGTAGAGTTCTTCTCTGTCAAATTCTTTATCCCACATGTCTTGTTCCTCCTTGGTCCATGTTCTGCCTAACTACCCACCTGTCGCCAATTGACTACGAAGTTGTTCGACTAGGGAGAGGGGAAGAGTTGTACAGCGAGCAATAATATCATTATCCAAGCCTTCTGCTAATAAACGCTGGGCAAATTCCAGGCGTTCTTTTTGTTCCGCTTTCCCCCAAGCTTCTTCCCAAGCTTCTTCCCAAGCTTCTTCTCGTGCCTCACGTAGGGATGAGTAGTAGAGTTCTTCTCTGTCAAATTCTTTATCCCACATGTCTTGTTCCTCCTTGGTCCATGTTGTGTAGTCTAGGGCATGTTCTGCCTGTGAAATAATCTTGTCTGGTTGGATAGTGAAGTCTCGGTTTCCAAAAAATTCAAACCATTTTTTCAAGTCGTATTCTGAGATAGTTTCGGGCTGGTATTTGCCCAATTCCAGAAAGGCGAGTTTGACCAGACTGTGCTGTTTGTCACTGTTTTTGGGCTGGATAAACAGTTCTTGGTTGGTGCTTTCTTCTCGCAGGGAGAAGATGTGAAAGGGTTGGTCATCGTCAAAGTAATTCTTCTCCACGAGGGCAATTCCATAAACAGGATAGAGCCATTCGTGAGTAGTATGTGTGTCACCATGTTCCTGCCGGGCTTGTTCAAAATTATCATGTACCTGGGTACAAATGTAGGTCCACAGGCGATTGATGAAAAATTTTTGCTTGACAATTTGAATTTCGATAATGACCTGGGTGCCGTCGTCTAGCTTGACCAAAATGTCCGTCACCGTGTAGAAACCGCGGGGCGAATGATCATTGGGCAGGCTAATCTGGTGACCGTCCAAGAGTTCAACTTCTGTAACAGCTAGGTTTAAAATGTCTGACACAAAGGCCTTGGTGACTTCCTTGTTTTGAAAAATCTTTTTGGCGACTGTATCCTGTGTTGGTTTTAAGCGACTATGTCTCAATCTACCACATCCTTTTCATTTGATTTCTTAATGGCAGAGTCTGGCAAAACACTTCTCAGAGTTAGTGTCAGCATCTCAGCGCAGTGGTTGATTGGCAGATTTGTTCGTGTATTACACTCCAAATCTGACCTAATCAACTGTGCGGGGGTGGGAAAACGAACTCTTTGTTGACTAGTCGAGTTCTTTCCCACTCCCACTTATTTATTCGAAATCAAATGGAAAAAATTTAAATCTACTGACAGGGGCCAGGTGGGGTAGTGAGCAGTAGTATCCTAATGATATTATAGCAGGCATCCGTCTTTTTTTCAAGAGTGGGAAGAGCAGTTGCTGGCTTGCTTGTTTATTCTTATTCATTTATTCGCTTTAATCAATAGATAAATTAGAAGATGTTTTGTGTTGGAATTTACCATTTTTTGAGTGGAATCGTGATTTTAGAATTTAAAAATGATATGCTCTGTTAAGCTAACTTTTAGTTATTTTAGTTATAGTATCAGTTATTCGGTATATCTTTTGAATTTTTAGGCTTGTTTCTGCGATAGATGCAGACTATTTCCTTTATAGCAAATGGTTCAATATTTTGATGGGAATCGTCAGTAGCATATTTGCTGGAAATCTAGATTTTTCAAAGGTATTACTTTTGTAATTGTATATATAAACAAAAAAGTTGTTCTTATTGATATAGCTTTATACTTATGGTAAAATGGTAGTAAAGTTTTATTTCTTCCATATATATATATATATATATATATATTACATGAATGAAAATGAATATTTATAGGGAGTTTTCATGAACAAAAAACGATTTAATAAGCATTTTGATGAAATTGGACGTAGAAGTAGGGTCAAAATGCATAAATCGGGTAAGAACTGGGTTCGGACAGTCTTGTCCCAAATCAGTCTTTTACGCGTGATTCGAGGGCAAGGTCAAGCCAAGGTTACTTTGCCGATTATTGAAACAAATGAGGAATTGAGAGGTTCGCGTCTAGCTTATTTGCAGGCCTTGTTAGCCTCGGGGGCGGCCATATCTGGGACGACCCTTGCGCTGAATACTTTTGCAGAAGAGCAAGTCGCTGTAGTGGAGCAACAGGTTGATAGCAAGGCAGACACCCTTGTTGATAAAGATATAGTGGTTGTTGAAAGCGTTTTAACAGAAGTGATTTCGGAAGAAAGTGTTACATCAACTACAGGTTCTGCCACGGCTAGTGAATCGGGAACAGGGAGTGCCAGCACCTCGGGTTCTGTTAGTGCCAGCCAGTCTGCTTCAGTAAGTCTATCTAGCTCAGAGAGTGCTAGTTTGTCTGCTTCTGTTTCTGTATTAACCTCTGCGAGTGTCTCCGTTTCGACATCAGCGTCAGAATCTGCTTCAACCAGTGTGTCTATGTCTGTTTCTAGCAGCCTAGTAGAGGGAAAGACGAGTTCGATAGGAGCAGTAGGTTCAGAAAATAGTAGTGAACCATCAGGAAGTAAGGTGTCTGAGTCCAGTCTGGTTGCTGTTGAGAGTAGAGGCGCCCTTTCTTATGCGCCTTCAACTGATTTGCTTGCTCCAACGGATGCTTTGGCGCAGCCCGATAGTACTATCGTTGCTATGGCTACTGCAAGTTCGGAAGTTGCAACAGGGTTAGTAGCTACTAGTTTGAACAGTAGTTCGTCTAGCCAGTCTGAGACAGCCCAAATGGCTAATAGTTTGGATTATACAAACTTGGACAATGCCATTGCTAGTTTGCAACATGCCCTTTCTTATCCAGAGGTGGATGCTACGACAACGACCGCTAGCAGATATAAGAGGTATGAAACAGCCCTAAAGGTTGCTAAAACAGCTTTGGAAGAATCGTTGGTCCTAAGAGAAGATAGTTCTCTAGGTCAGGATAAGGTCGATACCATGGCCTTGATAGCAGGTCAGGCAGCTATTAGCCTAACAGGCCGTATCAATCAGATTCAGGCTGCTGGTGGGAAGTTTGCGATTGCTGAAGGGTCAGGGACACGGGCAGTGACTAAGGGTGCTGCAGGTACAGATGTTAGCAGTTCTGGGGTTATTAATTTTAGGACTGCTACAGCGTCGAATGAATTTAAAGCTGGTGCTTTATCAACTGGAAGTCTTACTTCTTATGTGAGTCGAGTATTTTATGATTATAATGCAGATAGCAATGTCTTAACATATACTATTACCCTTCAACCAAAAGCAAATGGAAAGATCGGTATCGGAATAGGAATTGATTCGTCAAGTACTTTTGGACAAGTAACAGTTACAGGTGCTAGTCTTGAAAGTCAACTGACGAATAGGGTATTGAATCCTGGTCCAACTCCAAAAGGGAATTATTATTATCTCAGTAATGTTGTTGCCAATCAAACAGTAACATTTCAGTTGACTGTTCAGACAAATGGTACTGGTGTTAATAATATTCGTCTGAAAACAGCTAATATTAATACGACAAACAATAGCGATTTTGGCTTGGTGGCATCTAATGTTAATGACCCATATTACTTTATAAATCCTGATCAAAGGCTAATTACTTCTAATAACAACACTAAAGTTATAGCAGCATTTGTGTCTGGTGGAAGTCAAACCATCTATAGTAAGACTGAAGATGCACCAGTTATTACAGATGGTTTAACGGACAAGTCTACAAGTATCACCGGCACCGGTACCCCCTATAGTACGGTTACTCTTACCTTTTCAAACGGTGCCAAAACAACTACTGTTGTCCAATCAAATGGAACTTGGACAGCGACACCGCCTTCGGGTGCAATGGCAGCTTCTACCACAGTAAGTGCAGTTCAAGATACTGGTAAGGCATTTCCTGCCAAAGATGACGGGATTCAAAATGATGTTTTGAACAGTCAAGAGAATCGCATTTCTGCTGCTACAGTAGCAACAATCCGTGATACAACAAGACCAGTAGTAGCTTACCCAAACCAAGTGTATTTCTTTTATAATACACCATTATCCAAAGACCTTGTCCTTGCAACCGTCACGGAAGTATCTAATTCGGATACCTGGCAAAGGTGGGGGATTTCGAGGGCAGATGATACGGGAACATTGGATAACGATGGAAATCTAAACAGTATGCTAATAGATGCCAATGGAAGTCCGGTTAGTCTTGGCATTCGTCAAGTAGCAGGTACAACAAACCAATGGGAAATCTACATGCCTAAAGGTTCGATGATTGCCCCACAGCATTTCAATGGAAGCAATCTGTCCGCAAGTGAGCAAGACTTTTTCACACGATGGCCATTTGTTGTTGATGCTGCAGGGAATCGAAATATCTTAGGTAACTCCGCAGGTATGAGATTAACAGCTGTTGCTGTGCCAAGTGGTTACATCAATAAAGCATTTGGTCAAACAGCTACTTCTACTGAAATTACAAATGTTGTACAAAGTTGGACAAGTTCTGGTCGTTTCTTTGATGGTACGAGTCCAGCTAAAAGTTTGACTTATGTTGTACAAGGTACACCACCACCTACCAATGTTACAAAAACTGTTCCAGTGGCAGTAACAACAGGTGAGGGACTTAGTACGACAGCTACTGTACTTGTTAACTATCCACCAAGTTTCTCAAACGTATCTCAAAATGTATATGTATTTTCTGGCGTACCAACAACAGTAAACAAACAAGTTGCTACTATTACGGAGACGGATGGTCAAACCTTTACTACGCAAACCACTAATGCTGCGGGTCTGACAGTGAATACAAGTGGTGTAATCTCTACTGGTCAAACCTTTACAGGAGGAGTTGGTTCACAGACAGTTACGATAACAGCTACAGATAACTATAACAATAGTAATTCTCAAACCTTTATAGTTCGTGCTTACAATGTAACGGGTGGGCAGTCCATGACCGCTGAAGTGGGAACAAAGGTTACAAGAGAAGCTATTCTAAATCATGTCAAAGCAACTGCGACAGGTGGAGGATCAAGTGGATTAACTGGTTCAGGTTTAGACAATATTAGTAGCTACCGTATCCTATCAGGCTACGATGAACATCAACCAACAATGGGACAAAAGACAGTTCGTGTCCGAGTGACATTGACAGATGGAAACTATAAAGATGTTGATGTTTTTATTAATTACCAGGATACTCAAGCACCGACAGTACAACTAACTAGTCAGCAAATATATGTCTTTAATGGTGAGTCAGTCAAAATTTTGAATCCTGCAAGTCCAACTGCAGATAATCCTGTTTCGACGAAAATTCAGTTAGCAACAGTAACAGATGCGACAGGAGTTGCGACAACGGCAAGTAGTAATGGTGATGTTCAGAATTCGTCGGGTAGCAGCAATAGTAGAGGAATGGATGTTACTGTCGAGGGAAGTTCTGCTACTTCCAAAACGGTTTACCTAAGCGGAACACCAACTGTGGGGAATCTCCCGAACAATGGAGGTCCTGCCTATGGTTGGTATGGAAATTATTTGAAGATTTCTGATACAGCAAATCCAGCAAATACAACAACCTATAACTCAACGGATGCGAGATACCATTTGGTTGTTCTTGGAACGTCTGTAGCGACAATTGCTGACCGTGATATTCAGTCACCAACTTTCACGCGTGTTACAGAACAAAACATTTTGGATGCTGTTTCAGTTGACTTTGGGAATGCTAGTGATTACAACAATGCAAACAAAGCAAACATTCGTAAGGTATTGCTTTCAAATACAGATACAGGGACAGTAACAGCAGGTCAAAAGACAGCCGTTGTTCGTGTCTATACCTCTACAAATACCTATAAAGATGTGCCAGTCACTTTCACTTATCGTGACATGACGGCACCAACGGCAACTCTGACTGCGACCAGTCTCTACGCCTTCGAAGGGCAAGCCCTACGTGCACCAATCCAACTTGCGACCCTAGCTGATGCGCCAAATGGCTCAGGTTTAACAGGTGGTCAAGCTACGACTCAGATTGTGATGGCAAGTTCTACGACAGAAAACGGCAAGGGTCTAACCATCAATAGTTCTGGTCAAGTCAGCGGTACGCCAATAGCTGGTAGTCAAGGTTCATATACCAACCGAGTCCTTGTTCGGGATAACGCAGGAAATACAGGCTATTCGAATAGCTTTAAAATGTATGTCCTGCGAGCTAATCCTGTAACTGCAACTAGAGAGTATACTGGGAATAATAAGTTTACAACGGCTGAAATCACAGACCTTATTAAAAATCAAATTGCAGCAGATAGCCGTATTAGTGTCGCGGACTTGTCGGCATTGACCTATACTATTCCAGACCATACCTATGCGGTAGGTAGCCAGACCATTCAGGCGACGGTGAGAACGCCTGCAGGTGATACCAAGACGGTTCCAGTCACTCTGAATTATACTGATACGACCAATCCAACTATTACTAATCGCAAGGACGTTACCATATTTATTGGTAAACAGATTGAGATGGTTGGCAATAGTACCCTTATCCCAGTTACAGCGACAGATGTTTCCGGTGTTCGTTATAGTCTCAATAATGCAGGTTTTGGAGTCACTGTCGATTCAACGACAGGGCAACTACAAGGAACTGCGACAGGCAGTCCAGGTTTCAATACTCGTACTGTTACAGTTACGGATGGTCAGGGTCGGACGACTACTTCTGAGAATTTCAAGATTTATTTGATTCAAGCGACCACAACTACGGTGACGAGAGAGTACGGTCAGACGATTTCAGCAGATGAGATTAAAAATGCCATCACATTGAATCGTGGGACAAACGGTTCTCCAGTAACAGTCAATATGGAGTTGCTAAATGCCATTCCACAAAATGCAAACGGTACAGTTCGTGTGCGTTTAACAACCAGTGAGGGTGTGACAACTGTAGTCGATGTTCCAGTTGTTTATACAAATGAGCGACCAACTATTCAGGCAAGTAATCAGACGATTACCAAAAACCGAGAAGGCACTCCTACCATGTACGATGTGACAACAGGAGTAACGGTTCGTGATAGGGAAGATGATCGCTCTGCAAGCGATAGCCTGGTCACTCGTAAACGTTATGAGATTGTCAATGCCAATAATGTAGTTGTCAAAACAGTGGCAGAAGGTGCAGCAACCAATATTGATATTAGGGATTTACCAGCTGGTAATTACACTGTAAAGATTTATGCTACAGACAGTGGAAATACCAATCCTGTTGAAGGTTCCTATACCTTGACGGTCAATGCTGATACACAGGCACCAACCATTCTGTCATCGCAGAATGTATCTGTCTTCTCGGAACGCTCGATTGAAATGGTTTCGGGACGGACTTTGAAGCCTGTTACTGCTGAGGATCCGTCAGGAGTTACCTATAGTTTCAGGGAAAATTCTTCGTTAGGGCTGTCGGTAGATTCTACAACCGGGCAACTTCAGGGAATCCCTAGACCGACCTCTGGGCTTGGTTTCTATACTCATTATATGACGGTTACCGACAGTAGCGTCAATGTCAATTCGAGAGTGTCCCCTGGTTTCCGTATTTATGTTATGGGGATTACTGTCACCCCTATCGAGCGTCAATACGGTCAAAGTGTGACCATTGATGATGTAAAAAATGCCGTATCCGTCAATCTAGCAGGATCGACTGTGACAGTAGAAGAAGTGGTCGAAGGCACGGTTCCACAAGCAACAGGAGTGGCTAAACTGCGTTTAACAACCAGTGAGGGTGTGACAACTGTAGTTGATGTTCCGATTACTTATACAAACGAATCGCCAGTTGTGACAGTGCCAGGAGCTAAGACTATTCTCAAACAACCGACAGGTCAGCCAACTTCAATCAATTTGGCAGAAGGTGTTACTGTCAGCGATAGAGAAGACGACCGTTCACCTACAGATAACCTGACAACGACTGTTACTTATGAGATTTTGGATGGCAATGGTCGTTCGGTTATGACTGTTCCAGCTGGTTCTTCTACAACTGTAGATGTTGGCAATCTTCCGGCAGGGGATTATACGGTACGCATTTCGGCTCTTGACAGTGGAGGCACGCAAACAGTGACGGGTAGCTATCCTCTACGTATCAATGACAATACTCCACCTGTCATTACTGCGACGGACCGAACGGTTGATCGTAGCGATGGAAGTCATATTGATCTTTCTACTGGCGTAACAATTCGGGACACTGAAGATAATGCCTCTGGTACAGCATTGACGGTTACCTATAAGGTTGTTGATTCCAAGGGAGCTACAGTCTATGAAGGCAGAGATCCTAATGTTGCATCCAGTCTATTACAGGCAGGAGATTACACTGTAACTGTTTCTGCGACGGATTCGCATGGAGCTAAGACAGAGAAGTCCTATAAATTGAAAGTGACAGACCGCGTTTCTGTTTCTAAATCAGCAAGTTTGTCCGCCTCCGAGTCCGCCTCAACCAGTGCGTCCACTAGTGCCTCCACGTCAGCAAGCGCAAGTTCTTCCGAATCAGCCTCGACTAGTGCGTCGACTTCCGCAAGTACGTCCGCCTCGACTAGCGCAAGTACAAGTGCCTCAACGTCAGCCAGCACGTCCGCTTCAACCAGCGCAAGTACGTCTGCCTCGACTAGCGCAAGCACAAGTGCTTCAACGTCAGTCAGCACGTCCGCTTCAACCAGCGCAAGTACGTCCGCATCGACAAGTGCAAGCACGTCTGCTTCAACATCGGCAAGCACAAGTGCCTCAACGTCAGCCAGCACGTCTGCATCGACTAGCGCAAGTACATCGGCATCGACTAGCGCAAGCACGTCCGCTTCAACCAGCGCAAGCACAAGTGCTTCAACGTCAGCAAGTACGTCCGCATCAACCAGCGCAAGCACAAGTGCTTCAACTAGCGCCAGCACAAGTGCATCAACATCGGCAAGTACGTCCGCATCGACAAGTGCAAGTACATCCGCATCAACGTCGGCAAGTACGTCTGCATCGACGTCAGCAAGTACAAGTGCCTCAACAAGTGCAAGTACCTCCGCCTCAACATCGGCAAGTACTTCTGCCTCAATGAGTGCCAGCACGTCTGCCTCAACAAGTGCAAGCACAAGTGCTTCAACGTCAGCCAGCACGTCAGCATCAACCAGCGCAAGTACCTCCGCATCAACGTCGGCAAGTACGTCTGCATCAACATCGGCAAGTACCTCCGCCTCAACGTCAGCAAGTACGTCCGCTTCAACATCGGCAAGTACTTCTGCCTCAACAAGTGCAAGTACCAGTGCCTCAACCAGCGCGAGCACGTCCGCATCAACGTCAGCAAGTACGTCCGCTTCAACATCGGCAAGTACGTCCGCCTCGACAAGTGCAAGTACATCCGCATCAACAAGTGCAAGTACAAGTGCATCAACGTCAGCTTCAACCAGCGCAAGTACTTCTGCCTCAATGAGTGCCAGCACGTCCGCCTCAACGTCCGCTTCAACATCAGCAAGTACGTCCGCATCAACAAGTGCCAGCACGTCTGCTTCAACCAGCGCAAGTACAAGTGCTTCAACGTCAGCAAGTACGTCCGCCTCGACAAGTGCCAGCACGTCTGCTTCAACATCGGCAAGTACGTCCGCATCGACAAGTGCCAGCACGTCTGCATCGACCAGCGCAAGTACCTCCGCCTCAACGTCGGCAAGCACAAGTGCTTCAACTAGCGCAAGTACTTCTGCCTCAATGAGTGCAAGCACGTCCGCCTCAACAAGTGCAAGTGCAAGTACTTCCGCATCGACTAGCGCAAGTACTTCCGCATCGACTAGCGCAAGTACGTCCGCGTCAACTAGCGCAAGTACATCAGCTTCAACAAGTGCAAGTACGTCCGCATCGACGTCAGCAAGTACTTCCGCATCGACTAGCGCAAGTACGTCCGCGTCAACGAGCGCAAGTACATCAGCATCAACAAGTGCAAGCACGTCCGCTTCAACAAGTGCAAGCACTTCCGCATCAACGAGCGCAAGTACATCAGCTTCAACCAGTGCAAGTACGTCCGCATCAACGAGTGCAAGCACGTCTGCATCGACAAGCGCAAGTACGTCCGCTTCAACATCGGCAAGTACAAGTGCTTCAACTAGCGCAAGTACGTCTGCATCGACAAGTGCCAGCACGTCCGCATCAACGTCAGCCAGCATGTCCGCTTCAACCAGCGCAAGTACGTCTGCCTCGACAAGTGCAAGTACGTCCGCTTCAACTAGCGCAAGTACGTCCGCATCGACATCGGCAAGTACAAGTGCTTCAACTAGCGCGAGCACGTCTGCTTCAACCAGCGCAAGTACTTCAGCGTCAACCAGCGCAAGCACAAGTGCTTCAACAAGTGCCAGCATGTCTGCATCGACAAGTGCAAGTACGTCCGCATCAACGTCAGCAAGTACGTCTGCATCAACAAGTGCAAGTACCTCCGCTTCAACATCGGCAAGTACGTCTGCCTCGACAAGTGCAAGTACCTCCGCATCAACGTCGGCAAGTACGTCTGCCTCGACAAGTGCCAGCACGTCCGCTTCAACCAGCGCAAGTACAAGTGCTTCAACATCGGCAAGTACGTCCGCATCGACAAGCGCAAGTACAAGTGCTTCGACCAGCGCAAGTACGTCCGCCTCGACAAGTGCAAGTACGTCCGCTTCAACGTCAGCAAGTACCTCCGCATCGACAAGCGCAAGTACGTCAGCCTCGACAAGCGCAAGCACAAGTGCTTCAACGTCAGCAAGTACGTCAGCGTCAACCAGCGCAAGTACGTCAGCATCGACAAGTGCAAGTACGTCCGCCTCAACAAGTGCAAGCACAAGTGCCTCAACCAGCGCAAGTACGTCAGCATCGACAAGTGCAAGTACGTCCGCATCGACAAGCGCAAGCACAAGTGCTTCAACTAGCGCGAGCACGTCCGCTTCAACTAGCGCAAGTACGTCCGCATCGACAAGCGCAAGCACAAGTGCTTCAACTAGCGCAAGTACATCCGCTTCAACAAGTGCAAGCACGTCAGCATCGACAAGTGCAAGTACATCAGCGTCAACCAGTGCAAGTACAAGTGCCTCAACGTCAGCAAGTACGTCCGCATCGACTAGCGCAAGTACGTCTGCCTCGACAAGTGCAAGCACGTCAGCTTCAATGAGTGCAAGTACGTCTGCATCGACAAGTGCAAGTACGTCCGCTTCAACCAGCGCAAGTACAAGTGCTTCAACTAGCGCAAGTACGTCTGCATCAACAAGTGCAAG